>NZ_CP087184.1:649393-1298786 GCF_024749045.1 Pseudomonas sp. B21-028
CTGCGATTTCGCCGTCGGCCTGTCCCGTCAACTGTACGGCCTGACCATTGCCTCCGAGCGTCCGGGCCACCACATGCGTGAAACCTGGCATCCGCTGGGCGTGGTCGGGGTGATCAGTGCGTTCAACTTCCCCGTCGCGGTCTGGGCCTGGAACACCACGCTGGCCCTGGTGTGCGGCGATTCGGTGATCTGGAAACCTTCGGAAAAGACCCCGCTCACCGCCCTGGCGTGCCAGGCGCTATTCGAGCGGGCATTGAAGAATTTCGGCGATGCGCCTGAGTATCTGTGCCAACTGATTATCGGCGGTCGCGATGCCGGTGAAGCACTGGTGGATGACCCGCGCGTGGCATTGATCAGTGCCACCGGCAGCACCCGCATGGGCCGGGAAGTGGCGCCGAAAGTCGCCGCGCGCTTTGCCCGCAGCATCCTCGAACTGGGTGGCAACAACGCGATGATCCTGGCGCCGAGTGCCGACTTGGACATGGCCGTGCGTGCCATCCTGTTCAGCGCCGTCGGTACCGCCGGCCAGCGTTGCACCACCCTGCGTCGCCTGATTGCCCATGAATCGGTGAAGGAAGAAATCGTCACCCGTCTCAAGGCTGCCTATTCGAAAATACGCATCGGCCATCCGCTGGAAGGCAACCTGGTCGGGCCGCTGATCGACAAGCACAGCTTCGATAACATGCAGGACGCCCTCGAACAGGCCTTGAGCGAAGGTGGTCGCGTATTCGGCGGCCAGCGTCAGCTCGAAGACCAGTTCCCGAATGCCTACTACGTATCGCCGGCCATCGTCGAGATGCCGGAACAGAGCGACGTGGTTCGCCACGAAACCTTCGCACCGATCCTGTATGTGGTCGGCTACAAGGACTTCGCCGAGGCCCTGCACCTGAACAACGCCGTGCCCCAGGGCCTGTCGTCCTGCATCTTCACCACCGACGTGCGTGAAGCCGAGCAGTTCATGTCCGCAGTGGGCAGCGACTGTGGCATTGCCAACGTCAACATCGGCCCGAGCGGCGCGGAAATCGGCGGCGCTTTCGGTGGTGAGAAAGAAACCGGCGGCGGTCGTGAATCCGGCTCCGATTCGTGGCGCGCCTACATGCGTCGCCAGACCAACACCGTGAACTACTCGCTGGAGTTGCCGCTGGCCCAGGGGATTACGTTCGACTGAGGTTGAGTGAAGGGATCTTACATTCATGAAGATCCCCCCTGTGGGAGCGAGCCTGCTCGCGAAAGCGGTCGATCAGTCGACATCAGTGTTGAATGAACGTCCACCATCGCGAGCAGGCTCGCTCCCACATTAAATGGTGTGATGGTTGGGTTTCATTTCCGGAGTCTGGCAATGCCGTTACGCGAAGAATGTCTGTGGGAAAAACTGACGCCGCAAAGGCCTGAAAACATTGCGCTCACGGGGGAGGTCACGGTAGACGTCTGCGTGATTGGCGCAGGCTTCACCGGGTTGTCGGCGGCGGTGCATTTGCTGGAGCAGGGCAAGCGCGTCGCGGTGCTGGAGGCCCATCGGACCGGGCACGGCGGGTCGGGGCGCAATGTCGGGCTGGTGAACGCGGGCTTGTGGATCCCGCCGGACGATATCGAGGCGGGTTTCGGCGAAGCCGTCGGCAGCCAGCTCAACCGCATGTTGGGCGCGGCACCGGCGCTGGTGTTCAGCCTCGTCGACAAATACCACATCGATTGCCAGTTGCGCCGCGAAGGCACGCTGCACATGGCCCATAACGCCCGGGGCGAGGCGGACCTGCGCAGCCGCGAAGAACAATGGAAGCGCCGCGGCGCTCCGGTGGAGCTGCTCACCGGCCAGGCCTGTGTCGACGCCACGGGCACGTCGAAAATCGCCGCGGCCTTGCTGGATCGACGCGCCGGTACGCTCAATCCGATGGCCTATGTCAGCGGATTGGCCAAGGCAGCGTCGGACCTGGGCGGACAACTGTTTGACCATTCCCCCGTGATCCGTCTGGAACGCCAGGGCCAGCGCTGGTCGGTACAGACGGCCCAGGGTTCGGTACTGGCCGAGCAGGTGGTGATCGCCTCCAATGCCTACACCGAAGGCGAATGGACTGAGCTGCGGCGCAATTTCTTCCCCGGCTATTACTACCAGGTGGCGTCCGTCCCGTTGTCCGGCGAGGCGGCGCAACGCATCCTGCCGGGTGGCCAGGGGTCGTGGGATACCCGTCAGGTATTGAGCAGCATTCGCCGCGACAAGGACGGTCGTCTGTTGCTCGGCAGCCTGGGCAATGGCAACCGCAAACCCACCTGGTTCCTCAAGGCCTGGGCGGACCGGGTGCAGCAGCACTACTTCCCTTACCTCAAGTCGGTGGAGTGGGAGTCCACCTGGACCGGCTGCATTGCCTTCACTCCCGACCATCTGATGCGCCTGTTCGAGCCGGCGCCCGGATTGGTGGCGGTCACCGGTTACAACGGAAGGGGCGTGACCACCGGCACGGTGGTGGGCAAGGCCTTTGCCGATTACCTGTGCCATGGCGACGCGAAAGCGTTACCGATTCCCTTTGCGCCGATGCAGCCAGTGGCCGGGGCGGGCGTGCGCAGTTGCCTGTATGAGGCGGGGTTTTCGCTGTATCACGCGGGCCAGTGCCTGCGGATCGTCATTTGAGTGTTGAAAAGTGTTGCCGGAACCGGCGTTTTCCGGCGTAGCGTCTAGCCTGTTATGGTGCGGGTTGTAGCAGTTGTGCGCCGGCAGTGTGCAGTTCGGTGACGCAGGTTGTTACAGGCTGGTTGCACGCCGTTTCGCACGATGGTTGCAATGATGGCTCATGGATGGTTGTACTTATTTGGATGGCAGGTTGCACCTTGTGCGGTTTAGACGGTTGCACGCCCTATGAAAAAGGGCCCGAAACAGTCGAAATAACAATAAAGCAGCGACTTTTTTAAGAATAAAAAACCGATGGCACGGCCCTTGCTCTGAGCTTTTCAGTGAAGTCGCAGTGCCAACTAAAAAAAACCTTGGAGCACCACCTCATGTCCCAGACGTTTTACAAGAAAGGCTTTCTGGCCCTTGCCGTTACAGCGGCAATGGGTGTTTCCGCGTTTGCCCATGCAGACTTCAAGATCGGTGTAGCGGGTCCCATGACTGGCGCCAACGCAGCATTCGGCGAGCAGTACATGAAAGGGGCGCAGGCGGCAGCGGACGAAATCAACGCCAAGGGCGGCGTGAACGGCGAGAAGATCGTGCTGGTGCAGGGTGACGATGCGTGCGAGCCGAAGCAGGCCGTGGCCGTGGCCAACCGCTTTGTCGACCAGGACAAGGTGAACGCCGTGGTCGGTCACTTCTGCTCGTCCAATACCATCCCGGCCTCCGAGGTCTATGACGAAGCCGGCATCATGGCCGTCACCCCGGGCTCGACCAACCCCACCGTTACTGAGCGCGGCTTGAGCGCGATGTTCCGCATGTGCGGCCGTGACGACCAGCAGGGTATTGTGGCCGGCGACTACATCGTCGACGTGCTCAAGGGCAAGAAAGTCGTGGTCCTGCACGACAAGGACACCTACGGCCAAGGCCTGGCGGATGCCACCAAGGCACAGCTGGAAAAGCGTGGTGTGAAGCCGGTGTTGTATGAAGGCCTGACCCGTGGCGAGAAAGACTTCAGCGCCGTGGTCACCAAGATCCGTGCGGCCGGTGCCGACGTGGTCTACTTCGGTGGTCTGCACCCGGAAGCCGGCCCGCTGGTTCGCCAGCTGCGTGAGCAAGGCCTCAAGGACGTGAAGTTCATGTCCGATGACGGCATTGTGACCGATGAACTGGTGACCACCGCCGGCGGCGCGCAATACGTCGATGGCGTGTACATGACCTTCGGCGCCGACCCACGCCTGCTGCCGGACAGCAAGTCGGTGGTAGACGCATTCCGTGCCAAGGGCACCGAGCCGGAAGGCTACACCCTGTATGCCTACGCTTCCGTCCAGACCCTGGCTGCTGCTTTCAATGGCGCCAAGAATAACAAGGGCGAAGACGCGGCCAAGTGGCTCAAGGCCAATCCGGTCCAGACCGTTATGGGCAAGAAGGAATGGGATTCCAAAGGCGACCTGAAAGTCTCTGACTACGTGGTCTACCAGTGGGACAAGGACGGCAAATACCATCAGCTGGAAAAACAGAAGTGACATGAACGGTTGATCTGCCTGGCGCCCTGGGTGCCGGGCAGTTCCTCGCGTCCATGCAGTACCTGCCTTTTTCTCCCGAAAGCTGTGCGCCCACCGCGTAGCCTCGGCGGCTGAACCCCGGTCCGTCGCTGCGGTGTGCGTGCAGTCTTTCAAATGCGTGAGATTGCGTTATGGATGGTATTTTCCTGCAGCAACTGATCAACGGCCTGACCCTCGGGTCGGTCTATGGTCTGATCGCCATCGGCTACACAATGGTCTATGGCATCATCGGCATGATCAACTTCGCCCACGGCGAGGTTTACATGATCTCCGCGTACCTCGCGGCAATCAGCCTGGCTTTGCTGGCTTATTTCGGTATCGAATCCTTTCCGCTCATGATCCTCGGCACCCTCGTGTTTACGGTCGTGGTTACCGGAGTATATGGCTGGGTCATCGAACGCGTCGCCTACAAACCGCTGCGCAACTCCACCCGCCTGGCACCGCTGATCAGTGCCATCGGCATTTCGCTGATCCTGCAGAACTATGCACAGATCAGTCAGGGCGCCCGCCAACAGGGTGTGCCGACACTGCTTGAAGGCGCCATGCGCGTCGACATCGGCACCGGCTTCGTCCAGCTCACCTACACCAAGATTTTCATCCTGATCGCCGCATTCGCCGGGATGGCCTTGCTGACCTACATCATCAAGTACACCAAGCTGGGACGCATGTGTCGTGCCACCCAGCAGGATCGCAAGATGGCTTCGATCCTGGGGATCAACACCGACCGGGTGATCTCCTATGTGTTCATCATCGGCGCGGCCATGGCGGCCCTGGCCGGTGTGCTGATCACCATGAACTACGGCACGTTCGACTTCTATGCCGGTTTCATCATCGGCATCAAGGCGTTCACCGCGGCGGTCCTCGGTGGCATCGGTTCCCTGCCTGGGGCGATGCTCGGCGGGATCATCCTCGGAATCTCCGAGTCGCTGTTCTCCGGTCTGATCAACTCCGACTACAAAGACGTGTTCAGTTTCTCGCTGCTGGTGATGATCCTGATTTTCCGTCCCCAAGGCCTGCTGGGTCGCCCACTCGTGGCGAAGGTATAAGTATGTCTGCTGCCAATAAACCGATTGATATCAAACAGAGCGTTATCGACGCGATCCTGGCGGGTCTGATCTCGCTGATCGTGTTCGGGCCGATTGTCGGCGTGGTGCTCGACGGCTACAGCTTCAACCTGCAACCGGCCCGTGTCGGCTGGCTGGTGGGGATCGTGATGATCGGGCGTTTTGTCTTGAGCCTGTTCCTGCAAACGCCCAAGGGCCTGAAGATTCTCCAGGGTTTCGAAAGTACCGGTTCCGGCGTGCATGTCCTGCCGCCGGACTACAAGTCGCGGCTGCGCTGGATCATCCCGGCACTGATCGTGATTGCCATCGTCTTTCCGTTTTTCGCCAACAAATACGTGCTCACGGTGGTCATCCTCGGGCTGATCTACGTGCTGCTCGGCCTGGGCCTGAACATCGTGGTCGGCCTGGCGGGCCTGCTCGACCTGGGTTACGTGGCGTTCTACGCCATCGGTGCCTATGGCCTGGCGCTGGGGTATCAATATCTGGGGCTGGGTTTCTGGACCGTGCTGCCGCTGGCGGCGATTGCGGCCGCGATGGCGGGATGTATATTGGGTTTCCCCGTGCTGCGAATGCACGGTGACTACCTGGCGATCGTGACCCTGGGCTTCGGTGAAATCATCCGGCTGGTGCTCAATAACTGGCTGTCGTTCACCGGCGGGCCGAACGGCATGCCCGTGCCATCGCCGACCTTTTTCGGCCTGGAATTCGGGCGCAGGGCCAAGGATGGAGGGGTGCCTTTCCATGAGTTCTTCGGCATGGACTACAACCCGAACCTGAAATTCCTGTTCATCTACATCGTGTTGTTCATCGTTGTGTTGCTGGTGCTCTACGTCAAGCATCGCCTGACCCGCATGCCGGTCGGGCGCGCCTGGGAAGCCCTGCGCGAAGACGAGATCGCTTGTCGCTCCATGGGCCTGAACCATGTGCTGGTCAAGCTCTCGGCGTTCACCATTGGCGCTTCCACGGCCGGCCTGGCCGGGGTGTTCTTCGCCAGCTACCAGGGGTTCGTCAACCCCTCGTCGTTCACCTTCTTCGAGTCGGCGCTGATCCTGGCGATCGTGGTACTGGGTGGCATGGGCTCGACAGTGGGCGTGGTGATCGCGGCATTCGTGCTCACCGTGGCACCGGAATTGCTGCGCAGCTTCTCCGAATATCGTGTGCTGCTGTTCGGCGTACTGATGGTGTTGATGATGATCTGGCGACCTCGCGGCTTGATCCGCATCAGCCGTACCGGTGTGACGCCGCGTAAAGGTGCCATAGCGCATGACGGAGGGCAGCGCCATGAGTGAAGTCGTACTCCAGGTCGAAAACCTGATGATGCAATTCGGTGGCATCAAGGCCCTCAGTGACGTCAGTCTGCAGGTCAAGCGCAATTCGATCTTTGCCCTGATCGGTCCCAACGGTGCCGGCAAGACCACGGTGTTCAACTGCCTGACCGGGTTCTACAAGGCCACGGGCGGCAAGATCGAACTCAACGTGCGCGGCGAGCGGACGAACGTTATCAAGCTGCTGGGCGAAGCGTTTCGCCCGACCGATTTCGTGTCACCGGCATCCTTCGCCAGCCGGATGTACTACAAGATGTTCGGCGGCACTCACCTGGTGAACCGTGCCGGCCTGGCGCGGACTTTCCAGAACATCCGCCTGTTCAAGGAAATGTCGGTACTGGAAAACCTGCTGGTGGCCCAGCATATGTGGGTCAACCGCAGCCTGCTGGCGGGCATCCTCAACACCAAGGGTTACCGCAAGGCCGAAAGCGATGCGCTGGACCACGCCTTCTACTGGCTCGAAGTCGTGGACCTGGTGGACTGTGCCAACCGCCTGGCGGGTGAGCTTTCCTATGGTCAGCAACGGCGCCTGGAAATTGCCCGGGCCATGTGCACCCGCCCTCAGATCATCTGCCTCGACGAACCGGCCGCCGGCCTCAATCCTCAGGAAACCGAAGCGCTGAGCGCGATGATCCGGCTGCTGCGCGACGAGCACGATCTGACCGTGGTGCTGATCGAACACGACATGGGCATGGTAATGAGCATTTCCGACCACATCGTGGTGCTGGACCACGGCAACGTCATCGCCGAGGGCGGTCCGGAGGCGATTCGCAACGATCCGAAGGTGATCGCGGCCTACCTGGGTGCCGATGAAGAGGAACTGGTATGAGTGGACCGATCCTCGAACTCAAGGAACTGGACGTGTTCTACGGGCCGATCCAGGCCCTGAAGAAAGTCTCGATGCACATTGGCGAAGGTGAGACCGTGAGCCTGATCGGCTCCAACGGTGCCGGCAAGTCCACGCTGCTGATGTCGATCTTCGGCCAGCCGCGCGCGGCCAGCGGGCAGATCATCTACCAGGGCGTGGACATCACCCACAAGTCGTCTCACTACATCGCGTCCAACGGCATCGCGCAGTCGCCGGAAGGGCGGCGGGTGTTCCCCGACATGACCGTCGAGGAGAACCTGCTGATGGGCACCATCCCTATCGGTGACAAGCACGCCAGCGAAGACATGCAGCGCATGTTCGATCTGTTCCCACGGCTCAAGGAGCGACGCAACCAGCGGGCCATGACCATGTCCGGTGGCGAGCAGCAAATGCTCGCCATTGCCCGGGCATTGATGAGCCGGCCGAAGTTGTTGCTGCTCGATGAGCCGAGCCTGGGGTTGGCGCCGATCGTGGTGAAACAGATCTTCGCCACCCTGCGGGAACTGGCGTCCACCGGGATGACCATCTTCCTGGTGGAACAGAACGCCAACCACGCCCTCAGGTTGTCGGACCGGGCCTATGTGATGGTCAACGGCGAAATCCGCCTGACCGGCACCGGCAAGGAGCTGCTCGCCAACGAGGAGGTGCGCAACGCGTACCTGGGCGGACACTGACGCGGATGCGGCAAAAAAAAGCCGGCGAGTGATCGCCGGTTTTTTATTGCCTTCAGAACCCCACCACCCCTGTGGGGGCGAGCCTGCTCGCGATAGAGATGGAACGGTCGGCATCTCTGTGGCTGATCCACCGCTTTCGCGAGCAGGCTCGCTCCCACAGGGGAAATTGATGTGGCGGAAGAATTGTGGACAACAATCCACAACCCTTGGCAAACCGCGACATAAAGTCGCCGCAAACAGTTGTTTTGTCACGGTTTTGACTTGTCCCCGTTTGCTGTGGAGCTGGCTGTGGGTAACGTGGGAGTAGCTGGCTGCAAGCCTTTAAATTCGTGGCTTGTAGGGCGGTGATCATTTTTTGATCAGGCGTTTTCAGGCGAGCGTGAGTGGAGGTTGTCAACCCTTTTATGAACGCTGGAACAGGCTTGTAAATCTGTGGGCAAGCCTGTGGATAAGTCTGTGACTAAACTCTGGAAAGACCGCTCTGAAGGCCGTAGTTGCTGGCTTCGAGCCATCGTCCCTTCAGGCTTCGGCTTATAGCAGGGAATCCGTTCTGCACAACCTCATATGCAGGGTCAAGGGAAAAAAGTTTTCCGATGCCTCGCAAAGCCTTATACACAGCGGCTTGCGGCGTTTTCACTTGCCCCCGATTACTGTGGACGTGCCTGTGGATAAGTTGCGGGCAACAGGCTGCATCCCTTGTCCTGCAAGGGCTGTCGCCGTTTGATCGTTTTATGATCAGCCTGGCCTGGACCAACATCCATGGCGGGCGAGTTGCCGCTCGCTGTCGGGGCGGGCATGCTGTGGGCCGATCCCACTCAAAGGCTGCCTCAAAGCCCAATCAAGGAGAACATGATGTCCAATACCCTGTTTATCACCGGGGCGACGTCCGGATTTGGCGAAGCCTGTGCCCGTCGTTTTGCCGAGGCCGGCTGGAAACTCGTGCTGACCGGTCGCCGTGAAGAGCGCCTCAACGCCCTGTGCGCCGAGCTGTCGAAACAGACCGAAGTCCATGGCCTGGTATTGGATGTGCGCGACCGCAAGGCCATGGAGGAGGCAGTCGCCAATCTGCCGCCGTCCTTCGCCACATTGCGTGGCTTGATCAACAACGCCGGGTTGGCCCTGGGGGTCGATCCGGCGCCCAAGTGCGACCTCGATGACTGGGACACGATGGTCGATACCAACGTCAAGGGGCTGCTCTACAGCACGCGCCTGCTGCTGCCACGCCTGATTGCCCATGGTCGCGGCGCGGGGATCATCAACCTGGGTTCCATCGCCGGCAACTACCCGTACCCGGGTAGCCACGTGTATGGCGCGACCAAGGCGTTCGTCAAACAGTTCTCGCTGAACCTGCGCTGCGACCTGCAAGGTACCGGTGTGCGGGTCAGCAACATCGAGCCGGGCTTGTGCGAGAGCGAGTTCTCACTGGTGCGCTTCGGCGGTGACCAGGAGCGCTACAACGCGACCTATGCCGGGGCCGAACCGATCCAGCCGCAGGACATTGCCGAAACGATCTACTGGGTGCTCAACACGCCCGCGCACATCAACATCAACAGCCTGGAACTGATGCCGGTGAGCCAGACCTGGGCCGGGTTTGCCATTGAGCGCAACAAGGCCTGACGGCATGTCCCTGTGGCGAGGGGATTTATCCCCGCTGGGTTGCGAAGCAGCCCCAAAAGCAGTCACCTCAATCTAGCTGACACCGAGTTGGCTGATTTTAGGGCTGCTTCGCAGCCCGCCGGGGATAAATCCCCTCGCCACAAACAGCGTCAGCTCAGGTAATCGGCCAATCCGCGATAGCAGGTCATCAGGTGATACGGAGTGGTGGAAGGCATGTCCCGGCGACTGACGAGGCCGTCGGCGTCGAGGCATTCGTTCCACCCTCCGGCATGCAGGAAATGCTGTTGCAGAGCCTGTAACTGATGCAGCAACACGTCCTGGCTTCCCGGGCGCAGGGTGAGGGCGCGCAGGTACTCGGCCTGGGCCCAGATGCGTTGGGTGGCGTCACGTGCGACGGCCTCCGGCACCGGGTTCAGCATGGCGCACACCGCAGCGGACTGCGGGTCCACGCCCTGTTGCTCGGTATAGCCAAAGCTTCGCTCCAGGGTGGCGCGCAACTTGCCGCCCTGCAGCAGAGGCGACGAGGCCAGCAGGAAATACCACTCGAACTGGTGTCCCGGCTCATACCAGTTATCCACAGACTTGAGCGGTTTCTCCATCATCACGCCCAGCTTCGGCTCAATGAAGCGCTTGGACATTCCGTCACACAGGCCCAGCAATGCCTGGCGAACGTTGGCGTCTTCGCGGACCGAGAGGGTGGCGAGGAAGGCTTCGGCCAGGTGCATCAGGGGGTTCTGCAACGGGCCGGATCCGAGGGTTGACCAATCGCGCTTGAGGCTGGCCTCGTAGAGACCGTCGCCGCTGGCAAAGCGCCGGGCAATGACTTCCAGGGCGGCGTTGAGCACCGATTCCACCAGCGGCTCGCGAACCTTGCCCCAGTAATGGGCGCAGGCGAACAGGATGAAGGCGTGGGTGTAGAGGTCCTTGCCGGTGTCCAGCGGGGCGCCTTGCGGGTCGATGCTGTAGAACCAGCCACCGTGTTCGCCATCGTGGAAGTGCCGCTGCAGCGAGCGGAACAGCGCCGCGGCCCGTTCTTCGGCCCCGGTCACTTCGCCGATCAGGCTGGCGAACACATACAGCTGTCTTGCGCAGGCCATCGCGCGGTAGCGTTGGGGCGGCAACGGCGCGTGGGTGGCATCCAGGGATTCGTAGGGCAATGCCAGTTCGGCATTCCAGCCCGGGCCTTGCCACATGGGCACGATCACCTCGTGAAAATGCTGGCGCACTGTTGCGAACAGGGCGATCAACTCAGGCGAAGGAGCGGGGCGGGAAGCATCGGGCATGGGCGGACGTCGTCACGGCAGGGGCGATTGCGCGACATGGTAGCAGAGTGACCGACTTCAGATGGGTAGCGCCTGCAAGTCTGTCATCGCGAGCGGGCTCGCTCCCACATGGACGGCGTACACCCATCGACTGTGGGAGCGAGCCTGCTCGCGATGAGGCCCGTACAGGCACTGAAAAATCAACCAGCCAACAACCAGACCCCAACCCCCGCCGAAGCCGCGCCCGCCAGCCGCACCAAAGGCACAGCCGCTCGCGGCAACGCGCGAACCAGGGCGAAACCTGCGCCATGCAGCGCCGCCGTCGCAGCAACGAACCCGGCCGCATACGCCCACGGGCTCGACATGTCCGGCAGCTCCAGCTCATGGGCCACGCCATGGAACAACGCAAACAATGCCGTTGCGGCAACCGCCAGGCTCAATGGCGGACGCACGGCCAGCGCCACCGCCAGGCCCAGAGCCAGCACCGAGGCGGCAATCCCGCTTTCCAATGCCGGCAACTGCAGGCCTGCGAAGCCGAACAAGCCGCCGAGCAGCATCGTGCCGATGAACGTTCCAGGCAGCGCCCAGCGTGCGGCGCCTTGCTGTTGTGCCGCCCACAAGCCGACCGCGAGCATGGCGAGCAGGTGATCCAGGCCGCCGATGGGGTGCCCGAGGCCGGCGATCAGGCCATTGTCGCCATGGCCAGGATGGGCGAAGGCCAGGGTCGGGGCCAGCAGCAGGGCGAGAGTGCCGAGAATGCGTTTGGGTGTCATGAAAAAGCTTCCTTGTTGAGAGTTCGAAAGGTCAGGCCGCCGTCAGCAGGCCCTGGCGCTCGATGAAAGCGATGATCTCGTCCAGGCCCTGGCCGGTTTTCTGGTTGCTGAACACGAATGGCTTGCCATTGCGCATCCGTCGGGTGTCGCTGTCCATCATCTCCAGGGAGGCGCCTACCAGCGGTGCCAGGTCGATTTTATTGATCACCAGCAAGTCGGACTTGCAGATACCCGGCCCCCCCTTGCGTGGCAACTTGTCCCCAGCCGATACGTCGATAACGTAAAGGGTCAGGTCTGACAGTTCCGGGCTGAAGGTCGCCGAGAGGTTGTCGCCGCCGGACTCCACCAGGATCAGATCCAGCCCCGGGAAGCGCCGGTTCAACTGGTCCACTGCTTCGAGATTGATCGAGGCGTCTTCGCGAATGGCCGTGTGCGGGCAGCCGCCGGTTTCGACGCCAATGATCCGCTCCGGCGCGAGGGCTTCGTTGCGGACCAGAAAGTCGGCGTCTTCGCGGGTGTAGATATCGTTGGTGACCACCGCGAGGTTGTAGCGCTCGCGCAGGGCCAGGCACAGGGCCAGGGTCAGGGCGGTCTTGCCGGAGCCCACCGGGCCGCCGATGCCGACGCGCAGGGGTTGTGTGTTCATGTGTGTCTCCTAGGAACGGAACAGACGGCTGTACTGGCGCTCATGGGCCATACACGCCAGGGACAGGCCAAACGCGGCGCTGCCGTAATGCTCGGGGTCGATGTTCGAAGCGTTGTACTGGGCCTGTTGCAGCAGTGGCAGCAGCTCGCTGGTCAGGCGCTGGGCGGCTTGCTGGCCGAGGGGAAGTGTTTTCATCAACACCGCCAGTTGGTTTTCCAGCCAGCTCCACAGCCAGGCGGCGAGCGCGTCCTCGGGGGTTATGTCCCAGGCACGGGCGGCCAGGGCCCAGCCCAGGGCCAGGTGTGGTTCGCTGCGCTGTTCGAGGAAGTGTCGGGCGGCACCGTCGAGTTCCGGCAGGCCGCCGAGCAGTTGCTGCAACGAATAGCCCATCTGCCGACTTTCCTGATACAGCTCGCGGGTTTCCCGGCTGGCGCGGTGTGCTTCGCAGTGTTGCTCCAGGGCGTCCCAATCGTCGGCCGCGGCGGCGGTGCAATGGGCGAGCAGCAGGGGCGCTTCGAAGCGCGCCAGGTTCAGCAGCAACTGATCGCCGATCCATTGGCGTGCGTCGTCGGCCGTCTCGACCTGGCCGTTATCCACCGCCATTTCCAGCCCTTGGGAATAGCTGTAGCCGCCGATGGGCAACTGCGGGCTGGCCAGACGCAACAGCGCCCAGGCCGGATTCATGTGCGCACGCCGAATTGATGCAGGCGCGGTGCATAGTTGAAGTCTTCGTCGCCGTGCCGCGAATGGTGATGGCCGCCACCATAGGCGCCGTGCTCGGGCTGGAAGGGGGCTTCGATGGCGGCAACGCTGGCGCCCAGTTGTTCGAGCATCGCCTTGAGCACGTAATCGTCCAGCAGGCGCAACCAGCCGTCGCCTACTTGCAGGGCAACATGGCGATTACCCAGGTGGTAGGCCGCACGCGTCAGCTCGAACCCGTTGGCGCAGGTGACATGCAGCAGTTGTTCGGGACGGGCGCAGACACGCACGATGCGGCCGTCCTCGGCCTGGAGGTATTCGCCGTCATGAAGCGGCGGCTGGCCCCGCTCCAAAAACAATCCCACGTCTTCGCCCTCGGCACTGAAACAGCGCAGGCGGCTTTTGCTGCGGGCATCGAAAGTCAGGTGAAGCTCGGCATCCCAGCGGGGTTGGGTGTCGATTCTGCGATGAATCACCAGCATCGGAGTGCTTCCAGCAATGAACGGTGCTGTGTTTAGAGCAAGGGGCTTGCCAATCGATGATGGTGTAGGAAATAGGCGTGGGAGGCCTGGGGCAATCTTTAAACTCGTTCCGAACTGGTGCGCACCGCGATGGGCTTGCCCTGTTTTGTGGCGTTCGACGAACCCTGTGGGAGCGAGCCTGCTCGCGATGGCGGAGTATCAGGCACATAGAGGATCACTGATCCACCGCCATCGCGAGCAGGCTCGCTCCCACAGGGGGATTACTCAGTGCTGCCCAAGCCTTGCCAATGCTTGAGGCCGATAAAGATAAACCGCAATTGCTGGGTGATCTTCGCCTGGGGCGTGAGGTGATCGGGGGGCGCTTCGGCGGGAGGGTCGATGATGTCGGGCAGGGTGGCGAACACGCTCTTGACGATGAGGTCGGCCATCACGCTCAGCCCGGCCAGGTCCAGGTGCTGCAGCTTCGGCATCAACGCCAGGTCGGCGGCCAGGTCCGAGCTGATGGCTTCGCGCAGTTGTGCGATGGCCTGGCGTACTGGCAGGGAGCCGCCGTATTGTTCACGGGCAAGAAACAGGAATTGCGATCGGTTGGCTTGCACCACGTCGAGGAAGATCCGCACCGAGGCATCAATGATGCCGCCCATGACGAATTCATTGTGACGCACCAGCCGGATGGTTTCGCGGAAGGTCTGGCCCACTTCGCTGACCAGCGCCAGGCCCAATTGATCCATGTCGTCGAAATGCCGATAGAAACCGGTGGGTACAATGCCCGCCGTCCTGGCCACTTCGCGCAGGCTCAGGCTGCCGAACCCCCGGCCGGACTCCATCAAATGACGGGCCGCATCCATCAGGGCAATTCGGGTCTGTTGTTTCTGTTCGGCGCGGGGCAACATCGCAGGACTGACTTCCGAGTCACGGGAGCGACGCACTTTAGCAAATCGGCTTTGCTACCGTCGAACGGTAGAGGGGGCAGGCTCGGAGAAAGACGTACTCGGGAAAGTCAAAAGCCCGATTGCAGGAATCGGGCTTTTTTCACGGCCACCATGGGCTCAGCTCACTTTGCTGTTGCGGTCGTTGACGCGGTCACTGCCGCCTTCAGCCAGGCCTTTTTCTTCCAGGCGATCACGACCACCTTCGGCAAGTTGGCCTTGAGGAGTGCTGTTGTAGCCGTCCTCGGCAAGTTGGCCCTGAGGAGTGCTGTTGTAGCCGTCCTCGGCGAGTTGACCCTGAGGAGTGCTGTTGTAGCCGTCCTCGGCAAGTTGGCCTTGAGGGGTGCTGTTGTAGCCGTCTTCGGCGAGTTGGCCCTGAGGGGTGTTGTTGTAACCGTCTTCGGCGAGTTGGCCCTGAGGAGTGTTGTTGTAGCCGTCTTCAGCGAGTTGGCCTTGACGGGTTTGGTCAAAACCGTCTTCGGCGACAGTCTGGCTGTACACGGAGTGGCTGTCCTTGACCTGTGGTGTAGCCTGTTCGGAGGCTGGCAGGGCGAAAGCAGTGGAGGCCAGCAGTGAAAGGGACAGGCTCATCAGTAATTGGCGTTTCATGATCGTTGCTCCTCGGGAGGGCTAAAAAGTGGGTACGAGGGCAATGCTACTCTCGATAAGTCGATATAAAAGTTCATAAACGCAATGGTAATAATCAACAGAATTGATTGTTCTGTGGGAAGGCTCTAGAACGGGCGTTTCCGGGGATCTGTTTTGCACCGTGGTGGGTATTTCCTACTCACTGGCGCCACGTAAATGTGGGCGGGCGGTAACAGCTGGCTGGCGGATCGGTCAGGTTTTTCACCCCGGGTGGTAAACCTGTTGGTCATTTCGTCAGTCTCACTCATATAACGAGCCGACTACAGGTTCGGTTTTTCAGGTGTTGCGGTACGGACGCCGATTTGTCATCAGGAGCCTTGTGCATGACACGCACTTCAAAAATCCTTGCCTGGAGCTTGGCCAGCCTTGTTGTCTTGCTGGCCGTGTCGGTGCTGGTCATCGTGTTCTTCGATTGGAACCGGATCAAGCCGACGCTCAACGCCAAGGTGTCCGAGGAACTGCATCGTCCATTCGCCATCAACGGCAACCTGGCGGTGGTCTGGCAGCGAGAGCCCGAAGAGGGCGGCTGGCGGGCCTGGGTGCCGTGGCCCCATGTGGTGGCCGAGGATTTGAGCCTGGGCAATCCCGAGTGGTCGAAAAAACCACAGATGGCCACGCTCAAGCGTGTCGAGTTGCGCATATCTCCCTTGGCCTTGCTGGCACGGCGAGTGACGATCCCCCGAGTCGACCTGACCGAACCCGACGCCAATCTGCAACGCCTGGCTGACGGACGCGCCAACTGGACCTTCCAGTTCGACCCGAAGGATCCGGACGCCGAACCGTCGAGCTGGGTAGTGGATATCGGGGCCATCGGCTTCGACAAGGGGCACGTCACGCTTGACGACCAGACCTTGAAGACCCGACTCGACCTGCTGATCGACCCACTGGGGAAGTCCATTCCGTTCAAGGATATCGTCGGCGAAAAGGCCGCGAAAAAGGTCCAGGACCAGGGCGCGACGCCTCAGGATTATGGGTTCGCCTTCAAGGTCGACGGGCAATATCACGGACAGAACCTCAGTGGTTCCGGCAAGGTCGGCGGCCTGCTGGCCTTGCAGAATGCGTCGCAACCCTTCCCGTTGCAGGCCCAGGTAAAGACCCCCACTACCCGTGTCGAACTGGCCGGTACCCTCACCGACCCGATGAATCTCGGCGCCCTGGACCTGCGTCTGAAACTGGCCGGCACCAGCCTCGCTCATCTGTATCCATTGACCGGCGTGACCTTGCCGGATTCACCGCCCTATGAAACCGACGGGCACCTGATCGCCAAGCTCCATGAGCCGGACGGGGCGCTGTTTCGCTATGAGGCATTCAACGGAAAGATCGGCGACAGCGACATCCACGGTGACCTGGCCTATGTCGCCAGCCAGCCACGGCCAAAACTCAGTGGCACGCTGGTGTCCAATCAACTGCTGTTCAGCGATCTGGCCCCGCTGATCGGCGCCGACTCCAACACCGAACAGAAGGCCCGTGGCAGCGCCAGCAAGCAGCCGCCGGACAAGGTGCTACCCGTGGAGGAGTTCCGCACCGAGCGCTGGAACGCGATGGACGCCGACGTGGAGTTCACTGGCAAACGCATCGTCCACAGTGCGCAGTTGCCGTTCACCGACCTCT
This sequence comes from Pseudomonas sp. B21-028, assembly GCF_024749045.1. NCBI lineage: Bacteria > Pseudomonadati > Pseudomonadota > Gammaproteobacteria > Pseudomonadales > Pseudomonadaceae > Pseudomonas > Pseudomonas sp. B21-028. The sequence continues at coordinate 666,156 of NZ_CP087184.1, forward strand.
ATACGCATCTGGTGCTCAACAACGGACAATTGAGCCTCGAACCCCTGCGTTTTGGCGTCGCCGGTGGCCGGCTCGATGCGCAGATCCGCCTCAACGGTCAAGCCCATCCCCTGGAGGGCCAGGCGAAGCTGACGGCGCGAGGATTCAAGCTCAAACAGTTGTTCCCCGGTTTCGAGCCGATGAAAACCAGTTTCGGCGAGCTCAACGGCGATGCCGACATCAGCGGTCGCGGTAACTCGGTCGCGGCGTTGCTGGGCACGTCCAACGGCACGCTGAAAATGCTCATCAACGACGGCGCCATCAGTCGCGAGCTGATGGAGCTGGCGGGGTTGAACGTGGGTAACTACGTGATGGGAAAAATCTTTGGCGACAAGGAAGTGAAGATCAACTGCGCCGCGGCGGACTTCGACATCAAGACCGGCCTGGCAACCACTCGCCTGTTCGTATTCGACACGGAAAACGCGATCATCTACATCGACGGCACGGCGAACATGGCCACGGAGCAACTGGACCTGACCATTTCGCCGGAGTCCAAGGGCTGGCGGCTGATTTCCCTGCGCTCGCCCTTGTATGTGCGAGGCAAGTTCGCCAAGCCTTCGGCCGGGGTCAAGGCCGTGCCGCTGATGTTGCGCGGCGCTGGCATGGTGGCACTGGGTGTGATCGCCGCGCCGGCGGCCGGCTTGCTGGCACTGGTGGCCCCCAGCGGTGGCGAGCCGAACCAGTGTGCGCCGCTGCTCGAGCAGATGAAGGCGGGCAAGGCACCGGTGACGGTGAAGCCGACGCGGTAGTTAAGGGATTTGCGGTGAGGCGGCTGGCCTCATCGCGAGCAGGCTCGCTCCCACATTGAGGGTGTACACCTATCGAATGTGGGAGCGAGCCTGCTCGCGATGGGTGTTACAAATCGGCCAGGATATCGGCCATGTCATCGGCGTGTTCTTCTTCCTGGGCAAGAATGTCTTCGAAGATGCGCCGAGTGGTCGGATCTTTATCGCCCATGTACTGGATGATTTCCCGGTAACTGTCGATGGCGATTCGCTCGGCCACCAGGTCTTCGTAGACCATTTCCTTGAGGGTGTTGCCTGCCACGTACTGGGCATGGGAGTTACGGGTCAACAGGTCGGGGTTGAATTCCGGCTCGCCGCCCAGTTGCACGATGCGCTCGGCCAGCTTGTCGGCATGTTCGGCTTCCTGGTTGGCATGTTCGAGGAATTCGCTGGCCGCCACGCTGGCCTTGAGCCCGGTGGCCATGAAGTAGTGGCGCTTGTAGCGCAGCACGCACACCAGCTCGGTGGCCAGTGCTTCGTTGAGCAGACGCACGACTTCCTGTCGATCGGCGTTGTAGCCCTCGGTCACTGCGCCGTTCTGCACGTTCTGCCGCGCCCGTTCGCGCAGGGTCGTCACATCGGATAAGTGCATGTCGCTCATTTCGTTCTCCTGGAGGCTGATCCGGTTGGGGGCGTCACGCTCTCGAGGCGCGATCGCTTACAAAGTTGGGAGTGACGAGCGAGGCAAAAGTTTTATGGAATGTGCCGGCTCCTACAATGGTGATCAGGCGTCATGAAGGGCGCCTAGACTGGTTCTCAGCCGCATCATCGATCACAAGGACGTCCGTATGTCGCAACGCTGCGCCACTCGTTACCCGCTGGTACTGGTTCCGGGCATGCTCGGGTTCATCCGCCTGGTGTTGTATCCATACTGGTATGGGATCATTTCGGCGCTACGCCGGGGGGGCGCGGTGGTGGTGGCGGTGAAGGTTTCGCCGCTGCATTCGTCCGAGGTGCGCGGCGAACAATTGCTGGCGCGAATCGAGGAGATCCTGCGGCAGACCGGCGCGCCCAAGGTCAACCTGATCGGTCATAGTCAGGGTGCCCTCAGCGCCCGTTATGCGGCGGCCAGGCGCCCGGACCTGGTGGCCTCTGTCACCTCGGTGGCCGGCCCCAACCATGGTTCCGAACTGGCCGACTACCTGCTGGCCCACTACCCGCCGAACAGTGCCAAGGGGCGGATGCTCAGCGCGGTGCTGCGGCTGATCAACGCGCTGATGAGCCTGCTCGAAACCGGTTATCGCGGGCCGAAACTGCCGGTGGATCTCCACGCCTCCCATGAATCCCTCACCACTGCCGGGGTGGCGCGCTTCAATGAGCGTTATCCACAGGGACTGCCTGATACCTGGGGTGGACAGGGGGCTGAAGAGGTCGATGGCGTGCGTTATTACTCCTGGTCCGGGATCCTGCAGCCCGGCAAGACCGACAAGGGACGCAACCTCTTCGACGGCACGAATAGCAGCTGCCGCCTGTTCGCCCGCACGTTCGTGCGTGAGGCGGGGCAGTGCGACGGAATGGTCGGACGCTTCAGCTCGCACCTGGGTACGGTCATCGGCGATGACTACCCACTCGACCACTTCGATATCGTCAACCAATCCCTGGGGCTCGTAGGCAAGGGGGCCGAGCCGATCCGGTTGTTTGTCGAGCATGCGGAGCGCTTGAAAGCGGCCGGTGTATAACGCTGCGTTGGCTACACTGGATTCATCGCCGTCACGCTCGTGCGGCATTCAGGAGAAAACGTCATGACGATGCTGCGTGTCCCTTTGTTGATGATCGGTTTGCTGCTGTGTTCCCAGGGCTTCGCCGCGACGGCGCAGCAGACCAAGATGACCACCTGCAACGCCGACGCCACTGCCAAGGCGCTCAAGGGCGATGAGCGCAAGGCCTTCATGAGCACCTGCCTGAAGACCAAGCCGCCGGAAGTACGGGGGGGAACGCCGCAGGAGCGCATGAAGACCTGTAATGCCGACGCGACCGCCAAGGTGCTCAAGGGCGATGAGCGTAAAGCATTCATGAGTGATTGCCTGAAGAATAAATAAGGGAGGTGCCTGGCGCGAGCTTCTGTGGGAGCATGGCTTGCCCGCGATGCAGGCGCCTCGGTTGACGTTGGTACCGAGCGACGCTATCGCGGGCAAGCCATGCTCCCACAGGGTCCTCACGGGCACTGCAAAATCCCCTGCACCCCGACCAAAGTCGGCCGATACAATCCCTAGTGCTGCCAGCGGAAGGCTGGCAGACTGCCGATCCTTTCAAGCCGTTTATGTTCTGAGGCTGTATGCCAACGTTTTCTCAGCGTCATGTGTTGTTGGTGATCAGTTGGGTGATCATTTTTGGTGGGTTGTTGCTGGTGTTGCCGCTGCGCCTGTTGCCAAGCCTGCTGGCCGGATTGCTGGTGTTCGAGCTGGTCAACATGCTCACCCCGCAATTGCAGCGATTGATCGCGGGCCGACGTGCCCGCTGGCTTGCGGTGGCATTGCTGGGCACCCTGGTGGTGAGTGTCTTGTCGTTGATCTTCGCCGGGGCAATCAGTTTCCTGCTGCATGAAGTGGAGAACCCCGGTGCATCCCTGGACAAGTTCATGGTCGTGGTCGACCGCGCCCGCGGACAGTTGCCACCCTTCATCGACGCCTACCTGCCGGCCAGCGCCGCCGAGTTCCGGGTGGCGATCAGCGACTGGATGAGCAAGCACCTGAACGACCTGCAACTGGTGGGCAAGGACGCGGCCCACACGTTCGTGACATTACTGATCGGCATGGTGCTGGGAGCGATCATTGCCTTGCAGCGCGTCCCCGACCTGACCAAGCGCAAGCCTCTGGCCGCCGCACTGTTCGATCGCCTGAATCTGTTGGTCAGCGCGTTCCGCAACATTGTCTTCGCCCAGATCAAGATTTCCCTGCTCAACACCTTTTTCACCGGAATCTTCCTGGCGGTGGTGCTGCCGCTGTTCGGCATCAAGCTGCCGCTGACCAAGACCCTGATCGTGATGACCTTCCTGCTGGGGTTGCTGCCGGTCATCGGCAACCTGATGTCCAACACCCTGATCACCATCGTCGGCCTGTCGCTGTCGATCTGGGTCGCCGTGGCCGCGCTGGGTTACCTGATCGTGATCCACAAGCTCGAATACTTCCTCAACGCCCGCATCGTGGGTGGACAGATCAGCGCCAAGTCCTGGGAACTGCTTATGGCGATGCTGGTGTTCGAAGCGGCGTTCGGCTTGCCGGGGGTGGTGGCGGGGCCGATTTATTATGCGTACCTCAAGAGCGAGTTGAAGCTGTTGGGCATGGTCTAGGGAAGCAGCTGCGAGCTGCAAGCTTCAAGCTTCAAGTAAGAACGGTCGGGTTCCGCCGATAGCTTTTACTTGAAGCTTGCAGCTCGAAGCTGCTTTTTATCCGTAGCGCTTCATCGCCTCGATCGCCAACCCGCTGCCGATACTCCCGAAGATGTTCCCTTCCACATGCCGCGCCAGGGGCAGCATCGCCGAGACGCTGTTGCGCAGGGCCGGGATGCCGCTGGAACCACCGGTGAAAAACACCGTGTCGACCTGAGCGACGCCGATGTTGGCGTCATCAAGCAGTTGCGTGACGCTGGCGCGAACCCGCTCCAGCAGGCCGTCGATAGCCGATTCGAACAGTGCCCGGCTCAAGTCCACGCTCAAGCCCGGCTCGATCCGGTCCAGGGCCACATGGCGCTGGTCGGCGTGGGTCAGCTGGATCTTGGTTTCCTCCACCTCCATCGCCAGCCAATGGCCGGCACGCTGTTCGATCAACTTGAACAGCCGGTCGATGCCGCCGGTGTCTTCGATGTCGTAGCGCATGCTGTTCAGCGCCAAGGTGGATTTCTGCGCGTAAACCGCGTTGATGGTGTGCCAGGTCGCCAGGTTCATGTGGTGGCTGGTGGGCATATAGGCGCCGCTTTTCATCCGGCTGCCATAGCCGAACAGCGGCATCAGGCCCTGCAAGCTCAGTTGCTTGTCGAAGTCGGTCCCGCCGATGTGCACGCCGCCGGTGGCGAGGATGTCGGCGTGGCGGTTGTCGTGGGTGCGGCGTTCGGGGGACAGGCGCACCAGGGAGAAGTCCGAAGTACCGCCGCCGATGTCGACGATCAGCACCAGCTCTTCCTTTTCGATGGTCGATTCATAATCGAATGCCGCCGCGATGGGTTCGTACTGGAACGAGACTTCCTTGAAACCGATGGCGCGGGCCACATCCACCAAGGTGTTCTCGGCCTCCTGGTCCGCCAGCTCATCGTCATCGACGAAAAACACCGGGCGCCCCAGCACCACTTCCTCGAATTCCCGACCGGCGGTGGCCTCGGCGCGCTTCTTCAATTGGCCGATGAACAGGCCCAGCAAGTCCTTGAATGGCATCGCCGTGCCCAGCACGCTGGTGTCGTGCTTGATCAGCTTGGAGCCCAGCAGGCTCTTGAGCGAGCGCATCAGCCGGCCTTCGTAGCCTTCCAGGTACTCGTGCAGGGCCAGGCGGCCGTAGACCGGGCGGCGCTCCTCCAGATTGAAAAACACCACCGAGGGCAGGGTGATCTTGTCGTCCTCCAGCGCGATCAGCGTTTCCATGCCGGGGCGCAGCCAGCCGACGGTGGAGTTGGACGTGCCGAAGTCGATGCCGCAGGCACGGGCCGGGGATGCGTTTTTCATGTCGTTCAGGTTCCGGTCGAAAAAACGGCCGCGCAGTGTATGCCAGTGCGGCGCGGATTCGAAGGCCGGTTATCTGCTAATTCGCACCGGCGGCCTTGAAAGACACCGTTGGACCCCCAAACTTGTCGGCATGAGACTGGCAGCCACAGGGCGGACACAAGAACCGCCGCCGGTTGCCGATAAACTTCTGAAGCGCCGCCCGGTCCCAATCATGAGATGGATCAACCCGGTGTCCGATCATCCGGGCATGCTGTGGACAGCGGTGCGACATCGATAACGGATGGTGATGCTTAGATGGACTTCAAAGACTACTACAAGATCCTGGGTGTGGAGCCGACGGCTGACGACAGCACGATCAAGGCCGCCTATCGCAAACTGGCGCGCAAATACCACCCGGATGTCAGCAAGGAAAAGGACGCCGAGACCAAGTTCAAGGATGTCTCCGAGGCCTATGAAGCGCTGAAAAGCGCCGACAAGCGCGCCGAGTACGATGATCTGCGTCGATATGGCCAGCACGGCCAGCCGTTCCAGGGGCCACCGGGCTGGCAGAGCCGTGGTGGTTTCGGCGGCCAGGACACCGGGGATTTTTCGGACTTTTTCAGTTCGATCTTCGGCAATCGCGGGCCAGGATTCGGGGGCGGACAGTCAGGTCGCAGTGCCGGCCGTCGAGGGCAGGACGTGGAAATGGAATTACCGATCTTCCTGGAAGAAACCCTGTCGAGTGAATCGAAGAAGGTCAGCTTCCAGGTGCCGCAGTACAACGGGGCGGGCCAGCACGTCAGCAACACCAGCAAAAGTCTGAACGTGAAGATCCCGCTGGGCGTGACCGACGGCGAGCGGATCCGCCTCAAGGGTCAGGGCGCGCCGGGTATTGGTGGCGGGGCCAATGGCGACTTGTACCTGACCATTCGCTTCGCCCCGCACCCCAAGTTCGATGTCGAAGGCCAGGACCTGATCATCACCCTGCCGCTGGCACCCTGGGAGTTGGCGCTGGGCACCGAGGTGGCCGTCCCCACTCTTACCGGCAAGATCAATCTCAAGGTCCCGGCTGGCAGCCAGAACGGTCAGCGCATGCGCGCCAAGGGTCATGGCCTGCGCAACAAGGCCGGTGAGCGCGGCTACCTGTTCGTTCAACTCAAGGCCGTGATGCCCAAGTCCAGCGACGAGGCGGTCAAGGCATTGTGGGCGGAGCTGGCGAAGAAAGCCGCGTTCGATCCACGGGAGAATTTCTGACCGTTGTGGGAGCAACGCTTGCCCGCGATGAAAACACCTCGGTTTTTCAGACTTTGAGGCGCCCTGTCGCGAGCAAGCTTTGCTCCCACAGGTCTAGACTCGACAGCTGACAGTTAAAGCATTGGGAGAAGCAGACCATGAACAACCCGATCATTGAACTGAACCTGACGGAGTTCTGCGAGGCCGCCGCGTTGCAGGATGTCCATGTGATCGAAATCGTCGCCCATGGCATCCTCGAACCCCACGGCTCGGCCCCGACGGACTGGCGTTTCACCGACTACGAACTGGTCCTGGCCCGGCGTGCCGCCAAGCTGCGCCGCGAGCTGGAGCTGGAATGGGAAGGCGTCGCCCTGGCGCTGGACCTGTTGGAGGAAGTGCAGCAACTGCGCACCGAGAACCGCATGCTCAAGCAGCGGTTGGGGCGGTTGGTGGAGTAATACACCCCCCATAGCCAGTCGCAAATCCTGTGGCGAGGGGATTTATCCCCGCTCGGTTGCGCAGCAACCGCAAAAAATAGGGGCTGCTGCGCAGCCCAGCGGGGATAAATCCCCTCGCCACAGGGTGCTGTGTTTACCCATGCCCTCTTTTCAAGTCAAAACAGAAAATACCGCTGCGCCATCGGCAGCACCTCGGCCGGCTCGCACCACAGCAACACACCATCGGCCTTGACCTGGTAGGTCTGCGGGTCGACGTCGATGTCCGGCAGGTAGTCGTTGTGGATCAGGTCAGTTTTCTGCACGTCCCGGCATCCCTTGACCACCGCGATTCTTTTCTTCAGGCCCAACTGTTCCGGCAGGCCCGCATCGGCGGCCGCCTGGCTGATGAACGTCAGGCAGGTGGCATGTCGCGAGCCGCCGAAGCTGGCGAACATCGGCCGGTAGTGCACCGGTTGCGGTGTCGGGATCGAGGCGTTGGCGTCGCCCATCAGGCTCGCGGCAATCGCGCCACCCTTGAGGATCAGCGTCGGCTTGACGCCGAAGAACGCCGGGCGCCATAGCACCAGGTCGGCCCACTTGCCCACTTCGATAGAGCCCACTTCATGGCTGATGCCGTGGGTGATCGCCGGGTTGATGGTGTATTTGGCGATGTAGCGCTTGATGCGGAAGTTGTCGTTGCCTTCGCCGTCGCCAGGCAGGGCGCCGCGTTGTTTCTTCATTTTGTCCGCGGTCTGCCAGGTGCGCAGGATGACTTCGCCGACGCGGCCCATGGCCTGGCTGTCGGAGCTGATCATCGAGAACGCGCCGAGGTCATGGAGGATGTCTTCGGCGGCGATGGTCTCGCGGCGGATACGGCTTTCGGCGAACGCCACGTCTTCGGCGATGCTCGGGTCCAGGTGGTGACAGACCATCAGCATGTCCAGGTGTTCGTCGATGGTGTTGTGGGTGAACGGCCGGGTCGGGTTGGTGGAACTGGGCAACACGTTGGGGAAACCACAGGCCTTGATGATGTCCGGCGCATGACCGCCGCCGGCGCCTTCGGTGTGGTAGGTGTGGATGGTGCGCCCCTTGAACGCGCCCAGGGTGGTTTCCACGAAGCCGGACTCGTTGAGGGTGTCGGTGTGGATCGCCACCTGCACGTCGAACTGGTCGGCCACGTTCAGGCAGTTGTCGATGGCGGCCGGGGTGGTGCCCCAGTCTTCGTGCAGCTTCAGGCCGATGGCGCCGGCCTTGACCTGCTCGATCAAGGGCTCCGGCAGGCTGGCGTTGCCCTTGCCGGTGAGGCCGATGTTCATCGGGAAGGCATCGGCGGCCTGGAGCATGCGCGCCAGGTGCCACGGGCCGGATGTGCATGTGGTGGCGTTGGTCCCGGTGGCCGGGCCCGTGCCGCCGCCGATCATGGTGGTGACGCCGCTCATCAGGGCTTCTTCGATCTGCTGCGGGCAGATGAAGTGGATGTGGGTGTCGACGCCGCCGGCCGTGAGGATCATGCCTTCGCCGGCAATCACTTCGGTGCTGGCGCCGATGGCGATGGTCACATCGGGCTGGATGTCCGGATTGCCGGCCTTGCCGATCGCCGCGATGCGCCCGTCCTTGAGGCCGACGTCGGCCTTGACGATGCCCCAGTGGTCGATGATCAGCGCGTTGGTGATTAGCGTGTCCATCACCTCGGCGGCCAGTAGTTGGCCCTGGCCCATGCCGTCGCGAATTACCTTGCCACCGCCGAATTTCACTTCTTCGCCGTAGGTGGTGAAGTCCTTTTCCACTTCAAGCCACAGCTCGGTATCGGCCAGGCGAACCTTGTCACCGACGGTGGGGCCGAACATGTCGGCGTAGGCTTGTCTCGAGATCTTCATGTGCTTGCCTTGGAGTTCAATGTCGGTTTGTGAAGCTAAACCTGTGGGAGCACAGTTTGCTGGCGATGAACTATGACGCGGCCTGACAGGAAACCGCGGCGCCTATATCGCGGGCAAGCCTTGCTCCCGCAGGTTACAGATCGCCCATGACCCGCCCGGCAAACCCGAACACCCGGCGATGCCCGGCCAGGTCCACCAGTTCCACCTTGCGGCTCTGTCCCGGCTCGAAGCGCACGGCGGTGCCGGCCGGGATGTTCAGGCGCATGCCGCGGCTGGCGGCGCGGTCGAAGGTCAGGGCGTCGTTGGTTTCGAAGAAGTGATAGTGCGAGCCGACCTGGATCGGCCGGTCGCCGCTGTTGGCGACGAACAGCGTCAGGGTGCGGCGGCCGACGTTGAGTTCGATGTCGCCGGGCTGGATCTGGTATTGGCCTGGAATCATTGCGGTTGTCCCAAAAGCTTGTAGTAGATGGCGGTCGGGGTGTACGTCCCGTCCGGGCTCTGGCAGTAGTCGGGCAGTTCACCGACACGGGTGTAGCCCGTGGCGCGGTAGAACGCCTCGGCCTCGGAGCCGGCCTCTGTGTCGAGGTACAACAGGCCACGCTTGTACTGGCGGGCGCCGAGCTCCAGGGCGCTCATCAATTGCTGTCCCAGGCCCCGCCGGCGGGCATCGCCGCGGACCAGCAGTTTCTGCACTTCGGCGCGGTTCAGGCCGTTGGGTTTCTGGCACAGGGCAAGCTGGACGCTGGCCTGCACCTGTTCGTCCTTGACCACCACCCACAACAACAGGCTGCCCTGGTTGAGGCTGGCCTGGACTTCGTCGAAATAGGCGCGGGCCTGGACCGCATCGAGATCGGCCATGAAGCCGATACTGGCGCCGTACCCCACGGCGTCGAGCAACAGATCGATCAGGCCCTGGCGGTAATGCGCAAAGCTTTCAGCGTGGACTCGACGCAACTGGGCGGCGTTCATCGGTGTCACTCCTTGTTGGCAACCGGCGCAGGCGCCCCGGGATTGAGGATCAACTGCATGAAAGTCAGGTCCAGCCAGCGACCGAACTTGGTCCCTACCTGGTGCATCTGCCCGGTGATGACGAAACCGGCCCGTTCATGCAGGCGAATCGAAGCCGCGTTACCGCTTTCGATGGCGGCGACCATGACGTGTTTGCCGCACGCCTTCGCGGACTCGATCAACGCCGTCATCAGATGAGGACCAAGGCCATTGCCGCGCTGGTCGCTGCGCACGTACACCGAATGCTCCACGGTATGCCGGAAGCCGTCGAAGGGGCGCCAGTCACCGAACGCAGCATAGCCGAGTACATTTTCTTCGCTGTCGATGATCACCAGCACCGGGTAGCCCTGGGCCTGCCGTGCATCGAACCACGCCTGGCGGTTGCCCAGGTCCACGGCCTGTTCGTTCCAGATCGCCGTGGTGTTGAGCACCGCGTCGTTGTAGATGTCGCGGATGGCGGGCAGGTCCGCCGGGTGAGCGTCACGAATCCGATAAGTCATGGCACGCTCCTCAGGCAATGGGCTGGTGGACGGTGACCAGCTTGGTGCCGTCGGGAAACGTCGCCTCGACCTGGATCTCCGGGATCATTTCCGGGATGCCCTCCATTACCTGCTCGCGACTCAGCAGGGTGGTGCCGTAATGCATCAACTCGGCCACGGTCTGGCCGTCGCGGGCACCTTCGAGCAGAGCCGCGGAAATGTAGGCCATGGCCTCCGGGTAATTGAGTTTCAAGCCACGGGCCAGCCGCCGCTCGGCGACGAGGCCGGCGGTGAAGATCAACAGCTTGTCTTTTTCGCGTGGGGTCAGGTCCATGTGCAGTCCATAAAAGGCAGATAAATAATTCGCGCTGAGCTCGACCCTTGGATGGGAACCCGTGGGAGCAAAGCTTGCTCGCGATAACGATAACGCGGTCTTCTTCTGTGTCGAGGCGCCTGCATCGCGAGCAAGCTTTGCTCCCACAGAACTCACTACTCCCACAGAACTCACTACTCCCACAGAACTCACTACTCCCACAGAAAAGCAATTCAGGTGCTCCAGATCCGAGGTGGCACGGCTTCTCGACCCAGCAGCGCCGGCCGCAGTAACCGCCACAACTCAACCAGCCACCCCCGCGCCAGCAGCGCCTCGCTCGCCAGGCACCGCGCCACGACCAGCCCCGGCAATTGCGTCAGGTCGCCACGCACGGCATGGCCCAAGGTGCGGCACTGGTCCAGCAGTTCGCCATCGATCTCGCCCGTCACCAGCAGCGTCGCAAACACCGGGTCGCCGCCCAGCCCAATGGGCGAGTCCAGCAAACCATCGCCACCGACGATGCGCTGGCGCTCGTGCCACAGCAACTGCCCGTCGCGGCGAATGTCCAGCCGTGATTGAAAGTGTCCCAGGTCAAAGCGCTCGCCGCTGGCGGGACGGCCGAGGGCGACCATGTCCCAGTAGAACAGGCGTCCGTCGCCTTGCAGATCAATAGAGGTGTCGAGTTCGGCCTGGGCGGCGCTGAAGACAATGGTCTCCTGGGGTAACCACTCCAGTGTCGCCCCGGCTGCCACGTTCAGAGTCAGTTGCTGATAGGCAGGCGCCGTGGCGCGATACCACTTGGCCGCGCCGGGGCTGGTCAGCTGTGCCCAGGCGCTGGAACCGACGTGAGCCGAGATCGCCAATCGGTCACCGCCGGCAATGCCCCCGGGCGGGTGGACGATGATGTGTTGGCACACCTCGGGCCCTTCGGCGTACAAATGCTTTTGCACCCGCAGCGGGCCTTTATGGCGGCGCTGTACCGGGCGCGTACTGTCGCCGAAGCGGGCATAAGCCAGTTCCAGCTCGGCGTGCCAGCAGGGCGTGAACAGGGCAGGTGCGGATAAAGGTAGATTCATGATTTCTGATGATTGTCCGGACGCTACAGACTAGATCGTAACCAGCCCGCGCACACCTTCGGCCTCCATGTTTTCTCCGCGCCCCTGCTGCACGATCTCGCCCCGGGACATCACCAGGTATTGATCGGCCAGCTCGGCGGCGAAGTCGTAGAACTGCTCCACCAGCAAAATCGCCATGTCACCCCGGGCCGCCAGTTGTTTGATGACCGCGCCGATCTCCTTGATGACCGATGGCTGGATGCCTTCGGTGGGCTCGTCGAGGATCAGCAGTCGCGGACGACTGGCCAACGCCCGGCCAATGGCGAGCTGCTGTTGCTGGCCGCCGGACAGGTCACCGCCACGGCGCTGTTTCATTTGCAGCAACACCGGGAACAATTCGTAGATGAACGCCGGCACCTCTCGCGCCTCGGACGCGGGAAAACGCGACAGGCCCATCAGCAGGTTTTCTTCCACGGTCAGCCGCCCGAAGATCTCCCGGCCCTGGGGTACATAGGCGATGCCGGCGTGGACCCGCTGGTGCGGTTTGAACGCGGTGATGGTTTTGCCTTCCCAATTCACCGCGCCTTCCCTGGCCGGCAGCAACCCCATCAGGCATTTGAGCAGGGTGGTCTTGCCCACGCCATTGCGGCCCAGCAGGCAGGTTACCTCGCCGACCTTCGCTTCGAACGACAGGCCCCGCAGGATGTGGCTACCGCCGTAGTATTGGTGGAGCTTGTCGACTTGCAGCATGGCTTGAATCTCCGCTCAATTCCCTGTGGAGCCAGGACACCCTGTGGGAGCAAAGCTTGCTCGCGATAGCAGCACCTCGGTCCAGCAGAAGGACCGCGTTATCGTTCGTCGCGAGCAAGCTTTGCTCCCACTGGCCCTATCCCATAGAGGTCATGTGTTCACAGTTCTACCGACCGAGGTACACCTCGATCACCCGCTCATTGTCCTGCACCTGTTCCAACGACCCTTCAGCCAGCACGCTGCCCTGATGCAGGACGGTGACGTGGTCGGCGATGGTGCCGACGAAGCCCATGTCATGTTCCACCACCATCAGCGAATGCTTGCCCGCCAGGGATTTGAACAGCTCGGCGGTGAAGTCGGTTTCGGCGTCGGTCATGCCCGCCACCGGTTCGTCGAGCAGCAGCAATTGCGGGTCCTGGACCAGCAGCATGCCGATCTCCAGGAACTGCTTTTGCCCATGGGACAGCAGCCCGGCCGGGCGATTGACCGATGGCGCGAGGCGGATGGTCTCCAGCACTTCACTGATGCGGTCGTGCTGCTCGCCAGTCAGTTTCGCCCGCAGGCTGGCCCATACCGACTTGTCGGTTTTCAGCGCCAGTTCCAGGTTCTCGAACACGCTCAGGGCTTCGAACACGGTGGGCTTCTGGAACTTGCGGCCGATACCGGCCTGGGCGATCTGCACTTCGCTCATGCCGGTCAGGTCGAGGGTCTCGCCGAACCAGGCCCTGCCGTGGCTGGGGCGGGTCTTGCCGGTGATCACGTCCATCAGCGTGGTCTTGCCCGCGCCATTGGGGCCGATGATGCACCGCAGCTCGCCGACGCCGATGTACAGATTCAGATCGTTCAGGGCCTTGAAGCCGTCGAAGCTGACGCTGATGTCTTCCAGGGTCAGAATCGTCCCGTGACGGGTATTCAGGCCAACGCCGGCTGCCCGGCCGAGGCCGATGGCGTCACGGCTGCTGCCGGCGTCCTTGTTGGGTTCGGTTGGAAAAAAAGCCGGCTCGAGCATGAATTCGGCACTCGCTGTGATTCTCATTGTTCGCCTCCTTTCTTCAGCAGACCCACCACGCCCTTGGGCAGGTACAAGGTCACCACGATGAACAGCGCACCCAGGAAAAACAGCCAGTACTCCGGGAAGGCCACGGTGAACCAGCTCTTCATGCCGTTGACCACGCCGGCGCCCAACAGCGGTCCGATCAGCGTGCCGCGGCCGCCGAGCGCCACCCACACGGCGGCCTCGATGGAATTGGTCGGCGACATTTCGCTGGGGTTGATGATGCCCACCTGCGGCACATACAACGCCCCAGCCAGGCCGCACAGGACCGCGCTCAAGACCCAGACGAACAACTTGAAGCCCCGGGGATCGTAGCCGCAGAACATCAGCCGGTTCTCCGCGTCCCGCAAGGCGGTCAGCACCCGGCCGAACTTGCTGCGCGCCAGCCGCCAGCCGATGAACAGGCTCGCCATCAGCAACAGCACAGTGAGCAAAAACAGCACGGCTCGGGTGCCGGGTTCGGTGATGCCGAAACCCAGGATCGAGCGGAAATTGGTGAAGCCGTTGTTGCCGCCGAAGCCGGTTTCGTTGCGAAAGAACAGCAGCATGCCGGCGAAGGTCAGGGCCTGGGTCATGATCGAGAAGTACACACCCTTGATCCGCGAGCGAAAAGCGAAGAAACCGAACATCAACGCCAGCAGCCCCGGCGCCAGGACCACCAGGCACAAGGCCCAGAGGAAGCTGTCGGTGCCGGCCCAGTACCAGGGCAATTCGGTCCACGACAGAAATGTCATGAACGCCGGCAAGCCATCACCGGCCGTCTGGCGCATCAGGTACATGCCCATGGCGTAGCCGCCCAGGGCGAAGAACAGGCCGTGGCCCAGGGACAGCATCCCGGCGTAACCCCAGACCAGGTCCAGCGCCAGGGCAACGATTGCGTAGCAGAGAATCTTGCCCACCAGCGTCAGGGTATAGGCCGAAACGTGCAGCGGATGGTCTGCCGCCAACAACGACAGCAGTGGCAGGCTCAGCAGTACGGCCAGGATCAGTACACCGACGACGAGGGTAACTTTAGGCCCGGCCTTTTGCGTAGCCGTGAGCATCAGGGGCTGGTTCATCAGTCGATTACCCGTCCTTTGAGCGCGAAGAGGCCTTGCGGACGCTTCTGGATGAACAGAATGATCAGCGCGAGGATGAGGATCTTGCCGAGCACGGCGCCGATCTGCGGTTCGAGAATCTTGTTGGCGATGCCCAGGCCGAACGCGGCGGATACGCTACCGGCCAACTGGCCGACGCCGCCGAGCACCACCACCAGGAACGAGTCGATGATGTAGCTCTGGCCCAGGTCCGGGCCGACGTTGCCGATCTGGCTCAGGGCCACGCCGCCCAGCCCGGCGATGCCCGAGCCGAGGCCGAAGGCGAGCATGTCCACGCGCCCGGTGGGCACGCCGCAGCAGGCCGCCATGTTGCGGTTCTGGGTGACGGCCCGCACGTTCAGGCCCAGGCGGGTCTTGTTCAGCAACAACCAGGTCAGCAGCACCACGAACAGTGCGAAGGCAATGATGACGATGCGGTTGTACGGCAGCACCAGGTTCGGCAACACCTGGATCCCGCCCGACAGCCAGGTCGGGTTGGCCACTTCGACGTTCTGCGCGCCGAACACCAGGCGCACCAGTTGGATCAGCATCAAGCTGATGCCCCAGGTGGCGAGCAGGGTTTCCAGCGGCCGTCCGTAGAGATGGCGGATCACCGTGCGTTCCAGGGCCATGCCGATGGCGGCGGTGATGAAGAATGCCACCGGCAGGGCGATCAGCGGGTAGAACTCGATGGCGCTCGGAGCGAAGCGCTGGAACAGCATCTGCACGACGTAGGTGGAATAGGCGCCGAGCATCAGCATCTCGCCGTGGGCCATGTTGATCACCCCCAGCAGCCCGAAGGTGATGGCCAGGCCGAGGGCCGCGAGCAACAGGATCGAGCCCAGGGACATACCGCTGAACGCCTGGCCCAGCAACTCGCCCACCAGCAGTTTGCGCTTGACCTGGGCGAGACTGGTTTCGGCGGCGGTGCGTACCCCGGTATCGGTTTCGGCGCCAGGTTCGAGCACGCCTTCGAGACGGGTGCGAGCCAGCGGGTCGCCGGTTTCCCCCAGCAAGCGGATGGCCGCCAGGCGCACGGCCGGGTTGGCATCCACCAATTGCAGGTTTGCCAGGGCCAGGCTCAGGGCGGCGTGGACATCTTCGTCTTGCTCGCCAGCCAGTTGCCGGTCGAGAAAAGCCAGTTGCGCCGGACGCGCGCTTTTCTGCAACTGCTGCGCTGCGCCCAGGCGTATGCCGGGATCGCTGGCAAGCAGTTGATGGCTGGCGAGGGCGGTTTCTATCAGCCCGCGCAAGCGATTGTTCAGGCGCAGGGTCTTGGGCTGGCCGTCGACGGTCAACTGGCCTTGCTGCAAGGCGTTGAGCAATTCGACGCGCCCGGGCTCGGGCTGCGCCGCCCAGGTTTCCAGCAGTTTGGCCTGCAGGGTTGGGTTAGCGGCGACGAAGTCTTCGGCGTCGCCCGCGTGGGTGGCCAGTGGCAGTAATAACGCCAGGGCTAGAATCAGACGGTAAAGGGCAGTGGGCATATGCTCGGCCTTGCGCGGTCTTGCTTTTGTGGGAGCGGGCTTGCTCGCGAATGCGGTGGGTCAGTCACACTTGCTCTGGATGATCTACCGCATTCGCGAGCAAGCCCGCTCCCACAGGGAGTTGTGTGTCGGTCCCGGGATCCGGAGCCGACACCCATGGGCTCAGTTTCCCTTCACCGCATAGTCGGGCTTCTTGTCGTTGCCGACGATGAACGGGCTCCATGGCTGGGCGCGGACCGGCCCCTCGGTTTGCCAGACTACGTTGAACTGACCGTCGGCCTGGATCTCGCCGATCATCACCGGCTTGTGCAGGTGGTGGTTGGTCTTGTCCATGGTCAGGGTGTAGCCCGACGGCGCGGCAAAGGTCTGGCCGGCGAGGGCTTCGCGGACCTTGTCGACGTCGGTGGACTTGGCCTTTTCCGCCGCCTGGGCCCACATGTGGATACCGACGTAGGTGGCTTCCATCGGGTCGTTGGTCACGGCCTTGTCGGCGCCCGGCAGGTTCTTGGCCTTGGCGTAGGCTTTCCAGGCATCGACGAATTTTTTGTTCGCCGGATTATCCACGGATTCGAAGTAGTTCCAGGCCGCGAGGTTGCCCACCAGCGGTTTGGTGTCGATGCCGCGCAATTCTTCTTCGCCTACCGAGAACGCCACCACCGGTACGTCGGTGGCTTTCAGGCCCTGGTTGGCCAGTTCCTTGTAGAACGGCACGTTGGAGTCGCCGTTGACCGTGGAGATGACCGCGGTCTTGCCGCCGGCCGAGAACTTCTTGATGCTCGCCACGATGGTCTGGTAGTCGCTGTGGCCGAACGGGGTATAGACCTCTTCGATGTCCTTGTCCGCCACACCCTTGGAATGCAGGAACGCCCGCAGGATCTTATTGGTGGTGCGCGGGTAGACGTAGTCGGTGCCCAGCAGGAAATAGCGCTTGGCGCTGCCGCCTTCTTCGCTCATCAGGTATTCCACCGCCGGAATAGCCTGCTGGTTCGGCGCCGCGCCGGTGTAGAACACGTTTGGCGACATCTCTTCGCCTTCGTATTGCACCGGATAGAACAGCAGGCCATTGAGTTCTTCGAATACCGGCAGCACCGATTTACGCGACACCGACGTCCAGCAGCCGAACACCACGGCGACCTTGTCCTGGGTCAGCAACTGCCGGCCTTTTTCCGCAAACAGTGGCCAGTTCGAGGCCGGGTCCACGACCACCGCTTCGAGCTGCTTGCCGTTCACACCG
Source organism: Pseudomonas sp. B21-028 (assembly GCF_024749045.1). Classification (NCBI taxonomy): domain Bacteria; kingdom Pseudomonadati; phylum Pseudomonadota; class Gammaproteobacteria; order Pseudomonadales; family Pseudomonadaceae; genus Pseudomonas; species Pseudomonas sp. B21-028. The sequence continues at coordinate 683,610 of NZ_CP087184.1, forward strand.
CCCTTGGCATTGATTTCGTCGATGGTCATCAGCGCCATGTCCTTGAGCGACGTCTCGGAGATCGCCATGGTCCCGGACAGGGAATGCAGGATGCCGACCTTGATGGTCTCGGCGGCCTGGGCAGTCCAGGTCATGCCCATCGCGGCAATGCTGGCCGAGAGGGTAAAGGCCTTGATCAAACTACGACGTTTCATTGTGCGATCTCCGTGAATGGGTGTTTTTTTCGAGGGCAGATGCAGACGCTGGAGAGGGCTTCTGCAAGGGGTGTGCCCGGTCGGGAAAAGGCCGGTAAATATGGGGATGGTGTGGTGAGGAGAGCAGGGTGACGCACCACGAGGGACCGCCGCCTGTGCGCTGGTGCGATCGGATGCGCCACATCGGTGCGTGCGAATACACCGGTATTGGAGGAAAGGAAATACCTGTGGCGAGGGGATTTATCCCCGCTGGGCTGCGCAGCGGCCCCAGTACTGATGGGCGCGGTCTGCCTGGTGAATAGCATTCCCTGCTCTCGGGGGCTGCTTCGCAGCCCAACGGGGATAAATCCCCTCGCCACAGAGTGCGGGGTGGCGGATGAATTTGCTCAGCGCCGCCGCATCAGTCCGATGAAAAACAGCCCGCCAATGGCCGCCGTCGCCACGCCAATTGGCAGGTCCTCCGGTGCGATCAGGGTCCGCGCGGCCACGTCCACCCACACCAGGAACAGGCTGCCCAGCAGTACGCAGGCGGGCAGCAAGCGACGATGCTCGGCGCCCACCAGGCGCCGGGCGATGTGCGGCACCATCAGCCCGACAAAACCGATCGAGCCGCTGATGGACACCAGTACGCCGGTCATCAGCGACGCGATCAGGAAGATCCACAACCGCACCTTCGCCGCGTTCAGGCCCAGGGTCACGGCGGTCTGTTCGCCCGCCATCAGGGCGTTCAACGGCCGAGCCATGCCCAGCAGCAGGAGCAGCCCCAGCAGGACACTGGCGGCGGGCACCGCAAGCAGTTCCCAGCGCGCCAGGCCCAGGCCGCCGAGCATCCAGAACATCACCGCGGAGCTGGCGCGATGGTCACCCAGGAACAGCAGCAGGTTGGCCGCCGCCATCATCACGAATGACACCGCCACGCCGCACAGCAACAAGCGATCGCTTTCCAGGCGGCCCTGGCGGCTGGCAATCGCCAGCACCAACAGCATGCTCAACAACGCGCCGATGAACGCGGCGAGGGGCAGGGTCAGCAGGCCGATGATTTCCCCGACATGCAGCACCACGATGACTGCCCCGAGGGTCGCGCCGGAGGTGACGCCGAGCAGGTGCGGGTCGGCCAGCGGGTTGCGGGTCACCGCTTGCAGCACCGCGCCGATCAATGCCAGCCCCGCGCCCACCAGCGCGCCGAGCAACAGGCGTGGCACGCGGATCAGCCAGACGATGTGTTCCTGGCCGGCTGTCCAATAGACCTCCCCCATGCCGAAGGCCTTGTTCAGCAGGATGTCCCAGACCACGGCCACCGGCACCCGCGCCGGCCCGAAGCCCAGGGACACCACGCACGACACCAGCATCAGCGCGCCGAGGAAGGTCAACAGTCCGGCATAGCGACGAGGGTTCATCGGTCGTGGAAACCCTTCGCCAGGGTTTGTACCGCCACCACGTTATCGATGCCTGGCGTGGCCTGGACGTAGGGAATCACGATGAAGCGCCGGTGCTTGATCGCATCCACCGATTGCAAGGCCGGGTGCTCCAGCAGGAATTGCTGTTTCTGCTCGGCGCTGACTTCGCCGTAATCGACGATCACGATGACCTCGGGGTTGTGCTCGACCACGTTTTCCCAGTTCACCCGGGTCCAGCTGGTTTCCAGGGCATCGAGGATATTGCGCCCGCCCGCCGCGTCGATCAGGGCCTGGGGCATGCCCAGCCGGCCGGAGGTCATGGCCCGGTCTTCACCGCTGTCGTAGAGGAATACCCGGGGCCGGTCGGACGGCAGGTGTTTGCGGATGTCGGCCACCTGGGCCTGCATCGTGGCGATCAGCGCATCGGCGCGGTCCTGGACGTCGAAAATCTTTCCAAGATTGCGCAGGTCGTTGTAGGTATCTTCCAGCGAAGCCGCCGAACGTTTCATCACGAACGCGCAGGACTCGGTCAATTCGTACACGTTGATGCCCAGCGGTTGCAGGGTCTGCGGCGTCAAGTCGCCGCCCACCCGCATGCCGTAGTCCCAACCGGCGAAGAAGAAATCCACGTTGGCGTTGAGCAGGGTTTCCACCGAGGGATATTTGGCCGCCAGTTCCGGCAGGCCGTCGAGGATCTTCGCCATCTCGGGCGTCACCGATTTCCAGCCGCTGATGCCGCTGTAGCCGACCATGCGCGATTTGAGTCCGAGGGCGAGCATCATCTGGGTCATGTTGATGTCGTGGCTGACGGCATGCCGCGGGGCTTCGTTGAACGTCACCTGACGGTTGCAGCTCTGGATGGTCAACGGATAGCGGGTGGCTTCGGCCAGGGCTTGGGCGCTGCACAGCAGCAGCGGCAGGAGCAGCAGGGAACGCAGGGTCATGGTTGGGTTATCCAGGTGATTCGTGGGTAGCCGGCGAGAGGGTGTTCATCCACCAGGGCTTCGACGCCGAAGACGTCATGCAGCAGCGCGGCGGTCAGCACATCCTTGGGAGTCCCGCTGGCGACGATGCGGCCGTGTTCGATGACGTAGAGCCGGTCGCAGAAGGCGGCGGCCAGGTTCAGGTCGTGGATGCTGGCGAGGGTGCCGATCCCAAGGCGTTTGATCAGTTGCAGCAGTTCGAGTTGATAGCGCGGGTCGAGGTGATTGGTCGGTTCGTCGAGGATCAGCAGTTGCGGTTGCTGGGCCAGGGCACGGGCCAGGATCACCCGCTGCTTTTCACCGCCGGAGAGGGTGGCGAAGGCATGTTCGCCGAAGCCTTGCAGCCCTACCGCTTCCAGGGCCTGGATCACCAGGCGCCGGTCCTCGTGGCTGTCGCCGTCGAACAGACCCTTGTGCGGCGTGCGACCCATGGCGACCACTTCCTCGACCGTGAGGCCAAAGGCGTCGGGAAATTCCTGCAACACCACAGCGATACGTTGCGCGCACCAGCGTGACGACTGACGCCAGACGTTGTGGTGATCGAGTTTCACCTCGCCGCTCTCCGGCGGGCTGAACCGGTAGGCGCAACGCAACAGGCTAGTCTTGCCACTGCCGTTGGGCCCGATCAACCCGACAAACTCCCCGGCCGCCACCTGCAACGTGGCGTCACGCAGTTGGAACTGGTGATGGCAGTGACCATGGCCCAGGGGTGTCCAGGCGAGGTGGGAAAGGGTCAGCGAGGTCATGCGTGTACTCAAATGATCGGGTTACGACCCAATCCTGTGGGAGCGAGCCTGCTCGCGATAGCGCTGGATCAGTCGACTCTTCTCTGGCTGACCCAGCGCTGTCGCGAGCAGGCTCGCTCCCACATTCGCGGATTGTGTCCAGTTCGGCAGCGGGCGCGATTGTAGAGGTTTCGCGCCGCCTTCCGTTAACGCGCTGTCTTCAGCATGAAGATGAAGCTCCCTCAGGCCGGTGTGTCCAGTCTCTCCCCTGGCAAGCCGACACGGACCTGTCAGACCTGACAGTAGCCCCAAGGATCGAGGCGGGTTAGCCTGCTTATTCCCCAAAAAGGGAAGACACTCCATGACCACGACCAGGCTTGTGACTTTTATTGGCGCACTGGTCTTCGGGTGTATCGCCATTCGCTTGGTCGTAGCCTCCGAGACTCCCTGTGAGCAGGCATGGAGGAATAACCCGATCAGCTTCAGTTGCAAGGCCACGGTGAGTGCGATGGACGCCGGACGCCCGCCTCGCCCGATGATCGAGCCGCAGGGCAACGGGCGGTGCCGGATCACTGTGACGTGCAGGAATGACTACGGCGGAGGCACGCCCAACGAGATCGAAGACATCAAGGTTGTCGACGTGGAAGAACTCCACGTCTGCAATGGCGTCCTCCAGCCGGAGTCCTGTGGCGACCTGTTCCGGCCTTGACCGTCCCTCAAGAGATTGCATCACCGCGAATGCCCTGGGCCCTGCGCGAAATCAACAGGCGGTCGATCATCCAGATCACCACCAGGGATGCCCCCACCAACGGAAACACCACCGCCAGGGTCAGCATGATGAACACCCCGGTCTTCCACGTCGGCAGGTCATGACGCATGGGCGGTACGCCGAGCTTGCCCTGTGGCCGGCGCTTCCACCAGATCACCACGCCGCTCACGGCGCTGAGCAGGATCATCAGGCAGATCAGCAACACGACGATCTGGTTCGCCGGGCCGAACATTTTGCCTTCGTGCAACATGACGCCGGTTTCGGTGGCGCGGGCGACGACGCTGTAATCGGCCCAGCGCACATCGGCCAAGACCTTGCCGGTGTACTGGTCCACGTGGAGGGTGGCGTCATTGCGCGGGTCGTCGGCGAACACGGCAATGGTGAACACCCCCGTGGCCGTGGTTGGCAGGGTGATGCTGTAGCCAGGCGTGACCTTGTGAGCGGTGGCGATGTCCTGCACCGCTTGCAGGCGGATGGTCGGCGCGGCGGGGCCCTCGTGCATGCCACCGTGGGCCATGTGTTCGGCATGATCGCCGGACATCGGCATCGGCGTATTTTCCATGGCCCAGGGCACGGTCTGGCGGTGAGCGTTGTTGAGGCTGCCAGCGTCGACGTCGGACTTGGGCACGTCGTTCCACATCGCGGCCGGGAAGCGATTCCAGAGGTCGGCGTACTGTTTGCCCCAGAAGCCGGTCCAGGTCATGCCGCTGAGCAGCATCACCAGCAGCAACGCCGCGCCCCAGAAGCCGACGACCCCATGCAGGTCGCGCCAGAACAGCCGACCGCGAGCACTCCAGCGTGGCCACAGGACCCCGGCCGAGGATTGCCCGCGAGGCCACCACAGGTACAACCCCGACACCACCAGCACCACGCCCCAGCCGGCGGCCATCTCCACCAGTCGGTCACCGACGGTGCCGATCAGCAGCTCGCCGTGGATAGCCCTGGCCATGGCTTGCAGGTTGTTCTTGGCATCCTGTTCGCCGAGGACGTCGCCGTGGTACGGATCGATGAAAACGTTCAGCTCCCGGCCCTTGTCGATCACCACGAACTGCGCACTGCGTTCGGCGTCGGCCGGTGGCAGGTACTGTTTGACCTGGGCTGCGGGGTAGGCCTGGCGAACCTTCTGAAGCAGGTCGTCCGCGGCCATCGTGTGATGACCGGCCGGTACGTTCAGCAGGCTGCCGTACATCAGTGGATCGAGTTGAGGTTTGAACAGGTAGATGATGCCGGTCAGTGCCAGCATCACCATGAACGGCGCGACGAACAGCCCGGCATAGAAATGCCAGCGCCAGGCCAGGTTGTAGAAATTCGGTTTCGGTTGGCTCATCGAAAAGCGCTCCGCTTGGCAAATGTGTTTGTACGGTCAAATCCCTGCGGGGAGCGAGCAGGCTTGCTCCCCGCAGGTTTTGTGCGCTCGATTGTTTTGCCTCATGTCACGGTAAAAACTGGACATGCTGACTCCATCGAGCAGACGTAAACGACACGGTCGGGCAGCCTGGGGCTGTCTTGTACGACCGGGTGGGTAAGTGTCGGGTCTACGCGTCGAGGGGCGGGGCACGGGTGCGGGCACCCGGGAAGAATGACGGCCGGGCATGACCTAGGCGTGGGGAAGGGCTGGTGTAGGTGTTGGCCGCTGGGGTGTCGAAAACGGCGAGAGACTGCGCTCCCGGCAAGGCCGGGCAATTGAACAGCAGGCTGCAATAGCCGCATTTCTCCCACAGCGCGTGATGCTCGTTCCGGGGCGTGCCGTGTTCGGCTGCCGGTGCGTCATGTCCGGCGTGAGCGCCTGCGGACATGTCCATATCCATGCTCATCGTCATGGACGAAGACATGCGTTGATCCATCGGCATCGACTGGGAAACCAGTGGACCGATAAAGATCATCAGCATGGCGAACAGGCTGATCCAGCTGCCGCGTGCCAGGCTCATCGGCTGGCGGCGGGGCATGTCAGGCCTGGCGCGGGGAAGACCCATGGGCCGCTATCAGTGCATGTGGCCTTCGGTCATGGTGCCGTCGGGGGCTTTTTTCTGCACCGCAACGTCGACCGTGACATCCCCGGCTTTCTCGAAATGCAGGGTCATGGCAAAGCGTTTGCCGTCACTCAGCAGGCTGCGGTCTTTCAGGTCCAGCAGCATGACGTGGTAAGCCATGGGGGCGAAAGTGACGGTGGCACCGGGGGCAATCGCAACCGTGGGCACGGGCTGCATCTTCATCAGGTCGTCCTGCTTCACGTGCTCGTGGAGCTCGGCCTTGCCAGCAATCGGCGTGTCGACGCTGAGCAGTTTGTCCGCTGTTGCCCCGGCGTTGTGGATCACGAAGTACGCGGCCACGGTCGGCGCGTTGGGCGGCAGCTCCTGGGACCAGGGATGGGCGATCTCGAGGTCGCCGACCTTGTACTGATGAGCATGGGCAAAGCCGACGGGAAGCAGCAGGGCAGCCAGCAGGATGAGTCTGTTCAACATGGGTGATTCTCCGGAACGATTCAGGGCGCAATTGTTTTTATGCGGTGGGAATCAGACCAGAGGCGAGGCGCGGGGGTTGAGACTCGGCCATTGCTGGCGTGGCGTGGGGCTGTCGAATGTTGAGTGGACAAGGCCGCGGTGGGCAGGCTGTGGGGCCAGGTACAGCCGCGGAGCCTGTCCAGTGAGCGCCACCAACGACGCCGAGCCTGCGCAGCACCAGCAATGCTGCATGGTCGAATGGTCGTCGTTGCGGGGCGTGCCCTGTTCGAGCTTGCCCAGGGAAATCGCCACCAGCTTGGTGCCACTGGAGGAACAGAAACTGCCCCACAACAACTGCTCGGCCGGCGCATTCTCCTGCACCGCCCCGCTGCCGGAAAGCGGCATGGCGAGCATGTTGAACAGCACTGCGAAGCAGGCGATCCAGGCAAATGCAAGCCGTTGTCGGGACATGGGCGAATCCGCTCGGTTGGGCGATCAGGTGGCGGTATTTAGCCTGATCGCAGGCTGGAAGTAAAAAAGCCATGTGCGGTGTAGGGTCGCAGGGCTCGTGTTAACAGTAGCAATTGATCGCCAAGTGAGCGCTGTTGTGGCGAGATATCAGTCGACGTTCGATTGGTCACCATCCGCATCGAGGGCAATCGGCGTCATGTCTTTTGCTCGAGCGATATCGTCGAGAGCCGCTCGTACCAGTACGCCGTCACCATCGTCCTCGTCGAAACAGCCATCCAGATACGCGGTCATTTCCTCAGGCGTTTTGAGATAAATAGCAGCATCGAAGCGTGTGAATGTTCCGGTCATTGAGGGCGCCTCCTCCAACAGGAGCTGAGCAAACTCAGGGTCACGCCTGGCGCGTTCGACAATCGTGTGTTTGTAATTTCGTGTGAGGACCATAGGATTACCTTCAAAGACTCCAATAGCTGGTGAGTATCTGTGGCGAGAAGATTTATTCCCCGTTGGGCTGAGTAGACACTGTGGGAGCAAGGCTTGCCCGCGATGAGCGCGACTCGGTTCCAAGATAAACCGCGTCGGCTTCATCGCGGGCAAGCCTTGCTCCCACAAAGCGCAGCGGTGTGACGTTTCGCTAAACCCGCCTCGCCACAGATATTGGGTTCGACCCTTATAGTGATCAAGCCAAGAACCTGTTGCTTACCTTGGGTCAACCTCATCCAATGCTCGATTTGCCAACAACTGGCCCAGCTCGATCATTTGCTGAACTCCCAGTGTAATGTGTCGTCGCGAACCGTCCAGATCGAAGGCAAGGTCACTGACCATAGCGTTGGCCGAGGCGAGTGTTTCGCTGAGGTTGGCGAGCAGACATTCGGCATCGATGTCGGGGGCGATGAGAAAGATGCTATGGAGGGTGTCGGACTTTTCTTCAGCGGGCGGTTTGAGGTAGTAGTCCAAGGCGCGGGTGGCCGCATCATCGAGTTTTTTTGAGTTGATGCTGTTACCGCCAGATTCAGTGTCGTCGGTGTCTGGGGGATTGGGTGTGATCTTAAACATTGCTGAAAACTCCTTGTATGGAGCCGCAACGGCTTCGCGACTAAACGAAGGGAGGCGGCTGTACGCAGGTTAGTCGACCGGGGAGTTCAGCATTACCGGCGCGCCCGAGGGCGCCCTGCGCACAACCACCATCAAGTGCAGGTTGAATACCTGACTGGACGGAGCTTATGAACCAGCTGAAAGCCACGGGCGACTAAACCCGATCACTGAGGGGCAGTGACGGAGTCCAAGCTACCGATGCGCTCCCAGGTCCACAAGCCGGCGGATTCTGGCGCAGTTGTAGGCAGCGGCGCAAGGCGATGTAGTCTGGGTTCGTAGTCTCAGTGCGGCCGGATCGTGAAGGTCGGCAGAGTTACATCGACAGCGCCGACAACATCTCATCCAGCGTCCAGAATTCCCGATCCACCCCCGCCAACACCGGCCGCCTCAACACCAGCACCGGCACCCCACGCTCCCGCGCCGCTTCCAGCTTCGGCTCGGTTGCAGTGCTGCCACTGTTCTTGCTGACCAGCACATCGATCTGCCGCCGCTCGAACAGCGCCCGTTCGCCGTCGATATGGAACGGTCCGCGGGCGCCGATGACTTCGCAGCGTTCGTTACCGGGGTAAACGTCCAGGGCGCGCAGGGTCCAGAATTGCTCCGGGGGAATTTCATGCAGATGTTGCAGCGGTTCGCGGCCGAGGGTGAAGAGGGGGCGATGGAAGGGTTTCAGGGCCTGGATCAGTTCGGCCCAGTCGGCCACTTCGCGCCAGTCATCGCCCTGGCGGGGCTGCCAGGCCGGGCGGCGCAGGGCCCAGCAGGGGATGCCACAGGCGCGGGCTGCGTGGGCGGCGTTGTGGCTGATCCGGGCGGCGTAGGGGTGGGTGGCGTCCAACAGCAGGCTGATGCCCTGGTCGCGGATGAACTGCGCCAGGCCCTCAGCACCGCCGTAGCCGCCGACGCGCACCTGGCAGGTCAGGTCGATGGGGACACGGCCCACGCCCGCCAGGCTGTAGATGTGTTGGGGGCCGAGGGTGCGAGCGATGGCCAAGGCTTCGGTGACGCCGCCCAGCAGCAGGATACGTTTCATGTAAAGGCTCCGGCGTGGCCGACGATTCCGCCCTGGCGGTCGATGGCGAACACTTCGACTTGAACCTGGGGCGGCACGATGCTGCGGGCGAAGGCCAGGGCGTGCCCGCACACCGCGTCGCCGAGGGCGATGCCCGCGGTACTGGCCATCGCCAAGGCCTGTTGGCTGGTGTTGGCGCCGCGGATGCCTTGCTGCAAAGCCTCGTCGGCGCCGATTGCGGCGGCCCAGTCGGCCAGCTGTGGCAGGTCGATGCTCGAATGACGGCTGTGCAGGTCCATGTGACCGGCGGCGAGTTTGCTGATTTTGCCAAAGCCGCCGCAGAGGCTGAGCTTGTCCACCGGGACCTTGCGCACGTGCTTGAGCACGGCCCCGACGAAGTCGCCCATTTCGATCAAGGCGATTTCCGGCAGGTTGTAGACCCGGCGCATGGTGTCTTCGCTGGCGTTGCCGGTGCAGGCCGCGATGTGCAGGTAGCCGTTGGTTTTCGCCACGTCGATGCCCTGATGGATCGAGGCAATGTAGGCCGCGCAGGAGAAGGGCCGGACAATGCCGCTGGTGCCGAGGATCGACAGGCCGCCGAGGATGCCCAGGCGCGGGTTCATGGTTTTCAACGCCAGGGCTTCACCGCCCTCGACGTTGACCGTGACTTCGAAACCGCCGGTATAACCGGTTTCTTCGGCCAGCCGGTCCAGGTGATCACCGATCATCTTGCGCGGCACCGGGTTGATCGCCGGTTCGCCGACCGCCAGCACCAGGCCCGGTCGCGTCACCGTGCCGACGCCGCGCCCGGCAACGAAACGCACCCCCGGTTCGGCGGTCAGCCGCACCTGGGAAAACAACAGCGCACCGTGGGTCACGTCGGGGTCGTCGCCGGCGTCCTTGATTGTCCCGGCCTCGGCGCCCTGGCCGCTCAACCGGCAGAACTCCAGGCGCATCTGCACCTGTTTGCCCTTGGGCAAAACGATCTCCACGGCATCGGCGCAATGGCCTTGCAGCAACAGGCGCGCCGCCGCCAGGCTGGTGGCCGTGGCGCAGCTGCCGGTGGTGAGGCCGCTGCGCAGGGGCGCGGGTTGTTCGGCGGTTTCGTCACGCATCGAGGGGCTTTACCAGGTCCAGCAGGGTAATCGGCAACGCCTGGCGCCAGGTGTCGAACTCACCCAATGGTTGGGCTTGGGCGATGTGGATGCGGGTCAGTTCGCCGCCATGGAGCTCGCGCCAGTTCATGAGCGTCATCTCGCTTTGCAGGGTCACGGCATTGGCGACCAGCCGGCCACCGGGCTTGAGTTGGGCCCAGCAGGTTTCCAGCACGCCTTCACGGGTGACGCCGCCGCCAATGAATACGGCGTCCGGTGGCTCCAGTCCCTCAAGGGCCTGGGGCGCTCGCCCGCGAATCAGTTGCAGGCCGGGCACGCCGAGGATGTCGCGGTTACGTTCGATCAAGCCTTGGCGGCCTTCGTCGGCCTCGATGGCCAGGGCCCGGCAGGCTGGGTGCGTGCGCATCCATTCGATGCCGATGGAGCCGCTGCCGGCGCCCACGTCCCAGAGCAATTCGCCGGGCATCGGGGCGAGGCGGGCCAGGGTGATGGCGCGCACGTCGCGCTTGGTCAATTGACCGTCATGTTCGAACGCGGTGTCCGGCAGGCCGGCCAGGCGCGACAGGCGCAACGCCGAGGGTTCGGCCCGACACTCGACGGCGATCAGGTTCAGGTCGGTAATGTCCGGTTCGGACCACTGTGCCGCGCAGCTTTCGATCCGCCGCTCTGCCGGGCCGCCCAGGTGTTCCAGCACGGTCATGGGGCTGGGGCCGAACCCGCGCTCGCGCAGCAATGACGCCACCGCAGCTGGAGTGTGGCGGTCATTGCTCAGCATCAGCAGCCTGACGCCTGTGGATAAATAGGCATTGAGCGCCGCCAGGGGGCGCGCCACCAGCGACACAGTGACCACCTCCTGCAGCGGCCAACCCATGCGCGCCGCCGCCAGCGAACACGACGATGGCGCCGGGATGACCAGCATCTGCTCGCTTGGCAGGTGTTTGGCGAGGCTGGCGCCGACGCCGTAGAACATCGGATCGCCGCTGGCCAGCACGCACACCGGCTCGTCCCGTCGCGCCAGCAGTGGTTCCAGGGAAAACGGGCTTGGCCACAGCTCCCGTTCGCCGCGAATGCACACCGGCAATAACGCCAGCTGGCGAGCGCTGCCGACAATGCGCGTCGCCCGCAACAGGGCATGGCGCGCCGTTCGGCCCAGGCCCTTGAAGCCGTCTTCGCCGATGCCCACTACGGTCAACCAGGGGGTCATCTCTGTTCCTCGAATGAGTAGGTTTGCTCGACGGGCATTTCAGTCCCGCGAACCGGGCCGCCATCATACCGCGCCGGTGGGAGCAAGGCTTGCCCGCGATGGCAGTGCTCCATTCAACATTACCGTCACAAACAGACCGCTTTCGCGAGCAAGCCCGCTCCCACAATTTGAATGGGGTTGTTCACACATTCTGTGCCAGCCGCAGATCCCCTGTGGGAGCGAGGCTTGCCCGCGATGGCAGTGCTCCATTCAACATTACCGTCATAGACAGACCGCTTTCGCGAGCAAGCCCGCTCCCACAATTTGAATGGGGTTGTTCACACATTCTGTGCCAGCCGCAGATCCCCTGTGGGAGCGAGGCTTGCCTGCGATGGCAGTGCTTCATTCGACATCACCGTCACAGACAGACCGCTATCGCGAGCAGGCTCGCTCCCACATTGGAATGGGGTTGCCCACTTAATTTGTGCCCGCCGCAGATCCCCTGTGGGAGCAAGGCTTGCCCGCGATGGCAGTGCTCCATTCAACATCATCGTCACAGACAGACCGCTATCGCGAGCAGGCTCGCTCCCACATTGGACTGGGGTTGTCCTTCTATTTCGTGCCAGCCGCAGATCCCCTGTGGGAGCAAGGCTTGCCTGTGATGGCAGTGCTCCATTCAACATTACCGTCATAGACAGACCGCTTTCGCGAGCAGGCTCGCTCCCACATTGGAATGGGGTTGCCCACTTAATTTGCGTCTGCCGCAGATCCCCTGTGGGAGCAAGGCTTGCCCGCGATGGCGTCGGTCCATTCAACCCCACCTTGCCAGCCAGGCCGCTATCGCCAGCAAGCGCCCAGCTCACATTCCTGACGGCACTGCACATAATCCGACGGGCAAGCTTTTCATGCCCCCCGGCAAAGCAGGCATAATGGCGGTCCTTCGCCCGATGCGGCGTGTCCCATTGACCGGTTTGCCCTTGAACGAACGTCCATCCACCAACGCCATACGCCCCTCGGGTTGCCCGGGGTTGCTGCGTGTCGTCCAGGCGCTGGACGGCGGCATCTGCCGGATCAAGCTCGATGGCGGCGCTATCCGGGCCGATCAGGCCGAAGCCGTGGCATTGGCGGCCGAGCGGTTCGCCGGTGGCGTGATCGAGGCGACCAACCGGGCCAACTTGCAGATCCGCGGGATCGGCGCTGAGCACGCCGCGTTGATCGAGTCATTGCTGGCCGCCGGACTTGGCCCGCACACACCGGCCGGCGACGATGTACGCAACCTGATGCTCAGCCCCATGGCCGGCATCGACCGGCAGATGCTGCTGGACACCCGTCCGCTGGCCGCGCAGATCCTGCTCAGCCTGCAAACCCACGACCGGTTCCATGAGCTGTCGGCCAAGTTCGCCGTGCAACTGGACGGCGGCGAGGCGCTGGCGATGCTCGATCATCACCATGACCTGTGGTTGTCGGCGTTCATGCGTCACGGTGAGCCCTGGCTGGCATTCGGGTTGGCGGGGTCGCCGCTGGATGAACCGGCCGGCGCGGTCCTCCTGGCCGAAGGACATGGGTTGGTGCTGGCGGTGCTGGAACTGTTCCTCGACCTGGCCCGCCCGGACCAGACTCGCATGCGCCACCTGCTGGCAGAACTTCCCCACACGGAATTCATCCAGCAGTTGGCCTGCCGGGTCGCGTTAAAACCGTGTACCGGTTGGCAGCGCGATGGGTCCATCGATGGACTGCACCTCGGCATCCAGCCCCAACATGACGAACGTGTCTACGTGGGGGGCGCCGCGCCCCTTGGCCGACTCGACGCCGTCATGCTGCGAGGCCTGGCGCAACTGGCACGGGAGAAGGGCGACAGCAGCCTTCGTTTCACCCCATGGCAAAGCCTGTTGTTGCCCAACGTACGCCGCGAGGATGCGGACGAAGTGCTGGCGCGATTCGAAGGGCTGGGCCTGCTGTGTTCGGCGGAGCAACCGTTGGCGCACCTCATCGCCTGCACCGGTTCCAGTGGCTGCGGCAAGGCCCTGGCCGACACCAAGGCCGACGCCCGGCGACTGGCCGACTTACTGCAACGCCAGGGCCATGGGATGAACGTCCATTTGTCCGGCTGCCCGCGTTCCTGCGCGGCGGCCCATATCGCGCCCGCCACCTTGCTGGCGGTCGCTCCCGGTCGTTACGACCTCTATTTTCGCGATGCCACGCAGCCGGGTTTCGGCGCGTTGCAGGCGCACAACCTGACTATTGAAGCGGTCGGCCAATGGCTCGACGCTCGCCCCCGGAGCCCCTTTGATGCTTGATTACATCCGCGACGGTCAGGAGATCTATCGCAACTCCTTCGCGATCATTCGCGCCGAGGCCAACCTGGCGCGCATTCCGGCCGATCTGGAAAAACTCGCGGTACGGGTGATCCACGCCTGCGGCATGGTTGAGGCGGTCGACGGGCTGCAGTTTTCCGAAGGCGCGGGCACGGCCGGGCGCCAGGCCCTGGCTGCCGGTGCGCCGATCCTGTGCGATGCGCGGATGGTCAGCGAAGGTGTGACCCGCGCTCGCCTGCCGGCCAACAACCCGGTGATCTGCACCTTGCGCGACGAGAGCGTGCCGCAGCTGGCCCGCGAATTGGGCAACACCCGTTCAGCGGCGGCCCTGGAGCTGTGGCGTCCGCATCTGGAAGGCAGTGTCGTGGTGATCGGCAATGCACCCACCGCGCTGTTCTACCTGCTGGAAATGCTCGACGCCGGTGCACCGAAACCCGCGTTGATCCTGGGCTTCCCGGTGGGGTTCGTCGGCGCGGCTGAATCCAAGGCGATGCTGGCGGCCAACAGCCGTGGTGTGCCGTTCGTGATCATGCAAGGCCGACTCGGCGGCAGCGCCATGGCCGCGGCTGCCGTCAATGCCCTCGCTACGGAGATTGAATAATGCAGCAGCGTGGACGTCTGATCGGCCTCGGCGTGGGCCCCGGTGACCCGGAACTGATTACCCTCAAGGCCCTGCGCCTGCTGCGCGAATCCCCTGTGGTGGGGTACTTCGTCGCCAAGGGCAAGAAAGGCAACGCCTTCGGGATCATCGAGATGCACCTGCAAGAGACGCAAACGCTGATGCCGCTGGTGTACCCGGTCACCACCGAAGTATTGCCGGCGCCGCTGTCCTATGAGCAGGTGATCGCCGACTTCTACGACACCGCCGCCGAACAGGTGGCGGTGCATCTGGATGCCGGTCGCGACGTGGCCGTGATCTGCGAGGGCGATCCGTTCTTCTACGGTTCGTACATGTACCTGCACGATCGTCTGGCCGAGCGCTACGACGCCGAAGTCATTCCCGGCGTCTGCTCGATGCTGGGCGGTGCCTCGGTGCTCGGCGCGCCGCTGGTGTATCGCAACCAGAGCCTGTCGGTGCTCTCCGGCGTGCTGCCCCATGACGAGCTCAAGCGCCGGTTGGCCGATGCCGACGCGGCGGTGATCATGAAACTGGGGCGCAACTTCCCCAAGGTCCGTCAGGTGCTCGGGGAACTGGGCCTGGATGGCCGGGCGTTGTACGTCGAACGGGCGACCATGGCCAATCAGAAAATCGTGCCGCTGGATGAAGTCGAGCCGATGTCCTCGCCGTATTTTTCGTTGATCATCGTGCCGGGCGAACGGTGGCAGGGATGACGCTCAAGGCACCGGCAATCGTCATCCTCGGCCCTGGCAGCCTCGCAACGGCCCGGCGGGTCCAGCAGTGCTATCCCGGCGCCTTGATCCACGGCCTGGCCGGGCGGGTCGAGGGCGCGGACCGTCACTACCTGGAATTCGGCGCGACGTTGCGCGAGCTCTATCAGCAGGACACACCGATCATTGCCCTGTGCGCGGCGGGCATCGTCATCCGCACCCTGGCGCCGCTGCTGCTGGAAAAAGGCGTCGAGCCCGCCGTGCTGGCGGTGGCCGAGGACGGCAGCGCCGTGGTGCCGTTGCTCGGTGGCCTGGGCGGAGTCAACGTCATGGCCCGGGAAATCGCGACTGCGCTGCAAGTCGCCCCGGCGATCACCACCAGCGGCGAATTGCGTTTCGGCACTTGCCTGCTCAATCCACCGAGCGGCTACCGTCTCGACGATCTGGAGCAAGGCAAGCGCTTCGTCTCCGATCTGCTGGCCGGTGAGACAGTGCGCATCGAAGGGGCCGCGCCGTGGCTGGATCAAGCGCACTTGCCCCAGGACCAACAGGCGCGCCTGGCCATCCGTATCGACAGTGCTGCCAGCGTGCCCGCAGTCGATGAATTGCGTATCTATCCACGCAACGTCGTGGTGGCGCTGAGCGCCGGGACGACGGACGTAGCGGCCGCCATTGACGATGCCTTGGAGCAGGCCGGCCTTGCGGTGCAATCACTGGCGTGTGTGTTGGCGGCGGACAGCGACATGACCCGTCCAGACTTGCACGAAGCCACTGCGAGCCTGGGCGTGCCGCTACGCTTTGCCTGCGCCAGCGGCGACATCGCGCACAGATTGAGCGAGGCCCTCGGCCAGCCGGCTTCGATTCGGGTCATGGGCCGCCTGGCCATCGCGGTGGCCGAACAGCCCCTGGATCCGCAACGCATCGGCCGCCCACGCGGGCGCCTGGCGGTGATCGGCCTGGGCCCGGGCGCGGCCGAGTTGATGGTGCCGGCGGTGCGCGCCGAACTCGACCGCGCCAACGATGTGCTGGGCTACGAAACCTATGTGCGCATGGCCGGGCCGTTTCGTCCCGATCAGGTGCAGCACTGCACCGACAACCGCGAAGAGCTGCAACGCGCCCGCCATGCCTTCGAACTGGCGGCCCAGGGACGCTCCGTGGTGGTGGTGTCGTCCGGCGATCCGGGGGTGTTCGCCATGGCCGCCGCGGTGCTGGAAGCGCTGCATGATTCGACGAATGCCGATTGGCACGCTGTAGACCTGCAGATCCTGCCGGGCGTCTCGGCTTCCCTGGCCACCGCTGCCCAGGCCGGCGCGCCGCTGGGCCATGACTTCTGCGTGCTGTCGCTGTCGGACAACCTCAAGCCCTGGTCGATCATCGAGAAACGCCTGGACCTTGCGGCACAAGCGGATCTCGCGCTGGCGTTCTACAACCCCATCTCTCGTTCCCGCCCATGGCAACTGGGGCGAGCGCTGGAGATCGTCGCCCGGCATCGAACCGCGCAGACCCCCGTGGTCCTGGGGCGTGACATCGGCCGGCCGGGCCAGACTCTGCGGGTCACGACGCTGGGGCAGTTGACCCCGGACCAGGTCGACATGCGTACCATGGTCCTGGTCGGGTCTTCGACCACCTGCGTGTTTCCCCGCGCCGACGGTGGCCAGTGGGTGTACACGCCGCGCTGGTATGGCAGCAAACCGCTCTGATACCACCCGGCGGTCCGCTCGGGCCGCCGTCGTTTCCTGAACCTGTTAGTTGTTATACGTATATATCCTGGTACAGGACAACAAGTTGCGGATGCACTGCGCTTGTAACATGAAGTTGGTTTCTTATTTGGAAATTTATTGGTTTGCTTATTGGTTGAGTTGTGCGCGGGCACCAGGTTATTTTCATTTCCGCTGATCAAGAGCGATGTGTGTTTAGAGTTTAATGCCCAAGTGCCTGGATGCACGTGTGGGTTGCTGTTGCCTGAAAATGGCTTCGGCTATTCATGTACGATAAATGGAAGTGTTGTTATGAGTGAGAAAAAACTTTCGACAGAGGGTTATGTCGACTTCAAGGGTGTATTGAAACCGAAGGATCTTGAACAAGCGTTGGCGCCCTACAAGGGCACCGATCAATATGAAGCGGTGCTCCGCTATTACTCCGGCTGTACCGCCGTGCAGGATGCACCATACCTGTTGGCGCCGCTGGGGCTGCTCAAACAGGCATTGACGGCACTGCCAGGCAGTCGTCAACGCCGTGCCGCCGAACCGACGCCGCCCGGCGGCACCGCCCCAATGGATCTGGTGCACATCCAGAATCAGGTCGAGCAGTTTGAAGCGCGTCTGCAAAACAGTGTCGAACAATTGAAAGTGCCCGCCACCGAAGTTCCGGACAAACTGCATTTTGCCTGGCTCGGCGGCGGTGTTGGTGCGATTCAACGTGATTACATCAATATATGGAAACAGCTGGTGGGCGCAGCCGGCCATCAACTTTATCTCTGGTATGACAGTGATGCACTGCTGGCCTATGAAACCAACCGGATTATTGTCGAGGCCGCCAAGACAGATGCCATGTCCAGTGGTGGAGAGGACAGTACCGATGCGTTTGAGTTGGGTGACCGCTATGAAGAACGTGTCATCGTCCTCAAGCAACAGATGTACGCCCATATCAAGAAGGCGATGGAAAACGGCGGCAGTGCCGATGATGCAAGAGTGGACCTGCTGGTTCAGGCCTATGGCCAGGACAAGGCGCGGCTCAATACCCTCAAGGCCGATAACCGGCACAGCCTCCAGGCACTGGCCGAAGGGAACCTGGCGCTGCGTGATCTGGCCCGGGGTGAAGAGCTTCAACTGAAGGATATCTACCAACGCGAGATCAGCCTGCGTGGCAATTTTGCCTCAGCCTCCGATGTCGTGCGCGCCGAAGCGCTGTTCAGGGAGGGCGGCCGATATGCCGACGTCGACTGTCTGCCACCCTTGCTGGAGAAACTCGGGCCGGTCGACATTCGCGGGTTCAAGACCGATGCGCGCCTGGGCACGCTGCAGTTGCTGCTTGATCGCAATCCCGACTGGATGCCGGGACGCCAGGCCTTGCGCAACCGGTACAAGGACTACCTGGAACAGATTCCATTAGAAAGTCGCGAGGCACTCAAGGGCTTCGCGGACAGCAAACCCGAGTTGAACCGCGTTTTTCGCATGCCGGTGGAACGCTTGGCTCGCCCATACGAGCTGCGCGCCGTTGTGGTACGGAACTCGCTGAGCAACGCATTTCTGATGGCCCACCCGGGTTCGGCGATGCTCAAGGCCGTGCTCGAACGTTTCAAGCTCAACTATGAAATCGTCGGCGCTACCGCACGCCTGGCCGATGAACAGAACGTTGCCTTTATCGATGTCAAAGCCATGGCCCGTGTCGCCGAGCAGGCCGTGACCCGGGTATTCGGTACCTTGCGTGAACTGTCGCCGGAGGCGGAAATGACGATGTCTTTCCTGGCCCAGGCCGCCGCTACCTACTACAGCGATGGCATTCGCCCCCAGAGCGAAGTGACGATCTACCTGACCGGACCTGGTGCCATGCGCGAGGGGATGGCGGATTACCAACAGGCGCATTTCACGCCTCGATTGGCTGAGCGGTGGCGCACGGAGGCCGCCATCCCGGCGGTTGGCTCCGTTAACCTGGCCACCGAGGAAGAGCAGGACCACTCCTGGAAGGAGAATGAAAGCGATACGGCGCAATGGCTCGTCAACGAGCAAAAACGCTGGAAGGACGGCCGTTTCGCGGCCCGTTACGCCGGTGACATGGCTGAGCTGCTCAAGTACCGCTCGCTCCAGTTCGATGAAGGCTGGCCGGTGCTGGCGGGGCGCCACGTGCTATCCACCGGGTTGCTGCAGCATCTGGCCGACGAGCTGGGCGATACCTTCATGACAATGATGAGTCGCAGCCATACCGGTTCGGTGACTTTCGACAAGCCTGTCGCCTTGGGTTTCAGCGAGCGCCAGTCGATCCGCGACCAGAACACGAAGCTGCTGCCCCCCGCCTCCTTGAGCGATGCACAAACCCAGCGCTTGTCTATAACCGAACTGTTGGGCCGTCTGGCCAAGGGCAGTTTCGAAGTGGCTCAACTGAGCCCACTGCAACGCCTGCTGGTGGGGGCGTTGATAGGCGCGCAGGCGCTGGATAACCGCAGCTTCGAGGCGGCTCGCCCACAATTGGATAACCTGGCCAACAACCTCGACGAGCGCGGCATCGCGGGCAACTACGCGACGATCGAGCGTGTCCTGTTCAAGCTTCAGGCGTCGGCTTTCCAGGCCGGGTTGGCTGACCCGAGCGGTGAGCCGCCCGGGCATTCCGAAACCGCCCTGGGCTTGAAGAAGAAGGCGCTGGAGCAGCCACTGACATTGCGCCAGTGGGGGCGGCACGTTGCCCGGATCCAGCAGGTGGCGAAGCTTGAGTACCGTGTACGGATCACCGAGCGCTTGGCAACGATCCTCGATGGCTTCGAGGCTGACACGATCAAGCTTGTCCCCCAGGACTTGTTGCTTCAGGGCGAAGGCGACAGGGTCGGCGGGCGTTGCTATCCGCTGACCCTGGTCATGGCGGCGGCCATGGCGACGGATAAGTCGGCGGTCAACACCCTGCGCGAGCGCTTCTACCTGGGGGCCATCGAGCCTGAGGCCAGCGATTGCGTGACGTTCCTGCAAGGCGTGGAAGCGTTGCGCGAAGTGCAGCTCAGTGACGTCGGCAATGCCTTGGGGCGTTCGGATCTGAAGCGGGTGGTGGAGACCCTGCAAGCGAGGACGACCACCGGCACGTTGCTGCTCAATTCCGACAACCACGCCATGTTGGTGGCGAGGACCTTCGACGGTGTGCGTAGCACCTATCACTTCTACGATCCGAATTTCGGCGTCTTCGAGTTCGAGCATGCCACTCGATTCAGACAGGCGCTGGAACGCTTCTTTATCCAGCAGGAAATGGCCGTTCACTATGCGGCGTATGGTGATGCGGCTCGTCCGACGTTCGAGCTGATCGAGCTGGACGGTGAGCGGGTGTCGAAAGCCTCGTTGCCCGGTTCGATCCGGGTCGCGGAGCTGTTGCAGCCCGGCGCTTTGCCTGGTCATGCGCAGTCCCCCGTCACGCAGCGGTTGGCCAGTGCCCGCGGACAATCGCTCATGAACAATCCTCGACTCGGCAGCAGCCTGCTGGCGCTGGACGGTCACTGGTGGGGACAGCGGATTGCAGAAGTCACGACCCAGCTCAAGCAGCAGAACCGATTGGCGCCGCAGCTTGTGCCGTTATTCGAAACACTGGAAATCACCTCGGACGGGTCGTATCGGATCAACCTGATCGATCCGAAGGAGCCCGGGCAGTTGGTACGGGTTGTCAGCGACGATCATCGACTCCTGCGGATCAAGGACTACCTCTCGGAGCGTTTCCTGGCCTTGGCCAACAAACCCCTGGTCCCGGGCGAGCCTGCCGAAGTGGGCAGTGTTCACACCCTCAATGCCGGCTTCAGCATACAGGCACTGATGTCCGCGCTGACTGAGCGGGAAGGGCCGGAGCGTCCCTTGTCCCTGGCGGTCCGGCTGCATGGCTATGTCAACTACGCACAACTGGTGCATGGCAACGTGGCCGATGTAGCGGGCTTGATCGGTTTGGTCCGGCAGGCGTTGGCGGAAGAAAAGCTGATTGCCCGCACCGTCGCACCCGTGGTCAAGGCGGCGGTGGGGTCCAGCGTGAGCGAGGCGACCGGAGGCGTGCTGCAACTGGCGAATGTGGGGTTCGATATCTATCAGTTGTCGACCGCGTCCAATGAGATCGAGCGCGCCCGGTTCGGTACTCAACTGGCGTTCGATTCGGCCGGGCTGATGTTGTCGGCGGGAGCGCTTGCAGTCGGTGCCACCACGGCCGGAGCGATTCTTGGCGGGGCTGCCGTGATCCTGGGCGGCCTGGCGGTAGGGATGACGGCAGTGGCCCAGGGGTTTGCCGCCATTGCCGAAGAAGCCAAACAGGTCGGGCTGTTCTTCGACGAACTGAGCAAGGCCCATCTCCAGGCCTATCGGTTTGACGCCCGCAGCGACGCCTGGTTGCCGCGTCCGTCACTGATCGCCGGCACGTTGGATCTTGTCCGTGGCGAACTGGCCCTGGACAGCCCGAAGTTGTATCCATTGCGTGATCATTTCGGTGTGCCGACGTTCGATGACGATTATGACCGGGCGATCGATATCCGACGGGAGCTGCGCCTGGTCGATCGGGTCAAGTTCACCCCGTCCGCCGGCCAGGCCATCGTACTGCCTTGCGTGCCGGAAACCTGTTACCGCTATGAGTACAAGGCGCTGCCATTCGCGGGACTGCGCCATGACACCGGCTTCGACACGGCACGGCGGCTGGAGAAAAAAAAGGCGGATGGCGGATGGTTGTTCCTGTTTTCGTTTTATTCATTTCCGAGCGACTACATCCTGCACCGCATGCTCCCGGACTATCGGCCAACCGTAATCGACGTGGTGCTCGATGAGGCCGAGCGCTCCCTGGTGGTGCCGGTGCTTCCTGCGCAATGGCACGGAAAAATCAGCTATCGGATCAAAGGCGCGGGCAAGCGCTGCGCGGTGGGCCTCAATCCGGGTGTGAGTCTCACGCTCGAGTCGCTGAACCGCCGGAAGTCGGATTGGGTATTGGACGCTCCATGGGCCAGCGAGAGCGACATCCGGGTCGAGCGCTACGCGAACCTGTTCGTGGGCGCCGTCCAGGTGAGCTTCACCGGAACGGGTCTTCATGACGTGCTGCTGCGGATCGCTGGCAACCAGGTGTTCCAGGTCGGGCTGGGCGAACGCAAGCTCACGCTCCTTGAGCAGGATGTACCTGCGGGCATGGATCGACAGGCGCTGCAGTCACACCTCAGGAGCCTGGCGCAAGGTCACCGCCTGGTGATGCCCTACACGCCGCTCCATCGTTACCGGGTTCCCTTCGAGAAGCCCGACGAGCCCCGTCACGTCACGGCCTGGTATGACTCGAAGGAGGATCGGTTCCTGTACATCCGTAACGAGATCCCCGGTACCGATGACGCGCTGTTAGGCGCGGTGGCAGGCGACAGCGCCTACTTCTTTGACCCGCAGGGCTTGATCGTCTGGCAGGCCGACGCGACCACCGGGCTGTTGAGTCATCGTTATTGGCTACGCAGCGCAAGGGATGCGGCGACCACTATCAGCCGCGTCGAGGCGGACGCTCAAGGAGTGGTTCATGTCGAGCAGCGCATCACCCGCGCCGACCAGACCCGCGATGTGCTGGTCTATGTGATCCATGATGGGCAATTGCTGTTGAGTTCGGTGACCCGGGATGCGGGGCCGGCGCTGGAGTCGGTGTTCAGTGCCAGCGAAACACTGGCCGACTGGGCCCAGGTCCTGGGCGACGGTTACCCCTTCACACCGTATGTCGACAAGGAGGCGGCTTACGTCACCGTCAACTGGCAGCCGGCCCCCTTTGTGTCGGTCTGCTGGAAAATCGACGCGCAACGGCGGGACATGGCCTGGGTTCGTCGCAGCGACCAACTGATCATCCGCCCCGTGCCGAAACACAATCATCTGCGTGGCTGGCCGGATTCGATCAGGAACATGACGGATCTGACCTTGCTCACGCCGAAGGATGGCAGCGATGTGTTCATCGTATACGACAGGCCCGCAAAGACGCTGTGCCGCCGGCGACGCACTCGGGTGGCGGACAAGTGGCAATGGTCGAGCAAGTGGAAGCAGCACGAGAAACTGGAAAATATCATCGCCATCGACGATGGCTACCTGGTGCTGACTTCCGACGGGCTGTTCTACACCCTCACGGACCAGGGCGAACTGAGCCTGGGAGGCGTGAACGAGCCATGGTTCAAGAGTCGGGCACATTGGTGGTCTGCATTGGAGCCGCTGGCCCGACGACACGCCAGCAAGCGTCTGGCCCTTGTCGGTCTGACCAGTTTCCGCGCTGACGCGACGTTGTGTGCCTGGTACATCGGCAACAGGCTGCTGCTGGCCGAACCGGGGCATGGCAAGGACATGCGCTTGCTGAGCGTCACGCCGGATGGCGAGGCGGCCTGGCTGTTCGATGTCTCGAAGGGCGCAGTGTATCGCCAGACCTTCATCGATCCGCAGAAGCTTGAGCCGGCTTTCGGACAGGGCGCGCGAGTGTTGCAGGCTGATGCGTTACCCACGGCGCAGCGTGAATGGGCGTCCTGGACATTTGCCGAGGTGACGGTCGAAGGCCCCGGGCTGCGGGGCGTGACGCCCGAAGGTGTCGTGGTGTCGCTGCGCAATCGAGCGCCGGTGTTGATCACGGGCGTGACGCGTGAATGGGTCATTGCCCAGGATGGCCGGGAGCAGGAAATGCTCGAGCAATTGGCGGACCAGCCGTTTCGTAGCGCGTTACTGACCGTGGAGGATCCCGACGACCTGAAATGGTTCGTCACTGAGCGCAAGCGCCTGATTCGGGTGCCCAAGGTCGATATTCCGGGAGTCTTCGATGTATTGGGAACCCGGCGACAGGACAACGTGCTGCTTCATGAACAGAGCAAAGGCAGGCTGTTGAGCTACCCGGCCATGGAAGAGGCGGGCCCCCTCGGCTACGTCCAGCGTGAGGGCGAGGTGTTGGCCATCGGCGGGGAAAAGCTGAAGATCGACGGTCTGCTGCCGGACGAGGTCACGACCCTGATCCTGCGCATGGGGCAGGGGGGGATGAGTTATCGGCTGACGAAGGCGGCGTGGCTGAGGCTCGAATCGGTCGTTCTCGACTGCCGGCCTCCTCTGGATGGCACGGCTGCCGAGCCTGGCAAGCTGATCTGGGAGCTGGATGACCCGGACCGACTGCTGCTGAGCATTGTCGATGAGCACTTGGTGATCATTGATCCTGACACCGGGCACAGTGTGATTGTTCGTGAAGTGTATGCCAGCGATATCAACTTGCGGGGTGAGGTGTTGCTCAGTTTCGAGGCCCATCGACGCTATGCCGTTTCGAGGTTGATACAGCGCTTGGACGCCCAGCCTAATCCGCGCAATAGCATCACGCTGAAGGCGTTGCTGAACGTCTCGAAGACGCTGGAAAACAATGCAGTGAATTAATCTGACCGTCAGGTTGCTGAACACTCAGGGGGCGATTCTTCTCAGGTTGAATCGCTTCATGAGGTGTTCGTCGAGCTTCTTTTTGATGAGCGGTCTTTTATTGTTCAAGTGGTCCCTGTCCAATTTGAGGAATGCTTGTTGCTGGACAATTTTTGCCGAACGCTTTTCCCAGTTCCAGAATAGAAAGTTATGTTTTTTTATATCCACACTCAGCTCGAGTTTATAGACGGCGATATGGACGTTGTTCCGTGAGTCGTAGCGGGCCGGGATGATCTGAAACGTTTCGCCTTGCCGGGTTTCCCTGTCGAAGGACAGCATCGCCGGCTGATCGGCTTTCAGGGCATCGAGGGTGTCGATCATCGCGTTCGCCTGCCGCGAATCCTTCATGGCCTGGGCGCCCTGAACCAAAAAGTCTGCCACCGAGCCCGAGACGAGGTGCCGGGTACGGGTGAAGATAGTGTCGTCATACAGCGACCAGCCGAGGAAATTCAGCGTGCGGACGTACTCTTCGAACCAGCCTTTCGAGTCGGTGTAGCGGTTATGGCCAAGGTCGGCTGATCGGGTGGCAATGCTGTTGCAGTCCGCGATGTCGTTGTGATCCTGCGGGGAAAGCGTCTCGATATAGGACAGCAGGTTAGGGCCCGTGACCAGGCCGGTCAGTAATGGGGTGTTCATGGGGAGTCTCCGTTAAAGTTGTCTTTATAAATACAACGATGATCGGTGAGTTCAAGTGAATGAAAGAGTTGATTTAAATCTGGATGTTTGTTGGGGTGGGAAGCAAGAAGGGCTACATATGTTGTAATTGGCTGAAAGTTGCAGTTTGCCTGAAGGCTGAATTAGATTGCTGTTGGTCCGCAGGAGCGGTCATTACATAACCAGGGAAGTTATATGGAACAGTTTGAAAGTGAAGTAAGTGTTGAACAGAGTATTGAGCTGATCGGCGCGCGCATCAACAGGCGCAAGGCGCTGGTTGCCGCCGGCCGGCGTGTGCGTCGATCCGCGGCGTTGCAGGACAGCCCGACCAGGGACCTGGACGCGCTGATGTTGGGAAACGCGCTGGTAGGTTACGGCGCCAACATGTCGCTCACCAACATGGCGATCATGGAGAACCTGATGACCATGGCCATCATGGAGGCCAACTTTGAAGTGCCGGGGGGCAAGAACACCTTGGCGTGGTATGACGCGTTTATCCGGTGCCTGCACGACCTCGGCTGTTTCGTGGCCGATGACGGCTATACCCGCTACTCCGAGAGTTCCCAGCGCGTGGACATGGACTTCGTGATCAGCGATATCGTCAAGGGGATCATCGATGGCGTGAAGGCCAGCGTCCCGGCAGCGTCGGTGCTCGGTACGGTGGTGAACACCACGATCGACGGGCTGAAGCAGGACAAGCAAACCCTCAATCTGTACAACAGCCAGGTCAAGACCCCCGAGGGTGCCCGCCTCTCCGTGATTCCCTGCGAGCAGTTGGCCAACGGCATCCTGATCGCCTCGTCCGCCTCGATCAGGCAGACCGGCACTTCGAATAACGGTGGTGTGCTTTTCGTGAACTGGCAATCGTCGGCGCGGGACATCTTTCGCGGTAAATCCTTCGTGACGTTCAACCCGACTCGTTACGAAGAGTTCAGGTCGGACATCGAGGAATACCTGGGCGAGCATCGCCGGGAAGTACTGCGAAAGCGCTTCAACCGCCGCAAGCAAGGGTAAGCGGTCAGCGGAGCTACGGTACCAGGTAACCTTTTACGCCGGTGAAGATGATCTGTGCCGCCAACGCACAGACGAATAACCCCATCAGGCGACTGACGATCTGCAAACCCTGGTCACCCAGGATCCGTTCGATGCGGCTGGACAGGTAGAGCACGACGCCGACGGTGAAACTGGCCAGGGCGATGCTGATGATGGCCATGAGTTTGTCGTCCCAGTGCGGCTGGCTCACGCCCATCACCAGCAGCGCACCGATGGTACCGGGGCCGACGGTCAACGGAATGGTCAGAGGGACGATGGTCACGTCCTGCTGGACACTGTCGGTCTGTACCGCCGACTTGCCTTGGGCCATGCCCAGCGCCGAAATGAACAGCACGCTGCCGGCGCCGATACGGAACGCATCCACGGTGATGCCAAACACGCTGAAAATCACCCGTCCGAACAAGTACAGCAGGACGCTGGAGACCAGCGTTGCGATCGCGACCTTCCAGGCCAGGCGTCGCTGTTCCTTGCGCGAATAGCCACGGGTCAGGCCGATAAAACACGACAACACGAAGAAGGGGCTGTAGAGCACCAGCATCTTCAGATAAACGCTGAACAGCACATGGAGCATGGTCGGGGCTCAAGGCGGAGAAAGAGGACGGAAGTCTATCAGGCGCTGTGACGTCTGTCGGCTCAGGACGTTTGCGCCGTACGATTCTGTTGCTCGCGCTGGGCGACCCAATGCTCGATCAGCTCGCGCAGTTGCGACAACTCCACCGGTTTGGACATGTGGCCGTCCATCCCGGCCTGGCGGGCCCGTTCCTTGTGCTCGGCCAGGATGTGGGCGGTGAGCGCCACGATGGGCGTGCGGGTTCGCTGGTTGCCCATTTCCCAGGCTCGCAGCTGCTGGGTGGCGGAAAACCCGTCGAGGATCGGCATTTCGCAATCCATCAGGACCAGGTCGTAGCGCCGTTCCTTCATGGCCTTGAGGGCTTCCTCGCCGTTGCTGGCGGTGTCGGGTTGCAGGTTGAGCTTGCCGAGCATGCCGCGGATGACCTTGGTGGAAATACTGTTGTCTTCGGCCACCAGGATGCGGAAATCACTGGGGACTTTCACCGGTGCGGCGGGGCCGGCATTCAATGGGACATTGGGGCCATGGCCCTTGTTGCGCTGGTTCAGTTCGTCCGCGAGGGTAGTCTTGAGGGTATAGCCGGCCACCGGTTTGGCGAGGATGCGCTTGACCCCGCTGTTGCGTGCCACGATCTTGCTCGGTGCGTTGCTGATGCCGGTGAGCATGATCAACAGGATGTCGTGGTTCAGGCTCGGATCTTCCTTGATCTTGGCCGCCAGTTGCATGCCGGTCATGCCGGGCATGTTCTGGTCCAGCAACACCACGTCGAAATAATCCCGCAGGTGGGCCTTGGTGCGCAGCAGTGCCAGGGCTTCCTTGCCCGAAGGCACCGCGCTGACATTCAAGCCCCAGGCGCTGCATTGCTGCACCAGCACTTTGCGGCAGGTCTCATTGTCGTCGACGACCAGTACCCGTGCGCCTTGCAGCGGACTGTCGAGATCGGAAGTCGGATGCTCCAGGCGATCCGGGTCCAGCGGCAGGGTCAGCCACAAGGTGCTGCCCTGGTTGCTTCCGCTCTTGATGCCGAACTCGCCGTGCATCAGCATGATCAATTGGCGGGCGATGACCAGGCCCAGGTTGCCGCCCAGGCGCGTGGCCGACAGGAAGTTCTTGCTGTGCAGCTCGGCGTGCATCAGCGTGTCGCGCTCCTCGGCGTCCATGGGCAACCCGCTGTCCTGCACGGCGATGCGCAGGCGCGGTTCGCTGCTGCGCTCGTCGAGGGCCACGACGATCAGCACCTCGCCCTCGTCGGTCTTCTTCAAGGCGTTTTCCAACAGGCTCAGCAACGCCTGGCGCAACCGCGTCGGATCACCGCTGATCACCCGCGGTACCTGGGGCTGGATGAAACTGATCAGTTCGACATTCTGCTGCTCGGCCTTGGCGCGGAAGATGCTCAGGCAGTCCTCGATCAACGCGTTGAGATCGAACTGCACGTCGTCCAGTTCGATCTGGCCGGATTCGAGCCGGGAAATGTCGAGGATCTCATTGATCAGCGTCAGCAGCTCGTTGCCGGCGCTGTGGATGGTCTGCACGTAGTCGCGCTGCTTAACCGACAGCGGCGTGCCCAGCAGCAGTTCGGTCATGCCCAGCACGCCGTTCATCGGGGTACGGATCTCGTGGCTGATCTTGGCCAGGAATTCCGCCTTGGCATTGATCTCGGCATTGCTCGCGGCCAGGTCGCGGCTGATGCTGAAGCGGCTCTCGTTGATGGAGCGCTGGCGTTCGCCCAAGGCGACGCTCATCAACAGGCCGCTGATGCAGATGAACACCAGCAAGGTGACGATCAGGCCTTGGGGCGCGACCTCCGTGAGGCCTTGCAGGGCGGGCAGGATGATCAGCGTGCCCAGGTTGAAAACCACCATGGCTGCGACAAACAGCCGTGCCGGGCGGTAGCCCTTCTGCCAGTGCCAGGCACTGACGAACAGCATGCTCAGGCCGGCCAGGGCCACCAGCGCATAGGTCATGATATTGAGCGGCAGCGTGTTGACGAACAACAGCAGCAGACTGCACAGCATGATGAAGACGATGTCCCCCAGCAGCAGCCGGTTCAGCGGATGCGGTCCCAGGGGCGCAAAGAAGCGGTAGGCGAACATCAGGCCGCAAGGCGCGGTCAGCAACAGGGCCAGGTAGGCCCCCGGCGTCTGCACCGCCGGCCAGTCGGGCAGCCAGCCCCCCGCCAGGTTCAGCAACAGGGCCAGGCTCAGCATCAGCAGCCCCTCACACGCCGCCAGCCACAGGCAACTGCGTGAGCGGGTGTAGGCGTAGCGGGTGAGGTTGTGCAGGATCAGCATGGCAAGGCAGCCGAACAGCAAGCCATAGATCAGGGTCTGGTTCTGATCCGCGGCCGCCATGATTGCCGGCTGCAAGGTGATGTACGGGCGCAGTTCGTGCCGGGATGTCAGCCGCAGGTAGACGTCCACCGGTTTGTCGCTGCGGGGCAGGGCCAGCATGAAATCGCTGCTGGGTACCGAGTGTTCGCTGCGGGGCAGGGCATTGCCGGTGATCTGCTGGTCGACCAGGGCATCGCCGTCCAGCGCATAGAGATTCAGGCGCGACAGGTCGGGTGCGAAGATGCGCAGGATCTGTTCATGCTTGTCGGGAGCCAGCCGGAAGCGCAGCCACAGTGCTCCATCGGGCCCGGCGGCCTGGAGACGGTCGAGGTCGATGGGGCTGAATTGGTTGGTGTAGCGGGCAGAGCGGATGTCGCTCAGCTTCAGGTCGCCCTGTTCGTCGAGCAATACCGCCCAGCCACTGCCTGGCGCGGCCTGGGCCGGGAGCATGAGCAGCGTCAGCAGGGTGACGGTAAAGCCTATGGCGATCCTGAGCCAGCGCACGGCGAAATCCCTTCGTAGGTTGATGCCAGATTATAACTATGCGCGGCGCCCTGACAGACAGGCAAGGGCCACGGAGCCCTGCCTGGCTGAAAGGCCGGGTTATTGCAGATTTTCGCCACGCTCGCGGGCAATGGCACGATAGCCAATGTCCTTACGGTAGAAGCAACCTGCCCAATCGATCTCGGCGGCAAGCTTGTAGGCTTGCTGCTGGGCGGCGTCGACACTGGCGCCCATGGAGGTGGCGCACAGCACGCGACCGCCGGCGGTGACGACCTGGCCGTCCTTCAGCGCGGTCCCGGCGTGGAAAACCTTTCCTTCCAGTTGAGCCGCGGCTTCCAGGCCACGGATCGGGCTGCCCTTGGCGTAGTCGCCCGGGTAGCCACCGGCCGCCAATACGACACCCACGCTCGGGCGCGGATCCCACTGGGCTTCGACCTTGTCCAGCGCCTGGGCCAGCGCGGCTTCGACCAGCAGTACCAGGCTCGATTGCAGGCGCAGCATCACCGGCTGGGTCTCAGGATCGCCGAAACGGCAGTTGAATTCGATGACTTTTGGGTTACCAGCCTTGTCGATCATCAGACCAGCATAGAGGAAACCCGTGTAGACGTTGCCTTCCTCGGCCATGCCGCGCACGGTTGGCCAGATCACCTGGTCCATGACGCGCTGGTGCACCTGGGCGGTGACGACCGGAGCCGGGGAATAAGCACCCATGCCGCCGGTGTTCGGGCCGCTGTCGCCGTCGCCGACGCGCTTGTGGTCCTGGCTGGTGGCCATTGGCAGGACGTTCTTGCCGTCGACCATGACGATGAAACTGGCTTCCTCGCCGTCGAGGAACTCTTCGATCACCACCCGGGAACCGGCGTCGCCGAAGGCATTGCCGGCCAGCATGTCGCGCACGGCGTCTTCGGCCTCGGCCAGGGTCATGGCCACGATCACGCCTTTACCGGCGGCCAGGCCATCGGCCTTGATCACGATCGGAGCGCCTTTCTCCCGCAGGTAGGCCAGGGCCGGCTCGATTTCGGTGAAGTTCTGGTAGGCGGCGGTCGGAATCTTGTGCCGGGCCAGGAAATCCTTGGTGAAGGCTTTGGAGCCTTCCAGCTGTGCGGCACCGGCGGTCGGACCAAAGCAGTCCAGGCCACGGGAGCGGAACAGGTCGACGACACCGGCGACCAACGGCACTTCCGGGCCGACGATGGTCAGCGCGACGTTCTTCTCGGCGAAATCGGCCAGTTGCTCCAGGGCCAGCACGTCGATCGCGACGTTCTCGCACTTGGCTTCGATGGCGGTACCGGCATTGCCCGGCGCCACGAAAACCTTCTGCACACGCGGATCCTGGGCCACTTTCCAGGCCAGGGCGTGTTCACGGCCGCCGCTGCCAATGATCAAAACATTCATTTCAAAAACCTCGGATGACGCTGATTCTGTATGCAGCGCTGAAGCTGCTCTTCTGTGGAAGCGAGCTTGTGTGGGAGCAAGGCTTGCCCGCGATGCAGGCAACTCGGTTTATCAGGCGCACCGAGGTGATGCTATCGCGGGCAAGCCTTGCTCCCACACAAACTCAGCGCCCACATCGATCGATGTTAGTGACGGAAATGGCGCATGCCCGTAAAGACCATCGCGATGCCAGCCTCGTCAGCGGCGGCAATCACTTCATTGTCACGCATCGAGCCACCCGGCTGGATCACCGCAGTGATACCGACCTTGGCCGCGTTGTCGATACCGTCGCGGAACGGGAAGAACGCATCGGACGCCATGACCGCGCCCTGGACCTGCAGGCCGGCGTGTTCAGCCTTGATCGCGGCGATACGGGCCGAGTTCACGCGGCTCATCTGGCCGGCGCCGACGCCGATGGTCTGGCGGTTCTTGGCGTAGACAATGGCGTTGGACTTGACGTACTTGGCGACTTTCCAGGCGAAGATCAGGTCATGGATTTCCTGTTCGCTCGGGGCGCGTTGGGTCACGACTTTCAGGTCGTCGCTGCCGATCATGCCGATGTCACGGCTCTGTACCAGCAGGCCGCCATTGACGCGCTTGTAGTCCCAGGCCGGAGCACGGTCGGCCGACCATTGGCCGCAGGCCAGCAGGCGCACGTTGGCCTTGGCGGCCACGATGGCGCGAGCTTCTTCGCTGACCGAAGGCGCGATGATCACTTCGACGAACTGACGCTCGACGATGGCTTTGGCGGTCTCGGCGTCCAGTTCACGGTTGAAGGCGATGATGCCGCCGAAGGCCGACTCGGTGTCGGTGGCGTAGGCCAGTTCGTAGGCCTGGCGGATACCGCCCTCGGCATCCGGGCTCACGGCCACGCCGCACGGGTTGGCGTGCTTGACGATCACGCAGGCCGGCTTGACGAAGCTCTTCACGCATTCCAGCGCGGCGTCGGTGTCGGCCACGTTGTTGAACGACAGTTCCTTGCCTTGCAGCTGGGTGGCGGTGGCGATACCGACTTCGGCAGGCTTGGCTTCAACGTAGAACGCCGCGCTCTGGTGCGGGTTCTCGCCGTAGCGCATTTCCTGGGCCTTGATGAACTGGGTGTTGAAGGTGCGCGGGAATTCGCTGCGGCCTTCGGTCGACAGGGTTTCAGCGGCCTGGTTCACGGTGCCCATGTAGTTGGCGATCATGCCGTCGTAGGCGGCGGTGTGTTCGAAGGCCTTGAGCATCAGGTCGAAACGCTGGGCGTAGGTCAGGCCACCGGCCTTGAGGTTCTCCAGCACGCCGGCGTAGTCGCTGGCGTTGACCACGATGGCCACGTCCTTGTGATTCTTGGCCGCCGAGCGGACCATGGTCGGGCCGCCGATGTCGATGTTCTCGATGGCGGTCGGCAGGTCGCAGCCAGGCTTGCTGATGGTGGCTTCGAACGGGTAGAGGTTGACCGCCACCAGGTCGATCGGCTTGATGCCGTGTTCGTTCATGATGGCGTCGTCGATACCGCGACGGCCCAGGATCCCACCATGGATTTTCGGGTGCAGGGTCTTGACCCGACCGTCCATCATTTCCGCAAAACCGGTGTAGTCCGCGACTTCCACTGCGGCGACGCCATTGTCCTGCAGCAGCTTGAAGGTCCCGCCGGTGGAGAGGATCTCGACGCCCAGCTGTTGCAGCTCGCGGGCGAATTCGAGGATCCCGGTCTTGTCGGAGACGCTGATCAAGGCGCGGCGGATCGGCAGGCGGGTGGTCTGGTCGGTCATTTCAATTTCCATCAAAAGCAAGGGAAGTCAGCAAAAAAGGCGACCGTTTTTTACGCGGGCGCCTTTCTGGTTTGATTGAATGCTTACAGCAGATCGTACTGCTTGAGTTTCTTGCGCAGGGTGCCGCGATTCAGGCCCAGCATCTCACTGGCCTTGGTCTGGTTGCCCTTGACGTAGTTCATCACGCTTTCGAGCAGTGGCGCCTCGACTTCGGAAAGCACCAGGTTGTACACATCCGTGACGGCAGCGCCCTCAAGGTGGGCGAAATAATTGTGCAGCGCCTTCTCGACACTCCCGCGAAGGGTCTGACCCTCTTCGCTAGGCGTATTGAGGTGCTGTTTCAAATTCACGTTGTCGCTCACGGGTGTTATTCCACTCACTAAAGTCTCGGTCATCATCGTCATGCGGCCACCCCTTCGTCCCCTGTCAGGCTCTTGTAACGTTCAGCGAAGAAGGCCTGAACGTCGGCGCATTGTGCTTGCGTACCATCCAAACGATTGAAGCGGGCGCGAAACTCCCTGGCGCCCGGCAGGGTTGCGAGATACCAGCCCACATGCTTGCGCGCGATGCGCACGCCCATGACTTCTCCGTAGAAGGCATGCAGCGCGGCCAGATGCTCCAGCAGAATTCGTTCCACCTCGGACATTTGCGGCGCCGCCAGCTTTTCGCCAGTGCGCAGGAAGTGTTCGATCTCACGGAAAATCCAGGGCCGCCCCTGGGCAGCCCGGCCGATCAACAGGCCGTCGGCACCGGTCGCGTCCAGCACGTACCGGGCCTTCTCTGGCGAGTCGACGTCGCCATTGGCAAACACCGGTATCGACACCGCCTGCTTGATCGCGGCGATGGTGTCGTACTCGGCCTCGCCGGTGTACAGGTCGGCACGGGTGCGGCCATGGACCGCCAACGCCGTGATTCCCGCCTGTTCGGCGATCTTCGCCACCGTCAGGCCATTCTTGTTTTCCCGGTCCCACCCGGTGCGGATCTTCAGGGTCACTGGCACATCGACTGCGGCGACGACCGCCCGCAGGATCTCGGTAACCAGGGCCTCATCTTTCAACAGTGCCGAGCCGGCAGCCTTGTTGCAGACCTTCTTCGCCGGGCAGCCCATGTTGATGTCGATGATCTGTGCCCCCAGCGCCACATTGGCCCGGGCCGCCTCCGCCAGCATCTGTGCATCGCCACCGGCGATCTGCACCGAGCGGGGCTCGGGATCGCCTTCGTGGATCATGCGCAGACGTGACTTGCGGGTGTTCCACAGGCTCATGTCGCTGGTGACCATTTCCGAAACCACAAGACCCGCGCCCAGCCGTTTGCACAACTGACGAAAGGGCTGATCGGTGACGCCCGCCATGGGGGCGAGAACCAGACCGTTCTGCAGTGTATATGGGCCGATGCGTACCGCCGACATAGGACTTCCCTGAAGTGGGGCCGGATCATGAGACTTCGAAAAAGGGTTGGCATGATACCCGCTCTCGATGACTGGATAAAGATCGAATTGGATAAAATCTGAACAGCTATTTTGTTATCGCCAGCGGTTTGGTCCGGCTGGGGTGGGTCAGAAAGCCGCCGTCAATCGACTGGCCCCGGTGGCTTCACTCGGGCGAGTGGAAGCTCAGGCTGTAGTTCACCGCCTTGGGGCCTGGGTCGAGGATGTCCAGGGCGATGTGGATGGGGGTCTGGGGTGGCATTTCCCCCAGGCCCTCGAGATCGCCACCCAGGTACTCTCCAGGCTTGAAGCGACGGCTGGCGATCAAGTGCCCGTTAAGGTCGGCGAAACGCAGCTCCAGCAGCGGAAAAGGCTGGGAGAAGGGCGCACGATTGTAGATGATCGCGTCCACCACCAGGGCGCCGCTGAAGTCTGGATGACTGCGTACCACCAGGTTGCTGCTCTTGATCTTGGCGATGTCGACTTTGGACGGCACGTCGCAGCCGATGGTCGGACATATCTGCAGGAACCACGGACGATACTGGTCCTGGCGGGCCAATTCCTCGAAGTGGTAGGCGATGTACTGGCCGGCCAGCGCGGCGGCGGCCAGCAGGATCAGCAGGCTCCACAGCAGGCGTCGCCCCCAGGGCGAGCGGCGTTTGCGCCAGTCCAGTTGCAACGGATCGTCGTCAAGGTCCTGAAGGACTTCGGCACGTATTCCGGGTTCCTGGCGTTGGCGTTTCTTGCGCGGCAGGGCCGGTTCTTCGTCAATATCGTCGGTAGCGGACAGGCGCTCGAGGCGTTCGTCGGGTTCATCGTCCGGCGCCAGGTGCAGCGGTGCGCCAGGTTCATCGTCCGGCTCCAGTGGTTCCAGCGTCAGAGGCAGGGACAGCGACGGCTCGGTGCGTGGTGGCCGGACGGGCTCATGGGGGGCGAACGGTTCGATAGGGACCTGGGTCACTGCTTCCGCGCGTTCGGCGGGAGATTCGCTGTACAGGCTGTCGGACCAGGGCTCCTGCTCGTCGGAAAGGTGGTCCCGCTGTGCGCTCAGGTTATCTTCGCGGCGTCGGCCGAAGGAGTCCGGCGCCCGTTTGTCACGCCGTTCCAGGCGAGCCAGTTCCTTGTCCAGGTCATCCAGGTCCAGCTCGGCGGCGGTCCACTGTTTCTGGCTGATCGCCCTGGGCGGTGTTTCGACGGCAGCGGGCCGCAGGGGCGCGGCGACGGTGGGAGCGGGCTCCCTGGTGGTCCGTTGTTCCAGCAATTGCCGCGCGGCATTGAAGACTTGCAGGCACGAGCCGCAGCGAACCACTCCGCGAGCCACGCTCAATTGAGCATGGCTGACGCGAAAACTGGTGTGGCAATGCGGGCACTGGGTGACGAAACTGTCAGTCATGCGGCAATCCGGTGGATACAGGCGGCCATTCTAGCGCCGACGTCCGGTGATGCGCACCCAGCCATCACGATTGGCAATAGGGTCCAGGTCAAAGTCGGCGGCATAAGCAGCGGCGACTTCCTCGCCCTGTTCGGCCAGGATGCCCGACAGCGCCAGTTGCCCGCCCGGCTTGACCAGGCCCGACAGTTGCGGCGCCAGGGAGACCAACGGTCCGGCCAGGATATTGGCGACCAGCACGTCGGCCTGGACCTGGGGCAGATCCTGCGGCAGATAGAGCGGGAACAGTGCTTCGGCAATGTTGTTGCGCCCGGCGTTGTCGCGGGACGCTTCCAGGGCCTGGACGTCGATGTCGGTGCCGACCGCCTGTTTGGCACCCAGCAGCAGGGCGGCAATGGCCAGGATGCCCGAACCGCAGCCGAAGTCGAGCACATCGCAGCCTTTCAGATCCTGGCCGTCGAGCCATTCCAGGCACAGCGCGGTGGTCGGGTGGGTGCCGGTACCGAACGCCAGGCCCGGGTCCAACAGCAGGTTGACGGCGTCCGGCTCCGGCGCCGCGTGCCAGCTCGGTACGATCCACAGTCGCTGGCCAAAGCGCATCGGCTGGAAATTGTCCATCCAGCTGCGTTCCCAGTCCTGGTCTTCGATCACTTCGCTGTGGTGTTCGGGCAGCGGGCTGCCGGTCAGCAGTTCCAGATGGGCCAGCACGCTGGCCGCTTCGGTGCC
The DNA here is from genome assembly GCF_024749045.1 of Pseudomonas sp. B21-028. Lineage (NCBI taxonomy): Bacteria > Pseudomonadati > Pseudomonadota > Gammaproteobacteria > Pseudomonadales > Pseudomonadaceae > Pseudomonas > Pseudomonas sp. B21-028. The sequence goes on from NZ_CP087184.1 coordinate 719,582, forward strand.
CCCTTCGAACAGGGCCAGCAGGTGGGTGTGGGACCACAGCGGCGTGGTGTTGAGTTCCGGCTCGAAGATCGGCTGGTCTTCGGCGTCCATGAAGGTGACCGATACGGCGCCTACTTCAAGAAACGCATCTTCGTAGGTTTCGGCTTGTTCCGGGCTGATGGCCAGACGTACTTGCAGCCAAGGCATGGCGGGCACCTTTGGAAATGAATCTACAGGAAGCAGCCTTGGTGGCCTGTGTGGCGACCAGGCTGCGAAAGCTGCGCAGTGTACGCCAGGTCGTCGTCAAAGTGGATAAGCCCGGAGGTCCGCGGCCGATTCGAGCACGGCGCGCGGGTGCCGTCCGGCGTGGTGTTTCGATATATATATGTATGACATGGAGGCGTTGTACCGCGGATAAGGTGAGGGTCCACACAACAGGGAGGAACGTGATGGACAACACTGCCGAGGGGCAAAGCAAGGCGAATGGCGCGGGATCAGTATCCAGCCCGCAGGCGGAAACCGCACAAGCCGTTCTGGAAAGGCTGGCACGCTGGAAGGCCGTGATCGACCCGCGATTGCAGGGCCAGATGACCTTGTTGGAGGTGCTGGAGGAGTATCTGTTGGTCGAACTGCGTACCCGTTATCAGGAAGGCAATATCGATCCACATTTCATCGGCACCCTGCTGGACACGGTGCTGCAACGGATGATCGACGATAAGCCGCTGGCGCCTGACCCGGAATACGACGTGGCATTCCGTTGGCCTGGAGGGCCCGACATGGGGTTTTCGGCCGAGCGTCAGGACGTCATTGTCCAGGTGTTGGAATCCGCAGCCAGGGGGGGAATCAATCATTACAAGGACTACCTGCGTCGTCATTGGCGCATGACAAACGGCGACGTCTCGCTCGAGGGCGTGGTCCAACGCAAGCTCAATGAACACATGGCGGCCATTGACAGGGTTTTTCAGCTCGACCAGTTGGCGGGTCTGGATGTCGATGAACTGCGGGAGCGCATCGAAAAGCTCCAGGACGCCTGGCGTCGCATGAGTGAATCAAGCGCGCTGGCCACAGTGCGGGAGCGCCGGGATCTCGAGGCGTTGGCACGCTTGCAACTGCCTCATTGGCTGCGGGTGTTGGATGAGCCTGGGCGAGCATCGCTACAGTTGCTTCAGGAGCGGACTCAGCAGGCGCAGGCGCGGGTCGATGAGCTGCTCGATGGCCTGGGCTCAATACGAGCCTTCGCCAGGCAACAGGCCAAGGCGCATGTCCGGCATGAACTGGACATGGACGTCGAGCCGGACCGCGTTCGGGTGACGTTGCAATGGAGAACGGTGGTTGACCAGCCCATCCAGCGTCACAGTCTGAGCGACCTGGTGGCGGCAGGGCCGGTAAGGGCCGATGCCGTGTCGGTGCTGTTGGTGGAAAATGGCGCGATGCTGCGCAATCAGCCCCTTGCATCGGCTTTCGTCAGCCGGTTGTTGGCGGACGTGGATGCGCCCGCGGGGTACTTGCAGGCGCTGACCGATCGATATGAACGGGCGGATCTGAAGCGCGCCATGTTCGACTGGCTCGTGGCCCGACTGCGGCAAAGTGCATTCGTGGCACGTTGCGCGGGGCATCTGAAGGCGGTCAATCATGACGCTGTCAAAACCCTGTGGGAGGGCGAGGCATCGACATTGCCCGCCAACCGGCTGCATGTCACCGGTCTGGCATTGCCCAACGGCTTGCGATGCGCCGATCTGTTGCTGTTTTTTCGCGAGGACATGCAGGGCGACCTGTTGCTGTATGCCCCCGCCAAGCCGGATGGCCAGGAGTGGATCGAGCTGCCATCGCTGTGGGCGGTGAGCATGGAAATAGGCGCATGGACCCGAACCGAGGCTGGGCGCGAATACCTGGCGCAGCAACTGTCCCCCGATGATCGCGAGATAGCCCGGGAATACTTCGCCCGCGTGGTGGACAAGCCGGTTACATGGAACTCGGGCAAGGATCTCAGGGGAGGAGTGACAGGATTCAGGGCATGCCTGGAAGACGCCGTGGCCATAGGGTTGGCCAATAACCTGGCGCAGGTGCAGTTGGACGAGTCGCCTCGCTGGTACTGCGCGTTGCCGCTTGATTCCCGTCGAAACATCAGCAGTTTGAGCCAGGAGCTCCTGGTGCATCAGCGGGCGTTCAACGAGCAGCTTGCGGACTTCGAAGTCTTCGTGGACTTCGCCAGGCGCACCGTCGCCCAGGCGATCTCGCCTTACCTGCGCAGCAGGGGCGTGCTTGAGCCGGTCGATCCCGGGACCATCCTCATCGATTACCGCCCGGGGCTCGCGGGACGTGACACGAAGACTACGAGCCTGCTGGATCTGGTCATCCATGGCTACGACGACAATTCGGGTATCGACGACCCCCGCAAAGGCGTGCGCTCCTCTGTCGGGCATGACCTGGGGCAGGTCCGCAGTGCCGAGCTGGCGTTCTATATCCGTCGGGCCTATGTGGGCGAGCGCTACGGGAGGGAGACCCGCGCCAGATTCCTCGACGTCGATTCACCCGCCTATATCAAGCGTCGCAATACCTACCGCCACATGCTGCTGATCCGAATGGACCGTGATCTGCGCATCGCGAAGGGTAAGGGCTTGTTGAACGATTCGGAATTCTGGTGGCTCACCCGACAAGTCACCCTGCTGGGTGAAGCGGCGTCTTCGGGCGGTGCGGAGTATCCCGGGGCGGTGGTGAGACGTGAGGGCGTGGTCAGGTTTACCGTCGATGGGCACGTCGTGTTGGGTGTTTACGTTTTCACCTACTTCGATCCCAAGCGTTCGTCCTGGCTGTATACGCCCGATGCACCGGACGGTGTCATATTCCGCCAGTACCGTGATTTTGCCGGCAGGGTCGCCGCGCAGCTGCATGACTACGTGCTGGGGCGCGTGGCCCTTACCGCCAGGGGGGCGGTAAGACGCTCGCTGGCGGCCCTGGCAACGGGGAGTGCGGGCGTCGATACATTGCGCGAGCTCAATCGGGTCATCGACATCCGCGCCGGGTTCGATGCCTATATCGAGCGCAGTGTCACCGATGTGGAGGATGTCACCACCAGCCGTACCGAAGTGATCGAGAGCCAGGTCCTCAAGGGCCTGCTCTTTGCGTCGGCCCCGGTCTCTATGGTGTATCCCCCCTTTGTTCTGCTGCTGGATATCGTCTTTATGACTGTCAGTTCCGGACAGGCCATCGAAGCCCATGTCCAAGGCGACACTGAACGGGCGCTGTGGCATTGGCTGGACGCGGCCTGGGGAGCGTTGTTCGCCACGTTGGGGTTGCAGATGGTGGGCGCTGCCAGAAGTCTGAAGCAGGTGCTGAAACCTGTGTCATTGTCCTCCCGGCGCTTGAGGCATGCAGCCTCCGTGTCAGCCAGAGAGAGCGATCCGCCCCTGCGGCCCGTACGCTTCAAGTCCCATCAGGCTATCAAGGAGGTGCCTGCAAACCTGGTGGAGGTGACTGAGGAGGGCAATTTCAAGGGCACCTGGCGTAGCCCGTCCAGTGCGTCGCAGCCGCAGGACAGCTACTTCATCAAGCGTGGGGGCAGGTATTACCAGGTGAAGAAAGATCCCTTTTTTGATGGTCTGCGCCTGGTGGATGCCAGGAATCCCGGGGCGTTTTATCAGGAGCCCCTGCGCAGGATGTCGAATGGCAAGTGGGTCTACGATAAGCCGGGCTTGCTGGGTGGAAACGGCGAGGTGGCCTACCTTGGGCGAGTGGATGACTTGCGGACGGCGTTTCCTGGTCATGTCTTCCCGGATGTCTCAAGGGGAGCGTTGCAGGGCGAGGCGGTAGTGGCGAGGTTCAGCGAGGCGGTGGCGGACAATTATCTGTTCTCCCTGAACGCGCAGACCTGCGTGATCGCTTCGCTGTACAACCCGACCACCGGAATGGGGGCTGTCATTCACTTCGATCACAATATCCGCGCGCTGATCGAACGCTGTCTGCGGGACATAACGCAGCGCCTGGGCGGCGTGACGCAGGATATCCGTGCCATCCTGGTGGGTGGGGATTGGCTGACAGGCACTGACATCGGCGGGCGGGTCAGGTCGGCGATGCGGCGTCAGGGCCTGCAACCCACGTGGGATCACTGGTCGTACTCTTCCTGTTTTGGCAATACCTATGGTGTCGCGCTGGACCTGCGCAATGGCGTGACTTCGGTATTCAAGACATCGCGCGACCAGGTCGAACGCTACTACATACCGGTGCTGGCGCGAGCGAAAAAGAGTGCCGATCCGGTGTCGGCGCGAGCACGGGGGTTCATGAGGCGCCTGCGCAACGAGCCCCTGGTCGCCAATCCCAGCGGTGCCATCAGCACTGCGCAGGGGAGGCCGGTGACTTCCGCGCAGATCGAAGCGCAGGCTTTCTCGACGGTGCTGCTGAGCTGATCGGTCGGCAGGCAAAAAAAAACCCCGGCCAAAGGACCGGGGTCTTTTTTACATCACCTGTGACATCAAGCCTCGTGGGCCAGCTTGTGTTCCAGGTAATGGATGTTGACGCCGCCTTCGCAGAAGCCTTTGTCACGTACCAGATCGCGGTGCAGCGGGATGTTGGTCTTGATCCCGTCCACCACGATTTCTTCCAGCGCATTGCGCATGCGCGCCATGGCTTCGTCGCGGGTCGCCCCGTAGGTGATCAGCTTGCCGATCAACGAATCGTAGTTCGGCGGAACGGCATAACCGCTGTACAGGTGCGAGTCGACGCGAACGCCATTGCCGCCCGGTGCATGGAAGTGCTTGACCGTGCCTGGGCTCGGCATGAAGGTTTTCGGGTCTTCGGCGTTGATCCGGCATTCCAGCGCGTGACCGCGGATGACTACGTCATCCTGGGTGAACGACAGCTTGTTGCCGGCGGCGATGCTGAGCATCTCCTTGACGATGTCGATACCGGTGACCATTTCCGAAACCGGGTGCTCCACCTGAACACGGGTGTTCATTTCGATGAAGTAGAAGCGACCGTTCTCGTACAGGAACTCGAAGGTACCGGCGCCGCGGTAGCCGATGTCGATGCAGGCCTTGACGCAACGCGCCAGGACTTCCTGGCGGGCCTTCTCGTCGATGCCCGGTGCCGGCGCTTCTTCTAGGACCTTCTGGTGACGACGTTGCAGCGAGCAATCGCGGTCGCCCAGGTGGATGGCCTGGCCCTGGCCGTCGGACAGCACCTGGACTTCGACGTGGCGTGGGTTGGTCAGGAACTTTTCCAGGTAGACCATCGGGTTGCCGAACGCCGCGCCTGCTTCGGAGCGGGTCAGTTTTGCCGAGGAAATCAGGTCTTCTTCCTTGTGTACTACGCGCATGCCACGACCACCGCCGCCGCCAGCGGCCTTGATGATCACCGGGTAACCGACTTCGCGACCAATGCGCAGAGCGGTTTCTTCGTCTTCAGGCAGCGGGCCGTCGGAACCCGGAACGGTCGGTACGCCGGCTGCGATCATGGCGTGCTTGGCCGACACCTTGTCGCCCATCAGGCGGATGGTTTCGGCTTTCGGACCGATGAAGGCAAAACCGGAATTCTCGACCTGTTCGGCAAAGTCGGCGTTTTCCGCCAGGAACCCGTAGCCTGGGTGAATGGCGGTGGCGCCGGTCACTTCGGCAGCGGCAATGATCGCCGGGATGTGCAGGTAGGAGTGCGCGGCAGAAGCCGGGCCGATGCAGACGGATTCGTCCGCCAGGCCCAGGTGCATCAGCTCTTTGTCGGCCTTGGAGTAAACGGCGACGGTCTTGATGCCCATCTCTTTGCAGGCACGCAGGATCCGCAGAGCGATCTCACCGCGGTTCGCGATCAGGACTTTTTCCAGCTTCGCAGTCATCAAAGGCTCTCCGCGGTTCAAACGATGGTGAACAGCGGTTGGTCGTACTCAACCGGCTGGCCGTCTTCAACGAGGATGGACTCGATCACACCGCTGGTTTCAGCTTCGATGTGGTTCATCATCTTCATGGCTTCGACGATGCACAGGGTGTCGCCTTTCTTCACGGTCTGGCCCACTTCGACGAAGGACGGCGAGGTTGGCGAAGACTTGCGATAGAAGGTGCCTACCATTGGCGAGCGAGCGACAGTGCCGTTGAGCGCTGGAGCGGCGGCAGCGGCTGGAGCAGCGGCAGCAGCAACAGGTGCGGCTGGCGCTGGCGCGGCGGCCGGAGCCTGCATCGGTGCCGGGGCGTAGAACTGCTGGGCTGGAGTCTTGCTGTGGCGGCTGATGCGTACGGACTCTTCGCCTTCCTTGATCTCGAGCTCGTCGATGCCGGACTCTTCCAGCAATTCGATCAGTTTCTTAACTTTACGGATATCCATGAATCATCAACTCCCAAGGGTCGGTCAGGGGCGTTTAACGCTTGTTGTTCAAGCTGTTGCCTGTTTTTCAAGCTGCTCTAGGGCGGCCTCCAGGGCCAGTCGGTAACCGCTGGCGCCAAGGCCGCAGATCACTCCCACCGCTACATCGGAGAAGTAGGAGTGATGGCGGAAAGGTTCGCGTTTGTGCACGTTGGACAAATGCACTTCGATGAATGGGATGCTCACCGCCAGCAGCGCGTCACGTAATGCGACACTTGTATGCGTAAAAGCTGCTGGATTGATCAAAATGAAGTCCACGCCTTCGCCACGGGCGGCGTGGATGCGGTCGATCAATTCATATTCGGCGTTGCTTTGCAGGTAGAGCAGATGATGGCCGCCGGCGCGGGCCCGCTGCTCCAGGTCCTGGTTGATCTGGGCCAGTGTCACCGCCCCATAGACGCCCGGTTCACGGGTGCCCAGCAGGTTCAGGTTGGGTCCGTGCAGGACCAAGAGGGTCGCCATCTGCTGTTCCTTGTTATCTGTGAGCAGGTATCAGAACCCGGCGACTATGCCGCAAACCCTTAATGACTGTCCAGTTCTCGGCAATAGCCAGCACGATGAGCGATGTTTGCGAAAAATTTGTGACCATGGTCTGGGATCCGGTCACCACTCCTTCACGGATCACGCTGAACCCTGTGGGAGTGAGTCTGCTCGCGATGACGACGGTACATTCAACATCAATGCAAGCTGACCCACCGCCATCGCGAGCAGGCTCGCTCCCACAGGGATTGGTGGTAGGCGTGGAGGGTGTGTCCACCCGTGGCCCGGGTGGGAGCGAGCCTGCTCGCGATGACGACGGCACATTCAACATCAATGCAAGCTGACCCACCGCCATCGCGAGCAAGCCCGCTCCCACAGGGGATTGGTGGTGGGCGTGGAGGGTGTGTCCACCCGTGGCCCGGGTGGGAGCGGGCTTGCTCGCGAAGATGGCGGCACATTCAACATCGATGCAAGCTGACCCACCGCCATCGCGAGCAGGCTCGCTCCCACAGGGATTGGTGGTGGGCGTGGAGGGTGTGTTCACCCGTGGCCTGGGTGGGAGCAACTGTCTTACTTCCGCCACCCGTCACCGCCACTCAGTGCCGTCTCGAAGCATGGCATTCAGTCTGATTAGCAATATTCGCATGCAGGCGATGAGCGCGACTTTCGCGCTCTTGCCTCGCTCTCGAAGTGCTTCATACCGGGCCTTGAAGTCGGCGTGATAGCGGATGACAACCCAGCACGACATATAAAGCGCACGTCTGACCCGCGCTCTTCCTCCGTAAATCTGACGTTTGCCGCTGTGATTACCACTGTCGTCGTTGTAGGGGGCGATTCCCGCCAGGGCCGCGATCTCTCTGCGATCAAGCTCACCGAGTTCAGGCAGGTAAACCAACAAACTAGCAGTCGCCACAGTGCCGATCCCTTTAACTGACGTGAGTCGGTCGGCCTTCTCCGCATCCAGCTTACGCATGCTTTGATTAATGGCTTTGCCAAACTGCTTGATTTGGATTTGCAGGTAGCGAATATGGTCTTTGATCACCTCGATAACCGCCGGAAGCTGAGCCTGCTGCAGCCGGCGCTTGTTGTCATCTCGCTGCTGGACGAAGTGTTCGCGCAGCTGAATCAGCTCACGCAGTGCTTCACGCTCAGGTGAAATGGGCTTTTCGTGAGACGCATGCAGAGCTTCGGCAAAATCGGCAAGAACAGCCGCATCGATGGGGTCGGTCTTGGCATTCTTGCCCATTGCTACAGCGAAGGCTCTAACCCGGCGAGGGTTGATCCTGAGCACATTGAAACCTGCCTCCTGCAGTGCTGCCATAACCTTTCGTTCATAGCCGCCCGTGGCTTCCAGTAACACCCGGCCAATCGTGTACTGGCTTAGCTGTTCGACCAGTTGTGCAAAGCCCTCAAGCGTATTGGGGACCTCATAGCCTTGGTTCTGTGGTCGAACCCAAACGACGAGATTTGATTTGGATATATCGATACCGACCCAGGAAATCATGGCAAAACCCTCTTACACTCAGAAATGAGAGTGCTCTGGCTTTGCCCACGCTTGTGATTCGAGTGCCGCTCGTCCAACTGTTCGGGCTTATGGGCCAGAGTAGAAAGGTAGATGGCAGCTTTGCTCCCACTCGTGCTTCAAGCACCGCGGACTCACAGCTTGCCATCTACCCCTCTCAACCCAGAGTTTATTCCCTTACTCAGACACAAGCGGGCTTGCTCGCGAAGATGGCGGCACATTCAACATCGATGCGAGCTGACCCACCGCCATCGCGAGCAGGCTCGCTCCCACAGGGGGTAGTGGCTGGCATTTGGATCAAACCTGAAACGCCTGCACTGCCGTATGCAGGCGGCCGCCCAGCACCAGCAGGTTTTCGCCCTGTTCCCGTCCCTGGCCGATACGTAGCAGGTTTTCCCCGCCCAGTTGGTGAATGCGCTCGCTGTGATCGCGGATTTCGCTGACGGCGCCGCTCTGTTGGGCGGTGACTTCGGCGATGCGCACGGCGGTGTCGGCGATGGTCTGGATGGCATCGACGATTTTATCCAGTGCACCGTCGGCCGCTTGTGCCTGGTTGGCGGTGGCTTTGGCGTGTTCGACTTGGGCGCGCATGCCATCGACTGACTGGCGCGCGGCCAGTTGCAGGCGAGCGATCAAGGCCTGGATTTCGGCCGTGGCCCCGGCCGTGCGTTGGGCCAGGGAACGAACTTCTTCGGCCACTACCGCAAAACCTCGGCCCATCTCTCCGGCGCGGGCGGCCTCGATGGCGGCATTGAGTGCCAGCAGGTTGGTCTGGTCGGCAATCGAGCGAATCACCGTCAACACGCCGCCGATGGTGGCCGATTCCTCGGCCAGTTGTTCGATCATCTGCGCGTTGCCTTGTACTTCGCCCACCAGTGCATGCAGTCCGGTGAGGCTCAGGCCAATGACTTTCTGCCCCTGCTCCACGGCATGCCCGGCGCTGCGGCTGGCGTCGGCGGCCTGGCTGGCGTCGCCGGCCACCTGTTGAATCGTCGCTTCAAGTTCGCTGAGGGAGTCGCGGATCAGCGCCGTGTCGTCGGCCTGGTATTGCGCGCCGCTGTGCATTTCGGCGCTGAGATCGGCCAGGGTCCGGCTGCTGCCAGCGACCTGTTCGGCGTTCAGGTGAATGGTGCCCACCAGGTCCGCCAGATAGGCCCGCAGCCGATTGAGTGATGCTTGGATGTCTTGCAGCTCACGGTTGCTGGCGCCCACATGGATGTCGCGGCTGAAGTCGCCTTCGGCCCAGGTCGACAGGGCCGGTGCCAGGTGGGTCAAGGTTCGGGCCAGGCGTCGTTGCAAAGTATCGATGAGCAATGCGATCAACAGGATCAAGCCGATTATCACCCCCTGGATCAACCGGACCTCGCCCTGGATCTGCCCGTGTTGGGCTCGCACTACGGGCTCCAGTGCATCGATCGCCTGTTGCACGTCGGCGGTTTTCACATGGGTGGCGTTGCTCAGTTCGGTGCGCTTCTGGATCAGCTCGCGGGTGCGCGCCAGCTCCGCGGGGTAGCGTCCGAGCAGGCTGTTGAGTTCGCGCTTGAGGGCGATGCCGGCGTCTTCGGCGACAGCTTTTTCCTGGTTTTCCAGGCCCATCAGCGCGGCGAAATCATCGCCGGCGGAGTCGCTGCTGGTTGTCACGCCCAGCAACGGCAGGCTGTCCAGTTGACCGGCCTGGGCACGGATGCTTGCAAGTTCCCGCTCGACATCGTCGGCCAATTCGCTGCGCCCGCTGCTGACCAGTTTGTCCCGCGCAAGGGACAGCCGCCCCAGGTGCTGCGATGCGCTGAACAACAAAGGCAAGTAACTCGGGGCGCCGTTGGCGTACCGGGCGAGCTGGTCCAGGTTGGCGCCCAGTTCACGCTCGGCCTGCAGCAGCAGGGCCTGGGGATCACCAGCCAGCTTGCCGGCGCCCAGCAGCTCGGTCTTGCTGAAGTCTTCCAGGCTCGACAGGCTCGGCCTGAGGGTGCGGGCCAGTTCCGGAGGAAATCGATCCAGTTCTTTTTGCAGGGTGTCGAGGGCCTGACTGGCGGCACTGAGGCGCAAGGCGTCGCCACTGGCCAGATAATCCTCGATGTTGCGCGTCACCGCGCCCTGGAATTGCCGTGACAGGCCCAAGTAGCGCTCCATCAACAGGTAAGGACGTTCCAGCGCGGCTTGGGACCACCATAGCGTGGCGCCGAGGCCCAGGCAGACGGCCAATAAAAGCAGGGTATTGAGGTTGGTCAGCAGTTTCAGGCGCATTCAAGGTCTACCGGGGGCAGAATCGTAAGTGCCTGAATTTATTGCGCTTGAGTTACAGGTTTATGACCGAGTCGGTGGATTCCGATGAAAAAGTGGCACTTTGCCTTGCGCTCTGTACCCGGTTGCGACCGGCGTGCTTGGCGCGATACAGGGCTTCATCCGCCTCACTGGCCATCATCAGGCTGTCGGACGCCTCGCTCATCTCCACCACACCGGCACTGAACGTGCACCACAGGTCCTGGGGCTGGGCCGGGTAGTGGATCTCGGCAAAGCGTTGGCGGATTTCGTCCAGTACCGCGCAGGCGTCGTTGATGTTGGTGTCTGGCATGACAATGGCGAACTCTTCGCCGCCATAACGGCCGATGAAATCGGTCTTGCGCAGGCGCTGCTTTAGAAACAGTGCCAGGCTCTTGATCACCCGGTCGCCCATGGGGTGGCCATGGCTGTCGTTGACCCGTTTGAAATGGTCGATGTCCAGCATGGCGAAGCTCAGCGGCTTGTCTTCGCGGCGGGCGCGGAAGCAGCAGTCTTCGAGCAGTTGCAGGATGTGGGTGTGGTTGTACAGGCCGGTGAGGCTGTCGCGCACCATCCGCGCCTTGAGGTTGCGGGCCCGGGCCGCACGGTTGCGCACGGTGGTAATCAGGTGGCGGGGCTTGATGGGTTTGGTCAGGAAATCATCGCCGCCCTCGCTCATGGCATCGAGCTGCTTGTCCAGGTCGTCTTCGGCGGACAGGTAGATGATCGGCACGCTGACATAGCGGTCATTGTGGCGGATCACTTTCGCCAGTTCCGTACCGGTGCAGGCGGGCATGTACATGTCGAGAATGATCAGGTCGGGCTGGAAATCAGCCAGCTCGGCCATGGCCTGGATCGGTTCGATCAGCGTGCGGGTGACGATGCCGGCGCTGTTGAGCAGGCGCTCGGTGTGCAGGGCCTGGGCGCGGGAGTCATCGATGATCAGCACTTTATAGGGTTCGTACTGGGCGACGCAGGTCAGCACCTCGATCTTCTCCAGCAGGCTCGAGGCCTCGAGGGTGCCGGTGAGGAACTCCTGCCCGCCGGCGCGCACGGCCGCCAGACGTGTCGGGGTATCGGTTTCCAGCAGGCTGAAGAACAACAGCGGTAACGGCTGTTCCAGACCTTGCTGGGCTTCGGCCGCCAGTTTCAGGCCGATGCCGGGGCCGCTGAAATCCACATCCATGACAATCGCCGCCGGCAGCCGCTCGATCATCGAGGCGCGAAATGCCGCGACACTGTCCAACGCCTGGGCGCTGAGGCCGAAGAACTCCAGTTGCTTGGCCAGGCGTTCGGCCCGGTCATGGTCTTGCAGCAACACATAGATGGGTTTGCGCAACGGCGGCAGGAAGGTTTGTTCGAGCTGGTCTCCATGGCGCAGGCCGGTACGGGACAGGCGCTGCATCAGGCGATTGATCTCAGTGATCAGTTGACTGCTCAGCCGCCCGCGATTGGCATCCACCGCTTGCAGTGACTGGCTGATGCCCTGTGCCAGTTGGGAATGCTCCGGCTGTTCGAAGCGCTCCGCAAAACGCAGCAGGCGCAGATTGGCTTCGCTGAGCTCCAACAGGTCGGTGCTGGACCACTCGCTGCGTTGCAGGCGTTGCCAGATCTCCAGGATCTGACGGGCCTGATGAATTACCCGCTGGGCAAAGTGGTGCTTGAGGCGCTCACGGCTGGGGTCTTCTGGCTCGGTCATTATCCTGACTACTTAGTTAGATACATGCTGAGGTCGACTGGTGGCTCTATGCTAGCATCTCTTTTCATGCGCATGAGTGTCGTACGTCAATAATCTACCCGGCAGCGACATTCAGTTTGTGACCGGTCGGTTTCGTAGGCCGATGGCCGCGCTTCCTTTATAGTTGCCATCCGACTGCCTCGCCTGGGCCAGCATGATTTGCGCAGGATTTATCGCGTTTCAAATCAGGCACGATGGCGTAGGGTTGTGGTCGAACCGTGAACTCAAGTGATTGAAGGGACATCGCCATGCTGGACTGGAAAAACCGCGCGGGCAGCGCGCCTGAACGTGCCGCCGAGCCGAAATCGGCCACTCGCAGCTACCTGGGTGGGCTGTTTTTCAGCCGTGCGCTGGCCACGCTGATCGGCCTGTACCTGCTGGTGACCATCGCCATCGGCTGGTACTGGAGCCAGGAGCCCGCGCTGTTTCCCGTGCAGCAGAATGCCCAGGCGGCGGCCGAGAAGGATGGCCGGCAAATGGTGGTCGGCTACACCACCGTCGAGACCCTCAAGACCGTGGCCAGTACCCTGCTGACCAAGCCGGGCGGCTACATTTCCAACGACCGCTTTCCGCCTGGCCTGTGGATGGACAACATGCCGAGCTGGGAATATGGCGTGCTGGTGCAGGTCCGCGACCTGAGTCGCGCCCTGCGCAAGGACTTCGCCCGTTCCCAGTCCCAGTCCGCCGAGGACGCCGACCTGGCCAAGGCCGAGCCGCGTTTCAACTTCGATAACCGCAGCTGGGTGCTGCCCTCCAGCGAGTCGGAGTACCAGGAAGGCATCAATTCCCTGAGCCGCTATCAGGCGCGCCTGTCCGATTCTGCCCAGAAAAGCGCTTTGTTCTACGCCCGCGCCGATAACCTGAACAACTGGCTGGGGGATGTCGGTACTCGTCTGGGTTCGCTGTCCCAGCGCCTGTCGGCCAGTGTCGGCCGGGTCAAGCTCAACACTTCGCTGAAAACCGAAGTCCCGGTTCCGGGCCAGGTACCGCAGGTGGATGAGGAGGTGGTCGAGACCCCATGGTTGCAGATCGATAACGTGTTCTACGAAGCGCGCGGCCAGGCCTGGGCTTTGTCCCATCTGCTGCGTGCCATCGAAGTGGACTTCGCCGATGTGCTGGCGAAGAAGAACGCCACGGTCAGCGTGCGGCAGATCATTCGTGAACTGGAGGCCTCCCAGGAGCCGGTCTGGAGCCCGATGATCCTCAATGGCAGCGGCTTTGGTGTCTTGGCGAACCATTCCCTGGTCATGGCCAACTACATCTCCCGGGCCAACGCGGCGGTGATCGACTTGCGGCAGTTGCTGAACCAAGGCTGATCCATGAGCGAGAGTCCCCGGGAGGCCGCTCACCGAGTGGCCTCGGATGCCGAGCTGATCGCTTGGGTCGATGAACACGACAACCTGCTCGGCAGCCTGGTGCGTTCGGATCTGCGCGAGCGAGGCCTGATCGGGCGTGGCACTTACATCATGCTGTTCAACTCGGCGGGCGAACTGTGCGTCCACCGGCGAACCCTGAGCAAGGCGATCTATCCGGGCTTCTGGGACGTGGCGGCGGGCGGGATGGTGCAGGCCCACGAAACCTATGCCGAGTCGGCGGCCCGTGAGCTGGAAGAGGAGTTGGGCGTGAGCGGGGTGCAACTCACCGCCCATGACCACTTTTACTTCGAAGACCCCGGCAGTCGCCTCTGGTGCTCGGCGTTTTCGGCGGTGTGGGACGGCCCCCTGGTGTTGCAGCCCGAAGAGGTGCTCGAAGCGCGCTTCATGCCGATCGAACAGGTACTGGATGAAATCCGGCACAAGCCTTATTGCCCGGACTCGTTGGCGGCGCTCGAGCGTTATCTGCGCGGTGTCGCAAAGAAGCTGTAAATTGGCGCGGATTGGCCCTTAGCAAGTCGGCTTTTTGCCGCTACACTGCGCGACTTTTCAAGCTGAACCGACGTCTGCGGTCCAGTAGCGCTGCCCCTGCCTGAGTGGGGCTTCGCGGTCGAGGCACTTTTTCTCCCCGACCAGTCTTTGTCCTCCCGAGAGGATTGCCGGTGGCCAAAAAAGCCGCATCCTTCGCCGCCCTGGGCGGCCTGGTATTTTCTACCGACGCCGGTCGTCATTGCCCTGATTGCCGTCAGCCGGTGGATGCCTGCATCTGCAAACAGACCGTCATCCCCGCCGGTGACGGTATTGCCCGTGTGCGCCGTGAAAGCAAGGGCCGCGGCGGCAAGACGGTGACCACTATCACCGGCGTGCCGTTGGCCGAAGACGCGCTCAAGGACCTGGCCACCACGTTGAAGAAGCGCTGTGGCACCGGTGGCGCGTTGAAAGACGGCGTCATCGAGATCCAGGGCGACCACGTCGAACTGTTGCTGGCGGAACTGGTCAAGCACGGTTTCAAGGCAAAGAAATCCGGCGGCTAGCAGCCTCTGTGAAAACCGCTCCGGCTTGATCCGAACCCGATGTTCGAGGTCGCCCATAGGGTTTTCACAGAGCCTGTTCTGAACGGGTTTCTAAACTCAGCGCTGCCAGCAGGGTCTACCCTGCTTGCAGGCAAATCGTCATTTCCATTCTCTAGACTGCGCCAGCCTCCGACCGGATGGTGCATTTTGACTTCTTTATAGGGGACTTCGATGTCCGTACGACGCACACGCAAAGACGATGGCAGCCAATGGACAGTTGCGGACAGCCGCAGTGTTTACGGGATCCGCCATTGGGGGGCCGGGTATTTCGCGATCAATGACGCCGGTCGCGTCGAAGTTCGTCCGAACGGTCCCGACAGTTCGCCCATCGATCTGTTCGAGCAGGTCGATCAACTGCGCCAGAGCGGCCTGTCGTTGCCCTTGCTGGTGCGCTTCCCCGACATCCTGCAAGACCGTGTGCGCCAGCTCACCGGCGCATTCGACAGCAACATCGCACGCCTGGAATACCAGAGCCAGTACACCGCGCTCTACCCGATCAAGGTCAACCAGCAGGAAGCGGTGATCGAGAACATCATCGCCACCCAGAACGTCTCCATCGGCCTGGAAGCCGGCTCCAAGCCCGAGCTGCTGGCGGTGTTGGCCCTGGCGCCGAAGGGCGGGACCATCGTCTGCAACGGTTACAAGGACCGTGAGTTCATCCGCCTGGCGCTGATGGGTCAGAAGCTGGGCCACAACGTGTTCATCGTGATCGAGAAAGAGTCCGAAGTCGGTCTGGTGATCGAAGAGGCCGCTTCGCTCAAGGTCAAGCCACAGGTGGGCCTGCGGGTGCGCCTGTCGTCCCTGGCTTCGAGCAAATGGGCCGACACCGGTGGCGAAAAATCCAAGTTCGGTTTATCTGCCGCACAACTGCTGTCGGTGGTCGAGCGTTTCCGCGCGGCCGGCCTGGACCAGGGCATTCGCCTGCTGCACTTTCACATGGGCTCGCAGATCGCCAACCTGGCGGACTACCAGCACGGTTTCAAGGAAGCGATCCGTTACTACGGCGAACTGCGCAACCTCGGCTTGCCGGTGGATCACATCGACGTCGGCGGTGGCCTGGGCGTGGACTACGACGGTACGCATTCGCGCAACGCCAGTTCGATCAACTACGACATGGACGACTACGCCGGTGTCGTGGTCGGCATGCTCAAGGAATTCTGCGATGCCCAGAGCCTGCCGCATCCGCACATCTTTTCGGAAAGCGGTCGCTCCCTGACCGCGCACCACGCGATGCTGGTGGTGCAGGTGACCGACGTCGAGAAACACGTCGACGACATGCCGGTGATCGACAACAAGCAGGAGCTGCCGGAAACCGTGCAGTGGCTGGTTGACCTGCTGGGCCCGACCGATATCGAGATGGTCACCGAAACCTACTGGCGCGCCACCCACTACATGAGCGACGTGGCCACCCAGTACGCCGACGGCAAGCTGACCCTGGCGGAAAAAGCCCTGGCCGAGCAATGCTACTTTGCCGTGTGCCGCCGCCTGCACAACTCGTTGAAGGCGCGCCAGCGTTCCCATCGCCAGGTGCTGGATGAACTCAACGACAAGCTCGCCGACAAGTACATCTGCAACTTCTCGGTGTTCCAGAGCCTGCCGGACACCTGGGCCATCGGCCAGGTGCTGCCGATCCTGCCGCTGCATCGTCTCGACGAGGAACCGCTGCGCCGCGCCGTGCTGCAAGACCTGACCTGCGACTCCGATGGCAAGATCAAGCAGTACGTCGACGAACAGAGCATCGAGACCAGCCTGCCGGTCCATGCCCTCAATCCCGGCGAGGACTACCTGCTGGGGATCTTCCTGGTAGGTGCCTACCAGGAGATTCTTGGCGACATGCACAACCTGTTCGGCGACACCGACTCGGTGAACATCTATCAGAACGCCGACGGCAGCGTGTACCACGCCGGTATCGAAACCCACGACACCATCGAAGACATGCTGCGCTACGTGCACCTGTCGCCGGAGGAGTTGATGACCCACTACCGCGACAAATGTGCCAGCGCCCGTATCAGCGCCGCCGAACGCACCCAGTTCCTCGACGCCCTGCGCCTGGGGTTGACGCGTTCGTCGTACTTGTCGTCCTGATGTGCAAATGAAAACCGGTCGAACCCGGGGCTCTGTGGTTAATGCCAGTCAGTCAAGGATCGAACGGCACAAACCTCGTGGGAGTAAAGCTTGCTCGCGGTAGCGACAGATCATTCAACATTGTTGCTGACTGACTTACCGCAATCGCGAGCAAGCTTTGCTCCCACAGGTTTGTGGCTTGACTGATCGGCATCAGGGCTCTGTGGCAGCGCTTTGATCGATTGGCATTGCCCTCCGGGTCTGTCAGAAAACTCACCGTGCATCGCGGGTTTTTTCGGATAGTTCCGGAGGGCATTTTTATTTGCGCCGCTGTTATTTCCGCACGTCGGCTGATTTATCCGATGCTGTCCTCATTTCATGTAGTCCCTTTCCTAACTTGTACTTGGGCTCTCTACTCCGCCATGGCTCTCAGCGAGAATCCCCGGCCGCCCCTCCTGTAGAGATACGCCGATGTCCGATCCAGCCAACGAGCCATCATTTCGTCTGGAGATAGCCGGTCTGCCCGAACCTTTCGTCGTGTCGGCCTTCACGGGTAGCGAAGCCATCAGCGAACCTTTCGCCTATGAGGTGGAGTTGTCGCCCGACGACACGCCGCCGGACCTGGCGGGCTTGTTATACCGCAGCGTCTGGTTGAGTTTCGGCGAGTCGGACGCAGGCATCCACGGGCAGCTTCACGAGCTTGTGCAGCAGCGTCCCGACGCCGGCTGTCGCCTGCGTATCGGGCCGAAGCTGGCCTGCCTGGCGCAGCGCTTCAACCAGCGGGTACTGAGCGACTGCACGGTGCCGCAGATCATCCGCCAGGTGCTCAAGGGCCATGGCATCGGCGGCCGCCAGCTGTGCCTGGACTTGAAGGGGGACTACCCGCCGCAGGATTTCTGTACCCAGTATCGTGAGTCGGACCTGCAGTTTCTTCAGCGGGTGTGTGCTCAGGCCGGCATTCACTTCTATTTCGAACAGGCTCGGGATGGGCACTGCGTGGTGTTCTCCGACAATGCGGGCGGCTTTACTCCAGTCGACGAGGCCGCCTATGGGACGGCTCGGGGAATTCAGGTTTTCAACGTGCAAACCAGCGCTTCGGGGGAACAGGTCGCCCAAGGCAGCAGTGACCTGATGGGGCTGTACAGCGGGCAGGTGCTGTTGCTCACGGCCCATCCTTTCAGCGACTGGAACCAGCGCTGGCTGCTGACGAAGGTGCAGCACCGAGCCGAGGCTTGGGGGTATGGCAATCATTTCCAGGCCGTTCCCTGGGGACTGCCGTTCGTGGCCACCGGCCTTCCGGCCAAGCCGCGCATGCAGGGCCGGCAGCGCGGGTGGGTGGTGGAAGTGGACGAGCCGGCGCCACAGATGGCCGGACGGGTGGCCGTGCAGTTCGATTGGGTTTATCAGGGCGAGGGGGCTAGCCCCAGTCATTGTTGGCTGCCATTGGCGCCCGAGCTGGCCGGCTGCGCGCTGGGCGCCTTCCGGACGGGTACCGAGGTGTTGGTGAGTTTCTGCGAGGGCGACCCGGATCGCCCCATGATCAGCGCGCTCCTTGACGTACCGGCAGTTGCGGACGTAGCTGATGAGGCCCCCTCGGACTCGACAACCTTCGAAGCAGCCTGGCCGTCCGGAGCCGATCCGGCGTTGTTAGCCGCGATCCAGGCGGCCGAGCCGCTGGTGTTGCTCTGCCTGTTGCCCGGGGGCGGCAGCTTCAGTGCCTGTGACCAACCGATATGCACCTGCCGGCTGGTGACGCGGCGCGACACGGGTGCCGCTCCATGAGCGCTGCAAGCCTGACCGGAACACCGCCTCAATGGCTGCTGCTCGACATACCCGGCGTCCCCAGCGCGGCGCAACGCCTGCAAGAGCAGTTCGCGCAAGCGCGGTGCTTTGCCCTGTTCGAAGACACCGAATGGCATGGGCTCAAGGCGCACGGTCCGCTGCTGGTGGACTTGCAGCAAGCGCCGGCACTGGCGAGCCTGTGTCATGTCGACGCGGGTGCCTGGCCGGGACTGTTGTTGGTGAGCGAATCACCGGTTACCCAGTTGCTGGCGCATCTGCGACGCATGCTGACGGTGACCTTGGGCCCTCACTACAAGGCGTTGCTGAGCTATTACAACCCCCACACCGCCAGCTATTTCTTCGATGGCTGCGACCCTGGGGAACTCAGTTGCTGGCTGGGGCCCATCCGCCTGCTGCGCTGGTTCGGCGGCACCTGGGCCGACCGGGCCATTGGCAGCCAGGGCTGGCAGCAACTGTCCAATCCGGGGCTGCCCGTGGCGCCACTGGAGAACGAGCACAGCCTCAGCGACCGACAACAGCACAAATTGCAGCAATGCCTGCTGGAGCGGCATGCCTGGCATTGGTCCCGTGCCACCGGGCGCGAGTATCGCGCGCTCTGGGATTGCCTGGAGCAGGGCTTGAAACTGGGATTCACCGAGCGGGAAGTGCTCGACGGCTGGCTATGGCTGCGCCTGCAGTACCCCGACGCCCCGCCAACGTCAGCGTTGGTCGGCAGCTCCCAGCGCGAGCGGCTCGAACATCTGCGACGGTTGTGGCAGGGCGATGAGGGGTAAGGCGCTATTGGGCTTGGGCGGCGAGCCAGCGATCCTGGCGGTGCAAGTGCCAGGCGAAACCACCGAGGGTCAGGCTGCGCAACGCCATGAACAACAGGAAGGTGATCCACAGCCCATGGTTGCCCAGCGCTTGCAGTGCCCAGGCAAAGGGCAGCACCAGCAACAGGGTCAGCAGCATGCCGTTACGCATTTCCCGGGCGCGGGTGGCGCCGATGAACAAGCCGTCGAGCACATAGCTCCAGACCGCGATCAGCGGCAGGGCGGCGAGATAGGGCAGATAGCGGTAGGCGGTGTCGCGCACGTCGGGGATGTCGGTCTGCATATCGACGAACAGATGCCCGGCGAGCAGGAACAGCAGCGCGAACCCGATGCTTGCAATCAGTGACCAACCGCAGGCCACCACCAGTGAGCGGCGTAGCGCGAGACGGTCGTGGGCACCAATAGCGTGGCCGCACAGCGCCTCGACGGCATGGGCGAGGCCGTCCAGGGCATGGGCCGTCAGCAACAGCCCGTTGAGCAGCAGCGCGTTGGCCGCAACGGTTGCATCCCCCAGGCGCGCGCCTTGTACGGTAATCAGGAAAAACACCGATTGCAGGGCCAGGCTGCGAATGAAAATGTCCCGGTTCACCGCCAGCAGCGGTCGCCAGTTCTGCCATACCCCCAAGGTCGCCCAGGCAATCTGTCCGGGCCAGGCCCGCAGGGTTTTGTGGGCCAGGACCAGGCCGACCAGCGCCCCGGTCCATTCGGCGATCACCGAGGCCCGGGCCGAACCGGCCACACCCCAGTCCAGGCTGAGTACGAACCACAGGTTGAGGGTGATGTTCACCAGATTGGTGGTCAGCAAAATCGTCAGCGGTGCCCGGGCGTTCTGGGCTCCGAGAAACCAACCCACCAGCGCATAACTGGCCAGCGCCGCCGGAAGGCCGAAGAGGCGTGTGTAGAAGAAGTCCCGGGTCAACTGATTGAGTTCGGCGGACGGCTGCATGAAATGCAACGCCACGTTACTCAACGGCACCCCGACGATTCCGAGGGCCACAGCCAACCCCATCGCCAGCAGCAGGCCTTGCAACAGCACTTGCCGCAACGTTGCGCCGTCGCCACGCCCGGCCGCCTGGGCCGCGAACCCGGTGGTGCCCATGCGCAGGAAACCCATCGCCCAGGCTAGCACCGTATACAAGCTCGCCCCGACCGCCACCGCGCCCAACTGATGGGCATGGGGCAAATGGCCGATGACGGTGCTGTCCACCAATGCCACCAGCGGCACGGAAATGTTCGAAAGAATCATCGGCGCAGCCAACGCCCAGACCCGACGATGGGTGAGACGGTCGCGCCAGTCGGCGAGCAGGTTGGACATGGGGGCTCCTTGATGGAGCGCAATTGTAGCGGGTTCTCTGAGTAATCGTTTCCAGTACGTCCCGAACACGCGGGATGCTCCGAACTCATTGTGGCGAGGGGATTTAGCGAAACGTCGCACCGCCCCGCTGGGCTGCGAAGCAGCCCCGAAAACCAGGCTCCGCGGTGCAACAGGTAAACCGCGTCAGTCGGTTCACGACTGCTGCGCAGCCGAGCGGGGCGGTGCGACGTTTCGCTAAATCCCCTCGCCACAGAGTTGATGTGTTGCTTCGGTTAGCGTGGGTCGACGTTATCCAAGGCCCGGTTCGCGAGTAAACCGCCCAGTTCGATCAGTTGCTGGATGCCCAGGGCCACGTGGCGGCGTGAGCCGTCCAGGTCGAAGGCCAGGTCACAGGCCATGGCGTTGGCCGAGGCCAGGGTTTCGCTGAGGTTGGCGAGCAGGCATTCGGTATCGATGCCATTCACAACCGTGAACAGTTGGTCTGGTTGGGTTTCAGGCGGTTCGGGCTTGAGGTAGAAGTCGAGGGCGCGTTTGGCGGCTTTGTCGAAGGTCGTTGAGTCGGACGGATCGCTGGGAGATGTTGAATCGGTGACCGGTGGATTGGGGGTTACCTTGAACATGGTGAAACTCCTTGATGAGTGGAGCCGTCATCCGTCGCTGCTAAACGAGGTGGGTGGCAGCTATACGCGGGTTAGCAGACCAGGCATCAAGGAACCCGGCGCACCGAAGTGCCCCACGCATAGCCGCCATAGTGCTGACAATCCGATGCGGATTGGCTGTTCCGATGGCGACACTGGCGTGCCTTGATGTTATCCGAGCTGCTAAACCCGATCGCTGATTTGTCAGCGACGGGGAAACAATAAAACCCGGTCCCAAGGCGCACAAGCCGGCGGATTCTGGCGTAGTTGTAGGCAGCGGCGCAAGGCGGTGTAGCCGGGACCTACACCTGAAGGAATGGAATAAACAGAAGGCTTTTGTGGCGAGGGGATTTATTGTGGCGAGGGGATTCATCCCCGCTGGGGCGCGAAGCGCCCCTCCAGGAACATTGAACTCAATCTGTCTGACATGTCGAGGCGAGGCTGTTGGGGCTGCTTCGCAGCCCAGCGGAGCGGTGCGACGTTTCGCTAAATCCCCTCGCCACAAAGGTGAGTCGTTGCTTCGGTTAGCGTGGGTCGACGTTATCCAGAGCCCGGTTGGCCAGTAAGCCGCCCAGTTCGATCAACTGCTGGATGCCCAGGGCCACGTGGCGGCGTGAGCCGTCCAGGTCGAAGGCCAGGTCACAGGCCATGGCGTTGGCCGAGGCCAGGGTTTCGCTGAGGTTGGCGAGCAGGCATTCGGTGTCGATGCCGTCTCCTTGATGATGGAGCCGTCATCCTTCGCTGCTAAACGAGTTGGGTGGCGGCTGTACGCGGGTTAGCAGACCAGGCATCAAGGAACCCGGCGCACCGAAGTGCCCCACGCATAGCCACCATAGTGCTGACAATCCGATGCGGATTGACTGTTCCGATGGCGACACTGGCGTGCCTTGATGTTATCCGAGCTGCTAAACCCGATCGCTGATTTGTCAGCGACGGGAAAACAATAAAACCCGGCCTCAAGGCGCACAAGCCGGCGGATTCTGGCGTAGTTGTAGGCAGCGGCGCAAGGCGGTGTAGCCGGGACCTACACCTGAAGGAATGGAATAAACAGAGGGCTTTTGTGGCGAGGGGATTTATCCCCGCTGGACTGCGTAGCAGTCCCAAAACCAAGCTCTGCGGTGCAACAGGTAAACCGCGTCGGCCGGTTTTACGACTGCTGCGCAGCCGAGCGGGGCGGTGCGACGTTTCGCTAAATCCCCTCGCCACAATGTCCGGCGTGGTACTTGTGGTGAGAGCAATTTCAATCTTAGTGAATGATCCAACTCAACAACCACAACCCCAATACCAGCCAGATGATCCCCAGCACAATTGAGGCGCGCATGAAGGCGCGGATTGCCGAGTATAGCAGCATCAGCCCGAGGATCAGCGCGATGATGCTGATGATCGAGGTGTCCATGCCCAACGCGCGCGACAGGCCGTCGACAAAGTTGCCGCCGGCATTGGCCAGGGTGTTGAACAGGCCGCTGAGCAGGTCGACGATGAAGCGGATTATCGAACCGAGTGCCTGGCCGAGCCATTCGAAAAAGCTTTCTACCTGCATGTTTGCATCCTGATGGAAGAGAATCGAGTCGAGCCTCGGGCTCCTGATTGTAGGAGCCATTGGCGTCGCGATCGTTCGATTATGGGGCAAATTGCCGCTTCGTATCGAGACGCTTGCCTTCCCCCGTCATCCCCCGGAAGCTATGGGCATCCAGGAGAGCCCGATGAACCTTGTTGAACTGACTGAACGCCTGCACGCCATTCGTGATCGCAACGATTGGCGGCCATTCCACAGCCCGAAGAACCTCGCCATGGCCGCCAGTGTGGAAATGGCCGAGCTGGTGGAGATTTTCCAGTGGCTGACCGAGGACCAGTCGCGCCAGCTGCCGGCGGACAAACTGGCCCATGCCGGGCAGGAAGTCGGTGACATCGTCTTGTACCTGTTGCTGCTGTGCAGCGAATTAGGCTTGGACATGGATGCCGTGGTGCGCAGCAAACTGGCTGACAGTGAGCGGCGGTTCGGCCAATGAGCGACCGTCATTTCGATCAGCTCGCCACGCGTTTTGCCGAAAAAATCTATGGCGGCGCCAAGGGCGCGATTCGCCTGGCGGTGCTCCAGGCCGATTTGCTCGAAGTATTGCCTGAGTGCCCGTTGCGTGTGCTCGACATAGGTGCAGGCCTAGGCCATATGTCGTTGTGGCTGGCCGAGCGCGGCCATCAGGTCACCCTGGCGGAACCGGCCGCGCCCATGCTCGAAGGCGCCCGCCAGCGGTTTGCCGATGCCGGCCAGGAGGCAACTTTCATCCAGGCGCCGTGGCAGGAACTGCCGGGCCTGCTTACCGAACCGTACGACCTGGTGCTGTGCCACGCGGTGCTGGAGTGGCTGGCCGAGCCGCACACGATCCTGCCGGTGCTGCATCAACTCACGGTGTCCGGCGGCTGGTTGTCGCTGGCGTTCTACAACCGTGACGCGCTGGTTTATCGGAACTTGCTCAAGGGGCATTTCCGCAAACTGCGCAACAATGACATGGCCGGTGAAAAACAGAGCCTGACGCCGCAACAACCTCTTGATCCGCGAGAACTGGCGGCGCAACTTGAGGGTGTGTGGCAGGTCGAAAGCCAGAGTGGCGTGCGGGTTTTTCACGACTACATGCCGGTGGAGTTCCAGGGGCGGGTCGAGCTCTCGCAATTGTTGGACATGGAGCTGGCCCATCGTCGCCATCCCGCGTTTGCCGGGCTGGGACGTTATCTGCACTGGATCTGCCGTCCCCTCTGATCGGAGAGCGAAATGCAAGGCCGTACAGGGTTACTGATGTTATGTCTGGGGCTGGCGGCCTGCCAGGGCACCAACCCCTATGTCGCCACCTCCAGGCCGCTGCCGCCGGCTCCGCCCGAGGCTGCCACGGTGTTCGACCGTAGCGCATACCCGGCGGCACCTCGTGACTATGGGCGCTATCGCAGTTGGGCCTGGCTCAACGGACGCCTGCCGGCGGGAACCGCGTGGGCGGATTCGGCCCAGGTGGCCGAAGCGGTGAGCAATGCCCTGGACCAGCGCGGCCTGCGCCCGCTGCATGACAACCGGCCGGCCGACCTGTTCGTCAGCGCCGACCTGCGGCTGGAAACCCGTCTGCGCCAGGTTCGGGAAGACTATGATTCGGGTTACTACGGTGGCTACAACCGCTACGGGCCTGGCTACGGCATGTATAACACCGTGCCGGTCGTGCGCACGTATCAGGAGCAGGTCGTGGTGGTTCGCGTCGACCTGTTCGACGCCCGCAACGGCCAACCGGTATGGAGTGCCAGTGCCGAAACCTCTCAACGTGGCAGGCCCGGCGATAACACCGATGCCATTCGCGAGGCGGTGGAGAAAGCCATGTCGACTTATCCGCCCAGTTGATTACGCAACAGGAGAAGAGTGATGTTCCGTCGTCTTGCTCTACTGGGCCTTGCCCTGCTGCTTAGCGCCTGTGCGACCAACCAGGTCAATCATGATTTCGATACCAGTCGCGACTTCGCGGCCTATCGAAGCTGGAGCTGGAAAGAACCGGCGTTGCAGTACCGCCCCGATGATCCGCGGATCAAGAGTGACCTGACCGAGCAGCGGATCCGCCAGGCCGTGACCGATCAACTCGACCAGCGCGGCCTGCGCCCTGCCGCGGGCGGGCGCGGCGATGTTCTGGTCCAGGCCTATCTGATCGTCGAAGATCGCCAGCAACAAGTGACCACCAACTATGGCGGCGGTTGGGGCGGACCCTGGAATGGCTACTGGGGCGGACCGATGTACAACGAAACCCGTAATGTCAGCTACAAGGTCGCCACGGTGCAGATCGACTTGCTCGATGGCAAGGACGGCAAGTTGGTCTGGCGGGGCAGTGATGAGCGATTGCTCAGCAGCTCGCCCAACCCGGTTGACCGCGACAGCGCGGTGCGCGAGACGGTCGGGCGTATCCTGGCCAACTATCCGCCGCGGTGACCACCGCTATCGCGAGCAGGCTCGCTCCCACAGGGGGTTTGTGCCAGGCGCGGAGAGTTGGTCACTGCAGATCCAAATATGGGAGCGAGCCTGCTCGCGATGACGGCAGCCCATTCAACATTGGTGCAAGCTGACCCACCGCTATCGCGAGCAGGCTCGCTCCCACAGGGGATTTGTGTCGAACACAGATGTTTGGTCGCTGCAGATCCAAATGTGGGAGCGAGCCTGCTCGCGATGACGGCAATCCATTCAACATGGATGCAGGCTGACCCACCGCATGGTTCAGGCAATCGGTCGCCAGCTTCCTACCATGTGCTCCAGATCTCCCGACCCCACCAACTGCAAATCCCCGCTGGACCCCGCCGCGCTCGCCAGCAGGGTCACTTCGCTGGGCAGGCGTACCGGCTTCTTGAAGGTTACCTCGATTTCGAGGTTGGCTTCGGGCAGGTGTTCATCCAGTGCGGCCAGGGTCCGGGCTTTGTTCCACAGGCCATGGGCAATGGCGGTGGGGAAGCCGAACATCCGCGCACTGATGGCACTGAGGTGGATCGGGTTGTAGTCGCCGGACACCTTGGCGTATTGCCGGCCGATATCCGCAGGGGCTGTCCAGCGCGTGACTTCGGTCAGCGCTGGAGTTGTCCGGGGTGGCGGCTCCACCAGCCCACCATCAAGCTGCACACCCTTGCAGAGCATCTCGCTCTCCGCCTCCCACAACGGTCCCAGTTGATCCTCGATGCGGGTCACCAGGTTGAACACCGCGCCCTTGGGGTGGGGCTGCAGCTGTTCGACATTGACACTGGCCCGTACCTGGCTGACGCCGCCCATGGGACGGAGCACGCGGATGCGGTTGCTCAGGTGGATCAACCCCAGCAGCGGGAACGGGAAGTCCCGGGCAGTGAGCAATTGCATTTGCAGGGCGAACGCCAGCACGTGGGGATAAGTCGGTGGCAGCAGGCCGTTGTCGACAAAACCACAGACCTTGCGATAAGCCGCCAGGCGCTGCTGATCCACCTGGAGCACCTGGCGCAACCCGGTCTCCGGCAAGGTCTTGCCGGTGATCTTGCGACGAGTCGCGGCCTTCGCATAGAGCCCCGACATGCCCGGCGCGCTGCTGACCTCATGCCATTGGATCGTCATGGTCACGCTCCCAAAAGGCTTTGTCCGCAGACCCGCAGCGCCTGCCCGGTGACCGCCCCCGTGCCCGGCTGCGCGAGCCAGGCCACGGCTTCGGCGACGTCCTGGGGCAAGCCGCCCTGGCCCATGGAACTCATGCGCCGTCCGGCTTCGCGCAGGGCGAAGGGGATCTCGGCGGTCATGCGGGTCTCAATGAAGCCTGGGGCCACGGCGTTGATGCTGATGCCTCGCGTCTGCAACAGCGGCGCCCAGGCCTGGGCCAGGCCGATCAACCCGGCCTTGCTGGCGGCATAGTTGGTCTGGCCGCGATTGCCGGCGATGCCGCTGATGGAAGCCAGCAGAACGACCCGGCCGTTGTCCCGCAGGGTGCCGCTGTCGAGCAGGGCCTTGGTCAGCACCTGGGGTGCGTTGAGGTTGACCGCCAGCACCGCGTCCCAGAATTCCGGCGTCATGTTGGCGAGGGTCTTGTCCCGGGTGATGCCGGCGTTATGCACGACGATGTCGACGCCGCCTGGCAGGTGTTCGATCAACTGGCTCGCGGCGTCTTCGGCGCAGATGTCCAGGGTCACGGCGCGTCCGCCCAGGCGTGCGGCGAGGGCATCGAGATCGGCCTTGGCCTGGGGCACGTCCAGAAGAATCACGTTGGCGCCGTCGCGGGCCAGGGTTTCGGCGATGGAGGCGCCAATTCCGCGGGCCGCGCCGGTGACCAGTGCCTTGAGCCCGGTGAGCGGTCGCGTCCAGTCCTGGACCTGGGCCTGGCAGGCGTTCAGGCGAATGACCTGCCCGGAAATGAACGCGCTCTTGGGCGACAGGAAGAACCGCAGGGGCCCTTCCAACTGGGTTTCGGCGCCATCACCGACATACAACAGTTGCAGCGTGCCGCCATGGCGCAGCTCCTTGGCCAGGGAGCGACTGAACCCCTCCAGCGCTCGCTGGGCACTGGCGGCGAAGGGATCCGTGAGACTTTCCGGGGCCCGACCGAGGATGACCACATGGGCGCTGCGGTCGAGATTTTTCATCAGCGGCTGGAAAAATTCCCGCAGTTGCTTGAGCTGATCGGCCTGGGCCAGATGGTTGGCGTCATACACCACGGCCTTGATTTTCGGGCCGTGGCCGGGGATCCACTCGGTGGCCAGGGTCGGTTCGGCGCCGTAGACGAAAATCGCGTCGGTCAGGCGCTTGGCGAACGTGCCGATCGCTTCGATCAGCGGCCCGCCGCCCAGCAGCAGCGCGCCCTCGATAGGCCGCAGCCGCCCGGCCTGCCAGCGTTCCAGACGTACCGGCGATGGCAGGCCAAGGGCCCCGACCAGGCGCAGGCCAATGGGCGAATTGGCGAAGTCGATATAACGGTCAGACATGGAACGTACTCCGGCTGATGAGCTCCCAAGTGTGGACCACGATCGGCAATCAGTCGTTCGATTGCCAAGATAAAGCCTAAGCTTGTGCGCAAGCAGCATTTGTTTCGGGACCGTCAGCGTATTCGAATCTACTCGGGGAGTTCTTCATGACACAGCTACGCCGCGTCGCGATCATCGGGGGTAACCGCATTCCTTTCGCCCGTTCCAACGGGCCTTATGCCACCGCCAGCAACCAGGCACTGCTGACGGCCGCCCTTGAAGGCCTGATCGAGCGCTACAACCTGCATGGCCTGCACATCGGCGAGGTGGCCGCCGGTGCGGTGCTCAAGCATTCCCGGGAGATGAACCTGAGCCGGGAGTGCGTGCTCGGCTCGCGGCTGTCGCCCGCCACCCCGGCCTATGACGTGCAACAGGCCTGCGGCACGGGGCTGGAGACGGTGCTGCTGGTAGCCAACAAGATTGCCCTGGGCCAGATCGACAGCGCGATTGCCGGCGGCGTGGACACCACTTCGGATGCGCCCATCGCCGTCAACGAAGGACTGCGCCGCCTGCTGCTGCAAGCCAATCGCGCCAAGACCACCGCCGAGAAAATCAAAGTATTCCTGCAACTGCGTCCCCAGCACCTCGTCCCCGAGCTGCCACGCATCAACGAGGCGCGCACCGGCCTGAACATGGGGCAGCACTGCGAGTTGATGGCCCAGACCTGGCAGATTCCCCGGGAAGAACAGGACCAACTGGCCCTGGAAAGCCACCAGAAAATGGCAGCGTCCTACGCCGAAGGCTGGCAGAACGACCTGATGACGCCGTTTCTCGGCCTGACCCGGGACAACAACCTGCGCCCGGACCTGACCCTGGAAAAGCTCGCCTCGCTCAAGCCTGCCTTCGAAAAAAGCGCCAAGGGCACGATGACCGCCGGTAACTCCACGCCACTGACCGATGGCGCTTCGTTGGTGTTGTTGGGCAGCGAGGAATGGGCCAAGGCGCGGGGGTTGCCGATCCTGGCGTATCTGCGGGACGGACAGACCGCGGCGGTGGATTTCGTCAATGGTGCCGAAGGACTGCTGATGGCGCCGGTCTATGCCGTGCCCCGGCTACTGGCGCGCAACGGCCTGACGCTGCAGGACTTCGATTACTACGAGATTCACGAGGCATTCGCCGCCCAGGTGCTATGCACGCTCAAGGCCTGGGAGGATGCGGACTACTGCAAGACCCGCCTGGGCCTCGACGCGCCATTGGGCGCTATAGATCGCAGCCGGTTGAACGTGAAGGGCAGCTCCCTGGCCGCCGGCCACCCGTTTGCCGCCACGGGTGGGCGTATCGTTGCCAATCTCGCCAAGTTGCTCGATGCCGCAGGGCGGGGCCGGGGGCTGATTTCCATCTGCGCGGCCGCCGGCCAAGGCGTGACGGCGATTATCGAGCGTTGAGCAGCGTCTCGTTCTGCTGGGTGACCAACACTCGCCGGCGGCTGGTGTAACGCTCGGCGAGGATCGAGCAGACGATTAACTGCATCGGGTGGTAGATCATGATCGGCAGCAGGATCAGTCCCAGGCCTGGGTTGCTGCCGAAGATCAGCGCCGCCATCGGCACCCCGGCGGCGAGGGACTTCTTGCTGGCACAGAATACCGCGGCGATTTCATCGGCATTGTTGAAGCGCAGGGTACGGGCGGTGCGGGTGGTCATCCAGAGGATGATTGCCAGCAGCACGGCGCTGCCGAGCACCGCACTGAGTAGCACGCCGTTGCCTTGCTGTTGCCAGATCCCGGACACCATGGAATTGCAGAACGCTGCGTAGACCAGCAACAGGATCACCAACTTGTCGATGATGCTGGTGTAGCGCTTGTAGCGGCCAAAAAAGCCGGCCAGCCAGCGTCGCAGGAACTGCCCGAGTACCAGCGGCAGCAGCAACATCATGCACAGGTCGAGCAGGGTCGAGCCCAAGTCGATACCGCCATCGCCGCGACCGACCACCAGACTGACCAGCAGCGGGGTCAGGAAAACCCCCAGCACGCTGGACAGGCTGGCGTTGAGAATCGCCGCCGGCACGTTACCCCCCGCACTGCCGGTGAGGGCTACCGAGGAGGAAATGGTCGAGGGCAGGGCGCACAGGTAAAAGAACCCCAGCATCAGCAGTGACGGCACATGACTGCCCAGCAGCTTGTTGCTGGCGAGCCAGATCAAGGGGAACACTCCGAAGGTAAACACCTGAACCATCAAGTGCAGCCGGGTGTTTTTCAAGCCGTGCCGGATCTGCTCGCCGGACAGGTTGACCCCATGCAGGAAAAACACCACGAAGATGCCAATATTGACCACCCATTCGGCGTGCATGGCGCCGCCGGTGGCGCCAAAGCCTGGGAAGAAATACGCCAGCAGCGTGGCGAGCAACATGCCGCACAGGAACCAGTCGGTCACCAAGCGCTTTAAGTGTCTGAATATAGACATAGGGCACCGCAGGTTGTCAGAGGAGGTGACTTAGCCTAACGTCGGTTCTGACAGTCGTCTTGCGACATAAGGCCAATCAATGCCGACTAACGGACAACAACAGCTCGAACGTCGTATTCCCGACCTGACGCAATTGCCCAGGCCACTGTATGCCCGTGTCGAAAGCTTGAGCGCCGGTTCGTGGACCCAGGCCCATCGGCATGACTGGGTGCAGTTTTCCTACGCCATCAGTGGCGTTCTCGGTGTGCACACCGCCGCCGGCAGCTTCTTCGCGCCACCGCAGTGGGGGATCTGGATCCCGGCCGACCTGGAACATCAGGTCGTGACGTCGATGCGAGCGGAGATGCGTAGCCTGTATGTCCACCGCGACAGCTGCCCATGGGCCGATGATCGTTGCCGGGTGTTGGAGGTCACGCCGCTGGCCAGAGAGTTGATCAAGGCGTTTTGTCAGTGGCCGGCCGATTATCCGCAGGGCGATACGCGAGAGGCACGGCTGGTGCAAGTGTTGCTGGATCAGTTGGCGGTGCTGCCGGAAGTGGGGTTCTCCCTGCCGTTGCCACGCCATGGCCGGCTGCTGGGGTTGTGTAACGAGTTGATCGAACAACCTGAGCGCAACGTGACCCTGCACGTGTGGGCGGAACGTCTGGGCACCTCGGAGAAAACCCTGATGCGCCTGTTCCAGCGTGAAACCGGCCTGAGCTTTCGTGCCTGGCGCCAGCGCATGCGGTTGCTGTCGTCCCTGAGATCGCTGGAGGACGGCGATAGCGTGACCGCTGCGGCGTTGTCGTGTGGGTACGATTCCACGTCCGCTTTCATTGCGGCGTTCAAGGGGATGTTCGGGTGTACGCCGGGGGAGTTGTTCAAGCCCTGAATCCGCTTACCGGATTCCGGTTCGTCGTAAATTTTGTCGCAAATACAGACGCATCCAAATGCCAACGGCGGCGCGGCTGTCAGCTATGATTCGGCCTGGTCGATTATCGGCACATTGTGTGCATCGAAGGTTCATAGGTCGGCAACCCCTCCCCGTGGAGGAAGGATTGCCGTATAACGGCTGTCATTCGCGTGTTTGGTCATAAAGGACCCAGAATAAAAGCTGATGAAGACTCCAAAACGCATTGAACCCCTGATCGAAGACGGTCTGGTCGACGAAGTGCTGCGCCCTCTCATGAGTGGTAAAGAAGCAGCTGTTTATGTGGTGCGCAGCGGCAATGAGCTGCGTTGCGCCAAGGTCTACAAGGAGGCGAACAAGCGAAGTTTTCGTCAGGCGGCCGAGTACCAGGAAGGCCGCAAGGTCCGCAACAGTCGCCAGGCTCGCGCCATGGCGAAAGGCTCGAAGTTCGGGCGCAAGGAAACCGAGGATGCCTGGCAGAATGCCGAAGTGGCGGCACTGTTCCGCCTGGCCAACGCAGGTGTGCGAGTGCCCAAGCCGTACGACTTCCTCGAGGGCGTGCTGCTGATGGAACTGGTGGCCGACGAGTACGGCGATGCGGCGCCGCGCCTGAACGATGTGGTGCTGGAGCCGGATCAGGCCCGTGAATACCACGCGTTCCTGATCTCCCAGATCGTGCTGATGCTGTGTACCGGTCTGGTGCACGGGGACCTGTCGGAGTTCAACGTGCTGCTCACGCCGACAGGGCCGGTAATCATCGACCTGCCACAGGCCGTGGATGCCGCCGGTAACAACCATGCCTTCAGCATGCTGGAGCGGGACGTGGGCAACATGGCGTCCTACTTCGGCCGGTTCGCACCGGAGCTCAAGCGCACCCGGTATGCGAAGGAGATGTGGGCACTGTATGAGGCTGGCACTCTGCATCCGGCCAGCACGTTGACCGGCGAGTTCGACGAGCCGGAAGAGCTGGCGGATGTTGGCGGGATCATGCGCGAGATCGAGGCCGCTCGCCTCGACGAGGAACGTCGTCAGGCCGTACGCGCGGCGGACGACGCTCCCCCCGGCAAAACCGAAGAACCGCCTCCGCCCTGGATGCAATGACCCGAAACCCGGCCAAGGCCGGGTTTTTTGTGGGGTGATCTCGGGTGAACACACCCTCTATGCTCACCACCAATCCCTTGTGGGAGCGAGCCTGCTCGCGATAGCGGTGGGTCAGCTTGGATGGATGTTGAATGTTCCGCCGTCTTCGCGAGCAAGCCCGCTCCCACCCTGATCTCGGCGGGTGGACACGATATCCATGCACACCGCCGATCCCCTGTGGGAGCGAGCCTGCTCGCGATAGCGGTGGGTCAGCTTGGATGGATGTTGAATGTTCCGCCGTCTTCGCGAGCAGGCTCGCTCCCACCCTGATCTTGGGTGAACAGAACATCCGTGTTCACCGCCACTCCCCTGTGGGGCTGGGTGTCAGGCCGTGACCGTTTCCTTGCAACACCCCGACGCCAGTTCCTTGAGGATCGGGCAGTCCGGGCGGTGGTCGCCGTGGCAGTGCTCCATCAGGTCCTGGAGCGTGTCGCGCAGTTCGGCCAGTTCGCGGATTTTCTGGTTCAGTTCATCGATGTGTTGCCGGGCCAGGGCCTTGACGTCGGCGCTGGCCCGTTGCCGGTCCTGCCAGAGGGTCAGCAGCTTGCCGACTTCTTCCAGGGAAAAGCCCAGGTCCCGGGAGCGCTTAATGAAGGCCAGGGTGTGCAAGTCATCGGTGCCGTAGACCCGGTAGCCGCTGTCGGTGCGATGGGCCGCCCTGAGCAGGCCGACGGACTCGTAGTAGCGGATCATTTTCGCGCTCAGGCCGCTCTGGCGGGCCGCTTGGCCGATGTTCATCGGTTGTCCTCCAGGTGCTCGGGGGTCCAGAATTTCAACAGTAGCGCATTGCTCACCACGCTGACGCTCGACAACGCCATGGCCGCGCCGGCCAGCACCGGGTTGAGCAGACCGAAAGCCGCCAACGGGATGCCGATCAGGTTATAGACGAACGCCCAGAACAGATTCTGGCGGATCTTGGCGTAGGTCTTGCGGCTGATGTCCAGCGCGGCCGGCACCAGTCGCGGGTCGCCGCGCATGAGGGTGATGCCGGCGGCGTGCATCGCCACGTCGGTGCCGCCGCCCATGGCAATGCCGATGTCTGCGGCGGCCAGGGCCGGGGCGTCGTTGATGCCGTCCCCGACCATCGCCACCACGGCGTTTTTCTTCAGATCAAGAACAATGGCGGATTTGTCCCCCGGCAGCACTTCGGCATGCACGTTGACGATCCCCAGCGCCTGGGACACCACCTGGGCGCTGCCGCGGTTGTCGCCCGTGAGCAAATGGCTGGCTATGCGGCGCTCATCCAAGGCTCGCACGGTCGCGAGCGCACCAGGTTTGAGGGTGTCGCCGAAGGCGAACAGCCCCAGCACCCGTGGTGTCGCGCCTTGTTCGATCAGCCAGGACAAGGTCCGGCCTTCGGTTTCCCAGGCCTGCGCCGATTCGGCCAGCGAGCCGGCGTCCAGGCCTGACTCGTCCAGCAGGCGCCGATTGCCCAGGGCCAGGCGGCGTCCATCGAGGCTGCCGGCAATACCGCGTCCGGGCAGGGCCTGGCTGTCGCTGACATCCGGCACGTTCAGGCCACCCTCGGCGCAGGCGTCCAGCACGGCTTTGGCGAGAGGGTGTTCGCTGCCGCGTTGCAGGGCGCCGGCCAGTTGCAACAGGCTGGCTTCGTCACCGTCCAGGGCCTTTGAATGAGCGATGCGCGGTGTGCCGGAGGTCAGGGTTCCGGTCTTGTCGAACACCACCGTATCGACTTCATGGGCACGCTCCAACGCCTCGGCGTCCTTGATCAGGATCCCGTGGCGCGCCGCCACGCCCGTGCCGGCCATGATCGCCGTGGGTGTCGCCAGGCCCAGCGCGCAGGGACAGGCGATCACCAGCACGGCGACGGCATTGATCAGCGCGGTCTCCAGTGGTGCGCCGTAAAGCCACCAGCCGACCAGCGTCGCCAGGGCCAGCAGCAGAACCACCGGTACGAAGACCTGGCTGACTTTATCCACCAGTTTCTGGATCGGGGCCTTGGCCGCCTGGGCGTCTTCCACCAGGCGGATGATGCGCGCCAGGACTGTCTCGGTGCCGAGGGCCTGGGTGCGCACCAGCAGGCGACCTTCGCCGTTGATGGCGCCACCGGTGACCTTGTCGCCGGGTTGTTTGGGCACCGGCAGGCTTTCGCCGCTGATCAGCGCTTCATCGGCGTGGCTCTGGCCCTCCAGCACTTCACCGTCCACCGGAAAGCGTTCACCGGGTTTGACCAGTACCAGGTCATTTATGCGCAGGGCGCTGATGGCGACATCCCGCTCCTCGCCATCGATCACCTGGATCGCCCGCTCCGGCCGCAAGGCTTCGAGGGCACGAATGGCGCTGGCGGTCTGGCGCTTGGCGCGGCTTTCCAGGTATTTGCCCAGCAAGACCAGGGCGATCACCACCGCCGATGCTTCGAAATACAGGTGCGGCATGCTGCCGGGGCGGGCAATGATCCATTCATACAGGCTCAAGCCGTAGCCGGCGCTGGTGCCCAGGGCCACCAGCAGGTCCATGTTACCGGCACCGGCCCGCACGGCTTTGAAGGCCGCGACGTAGAAACGCGCACCGAAGATGAATTGCACCGGCGTCGCGAGGGCGAACTGCGCCCAGGCCGGGAGCATCCAGTGCACACCCAGCGGCTGCAGCAGCATCGGCAGCACCAATGGCACCGAGAGCAGAATCGCCAACACCAGGATCAGGCGCTCACGATTCAGTTGACGGGGCTGAGTGTCATGGGGCTGCTCGGCTTGCCAGACACTGGCTTCGTAACCGGCGCGCTTCACTGCATCGATCAGGATTTGCGGATCGACCTCTCCGAGCAGTTCGAGGTGGGCCCGTTCGTTGGCGAGGTTGACGCTGACACCGTTAACCCCGGGGATTTTGCCCAGGGCGCGTTCGACTCGACCCACGCACGAGGCGCAGGTCATTCCCCCGATACTCAGTTCCAGGGTTTGGACAGGAACATGGTAGCCCGCTTGTTCAACGGCCTCTATCAAGGCTGGCAGGCTCTGCTCGGAGGCATGGACGCGCGCCTGCTCGGTCGCCAGGTTCACACTGACGGCCCGGGTTCCGGCGACTTTGCTCAAGGCCCGTTCGACCCGCCCGGCGCAGCTGGCGCAGGTCATGCCGGCAATCGGCAGGTCGAAAGTGGTGGATTCGGACATCGGTCGGGCTCCCTGTAGTGAATGACTACAGGATCAACCTTGCCATGCTGGCAAGGTCAAGCGCCAATCCAAAAGACCTTCGCCGATCCTTGTGGGAGCGAGCCCTGCTCGCGATAGCGGTTTGTCAGGTAGCACTTCTTACACTGATATACCGCTATCGCGAGCAGGCTCGCTCCCACAAGGGAACCGGGTGAGGTCAGTAACCGAGCCCGGCCTGCTTGAGGTACATCCCTTGTTCATTCATGGCGATACGGTACTTCAGGATGTCGCCGGCCCTGATCGTAATCTCCTGGGAACCCGGCGCGAGCATGCCCGGATTGCAACCCGGTGCCTGGCCAGGCAACAACTTCAGCCGCAGGGAGAACTGGCCCGGAGGCAAGTTGAAGGAGGTGCTGTCTTCCTGGAAGAGCCGGGCGGTGAGCTGGTCCTGGATGTAGATGCCGATCTCGCAGGAGGTCGACACTTCCAGTCGTTCCCGGGAAATGATCAGCACACCGTAATCTTCGCCGGCGGCCGAGGCCTGGGGGGCCATCGCTGAAAAACCTAACATGCAAAACAGGCTGAACGCTGACCAGCGCATGGCCGAACCTCCGGTGTGGAATCCTTGATAGTGGCAGCTTGGCCGAGCGCGACGCCAATTGCCAGCCCGGCAGTTTTCAGCAGAACTTGACCTTGCCACGATGGCAAGCTTGAAACTGCCGGCAACGTTCATTCTCAAGGAGTCACCCGATGCAAACTTTCAATGTCCAGGGCATGTCCTGTGGTCACTGCGTCAAAGCCATCACCCAGGCTGTACAGGCCAGGGATCCGGCGGCAGACGTGCAGATCGACCTGGGCGCCAGGACCGTGCGGGTCCAGAGTTCATTGCCGGCCAACACCCTGGTCGAGGTTATCCGGGAAGAGGGCTACGAGGTCAGCCCTGCTTGAATATTTTTTAATCGTTAGCGACCTATCGGAATGTTCAAGAGCGCCTGGCGGGGCTAGACTGTCGGGCTGCTGACTGACGCCTGACGGACGCCCGATGAACCTTCGTACCATTCTGATTCTTGGCGCCTTGAGCGCTTTCGGTCCCTTGGCGATCGACTTCTACCTGCCAGCCTTTCCAGCCATGGCAACTGCCTTCGGCACGGACGAAAAACACATCCAATTGACCCTGGCCGCTTATTTCCTCGGGCTGTCCATCGGGCAGTTGGCCTACGGGCCGGTGGCGGATCGCTTCGGGCGACGGATTCCACTGCTGGTCGGGGTCGGCCTGTTTACGCTGGCGTCCCTGGCTTGCGCCTACGCGCCGAGCCTCGAATGGCTGATCGGCGCGCGTTTCGTCCAAGCCCTGGGCGGATGTGCCGGAATGGTGATTTCCCGGGCGGTGGTCAGCGACAAATGCGATGCGGTGGGGTCGGCCAAGGTGTTTTCGCAACTGATGCTGGTCATGGGCCTGGCGCCGATTCTCGCGCCAATGCTTGGCGGGTTGCTGGTGAACCTGCACGGCTGGCAATCGATTTTCATCGGCCTGACTCTGTTCAGCGCCGTGGCGGCGACGGCCGTGGCCCTGTGGTTGCCCGAGAGCCTGCCGGCCCATGTGCCTCGACAACCGCTGTCGGGGGCGTTGCGCCAATACGGCAGGTTGCTGACCGACTCGGTTTTCCTGGGGCATGCCATGACGGGCGGGATTGCCATCGCCGGGATGTTCGCTTACATCGCCGGTTCGCCTTTCGTGTTCATCAAGCTCTATGGCATACCAGCCGAACACTTCGGCTGGCTGTTCGGCACCAACGCGGCAGGCTTCATTCTGGTGGCGCAGGTCAATGCCCGGTTGCTGTCCAAGCGTGGCCCGGCGTTCCTGCTGACCCGTGCTGTGTGGATCTACCTCACGGCGGGGTTGAGCCTGTTGGCCGTCAGCGCCCTGCACCCCGAGCATCTATGGCCATTGCTGATTCCATTGTTCATCTGTATCGCCAGCCTGGGCTGCATCCTGCCCAACGCTTCCGCCTGCGCGATGAACGGGCAAGGTGCCCGGGCCGGCAGTGCCTCGGCGATGCTGGGCTGCCTGCAGTTTTCCGTGGCCGCCGGGGCCGCCGCGCTGGTGGCGGCTTTGCACGACGGCAGCGCGGTGCCCATGGCGATGGTCATCAGCCTGTGCGGGCTGTTGGTGGTGAGCGCAGCCATGCTGACCCGACGCTTGCAAAATGCCCAGGCGCTGACACAAGCCAGCCGCGAGGGCTGATCAGCAGGCCGCGCGTTGCTGCTGTTCGGGGAAGTGGTGCGGCGCGTGAATGCGCGCTTGCAGGGTGGTGGCGAAAGCTTTGGCTTCGGCCTCGGTGCGAAAGGTGACGGCGTGCTGGTCAAGACGCACTTGCCATTGGGATTTTGCCACTTCTTTTATCAGGATCTTCATTGCTGACCTCCTCACGTAAAAGATTGCGTTGCAAAGGCCTCGAGTGTAGACCGGAACGCAATCGCAATTGTGACAATGGTCAATTCTCGGACTGACGGTCCGATCTTTTTCAAATAACCGGTGGCGAGGGGATAAATCCCCTCGCCACCGGTTATTTGCCTTGAGCCTGAGTGCAGGCTGGGCGGTCAGAAACCTTCGAGCACGATCTTGCCCTTGGCTTTGCCGCTTTCCAGCAGCGCGTGGGCCCGGCGCAGGTTTTCGGCGTTGATGGTGCCGAAGTGCTCGCCGACGGTGGTCTTCAAGGTGCCAGCATCGATCAGTTCGGCAACACGGTTGAGCAGCTTGTGTTGTTCGATCATGTCGGTCGTCTCGAACAGCGAGCGGGTGTACATGAACTCCCAATGCAGGGACAAGCTCTTGCGCTTGAGTTTGGTCACGTCCAGGGACTTGGGATCATCGATCAATGCCAGTTTGCCTTGGGGCGCCAGGGCCTCGACCAACTGGTCCAGATGCTGGTCGGTCTGGGTCAGGCTGGCGACATGGGTGACCTGTGGCTGGCCTGCGTCCTTCATGACCACGCTCAGCGGTTGGCTGTGGTCGATCACCAGATCGGCGCCCAGGCTCCGCACCCAATCCTGTGTCTGCGGACGGGAAGCGGTACCGATGACCTTCAGTGCGGTGAGCTGGCTGGCCAGTTGCGTCAGGATCGAGCCCACGCCTCCAGCGGCGCCGACGATCAACAGGCTCTGCTCCGAGGTGCCTTGGCCTTCCTGGATCTGCAACCGCTCGAACAACAGCTCCCAAGCGGTAATGGCGGTCAGTGGCAGCGCAGCCGCTTCGGCGAAACCGAGGGTCCTGGGCATGTGGCCGACAATGCGTTCATCCACGACGTGCAGTTCGCTGTTGCCGCCCGCACGGGCAATGGAGCCGGCATAGAACACCTTGTCACCGGCCTT
Source organism: Pseudomonas sp. B21-028 (assembly GCF_024749045.1). Taxonomy (NCBI): domain Bacteria; kingdom Pseudomonadati; phylum Pseudomonadota; class Gammaproteobacteria; order Pseudomonadales; family Pseudomonadaceae; genus Pseudomonas; species Pseudomonas sp. B21-028. The sequence goes on from NZ_CP087184.1 coordinate 758,374, forward strand.
GAACAGGGAAACTTCGCTGCCCACGGCCTTGACCACCCCGGCCACATCCCACCCCAGCACCTTGGCTGCGCCGCTTTCGGGCTGGACGTTCTGACGGACCTTGGTGTCCACCGGGTTGACCGAAATGGCTTTGACTTCCACCAGCAGGTCGCGTGGACCGGCGACGGGCTCCGGCAATTCGACATCCTGCAGCGATTGCGGATCGGTGATCGGCAAGGAATGGTAGTAGGCGATGGCTTTCATGGAACGGGCTCCGTGAGGTGAGTTCGATGGCAGCCATGTTTAGCTATTTATCAGCGCGATAAAACCCGCTAAAAGAACAGACTCTTTCAATATTTTTTTGATAATGGAGTCGCTATGCTTCGATTCGATGACCTGCAGCTGTTTGTCCGGGCGGCGGATCTGGGCAGTCTTTCTGCCGCTGCCAGGGTCATGGATCTGTCGGCGGCGGTGGCCAGTGCCGCGTTGAAACGCATCGAGCAGCACCTCGGTGCCCGCCTGCTGGCGCGCTCCACCCGCAGCCTGCGCCTGACCGCCGAGGGTGAAAGCTTTCTCGAATATGCCCGGGCGGCGTTGGGCAGCCTGGATGAAGGGCGACGACTGTTGACCCGCGGCCAGGACCAGGTCAGCGGTGTCTTGCAGTTATCCGCGCCGTCGGACCTGGGACGCAACCTGCTGTTGCCCTGGTTGGATGACTTCCAGCGCGAACACCCCAGGCTAACGGTGCGGCTGTTGTTGGGCGACCGCATTGCCGACCTGTTCAAGCAGCCGGTGGATATCGCGTTGCGTTACGGCGAACCGGAGGATTCAAGCCTGGTGGCCTTGCCGGTCGCGGCGGACAACCGTCGGGTGTTGTGTGCCTCGCCGGACTATCTGGCCCGTCATGGCGAACCCCTTCAGCTCGAGCAACTGGCTCAACACAATTGCCTGTTGTACATGCTCGGCACTCGGGTTCATGACCGCTGGTGCTTTCATGACGGCAAGCGGGAAGTGAGCCTTACCGTCAGCGGTGACCGCTTCAGTGACGATGCTGATGTGGTGCGGCGCTGGGCCGTGGCCGGTGCTGGCATTGCCTACAAATCGTGGATGGACGTTTCGACCGATGTGCTGGCCGGGCGTCTGAAGATCCTTCTGCCGCACCTGCACTGCGAGCGCGCGCCGCTCAATCTGCTGTGCGCTCATCGGGCGCAGTTGAGTAAGCCCGTCAAGCTGTTGCGGGAGATGCTCCAGGCCCGTTGTGGTGAATTGACCGCGCAATTTCCGCTCTCGACGCCAGTCGGCCAATAGTCGCGGGTAAATAGAGAATTTTCCCTCACGAACAATCGCCTCCAAAGGTTTCCGGAGGACAGGAAAGCTTGATCTGCACGCTTATACTAGCGACCGCCTGAATCGGCGCGGCATCGCGCATCAAGAGCAGTAGACGAATGATTCAACAGGGAGTGAATACATGGAACATGCACCTTGCATCAGCCAGATCGCCACGCTGCTGGCCGACCCCAAGCGCAGCGCAATGATGTGGGCCTTGATGGACGGCACGGCCCGGCAGGCCGAAGAGCTGGCCTTGTTGGCCGGGTTGTCGCCATCCTCGGCCAGCGCCCATCTGGGACGTCTGTCGGCCGGTGGCCTGTTGAAGGTGGAAGCCAGGGGGCGCAAGCGGTTTTTCCGCCTGGCCGCGCCGGAGATCGGCGCGGCTGTCGAAGCGCTGGCCAGCGCAACCCTGGCCAGCGCTCCACGGCAGATTCCGGATGTCTTCAAGCGCGGCGTCATAGCGAACAAGGCGCCGTCGGCCCCCGCCTCGCTGTTGCGAGCGCGACTGTGCGACGATCATCTTGGCGGCACCCTGGCGGCCGATCTGTACCAGCGCCTGCTGGATGCCGGATGGATCGAACAATGCGAGCAGCGGGTGATCGTCACCCACAAGGGCGCGAGCCAGCTGGCCGGGCATGGCCTGTTCATCCAGGCCCTGGCCCATCGCAATGCCCGCATCGCCTGCGCCTGCCCGGACTGGAGCGAACGCCGGCCGCATCTGGGGGGCGCGTTGGGGGCTGCGTTGCTGCAACTGTTCATGCAATCCGGCTGGCTGAGCCTGCCCAACGACTCGCGAGCCTTGCAGGTGACCGTGCTCGGCCAGCAGGAAATCCATCGGTTCGCCCGGCAGGACACGTTGGAAATGGCGCTCTAGGCCTGTTGACAGGTCGCATTCAGCAATAGCCACCTGCAAGGTTCGCGCACACTCGCCGAGAAACTATCGGACTGGGGGAATGCAGCATGGATAATCACGGATACAGCGCGGCAGAACGTCTGGAGCGGCTGCCCATCAGCGGCTACCACCGGGTCATCTTCATCATTATCGCTCTGGCGTTCTTCTTCGATTCCATGGACCTGGCGATGATGACGTTCTTGCTCGGCTCGATCAAAACCGAGTTTGGCCTGAGCACGGCCCAGGCAGGCCTGCTGGCCAGCTCCAGTTTCTTCGGCATGGTGCTGGGTGCTTCGCTGTCGGGCATGCTGGCGGATCGGTTCGGGCGTAAACCGGTGTTCCAATGGAGCATCGTGCTGTGGGGTGTCGCCAGTTATCTGTGCTCCACGGCCGAGGACGTCGAGACCCTGACGCTGTTTCGCGTCCTGCTGGGTATCGGCATGGGCATGGAGTTTCCGATTGCCCAGTCGATGCTCTCGGAACTGATCCCGGCCAAGCGCCGAGGCCGCTACATCGCCTTGATGGACGGCTTCTGGCCGCTGGGCTTCGTCGCGGCGGGGGTGCTGTCGTATTTCCTGCTGCCACTGGTTGGCTGGCGCGACATCTTCCTGGTCCTGGCGGTGCCGGCGGTGTTTGTCCTGGCGATCCGTTTCTTTATCCCCGAGTCACCCCGTTGGCTGGAGCAGGCCGGGCGGGATGATGAGGCGGACGCCGTGCTGCGCCGTATCGAAGACAAGGTCCGGGTCTCGCTGGGTACCCAGAACTTGCCGGAGCCGGTTCGCCTGCCGAGGCTGGCGAGTACGCCGGGTACCTTCTTCTCGGCGCTGGCGCAGATCTGGTCGCCGCTGTATCGCCAACGCACGATGATGATCTGGAGCGTCTGGTTCTTTGCCTTGCTCGGCTTCTACGGGCTGACGTCCTGGCTCAGTGCGTTGTTGCAACAGTCGGGATTCGCCGTGACCCAGTCGGTGTATTACACCGTGCTGATTTCCCTGGGCGGGATTCCCGGTTTCCTGATGGCTGCCTGGTTGGTGGAGCGCTGGGGGCGTAAGCCGGTGTGTGTCATCACCCTGTTGGGCGGCGGGGCGATGGCCTTTCTTTACGGGCAGAGTGCGGTGTTCGGCGGCAATGTCGGGCTGCTGATCGGTAGCGGATTGCTGATGCAATTTTTCCTGTTCGGCATGTGGGCGGTGCTCTACACCTACACACCGGAGCTGTATCCCACTTCGGCACGGGCAACGGGCTCGGGTTTCGCCTCGGCGATTGGTCGCATCGGTTCGCTGTTGGGGCCACTGGTGACCGGGCTGGTCTTTCCCATCACCGGGCAGGGCGGCGTGTTCGGCCTGGGCGCGCTGTGCTTCGTGGTGGCGGCGGGTGTGGTCTGGTTGTTTGGAATGGAGACGCGGGGCAAGACGCTGGAAGAGTTGAGCGAGGGCGTGGGCGGTTAAACACCATTCCCTTGTGGGAGCGAGCCTTGCTCGCGATAGCGGTGTGTCAGCGGACACTTGTCTCAATGACATACCGCTATCGCGAGCAGGCTCGCTCCCACAGGGGACAGTTGATGAAAGCTAAGGCTTCACCAACCGCGCATCCAGGCTGTTCTGGGCCAGGCGCTTGGCCTGGTCCTGGGTCATGCCCAAGTGGGTGTGCAGGGCGTGGAAGTTTTCGGTGACGTAGCCGCCGAAGTACGCCGGGTCATCGGAGTTCACTGTCACCTTCACGCCGCGTTCGAGCATGTCGAGGATGTTGTGCTGCGACATGTCGTCGAACACGCAGAGCTTGGTGTTGGACAACGGGCATACCGTCAGCGGAATCTGCTCGTCGATGATCCGCTGCATCAGCCGCTCGTCTTCGATGGCCCGGACACCATGGTCGATGCGCTGGATCTTAAGCAGGTCCAGGGCTTCCCAGATGTATTCGGGTGGACCTTCTTCGCCCGCGTGGGCGACGGTCAGGAAGCCTTCGTTGCGGGCCCGGTCGAATACCCGTTGGAACTTGCTGGGCGGATGGCCCATTTCCGAACTGTCCAGGCCGACGGCGACAAAGGCATCGCGGAACGGCAGCGCCTGGTCGAGGGTTTTCTCGGCCTGTTCTTCGCTCAGGTGACGCAGGAAACTCAGGATCAGACCGCTGGTGATACCCAGTTGCTGTTCACCGTCCTTGAGGGCGGCGGCGATGCCGTTGAGGACCACTTCGAAGGGAATGCCACGGTCGGTGTGGGTCTGCGGGTCGAAGAACGGTTCGGTGTGAATCACGTTCTGCGCCTTGCAACGCAACAGGTAGGCCCAGGTCAGGTCGTAGAAGTCCTGGGAGGTGCGCAACACGTCGGCGCCCTGGTAATACAGGTCGAGGAATTCCTGCAGATTGTTGAAGGCGTAGGCCTTGCGCAAAGTGTCGACGTCGCTCCACGGCAGGGCGATCTTGTTGCGCTCGGCCAGGGCAAACAGCAGTTCGGGCTCCAGCGAACCCTCCAGGTGCAGGTGCAGTTCAGCCTTGGGCAGAGCGTTCAGCCAGTCGTACATGTTCTTATCTCATCAGTGAATCGATGGTGGGCATTCTACAGAGGCTGGCCGCAATGTCTGGAAAAACCTGACCGGCCGATCCACTATGCAGGCACGGCTTGCCTGCGATGAGCCCTGTGCGGATCCATCAGGGAGTGTCACACCGGACGAAACGTTCACGGCCCTCCACAGTCTAGTAGGTCATACCCCGTGCACGGTGATAGGCCTGTGATGTTCACCTTGATCAAGCAAGAAAAGCTGCTGGTGCTGGCTCTGATCGCCGCCGTTGTCGCCTACCCGCTGGAGCACTGGCTGTTGGGCAGTGGGCAGGCGGTGGCGCTGGTTGGCGGTCTGATACTGATCGGCTTTATCGTCGCGGCCTCGATGCGTGTGGCCCACCACGCCGAGTTGCTGGCGGAAAAGGTTGGCGATCCTTACGGCACCATGATCCTGACCCTGTCGGCCGTGTTGGTCGAGGTGGTGATCCTGGCGATCATGATGAGCAACGAAGCGTCGCCGACCCTGGTGCGCGATACGATCTATTCGGCGGTGATGCTCGACATCAACGGCATTCTCGGACTCGCGGCGCTGATGGGCGGTCTCAAGCACGGCGAACAGGTCTACAACGATGACTCTGCGCGCAGCTACAGCGTGATGATTCTCACCGCCATGGGTGTGTCGATGGTGGTGCCGGAGTTCATTCCCCAGGAGAACTGGAAGCTCTATTCGGCGTTCACCATCGGCGCCATGCTCGTCCTGTATACGCTGTTCCTGCGCATGCAGGTGGGGCCACACAGCTACTTTTTCAGCTACAGCTACCCGGAAAAACGTCGCCGCAAGGAGCCGGTGGAAACCGAGCCGAAGCCCATCAGCCTGGCGTTTTCCATCGGCGCGCTGGTGTTTGGGGTGGTGGTGATCGGTGCGTTGGCCGAGGTCATGTCCAAGGCCATCGACCTGGGACTGGAAGGATCGGGAGCGCCGCCGGTGGTCACGGCCATTCTGGTGGCGGCCATTTCCGCGGCTCCAGAGATTCTCACCGCCCTGCGCGCCGCCCTCGCCAACCGCATGCAGTCGGTGGTGAACATCGCGCTGGGGGCGTCGCTGTCGACGGTGATCCTGACGGTGCCGGTGATGGAAGCCATGGCGCTTTACACCGGCCAGCCTTTCCAGATGGCAATGACGCCGGTGCAGACGGTGATGATCTTCATCACCCTGATCGTCAGCGCGATCAATCTCAACGACGGCGAGACCAATGCCATTGAAGGCATGACCCACTTCGTGCTGTTTGCGACGTTTATCATGCTGTCGCTGCTCGGCCTTTAGAAAAGCATCGCGGGCAAGCCTTGCTCCCACAGATGTGTCCTGATACCTGTGGGAGCAAGGCTTGCCCGCGATAGCATTCGATCAGACGCCCGCGATCAATTCCCGCGCCGCCTGGCTGTGATCGGCGATCAAGCCTTTCAAGTCCAAACCTTCGACCTGACCGTCGATCACTCGCCATTGCCCGCCGACCATCACCCGATCCGCTCGATCCGCGCCGCACAGCAACAGCGCTGAAACCGGATCGTGGCTGCCGGAGAAGCGCAGTTCGTCGAGCTTGAACAACGCCAGATCAGCCTGCTTGCCCACTGCCAACTCGCCGATGTCGCTGCGCCCGAGCAATTTTGCCGAGCCCTGGGTTGCCCAACCGAGTACCCGCTCCGGTGTGATCGCTTGCGCGCCATAGCGCAGGCGTTGGATGTACAACGCCTGGCGGGTTTCGAGGATCATGTTCGAGGCATCGTTGGAGGCCGAGCCGTCCACGCCGAGGCCGAGCGGGGCGCCGGCGGCGGTCAGTTCGAGGGTGGGGCAAATGCCCGAGGCCAGGCGCATGTTGGAGCTTGGGCAGTGGCAGATACCGGTGCCGGCGGCGCCGAGCCGGGCGATCTCCTCGGGATTGAAGTGAATGCCGTGAGCCAGCCAGGTACGCGGACCGAGCCAGCCGACGCTGTCCAGATAATCCACGGTACGCAGGCCGAAGCGTTGCAGGCAGAAGTCTTCTTCGTCGAGGGTTTCGGCCAAGTGTGTGTGCAAGCGGACATCCAGTTGATCCGCCAGGGTGGCGCTGGCTTGCATGATTTCGGGGGTGACCGAGAACGGTGAGCAGGGCGCCAGGGCAATCTGGATCTGCGCACCGTCGCCCCGTTCGTGGTAGCGGTCGATCAGCCGCTGGCTGTCGTCGAGAATCACCTGGCCTTGCTGCACGGTCTGCTGCGGCGGCAGGCCACCGTCGGCTTCGCCCAGGCTCATGGAACCGCGGGTCAACATCGCTCGCATGCCCAGTTCACGCACACTTTGCACCTGGACATCGATAGCGTTTTCCAGACCTTCGGGAAACAGATAATGGTGATCGGCCGCCGTGGTGCAGCCAGACAAGAGCAGTTCGGCCAAGGCCACCTTGGTCGCCAGGGCGAGTTTTTCCGGCGTCAGCCGCGCCCACACCGGGTAGAGGGTTTTCAGCCAGGGGAACAGCGGCTGGTTCACCACCGGTGCCCAGGCACGGGTCAGGGTCTGGTAGAAGTGATGATGGGTGTTGATCAATCCCGGAAGAATCACATGCTCACGGGCATCGAAGACCTGGTCACAGGGTTGGGTGGGGTGTTGGCCGACACTCAGCAGTTCGACGATTACGCCGTCCTGCAGGACCAGACCGCCACGGGCATCGAGGCCGTTGGCAGTGAAAATGGCGAGAGGGTTTTTTAACCAGGTACGGGTCGCAGGCATGGTGGCCGGCTCCTCTGAAAGTGGGTTCAGGTTAGCCAGCTCAGTGATGCCCTGTCTGCTGATCCAGGGTCGCCGCAACGGGCGAGGTTCGGAGTTTACTCAGGTTGCGGTGTGCATATCCAGTGCTCAGCATCGCCCCCCTGTGGGAGCGGGCTTGCTCGCGAAAGCGGAATGTCATTCACCATCAATGTCGACTGAAACAGCGCCTTCGCGAGCAAGCCCGCTCCCACAGGGAATATGAGGTGTTTACCAGGGAATCGTCTCACCCTTGTAGTTGACGAAGTGATGCCCACCCCGGCCGGCAAAGGCATTGACCTGGTCGATCAAGCCGCGGGTACTGGTTTCGACGTCAATGTCCGCTCCTTCACCGCCCATGTCCGTCTTCACCCAACCTGGGTGCAGCGACAGGACGGTCAATGTCTGTTCGCCCAGTTGGGTGACGAAACTGTTGGTCATGGAGTTGAGGGCCGCCTTGCTTGCCTTGTACAGCGCCAGTTCCGGGGCGTCGGGCATGGTCACGCTGCCCAGCACCGAACTCATGAACGCCAGCACGCCGCTGCCGTCGCGGATCTGCCCGACGAAACGCTGGGCCAGGTTGATCGGCGCCACCGCGTTGGTGAAGAACAACTGGCCGACCTCGGCCAGGGTCGCACCGTCGGGGCCCTGGTTATCGGGACCTTTGACGCCGGCGTTGACGAACAGCAGGTCGAAGGTCTCGCCCTTGAGCTGTTGGCTCAAGGCAATGACGGCTTGCTGGTCGTCCATGTCGAGTTTCTCGATCCGTACCGGGCCCAGCGCCTTCAATGCCTCTGCATTCTGCAGGTTGCGCACGGTGGCGATCACGTTCCAGCCATCGCTCAGCAAGGTCTTCACCAGGCCAAGGCCCAAGCCCCGGGAGGCGCCGATGATCAATGCGTTTTTTGCCGAATTCATGGAAGGCATCCTTGAAAGAAATGGTCACGGATTTAATGGACAACGTTGTCCGAGCCGTTGTTTCAGCTCATGACGCAACGCGTCGAGTTCGGTCATGCGGGTTTCGATCAGGTTCAGTTTGTTCTGCAGCAGATGAGCCACGGCGAGGTCCGGGTCGGGTGCCTGCCGCACAGTGGCGACGCTGCTGCCAATCTCGCCAAGGGTAAAGCCCAGGCGTTGGGCTGTCTTGATATAGAGCACCAGTTGCACCATGTCGGCGGGGTAGTCGCGATACCCGTTGGCGCTGCGTCCCGCCGCAATCAGCCCGCGCTGCTCATAGAAGCGCAGCGTGTCACGACTGACGGCACAGGCCTGGGCCAGTTCACCGATTCGCATGGCAATCTCCAGGAAAGCTTGACCCTGGAGCATACCCCAGGCTTTAGGCTCTTTGCTCCTTGATTATCCGGAGCAATGCCTATGTGGACTTCACTGCAATTTCGTCGCGTGGTGCTCGGTGGCGCCTGGTACGACCTGATCGTCACTGCGGCATTTGCCACGCCATGGAGTTTCGCCGCCCTGCACGGCTGGTTGCTGGGCGTGACCCAAATGCTCGACCTGCCTGGCGAGCTGCCGCCGTTTGCGCCTATGCACCTGTTGATGGCCAATCTGCTGGGCTCGATCGTTTGCGTATGGTCGGTGCTGCGGATTCGAGATCCGCGACCACTGTACGGACGGTATGACGCGGCGGGACGGTTGCTGTTTGCGGCCTGGATGTTCTACGCGCTGCTGCACGGCGCCAGCGCGTTGGTGTGGATATTTGTGTTTTTCGAGCTGGTGTGGGGTGTTGTTCAGCTGTTACCCGTGCGTGACGAGAACACGGGTTCCAGCTGGAGGCGTGATCACTCGTTAACGAATGGTTAAAAAATGAACAAGCGCTTGGGAGCCATGTCCTTCTTGGGGTCGCGTGAGCCATGAACGGGTTATCCACAGCTTGCTCCACAGTTATTGTGCGCAAGCTGGAAACTCGGGCATAAGCACCGCACGGCTTTCTCCCAAAGGTGATAACTCGCTGCAAGCGTTTGTTTTGCTGACTTATTTAAGGCGTGGGTAAAGATTTGGATGAAAAATGAGCAACCCTCGCAAACCCGCATGACAGAAGGGTTACAGGCGGATGTGCTCAGGTTATCCACAAGCAGGCACACAGCAGATGTGGGCAAGTCAGGCTGAACGCTCCAGCAGAATCCGTCCGCGACTCAAGTCGGCCAGTTGCTTTTGCAGCGTGTCGATCTGGCCTTCACCCACCGCCAGCTGCAATTCAACGCCGTTGGCGGTAAACCCTTCCGTATGGATCAGGCCACCGCATTCGGCCACCCGCAGTTTTACCAAGGCCAGTTCCGCGAACCCGCAGGTGCAGTGCAGCGGCACACGGCTGATCAGTTCAAGCTTTTCGGCGTTTTGCAGACACTTGTTCGCGCCACCGCCATAAGCCCGGGCCAGCCCACCGGTACCCAACTGAATCCCGCCATACCAGCGGATCACCAGCACCACCACCTGGTCACAAGCCTGGGCTTCGATAGCCGCCAGGATCGGGCGCCCGGCAGTACCCCCCGGTTCGCCATCGTCGTTGCTGCGGTATTGATCGCCCAGCTTCCAGGCCCAGCAGTTGTGTGTGGCGTTCAGGTCGCTGTATTGCTCGATAAAGGCCTGGGCATCGGCGGGGCTGGTGATGGGGGCCGCGAAGGTGATGAAGCGGCTTTTGCGAATTTCTTCGCGGTATTCGCAAAAGCCTACGAGAGTAAAGGGCATGAGTGTCTTAAAGGGTGGGTGTCAGGCCGCAGCCTTTGAGAATGATGCGGATCAGGTTGTCACCAGCGTCGGTCATGTCTTGCTTGCTCAACTTGCTGCGGCCGGTCACGCGGCAGATCTGGGTGGCGAAGTCGGCGTAGTGTTGGGTGCTGCCCCATAGCAGGAAAATCAGATGCACCGGGTCGATCGGGTCCATCTTGCCGGCATCGATCCACGCCTGGAACACCGCCGCGCGGCCCTTGAACCAGGCGCGGTAGTCCTGGTTGAAGTATTCGGTCAGGCACTCGCCGCCGCTGATCACTTCCATGGCGAAGATCCGCGACGCCTGGGGTTGGCGACGGGAAAATTCCATCTTGGCGCGAATGTAGCGCGTCAACGCCTCGGCCGGGTCATCCTCGGCGGTGAGGGTATTGAAGGTGCTGTCCCACAACTCGATGATGTTGCTCAGCACTGCCACGTACAGCCCGAGTTTGTTGCTGAAGTAATAATGCAGGTTCGCCTTGGGCAATCCGGCATTCAGCGCGATGGTATTCATGCTGGTGCCTTTGAATCCGTGACGGGCGAATTCATCTTCAGCAGCCTTGAGGATGGTCTCTTCGTTCTTCTGACGAATGCGGCCGGTGGGCTTGCCACCGTGGGCTGGGACTTCAAAGGTCATGGACGTTTCCGGGCTGGGTCTGTGGGCAGGCAAATGCGTTGATAGCGCACCGGCACCGATCCGACAAGTACTGTTGCCACAAAAGGCGAACGCATTAGCGGGTTGCCGCCAGGCTCTCGAGGAAACTCTCCAGCACCAGATGAGGACGGCGCCCCTTGCGCGTCACCGAGGCCAGGCTCAGGTCATAGAACCGCGTCGTGGGTTTCAGGGCACGTAACCGGCCTTGCTGGACCCAGACGTTGGCGTAGTGATCCGGCAGGTAGCCGATGTAGCGACCGGTGAGAATCAGGAACGCCATGCCTTCGCGGTCCGATGCACTGGCGGTGCAATTGAGCGCTTGGTAATGGGCCTGGATGTCGACTGGCAGGCGAAAGGTAGGGGCGATGGCGTCCTGGCTGTTGAGGCGGACTTCATCGAGTTGCAAGTCGTCCACATAAAACAGTGGGTGCCCGACCGCGCAATACAACAATGAACGTTCGCTATAGAGCGGCTGGTACTCCAGCCCGGAAAGGGCGCTGGCCTGAGGGACTACGCCGACGTGCAGGCGCCCGTCGAGAACACCTTGCTCGACTTCGTTGGGGGCGATCATGCGAATCTGGATTTGTACGTCGGGCCCGCGTTCCTTCAATTGCGCCAGCGCGTGGGTGATGCGCATATGGGGGAGGGTGACGAGGTTGTCGGTCAGGCCGATGTTCAGTTCGCCACGCAAGTGTTGATGCAGGCCATTGACCTCGGTGCGAAAGCTTTCCAGCGCACTAAGTAGTTGCAGGGCCGACTGATAGACCTCGCGACCTTCTTCCGTCAGTGAGAATCCCGCGCGCCCGCGTTGACACAGGCGCAGGCCCAGGCGCTGTTCAAGATCGCTCATCTGCTGGCTGATGGCCGAGCGGCCGATACCCAGCACCGTTTCCGCCGCGGAAAATCCCCCGCATTCCACTACGCTACGGAAGATACGCAGCAGACGAATATCAAAGTCACTGACCTGCGCCAGCGGATCGGGGCGGCGAACGCTCATAGTTTAGTAATCCACTGACTGAAGGTTAGAAAAGTTGGATTTCACCGACTTTATCGTCGTGGCAACTTAGTCGCAACCAGGCGTTTGCCCCGATACCGTTCAAATCTTGCGAGGTTTTGTCAATGAACATGCCCGAACACGCGACCAGTTCTTTGGCCAGTCAGCTCAAGCTTGATGCTCACTGGATGCCTTACACCGCCAACCGCAACTTCCAGCGCGACCCGCGCCTGATCGTCGGTGCCGAAGGCAGTTGGCTGATCGATGAGCACGGGCGCAAGGTGTATGACTCGCTGTCGGGTCTGTGGACCTGCGGCGCCGGGCACACCCGCAAGGAAATCCAGGACGCGGTCGCTAAACAATTGGGTACCCTCGACTACTCACCGGGGTTCCAATATGGTCATCCGCTGTCGTTCCAACTGGCGGAAAAAATCACCAGCCTGACGCCGGGCAATCTCAATCATGTGTTCTTCACCGACTCCGGTTCCGAGTGCGCCGATACGGCGGTGAAGATGGTTCGCGCCTACTGGCGTCTCAAAGGCCAGGCCACCAAGACCAAAATGATCGGCCGTGCCCGCGGCTACCACGGCGTGAATATCGCGGGTACCAGCCTGGGCGGCGTCAGCGGCAACCGCAAACTGTTCGGCCAGGCGATGGCGGATGTCGATCACCTGCCCCACACCTTGTTGGCGAGCAATGCCTATTCCCGTGGCATGCCGAAAGAGGGTGGCATTGCCCTTGCCGATGAGCTGCTGAAACTGATCGAGTTGCACGACGCCTCCAACATCGCGGCCGTCTTCGTCGAGCCGATGGCCGGGTCCGCCGGTGTGCTGGTTCCACCCGAGGGCTATCTCAAGCGCCTGCGGCAGATTTGCGACCAGCACAATATCCTGCTGGTGTTCGACGAAGTGATCACCGGGTTCGGCCGCACGGGTTCGATGTTCGGTGCAGAGAGTTTCGGTGTGACGCCTGACCTGATGTGCATCGCCAAGCAAGTCACCAACGGTGCGATCCCCATGGGGGCGGTCATTGCCAGCAGCGAGATCTACCAGACCTTCATGAACCAGCCGACGCCTGAGTACGCGGTGGAGTTTCCTCACGGCTATACCTATTCGGCACACCCGGTGGCATGCGCGGCGGGCCTGGCGGCGCTGGATCTGCTGCAGAAGGAAAACCTGGTGCAGAGCGTGGCCGAAGTCTCGCCACATTTCGAGAACGCCCTGCATGGGATCAAAGGCGCGAAGAACGTGATCGACATCCGCAACTTTGGCCTGGCCGGCGCGATCCAGATCGCTCCGCGGGACGGCGATGCGATCGTCCGTCCGTTCGAGGCCGGCATGGCGTTGTGGAAGGCCGGATTCTATGTCCGCTTCGGTGGCGACACCCTGCAGTTCGGGCCAACGTTCAACAGCAAGCCACAGGACCTGGATCGTCTGTTCGACGCGGTCGGTGAAGTGCTGAACAAGCTCGACTGACGTTTTCCCTGTCACCTTCAACGACAGGCGTCCGGTCGCGGGCGCCTGTGGATAAAAATTCTGGAGTCCCCATGAGCCTCATCCCGCATCTGATCAATGGCGAACTGTTGAGCGACAGCACGCGTACAGCGGACGTCTTCAATCCTTCCACCGGCCAGGCGATTCATAAGGTATCACTGGCCGATCGCGCGACTGTCCAGCGGGCCATCGATGCCGCCACCGCGGCGTTCCCTGCCTGGCGCAAGACGCCGGCGGCCAAGCGTGCCCAGGTGATGTTTCGTTTCAAGCAATTGCTGGAACAGAACGAGTCGCGTATCGCGCAGATGATCAGCGAGGAGCACGGCAAGACCCTGGAAGATGCCGCCGGTGAACTCAAGCGGGGTATCGAAAACGTCGAATTCGCCTGTGCGGCTCCGGAAGTTCTGAAAGGTGAATACAGCCGCAACGTAGGACCGAACATCGATGCCTGGTCGGATTTTCAGCCGTTGGGCGTAGTGGCGGGTATCACCCCGTTCAACTTCCCGGCGATGGTTCCACTGTGGATGTATCCGCTGGCGATCGTTTGCGGCAACTGCTTCATTCTCAAGCCATCCGAGCGTGACCCGAGCTCGACGTTGCTGATTGCACAATTGCTGCTGGAAGCCGGATTGCCCGAGGGCGTGTTGAGTGTCGTACACGGTGACAAGGTTGCCGTGGATGCACTGATCGAGGCGCCGGAGGTGAAGGCGCTGAGTTTTGTCGGTTCGACGCCGATTGCCGAGTACATCTATGCCGAGGGCACCCGTCGCGGCAAACGCGTTCAGGCACTGGGCGGGGCGAAGAACCATGCGGTGCTGATGCCGGATGCTGACCTGGACAATGCAGTCAATGCGTTGATGGGGGCGGCCTATGGTTCGTGTGGCGAACGTTGCATGGCGATTTCGGTGGCTGTCTGTGTGGGCGACCAGGTAGCGGATGCGCTGGTGGCCAAGCTGGTGCCGCAGATCCAGGCGTTGAAAATCGGTGCCGGCACTTCTTGCGGGCTGGACATGGGGCCGTTGGTGACCGGTCAGCATCGCGACAAGGTCAGCGGCTATATAGAAGACGGCGTTTCGGCCGGTGCTTCGCTGGTAGTCGACGGCCGTGGCCTGAGCGTGACGGGACACGAAGACGGCTTCTTCCTGGGTGGCTGCCTGTTCGATCGCGTGACGCCAGAGATGCGCATCTATAAGGAAGAGATCTTTGGTCCGGTGCTGTGCATTGTCCGGGTCAACAGCCTGGAGGAAGCCATGCAGCTGATCAACGATCACGAGTATGGCAACGGCACCTGCATCTTCACCCGCGATGGCGAAGCGGCGCGGTTGTTCTGCGATGAAATTGAGGTAGGCATGGTGGGCGTCAACGTACCGCTGCCTGTGCCTGTGGCTTATCACAGCTTTGGCGGTTGGAAGCGTTCGTTGTTTGGCGATCTGCACGCCTACGGTCCGGATGGGGGGCGCTTCTATACGCGTCGCAAGGCCATTACCCAGCGCTGGCCGCAACGCGCCAGCCATGAAGCTTCGCAGTTTGCGTTTCCCAGTTTGTAATGGATGAACAAAGAGGCCGGCGCTTAAGCGCCGGCCTCTTTGTTTATGGCCGTTTTTGACCGATATGACAGAAACGTGAAAATAGTTGACGGCAGATTCTGAGTCTCTATAATTCGCCCCACTTCCGGCGCAGTCGAAACGGAAAACTCCTTGAGTTTCAATGAGTTAGATGTTTTCTGGCAGCGCAGGACTTCAGTTCATCGAAGTCCGGAAGGAGTCGGCAGGGCAGGTTGTTTGGCTCGGTTTGACGGTTCGATCTTCTCGGTCGAAAGCGGTGAAAAAGAGGTGTTGACAGCAGCGACCAACGCTGTAGAATTCGCCTCCCGCTAACGAGAGATCGAAAGCGCAAGTGGTTGAAGTTGTTGAGGTTTTGGAAAGCAAAACTTTGAAAACTTCTAAAATAACCGCTTGACAGATACACGGGGCGCTGTAGAATGCGCGCCTCGGTTGAGACGAAAGGCTCAACCCACCGCTCTTTAACAACTGAATCAAGCAATTCGTGTGGGTGCTTGTGGAGTCAGACTGCTAGTCAACAGATTATCAGCATCACAAGTTACTCCGCGAGAAATCAAAGATGTAACCAACGATTGCTGAGCCAAGTTTAGGGTTTTCTCAAAACCCAAAGATGTTTGAACTGAAGAGTTTGATCATGGCTCAGATTGAACGCTGGCGGCAGGCCTAACACATGCAAGTCGAGCGGTAGAGAGGTGCTTGCACTTCTTGAGAGCGGCGGACGGGTGAGTAATGCCTAGGAATCTGCCTGGTAGTGGGGGATAACGCTCGGAAACGGACGCTAATACCGCATACGTCCTACGGGAGAAAGCAGGGGACCTTCGGGCCTTGCGCTATCAGATGAGCCTAGGTCGGATTAGCTAGTTGGTGAGGTAATGGCTCACCAAGGCGACGATCCGTAACTGGTCTGAGAGGATGATCAGTCACACTGGAACTGAGACACGGTCCAGACTCCTACGGGAGGCAGCAGTGGGGAATATTGGACAATGGGCGAAAGCCTGATCCAGCCATGCCGCGTGTGTGAAGAAGGTCTTCGGATTGTAAAGCACTTTAAGTTGGGAGGAAGGGCCATTACCTAATACGTGATGGTTTTGACGTTACCGACAGAATAAGCACCGGCTAACTCTGTGCCAGCAGCCGCGGTAATACAGAGGGTGCAAGCGTTAATCGGAATTACTGGGCGTAAAGCGCGCGTAGGTGGTTCGTTAAGTTGGATGTGAAAGCCCCGGGCTCAACCTGGGAACTGCATTCAAAACTGTCGAGCTAGAGTATGGTAGAGGGTGGTGGAATTTCCTGTGTAGCGGTGAAATGCGTAGATATAGGAAGGAACACCAGTGGCGAAGGCGACCACCTGGACTGATACTGACACTGAGGTGCGAAAGCGTGGGGAGCAAACAGGATTAGATACCCTGGTAGTCCACGCCGTAAACGATGTCAACTAGCCGTTGGGAGCCTTGAGCTTTTAGTGGCGCA
Organism: Pseudomonas sp. B21-028; assembly: GCF_024749045.1. NCBI lineage: Bacteria > Pseudomonadati > Pseudomonadota > Gammaproteobacteria > Pseudomonadales > Pseudomonadaceae > Pseudomonas > Pseudomonas sp. B21-028. Next base: position 774,751 of record NZ_CP087184.1, read on the forward strand.
GCTAACGCATTAAGTTGACCGCCTGGGGAGTACGGCCGCAAGGTTAAAACTCAAATGAATTGACGGGGGCCCGCACAAGCGGTGGAGCATGTGGTTTAATTCGAAGCAACGCGAAGAACCTTACCAGGCCTTGACATCCAATGAACTTTCCAGAGATGGATTGGTGCCTTCGGGAGCATTGAGACAGGTGCTGCATGGCTGTCGTCAGCTCGTGTCGTGAGATGTTGGGTTAAGTCCCGTAACGAGCGCAACCCTTGTCCTTAGTTACCAGCACGTTATGGTGGGCACTCTAAGGAGACTGCCGGTGACAAACCGGAGGAAGGTGGGGATGACGTCAAGTCATCATGGCCCTTACGGCCTGGGCTACACACGTGCTACAATGGTCGGTACAGAGGGTTGCCAAGCCGCGAGGTGGAGCTAATCCCACAAAACCGATCGTAGTCCGGATCGCAGTCTGCAACTCGACTGCGTGAAGTCGGAATCGCTAGTAATCGCGAATCAGAATGTCGCGGTGAATACGTTCCCGGGCCTTGTACACACCGCCCGTCACACCATGGGAGTGGGTTGCACCAGAAGTAGCTAGTCTAACCTTCGGGAGGACGGTTACCACGGTGTGATTCATGACTGGGGTGAAGTCGTAACAAGGTAGCCGTAGGGGAACCTGCGGCTGGATCACCTCCTTAATCGACGACGGCAGTTGCTTCATGAGCTCCCACACGAATTGCTTGATTCATTGAAGAAGACGATTGGGTCTGTAGCTCAGTTGGTTAGAGCGCACCCCTGATAAGGGTGAGGTCGGCAGTTCGAATCTGCCCAGACCCACCAATTACTGGTGCACCCTGTAGCGATACGGGGCCATAGCTCAGCTGGGAGAGCGCCTGCCTTGCACGCAGGAGGTCAGCGGTTCGATCCCGCTTGGCTCCACCATTACCGATTGGTGACCCTCGTTAAAGCTTAGAAATGAGCATTCCATCAAGACGATGCTGAATGTTGATTTCTAGTCTTTTGATTAGATCGTTCTTTAAAAATTTGGGTATGTGATAGAAAGATAGACTGAACGTTACTTTCACTGGTAACGGATCAGGCTAAGGTAAAATTTGTGAGTGGCTCTTTGAGCACAATCGAATTTTCGGCGAATGTCGTCTTCACAGTATAACCAGATTGCTTGGGGTTATATGGTCAAGTGAAGAAGCGCATACGGTGGATGCCTTGGCAGTCAGAGGCGATGAAAGACGTGGTAGCCTGCGAAAAGCTTCGGGGAGTCGGCAAACAGACTGTGATCCGGAGATGTCTGAATGGGGGAACCCAGCCATCATAAGATGGTTATCTTGCACTGAATACATAGGTGCAAGAGGCGAACCAGGGGAACTGAAACATCTAAGTACCCTGAGGAAAAGAAATCAACCGAGATTCCCTTAGTAGTGGCGAGCGAACGGGGACTAGCCCTTAAGCTTCTTTGATTTTAGCGGAACGCTCTGGAAAGTGCGGCCATAGTGGGTGATAGCCCTGTACGCGAAAGGATCTTAGAAGTGAAATCGAGTAGGACGGAGCACGAGAAACTTTGTCTGAATATGGGGGGACCATCCTCCAAGGCTAAATACTACTGACTGACCGATAGTGAACTAGTACCGTGAGGGAAAGGCGAAAAGAACCCCGGAGAGGGGAGTGAAATAGATCCTGAAACCGTATGCGTACAAGCAGTGGGAGCCCACTTTGTTGGGTGACTGCGTACCTTTTGTATAATGGGTCAGCGACTTATTTTCAGTGGCGAGCTTAACCGAATAGGGGAGGCGTAGCGAAAGCGAGTCTTAATAGGGCGTCTAGTCGCTGGGAATAGACCCGAAACCGGGCGATCTATCCATGGGCAGGTTGAAGGTTAGGTAACACTGACTGGAGGACCGAACCGACTACCGTTGAAAAGTTAGCGGATGACCTGTGGATCGGAGTGAAAGGCTAATCAAGCTCGGAGATAGCTGGTTCTCCTCGAAAGCTATTTAGGTAGCGCCTCATGTATCACTGTAGGGGGTAGAGCACTGTTTCGGCTAGGGGGTCATCCCGACTTACCAAACCGATGCAAACTCCGAATACCTACAAGTGCCGAGCATGGGAGACACACGGCGGGTGCTAACGTCCGTCGTGAAAAGGGAAACAACCCAGACCGTCAGCTAAGGTCCCAAAGTTATGGTTAAGTGGGAAACGATGTGGGAAGGCTTAGACAGCTAGGAGGTTGGCTTAGAAGCAGCCACCCTTTAAAGAAAGCGTAATAGCTCACTAGTCGAGTCGGCCTGCGCGGAAGATGTAACGGGGCTCAAACCATACACCGAAGCTACGGGTATCACGTAAGTGATGCGGTAGAGGAGCGTTCTGTAAGCCTGTGAAGGTGAGTTGAGAAGCTTGCTGGAGGTATCAGAAGTGCGAATGCTGACATGAGTAACGACAATGGGTGTGAAAAACACCCACGCCGAAAGACCAAGGTTTCCTGCGCAACGTTAATCGACGCAGGGTTAGTCGGTCCCTAAGGCGAGGCTGAAAAGCGTAGTCGATGGAAAACAGGTTAATATTCCTGTACTTCTGGTTATTGCGATGGAGGGACGGAGAAGGCTAGGCCAGCTTGGCGTTGGTTGTCCAAGTTTAAGGTGGTAGGCTGGAATCTTAGGTAAATCCGGGATTCTAAGGCCGAGAGCTGATGACGAGTTACCCTTTGGGTGACGAAGTGGTTGATGCCATGCTTCCAAGAAAAGCTTCTAAGCTTCAGGTAACCAGGAACCGTACCCCAAACCGACACAGGTGGTTGGGTAGAGAATACCAAGGCGCTTGAGAGAACTCGGGTGAAGGAACTAGGCAAAATGGCACCGTAACTTCGGGAGAAGGTGCGCCGGTGAGGGTGAAGCACTTGCTGCGTAAGCCCACGCCGGTCGAAGATACCAGGCCGCTGCGACTGTTTATTAAAAACACAGCACTCTGCAAACACGAAAGTGGACGTATAGGGTGTGACGCCTGCCCGGTGCCGGAAGGTTAATTGATGGGGTTAGCTAACGCGAAGCTCTTGATCGAAGCCCCGGTAAACGGCGGCCGTAACTATAACGGTCCTAAGGTAGCGAAATTCCTTGTCGGGTAAGTTCCGACCTGCACGAATGGCGTAACGATGGCGGCGCTGTCTCCACCCGAGACTCAGTGAAATTGAAATCGCTGTGAAGATGCAGTGTATCCGCGGCTAGACGGAAAGACCCCGTGAACCTTTACTATAGCTTTGCACTGGACTTTGAATTTGCTTGTGTAGGATAGGTGGGAGGCTTTGAAGCGTGGACGCCAGTCTGCGTGGAGCCATCCTTGAAATACCACCCTGGCAACTTTGAGGTTCTAACTCAGGTCCGTTATCCGGATCGAGGACAGTGTATGGTGGGTAGTTTGACTGGGGCGGTCTCCTCCTAAAGAGTAACGGAGGAGTACGAAGGTGCGCTCAGACCGGTCGGAAATCGGTCGTAGAGTATAAAGGCAAAAGCGCGCTTGACTGCGAGACAGACACGTCGAGCAGGTACGAAAGTAGGTCTTAGTGATCCGGTGGTTCTGTATGGAAGGGCCATCGCTCAACGGATAAAAGGTACTCCGGGGATAACAGGCTGATACCGCCCAAGAGTTCATATCGACGGCGGTGTTTGGCACCTCGATGTCGGCTCATCACATCCTGGGGCTGAAGCCGGTCCCAAGGGTATGGCTGTTCGCCATTTAAAGTGGTACGCGAGCTGGGTTTAGAACGTCGTGAGACAGTTCGGTCCCTATCTGCCGTGGACGTTTGAGATTTGAGAGGGGCTGCTCCTAGTACGAGAGGACCGGAGTGGACGAACCTCTGGTGTTCCGGTTGTCACGCCAGTGGCATTGCCGGGTAGCTATGTTCGGAAAAGATAACCGCTGAAAGCATCTAAGCGGGAAACTTGCCTCAAGATGAGATCTCACTGGAGCCTTGAGCTCCCTGAAGGGCCGTCGAAGACTACGACGTTGATAGGCAGGGTGTGTAAGCGCTGTGAGGCGTTGAGCTAACCTGTACTAATTGCCCGTGAGGCTTGACCATATAACACCCAAGCAATTTGCTTGCTCCGAGCTGAAAAGCGCAAGGGCACCAGATTGCGGTGTGTGAAGACGAAATGAACCGAAAGTTCGACGCTCACAAAGCACCGAAAGCTGTCACATACCCAATTTGCTGAAGCGAGGCCAGCCGGTCACGAATCAGTACCCGAATTTCTTGACGACCATAGAGCGTTGGAACCACCTGATCCCATCCCGAACTCAGCAGTGAAACGATGCATCGCCGATGGTAGTGTGGGGTTTCCCCATGTGAGAGTAGGTCATCGTCAAGATTAAATTCCGAAACCCCTATCTGCTGACGCAGGTAGGGGTTTTGTTTTGCCCACAGGAAAGTTCTTACGACAAGCGCGGACCGTTCCCGGCTGCTACAACCCCCCGACAGTGCTAAGGTTCGGCCCTAGCTTTTTGCATTTTCAAGGATGCCTTTATGCCGGACGCAACGTCCCTCAGCCCAGCCTTCATGGTGATTCATGGCAATCGCCTCGATGAGCTGCGCAGCCTGGTAATCAGCTTGATGCGACGTTATCCGCTGGCCCCGCTTGAAAATGAAATTGCACTGGTACAGAGCAACGGTATTGCTCAATGGCTCAAGCTGGCACTGGCTGAGGATCCGCAAGACGACGATACCGGCGGCTGTGGCATTGCGGCAGCCATTGATGTACAACTGCCCGGCAGTTTCATGTGGCAACTCTATCGAACTGTTCTGGGCCGCGACGAGATTCCGGCCAAGTCCCTGCTGGATAAAGCCCCCCTCACCTGGCGACTGATGCGTCTCTTGCCGCAGTTGATCGAGCAGCCTCATTTCGAGCCTCTGCGTCGATTCCTCACCCATGACACAGACCTTCGCAAGCGTTATCAGTTGTCCGAACGCCTTGCCGATCTGTTCGACCAGTATCAGGTGTACCGGGCCGACTGGCTGGAGGACTGGGCGGAAGGTCGACACCAGACGAGAAATGTCCGAGGCGAAATCAAGGCACTCGCGCCCGCTAATTGCTGGCAAGCCGAGCTGTGGCGAGCCTTGTTGGTGGATGTGGGAGAAGAAGGCATGGCTCAAAGCCGTGCGGGCGTCCATCAACGGTACATCGAACGCATCAACAGCCTGGAGACCGCTCCGAAAGGACTTCCTGCACGGGTGATCGTGTTTGGTATTTCCTCGCTACCGGCCCAAGCCCTCGAGGCGCTGGCCGGTCTGTCGCGGTTCAGCCAGGTCCTGCTATGTGTCCATAACCCTTGTCGTCATCATTGGGCGGACATCGTGGCCGACAAGGACCTGCTGCGCCACCAGTACAAGCGTCAGGCACGCAAGGCTGGCATGCCTGCCATCCTCGATCCGCAATCCCTGCATCAACATGCTCATCCGTTACTCGCGGCATGGGGCAAGCAGGGGCGCGACTATATCAACCTGCTCGACAGCTACGACGATCCCAGTCGCTATCGCTCGGTGTTTCGCGATGGCCGGATCGACCTGTTCAGTGATGGTAATCCCACGACCCTTCTCGGTCAGTTGCAGGATGACATTCTTGAGCTGCGCCCCCTGGCTGAAACCCGGGAGCGCTGGCCGGCCGTCGATACGGAGCGAGACGGATCGATCCGTTTCCATGTCGCCCACAGCGCCCAGCGTGAAGTCGAAATCCTGCATGACCAGTTATTGGCCCATTTCAGCGCGGACCCGACGCTACGTCCTCGGGACATCATCGTCATGGTCCCGGACATCGACAGTTACGCCCCGCATATCCGTGCCGTGTTCGGTCAGCTTGATAGGACGGATCCGCGCTTCATTCCCTTCACCCTGACCGACCAGGGACAGCGTGGACGTGATCCACTGCTGATTGCCGTCGAGCATTTGCTGAAGCTGCCCGATAGCCGCTTCCCCGTCAGCGAAATCCTCGACTTGTTGGATGTCCCGGCCCTGCGCAAGCGATTAGGCCTTGATGAAGCCGACTTGCCGACACTGCACCGTTGGATCGAAGGTGCGGGTATTCGGTGGGGCATGAACGCCGAACATCGCGCCGGGCTCGGGTTGCCCGCCGAGCTTGAGCAGAACAGCTGGCGGTTTGGTCTGCGGCGCATGCTGTTGGGATATGCCGTCGGCAGTTCGGACGCCTATGAAGGCATTGAACCCTATGACGAAATCGGTGGCCTTGACGCGGCGTTGATCGGGCCACTGGCCGCGTTACTGGATGCGCTGGAAGTCGCCCATCAGTCGCTCACCGAGCCCGCGTCTCCACAGGTGTGGGGATCGCGTCTGCGTGACTTGATGCAGTTGTTTTTCCAGGCGGACAGTGAACATGACGACTATCTGCTGGCCCAGCTCGAAGACCTGCGCGAAACGTGGCTGGAAACCTGCGAGTCGGTTGGGCTGCAGGATGAGTTGCCGCTGACGGTGGTACGCGAGGCTTGGCTGGCCGGGCTGGACCAAGGTCGACTGTCCCAGCGTTTTCTCGCTGGAGCGGTCAACTTCTGCACGCTGATGCCGATGCGTGCGATCCCCTTCAATCTGGTGTGCCTGCTGGGGATGAACGACGGAGATTATCCGAGAGCCCAGCCACCATTGGATTTCGATCTCATGGGGAGCGACTATCGTCCCGGCGATCGCTCCCGGCGTGAGGATGATCGTTACCTGCTATTGGAGGCGCTGCTGTCGGCCCGGGAAAAACTCTATATCAGTTGGGTGGGACGCAGTATCCGCGATAACAGCGAGCGACCCGCATCGGTGTTGATCGGTCAATTGCGGGATCACCTGGCCAGTGGCTGGCGACTGGAGGATGACAAGGATCTTCTCGAGGCGCTGACCCAGGAACATCCCCTGCAACCGTTCAGTGCCCGTTATTTCCTCCAGGGCAGTGAGTTGTTCAGCTATGCCAGCGAATGGCGGATGCTCCACGACAACCAGGACCATGGGGGCAACGCCCAGGTACTGGAGCCCTATGTTCAGGAAGAGCCCTTGAGCCTCGGGCAATTGCAGGACTTCCTGCGCAACCCCGTCCGCCACTTTTTCAGCCAGCGACTCAAGGTGTTCTTCGAGGCCATCGAAGCCCCGTTGGCCGATGACGAGCCCTTCGTGCTCGATGCCCTTCAACGCTATAGCCTGAGCGACAGCTTGCTGGAAGCTGCCCTGGTGCGCCTGGACCAACCGGATCTAGCCCTGGAGGCCCATGCCAGGCGCCTGCAGAACAGTGGCCTGTTACCCATGGCGGGTTTCGGTGAGTGCATGCAGCGCGAACTGATCGAGCCTCTGCCGGATCTGCTCCAGCGATATCAGCAGCTTCTGGCGTTATGGCCCACTCCGTTGACCAGCGCGGTGCCTGTCAGTCTCCAGTTGCATGACGTTAGCGTCGAAGGATGGCTCAGTGGCCTGCGCCAGCGCTCCGACGGCGCGGTCCTTGCCATCACCGCCATACCCAACAGCATCGGCTCTGTCAGGACCCGTAAGTGGCATCGCCTGATACGTCCCTGGGTCAATCATCTCGTGGCGTGCGCCAGCGGCTTGTCGATGACCACCGCATTGGTGGCCAGTGACGACAGCTTGCTGTTGGCGCCTTTTGAAGAACCCGTGGCGCGAAGACTGCTCAGTGACCTGTTGCAAGCTTGGCAGTCAGGCATGCGCCAACCACTGCCGATCACGGTGAAAACAGCCTTCGCCTGGCTTGGTCAGACGGACCCGGATAAAGCCGAGGCGACGGCCCGAAAAGCCTACGAGGGCGATGGGCTGACTTCTGAAGGCGAGCGACGTGAGAGTCCGGCCCTGGCCCGGCAGTTTGCCGACTTCGATGCCCTCATGGCAGACGAGACATTTCCTGACTGGTGTGATGCGCTTTATCGGCCTCTGTTCGACGCGCCATGGCGTTCCGCGATTGGCGAGGAGGCGCAATCATGAGTCGGCAGACACCTCTGGCCCTGGCTTTTCCCCTGCGTGGGAGCCAATTGATTGAGGCCAGTGCGGGCACTGGCAAGACTTTCACCATTTCAGCGTTATACCTGCGGCTGGTGCTGGGCCATGGCGGCTCGGTGACCGGGTTCGGTCGCGAACTGCTTCCTCCACAGATCCTCGTCGTGACCTTTACCGACGCCGCCACCAAGGAGCTGCGCGAACGTATCCGCACGCGTCTGGCCGAAGCGGCGCGCTTCTTTCGTGATGAGATTCCGGCCCCCGATTCACTGATTGCCCAATTGCGCGACGAGTTCGACGAAGCGCAATGGCCCGGTTGCGCCAATCGGCTGGACATCGCCGCGCAATGGATGGATGAGGCTGCGGTTTCGACCATTCACAGTTGGTGTCAGCGGATGTTGCGTGAGCACGCCTTCGACAGCGGCAGCCTGTTTACCCAGACCCTGGAAACCGATCACAGCGAATTGCTCGGCGAGGTGTTGCGCGACTATTGGCGGCTGTTCTGCTACTCGATGCAGGGTGAGGCATTGAACTGGGTACGCACCCATTGGGGAGGACCCGCTGCCCTGTTGCCGCGGGTGAGGGGGCTGTTTTCCAGCGAGCGTGACAACGCTGACGGGCTTGAGCCTGCCGAGCTCATCCTGGCATCGCTCCAGGAGCGCAGTGCCGCCTTGCTCGACCTCAAGGCGCCGTGGCGGCAATGGGCGGTGGAGCTGCTGGAGATCTGCCAGCAAGGCGTTGCCAACAAAAGCGTCGACGGGCGCAAGATGCAGGCACGCTACTTCGAGCCGTGGTTTCAGAAAATCTCCGCCTGGGTGGATGACGAGAGTCTTGAGCTCCTGGATATCGGTACCGGATTTACGCGATTGACCCCCGAAGGCATGGCCGAGGCCTGGAAAGGCGATGTGCCCAGTCATCCCGGGCTGGAGGCCATGGCCAGTCTCAAGGCCAGCCTGGACGCCTTGCCCACGCCGGATGCAGCGGTGTTGCAGCATGCGGCCCAATGGGTGGGGGCACGGTTTGAGGCAGAGAAACGTCGACGCGCTGAGATGGGTTTTGACGACATGCTGCTGAGGCTGGATGCGGCGCTGCTGGCCGACGGAGGAGAGCGCCTGGCGAGCCTGATACGCGAGCAGTTTCCGGTCGCGTTGATCGATGAGTTCCAGGACACCGACCCGGTTCAATACAGGATCTTCGAAAGCATCTACCGCATCGAAGACAACAACCCCGAGACGGGGCTGTTCCTGATCGGTGACCCGAAGCAGGCCATCTACGCCTTTCGTGGCGCCGATATCCATACCTACCTGCGTGCCCGTGAGGCGACCGACGGCAGGCTGCATACCCTGGGAACCAACTTCCGTTCCAGCCACGCCATGGTGGGTGCTGTAAACCACATTTTCCAGAGCGCCGAATCCCGTCCGAGCGGGCGCGGGGCATTCCTGTTTCGCGAAGCACCGGACCGGAACCCGGTGCCGTTCCTGCCCGTTGATGCCCAGGGCCGCAAGGAGTCCTTGCAGGTCGCGGGTCAGCCCCTTGCTGCGTTGAACATCTGGCACCTGCCGTCGGACAAGCCGCTCTCCAGTGCGGTCTATCGGCAGCAAATGGCGGCGGCCTGCGCCAGTGAGATCACGGCGCTGCTCAACGGCGGCCAGTCGGGGCGCGACGGCTTCATCGAGGATGGAAAAGCACTGCGTGGGCTATTGCCAGCAGACATTGCGATCCTGGTGCGGGACGGTAAAGAAGCGCAGGCCGTGCGGGACGAGTTGTCCGTGCGAGGGGTACGCAGCGTCTATCTGTCCGATAAGGATTCGGTCTTTGTCTCGCAGGAAGCACGGGACTTGCTGACCTGGCTCAGGGCCTGTGCCGAGCCTGATGTCGAGCGACCATTGCGGGCCGCACTGGCGAGCATCACGTTGAATCTGCCGCTCACGGAGCTGGAGCGACTCAACCAGGATGAGCTGGCCTGGGAAGCACGGGTCATGCAGTTCCGTGGCTACCGTACGGTCTGGCGTACCCAGGGGGTGCTGCCCATGTTGCGGCGCCTGCTGCATGATTTCGAACTGCCCCAGGCCTTGATGATGCGCAATGAGGGTGAGCGGGTGCTGACGAATCTGCTGCACCTCAGCGAGCTTCTGCAACAGGCCGCCGGTGAGCTGGACGGTGAACAGGCCCTGATCCGGCACCTGTCGGAGCACCTGGCCTTGTCCGGTCAGGCTGGAGAAGAGCAGATCCTGCGCCTGGAAAGCGATGAGCAGTTGGTCAAGGTGGTGACGATCCACAAGTCCAAGGGGCTGGAGTATCCGTTGGTGTTCCTGCCGTTCATCTGTTCGACGAAGCCGGTGGATGGCAGCCGGTTGCCCCTGCATTACCACGATGAAGCCGGCAAGGCGCAGATCAGCCTGAAACCTTCCGCCGACCTGATCGCCAAGGCTGATGACGAACGTCTGGCCGAGGACTTGCGCCTGCTCTACGTGGCGCTCACTCGCGCCCAACATGCCTGCTGGCTGGGAGTTGCCGATCTCAAGCGGGGTAATAACAGCAGCTCGATCCTGCATCTGTCTGCGCTGGGGTATCTGTTGGGCGGCGGTGTGCCGCTGTCCGAATCGGTGCAATTGCGGCGATGGCTGGAAGACCTGCAACTAGGCAGTACTGCGGTGAGTTGCCAGGAGATGCCTCAGGCCACCGACGAACGCTATCGGCCTGCGCGCAACGAAGCGGTGCTGCTCGAGCCCTTGAGGCCGGTACGCAAAGCCAGCGAAAACTGGTGGATCGCCTCGTATAGCGCCTTGCGCATCGGCGAGACCCTGAGTGCGGGCAGCGACGCGGCGCCGGAGGATCCCCAGGCCCAGAAGCTGTTCGACGATGAGCGGCTTGATCCTGATGCGCCCAGGGAAGTGGTCGCCATCGGAGGCGACATTCACCGCTTCCCTCGCGGGCCCAACCCCGGCACGTTCCTCCACGGCCTCCTGGAGTGGGTCGCCGGCGAAGGATTTGCCGTCGCTCCAACGGCCATCGAGGACGCCATTGCCCGGCGTTGCAACCGTCGAGGCTGGACAGGCTGGATCACGACGCTCAACGATTGGCTGCAGCACTTGATAGCAATGCCTATGCGCATCGGCAACGATCAGCCGCCGGTGGTGCTTGAACACCTGACCCGGTTCCAGGTGGAGATGGAGTTCTGGTTCGCCAGCCATAAGGTCGATGTGCTCAAGCTCGATGAGCTGGTTTGCCGATTCACCCATGGCGGTGTGGCCCGTGTCGCTGCCGAGCCGGTGCTGCTCAACGGCATGTTCAAGGGCTTCATCGACCTCACCTTCGAGCATGAAGGGCGATATTACGTGGCGGACTATAAATCCAACTGGCTGGGGAGCGATGACACGGCTTACACCCCTCAGGCCATGGAGCAATCGATCCTCGACAATCGCTACGATCTGCAATATGTGCTGTACCTGTTGGCGCTGCATCGTCAGCTCAAGGCGCGGCTGCCCGACTATGACTACGACCGACATGTCGGCGGTGCGCTGTACCTGTTCCTTCGTGGCACCCGTGCGGCCAGCCAAGGGGTCTACTTCACCAAGCCTGCGCGAGCGCTGATCGAACAACTGGATCGCCTTTTCCAGGGAGCGCCCGAGCCCAAGGCCGAGCCGGCATGGGTACAGGGAGAACTGCTATGAGTCGGACGTTTGTCGATCTGCTGCCCAAACCGTCGGACGACGAAAGCCTGGTCGAACTGGTGCCTTTGGACCGTGCGGACGATCTGCTGCTGTTGCTGACCCGCTGGGTCGAGCGCGGCTGGTTGCGCGCCCTGGACAAAGCCTTCGTCGCGTTCCTGCATGAGCTGGCACCCGACGACGATCCATTGGTGCTGCTCGCTGCGGCGCTGGCCAGTCATCAACTGGGCCATGGGCATGTCTGCCTGGACCTGTTCGAAACGCTCAAGGAACCGGATTTTGCCTTGTCGCTGCCCCCCGAGGGGGATTCGCAAACCGGTGTGATGCTGTTGCCATCGCAGATATTGCGGAACCTGGAGGGCGCCCATTGGTGCAAGACCCTGGCCTCCAGCCGCCTGGTGGCCTTGGCCGCAGATGTGCGAGAGGAGGCGCTGCAACGGCCGTTGGTACTGTCCGGTAAGCGCCTTTATCTGCGGCGCTATTGGACCTATGAGCGGCGGATCGATGAGGCGTTGCGTCAACGGCTGGCCGAACAGGAGGCCGCCCCCGTCGATCTGGGCGAACGCCTGGACGGGCTGTTCGGGCCGGCCACGGCCGCGGGCCCGATCGACTGGCAGAAACTGGCCTGTGCCCTGGCGACCCGCGGTGCCTTCAGTATCGTCACCGGCGGTCCGGGCACCGGCAAGACCACCACCGTCGTGCGTTTGCTGGCGTTGCTTCAGGCTCCCGCGGTCGAAGCCGGAAAGCCGCTGCGGATCCGCCTGGCAGCGCCGACCGGCAAGGCGGCGGCGCGCCTGACCGAATCCATCAGCCAGCAGGTCCGGACTCTGGATGTCCCCGAGGCCGTGCGCGAGCGGATTCCTTGCGACGTGACCACTGTCCATCGGTTGTTGGGCAGCCGGCCGGGAACCCGACATTTTCGGCACCATGGGGGGAATCGGTTGCCGCTGGACGTACTGGTGATCGATGAAGCGTCCATGATCGACCTGGAGATGATGGCCAATCTCCTGGATGCGTTGCCGTCCCATGCGCGGTTGGTATTGCTCGGGGACAAGGATCAGTTGGCCTCGGTGGAGGCCGGTGCGGTGCTGGCGGATTTGTGTCGGGATGCCGAGGAGGGCTGGTACAACGCCCGAACCCGAGCCTGGCTTGAGTCGGTCAGCGGTGAAGACCTGGCGGCTGGTGATTTGCAGCAAGACCTTGATGGCACTCATCCGTTGGCACAGCAAGTGGTCATGCTCCGGCACTCCCGTCGCTTCGGCGAGGGCAGTGGTATCGGCCAACTGGCTCGATGGGTCAACCAACAGCAGCCCGAAAAGGCTCGTCAGTTGCTGGCGGCCAAGCAACATGCCGACTTGTTCTCCCTGGCATTGAAGGGTGAGCATGATGGGGCGCTGGAGCGCTTGCTGCTTGAAGGCCAGGCAGAAGGCCCCCAGGGCTATCGGCATTACCTGAGCCTGCTGCAGCAACGACGTCCGGCGGCGTCCCGTCCACTGGAGGATGCCTGCTGGGTCGATTGGGCTCGGGAGGTTCTCTCTGCATTCGATGCGTTCCAATTGCTCTGTGCCGTGCGTAAAGGCCCGTGGGGCGTCGAAGGGTTGAACCAGAGAGTGACCGAAGCGCTGCTCAAGGCCCGTCTTATCGACAGCGATCACCAGTGGTACGAGGGCCGTCCGGTCTTGATGACCCGCAACGACTATGGTCTGGGTTTGATGAACGGCGATATCGGCATCGCCCTCAAATTGCCCGAGCGTGATGGGCCGGATGCGGGCCGGCAGGTCCTGCGGGTGGCATTCCCTCGCAACGACGGACAGGGCGGTGTGCGCTTCGTCCTGCCCAGCCGCTTGAATGATGTGGAAACCGTGTATGCCATGACGGTGCACAAATCCCAGGGTTCGGAGTTCACCCATACGGCGCTGATTCTTCCGGATGCGTTGAACCCCGTATTGACCAAAGAGCTGGTGTACACAGCCATTACCCGGGCCAAACAGTGGTTCAGCCTGATCGAGCCACGGCCGGGGATATTCGAGGAAGCGGTCCGGCGCAAGGTCAAGCGCTTGAGCGGGCTGATGCTGGATCTGGAGCCGCGTAGCTGAATGAACGGATGTTCACGGCAATGGGTTTAATGGCGGCGACTTTTTGTCGGAAGCCACCGTAAGGCGTTGTCTCGCTGGCTTTTTGGCACTGTGCTATCGTTCCGACATTTACTGGACCGATCAAGAGAGTTTCCATGGGTGGAGCTGTTCGGCAAGCACTGCGCGCCAAGGACTGGAGGCATTATCTGCTCGCCAGTTTTTTGTGTTTGCTGTCGCCTGTCCTGGTTGCAGAAAGCCAGGAGCCTACAGGTCACGCGCAGATGCGGGCCGAGGCGGTGACCCAGGTCGTATTGGGCATTCTCAGCTACGCCCGCTGGCCCATAGAGCCTACCCAACTGCAGCTTTGCATTGTCGGGCCGACCCAATACACCGACGATCTGGTCAACGGCACCACCCAGTCCACTGGCCGAACGGTGAACGTGCGGCGTTTGCTGGCGGATTACCCTGGCATCGCCGATGAATGCAACGCGGTCTACGTTGGCAGACTGACCGCCGATGAACACACCCAACTGTTTGCCTCCTTGATCGGCAAACCGGTATTGAGCATCAGCGAAGGCGGTGACCAGTGCACCGTGGGCAGCCTGTTCTGTTTGCGGGTGGGCGATGAACAGGTGGCGTTCGAGGTCAACCTCGATTCGGTCGCGCGCAGTGGCGTACGCATCCATCCGAGTGTCCTGCAGCTTTCACGTCGCAGGTCAGCAGCGCCATGAGTCTGCCAGCCTCGCGTATCCGTCCCACCCTGGGCTCGGTCATCGGCCGCGGCCATCTGATCGTTGCACTGGTGGCGGTGACCATGGCCAGTGTGTCCCTGACTTTGTTGGGAGTGCTTGCATTACGGGTTTATGCCGATCACAACCTGCACTTGATCGCACGGTCGATCAACTACACCGTGGAGGCGGCCGTGGTGTTCGATGACTCGGTGGCCGCCACCGAGGCGCTGGCATTGATTGCCACCACCGAAGAGGTCGCCGATGCGCGGGTATTCAACGAGGATGGCCGTCTGTTGGCGCATTGGCAGCGACCGGAAACCGGTTTGTTGTCGGGGTTGGAGATGCACATCGCCAAGGCATTCCTGGAAAAGCCCATCAGCGTGCCGATCCTTCATCAGGGGCAGGCCATTGGCAGTGTCCACCTGGCGGGGCATGGCGGCAGCCTGTTGCGTTTTTTGCTCAGCGGCCTGGCGGGGATCATCGTGTGCACGGCGGTGAGTGCCTGGGTGGCGTTGTACCTGGCCCGGCGCCAGTTGCGGGCGATCACCGGCCCCCTGCGCAGTCTGGCGGACGTGGCCCACGCCGCCCGCTGCGAACGAGCCCTGGATCGACGAGTCCCGCCGGCTGCCATTGCCGAACTGGATAACCTGGGCAACGACTTCAACGCGCTGCTCGCCGAGCTCGAATCCTGGCAGACCCATCTGCAGAGCGAGAACGAGACCCTGGCCCATCAAGCCAGCCACGACAGCCTGACCGGACTGCCGAACCGGGCGTTTTTCGAAGGCCGGCTGATTCGTGCCTTGCGCAATGCCAGCAAACTCGACGAGCAGGTGGCGGTGTTGTACCTGGACAGTGATCGGTTCAAAGGCATCAATGACAACTTCGGTCACGCTGCCGGCGATGCCGTATTGACGGCGGTGGCGACCCGGGTCCGCGCCCAGCTTCGCGAGGATGACCTGGTGGCGCGCCTTGGGGGTGACGAGTTCGCGGTGCTGCTTGCACCGTTGCACAAGATCGAGGACGCCGAACGGATCGCTGAGAAGATCATCGCCAGTATGGAAATACCAATTCAATTGCCCGGCAATGCCTCTGTGCTGACTTCACTCAGTGTCGGCATTGCGGTCTATCCCGATCATGGCGCCACTCCGGGCGCTTTGCTGCATGCCGCCGACGCAGCGATGTACCAGGCCAAGCGCCTTGCCCGAGGCGGCCAACATTCGACGGGGACGGAGCATCCCGTTGTTTAACTTCAAAACCAGGAGCTGACGCGTGCGTTCATACCCTCAATCTGTCCTGCAACTGTTCATTTCATTTCTGTTCATGACCGTCCTGGCCCTGAGCGGTTGCCAGACGGCCCCGCCCAAAGGCTTGACGCCTGCGCAGATTGCCGTGCTCAAGGAGCAAGGATTCAAACTGACCGAGGAGGGTTGGGCGTTCGGCCTGTCGGGCAAGGTGCTGTTTGGCAGCGACGTAGAAAGCCTGAATGAAGCCAGCACCGAGATCGTCGAGCGAATCGGCAAGGCGCTGCTGGGCGCTGGAATCGAACGGGTACGCGTCGATGGTCATACCGACGCATCGGGTTCCCAGGCCTATAACGATCAACTGTCGATACGTCGGGCCTATAGCGTGAGCAAGGTGCTGATCGGTGTTGGCATGCGCGAAGAAAACGTTCAATCCCGTGGACTGGGCAGCAGCAAACCGGTCGCCTCCAACGACACGGTCGAAGGCCGGACGGAGAACCGTCGCGTGGCCATCGTGGTCATTGCCGACTAATCGGCAAACAGCATCTCCCGGCTCTCGCCCATCAGCAGCGCCTGATTCTGTTCAGTCACGTCTCTGATGTAATCCCACAACAACGTAATCCGCTTGAGCTTGCGCAGATCCTCCCGGCAGTACATCCAGAACTGCCGGGTGATGGTGATGTCCTCCGGCAGTACTGGCAGCAACCGTGGATCCTGGGCGGCGAGGAAGCACGGCAGAATCGCCAGTGAACGTCCTTGCTGCGCCGCCACGAACTGCGCGATCACGCTGGTGCTGCGCAGGTGGGCGCTGGCGTCGGGCAGCACGTTTGCGAGGTAGAGCAACTCCGAACTGAAGGCCAGATCATCCACGTAGCTGATGAACGAATGCTTGCTCAGATCGGACGGACGATGGATGGGCGGATGGCTGTCCAGGTAGGGCTGGGTGGCATAGAGCTGTAGCCGGTAGTCACACAGTTTGCAACATACGTAGGGGCCATGTTCGGGGCGCTCCAGGGCGATGACGATGTCGGCTTCGCGCTTGGAGAGGCTGATGAAGTGCGGCAGCGGCAGGATGTCCACCGAAATGGCTGGATAGGCGTCGACGAAGTGGCTCAGCTGCGGCGTGATGAAGTAGCTGCCGAAGCCTTCCGTGCAGCCCATGCGCACATGACCGGACAACGCGACGCCCGATCCCGACACCTGTTCGCAAGCCATGTGCAGGGTGCTTTCGATCGATTCAGCGTAACTCAGCAGGCGTTGGCCTTCGGCGGTCAGTACGAAGCCGTTGGTCCGGGATTTTTCGAACAGCAGCGTGCCCAATGAAGCTTCCAGCGAGCCGATGCGTCGCGACACGGTGGTGTAGTCGACGCCGAGGCGCTTGGCCGCGGTGCTGGCCTTGCGGGTGCGGGCCACTTCCAGGAAAAACTTGAGGTCATCCCAGTTCAGCGAACCGAGGGAGGTGATGTTTTTTTGCATGATGGACCGGTTTTTATGTGCGTTCTTATTAGAAGTTTGCACATCTATACTCCAAAAATCGTCTCATCACCAAGAGCGTCTTTGCGCCTTGGTTTCTGCTGAATCAACGCTCTCTATAAGAACAATCCCGGAGGCCAGCATGAACGTTTCCCTCACGCCCAGTGACACCACCCTGCAGACCGTCAAACTGTTGATCGACGGCGAGTGGGTTGAATCCCGTTCCAGCGAATGGCACGACATCGTCAACCCGGCCACCCAGCAGGTGCTGGCGAAGGTTCCATTCGCCACCGCCTCGGAAGTCGACGCTGCCATTGCCGCTGCCCAACGTGCCTTCCAGACCTGGAAGCTGACGCCGATCGGTGCGCGGATGCGCATCATGCTCAAGCTCCAGGCGTTGATCCGCGAACATTCCAAGCGCATCGCCGCCGTGCTCAGCGCCGAGCAGGGAAAGACCCTCGCGGATGCCGAGGGCGATATTTTCCGTGGCCTGGAAGTGGTCGAGCACGCCTGCTCCATCGGCACCCTGCAGATGGGCGAGTTTGCCGAGAACGTCGCCGGTGGCGTTGACACCTACACGTTGCGCCAACCGATCGGTGTTTGCGCGGGCATCACGCCGTTCAACTTTCCGGCGATGATTCCGCTGTGGATGTTCCCCATGGCGATCACCTGCGGCAACACCTTTGTCCTCAAACCATCGGAACAGGATCCGCTGTCGACCATGTTGCTGGTCGAGCTGGCGGTCGAAGCCGGTGTGCCGGCGGGCGTGCTCAACGTGGTGCATGGTGGCAAAGACGTGGTGGATGCGCTCTGCACTCATAAAGACATCAAGGCGGTTTCGTTTGTCGGCTCGACGGCGGTCGGCACCCATGTGTATGACCTTGCGGGGCGGCACGGCAAGCGCGTGCAGTCGATGATGGGCGCCAAGAACCACGCGGTGGTGCTGCCGGATGCCAACCGCGAACAGACCCTCAACGCCCTGGTGGGTGCCGGCTTCGGCGCGGCGGGCCAGCGTTGCATGGCGACCTCCGTGGTGGTGATGGTGGGCGCGGCCAGGCAATGGCTACCGGAACTGAAAGCGCTGGCGCAGAAGCTCAAGGTCAACGCCGGGAGTGAGCCGGGCACCGACATCGGTCCGGTCATCTCCAAGCGGGCCAAGGCGCGGATCCTCGAATTGATCGAGAGTGGCGTGCAGCAGGGGGCGAAGCTGGAACTCGATGGCCGGGGCGTCAGCGTGCCGGGCTTCGAGCAGGGTAACTTCGTCGGGCCGACGCTGTTTTCCGGCGTGACCACCGACATGCGGATCTACACCGAGGAAATTTTCGGGCCGGTGCTGGTGGTGCTGGAAGTCGACACCCTCGACGAGGCGATTGCCCTGGTCAACGCCAACCCGTTCGGCAATGGCACTGGCCTGTTCACCCAGAGCGGCGCGGCGGCGCGCAAGTTCCAGAGTGAAATCGACGTTGGCCAGGTGGGGATCAATATCCCGATTCCGGTGCCGGTGCCGTTTTTCAGCTTCACCGGCTCCCGTGGTTCGAAACTCGGTGACCTGGGTCCATACGGCAAACAGGTGGTGCAGTTCTACACTCAGACCAAGACCGTTACCGCACGCTGGTTCGATGATGACAGCGTCAATGACGGTGTGAACACCACCATCAACCTGCGCTAAGGAGTCGGACATGAACATCGCATTTATCGGCCTGGGCAACATGGGCGCGCCCATGGCGCGCAACCTGCTCAAGGCCGGCCATTCGCTGAACCTGTTCGACCTGAACCAGACCGTGCTGGCCGAACTTGCGGCGTTGGGCGGCACGGTCAGCGCCTCGCCTCGCGATGCGGCCCAAGGCGCGGCGCTGGTGATCACCATGCTGCCGGCCGCTGCCCATGTGCGCAGTGTCTGGCTGGGTGAAGACGGCGTGCTGGCCGGCATTGCCGCCGGTACGCCAGCGGTCGATTGCAGCACCATCGACCCGCAGACCGCCCGCGACGTTGCTGCCGCTGCCGCCAAACAAGGCGTGGCGATGGCCGATGCGCCGGTCTCCGGTGGCACTGGCGGCGCGGCGGCCGGCACGCTGACCTTCATGGTCGGCGCCACCGCCGAGTTGTTCGCCACCTTGCAACCGGTGTTGGCGCAAATGGGCCGTAACATCGTTCATTGCGGCGAAGTCGGCACCGGCCAGATCGCCAAGATTTGTAACAACCTGCTACTGGGGATTTCGATGGTGGGCGTCAGCGAGGCCATGGCCCTGGGCGATGCCTTGGGGATCGACACCCAGGTGCTGGCCGGCATCATCAACAGTTCCACGGGACGTTGCTGGAGTTCGGATACCTACAACCCATGGCCGGGCGTGATCGAAACGGCACCGGCCTCCCGTGGCTACACCGGTGGTTTCGGTGCCGACCTGATGCTCAAGGACCTGGGCCTGGCCACTGAAGCCGCCAGGCAGGTTCACCAGCCGGTAGTGCTGGGCGCAGTGGCGCAGCAGTTGTATCAGGCGATGAGCCAGAGGGGCGAGGGCGGCAAGGATTTCTCGGCCATCGTTAACAGCTATCGCAAGCCTCAATAAACTCGAGACGGATCAATGTGGCGGGGGAGTGAGTTCAGTGTCCTCGCCACACGTGCTGTCGATGAATATGTGGGGATTTTCACGGCGGGGGGAGAGGCGCGGTCCAGTGTCCACCCGATACTCGAGACGTATCGAAGTGGCAGGATCAGTGTCGTCAACGTCACGGTGTAGCGGGTTGTGGCACTGCGCTGTGTTCGCATCGGGCGAGCACAGCGCATCGGCCGCAGGCGTATCGAACCGCGTCAGGCAAAGACGAAGTATTTGCGCACGGTTTCAACCACTTCCCAGGTGCCTTTCATCCCAGGCTCGATGACAAAGATGTCACCGGCCCGCAAATGGATGGGTTCCATGCCTTCCGGAGTGATGATGCAGTAGCCTTCCTGGAAGTGGCAGTATTCCCACTTCACGTACTCCACGTACCATTTGCCCGGGGTGCAGATCCAGGTGCCCATGATTTTGCTGCCATCTTCGCTGGTGTAGGCGTTGAGGTTGACGGTGTGCGGGTCGCCTTCGAGCTTCTCCCATTTGCAGGCATCGAGTACGGGCAGCGGATGGGTATCGCGCAGAACGGTGATAGGTGCGGTCATGTGGACTCCGGGCATTGGACGTAATCTGAAGAGGCACCCTATAGACGTCTGCGGTCCTCCAGTTGTCTGTGCTCGACATCGGGCTACCCAGAAACGCAAATCAATGCTCGGACAGATGCACGGCGAGAGCCTTGGCGTAGGCCGGCAACGCTTCGAAATTGCGCGCCGCCAACAGCAGGGCCCGTTGTGCCCAGGTCTCGTGCAGCGGCACGCACCGATACGATGGTCCGGCGGGGCGACGTTCGATGGCGGCCCGTGGCACGATGGCGATACCTGCGCCATGGGCCACCATGCGAATCACCCCATCGAAACCGTCGGCACGAATGCGGATCCGCATGCGCAGCCCGGTGTGCAGGGCCTGCTCCTCGAGGTACACCGCCAGGGCGCTGGAGGCGTTCAGACCGACATAATCATGATTGAGGGTCTCGCTGAAACTCACCACGAGACCGTCGGCCAATGGGTGTTCGGACGGTAGGATCAGTACCAGCGGATCGTTGCAAAAGGGCCGGGTCTGAAGGTCATCGGTGTCGACTGCATCGGAGACGACACCCAGGTCTGCCGCGCCCTGGCGCAAGGCATGGGTGATGCGTGAGCTGGGCAGCTCCTGCAGGTCGATGTCGAGATTAGGATGGTCCTTGAGGAAAGTGGCCAGCAACTCGGGCAGATATTCGCTCATGGCGCTGGTGTTGCACAGCAGCCGTACCCGGCCTTTGACCCCCTTGGCGTACTCCGCCAGATCCTGCTGCAAGTGCTCCGCGTGTTGCAGCAATACCCGGGCATGCTGTGCCAGGGCCTTGCCGGCCGCTGTGGGCGTTACGCCACGGCGCCCGCGTTCCAGCAGTTCGGTGCCCAGGGACGCCTCCATGGCACGGACCCGTGCACTCGCCGCCGCCAGGGACAGATGGCTGCGGGCTGCACCGGCGGTGATGTTGCCGGTGTCGAGGATGTTCACGTAGAGGCGCAGGTCGGTGAGGTCGAAGTGCATGGGTATGGGGCCTGTGCCGGGTTTTGTAGGGCCTGATGGATTGCCTTCGCGAGCAGGCTCGCTCCCACAGTGGCCGATGTGGACTCTAGATTTGTGTACACCCGAAACCCTGTGGGAGCGAGCCTGCTCGCGATGGCGTCAATAGCCCCACAAAGTCTCCAGCCTCTTGCTGAACAAGAGGCTGCCTAAGTATATGGCAGATTTTCAAAACCACCCGCCTGGGCCCAGGATAGCCCATGAACACATTCATCGCTTTTTATCAGAACCTGGGCCCAGCGCTATCCCTGCTGGTCATCGCCACTTTCCTGCTGGCCGGCACGATCAAGGGGGTGATCGGCCTCGGCCTGCCGACCATTTCCATGGGGTTGCTCGGGCTGGCTATGGCGCCGGTGCAGGCTGCCGCATTGCTCATCATCCCGGCCACCTTGACCAATCTCTGGCAACTGGCCTTCGGCGGTCACTTGCTTACCTTGATCCGGCGCTTGTGGCCGCTGCTGCTGGCGATTTTCATCGGCACCGGCCTTGGCACCTTGTGGATCGGCATGGCCGGCGGGCCTTGGGTGGTGCGGGCCTTGGGCGGCGCACTATTAGTGTATGCCCTGAGTGGGCTGGCGCTGCCGACGCTCCGGGTCGGCGGCCATGTTGAGCCCTGGCTCGCCCCGCTCTGCGGGCTGCTGACCGGCGTCATCACGTCCGCCACGGGGGTGTTTGTCATTCCGGCGGTGCCTTACCTGCAAGCATTGGGCTTGAGCAAGGACGAGTTGGTGCAGGCCCTGGGTCTGTCTTTCACCGTTTCGACGCTGGCCCTGGCGGCCGGCCTGTTGTGGCGCGGCGCCCTGGGCGGGGGGGAACTGAGCGCATCGCTGCTGGCCTTGGTGCCGGCGCTGTTGGGGATGTGGCTGGGGCAGTGGTTGCGCCAGCGGATCAGCGCCGTGCTGTTTCGGCGGGTGTTCTTCATCGGCCTTGGCGGGCTCGGCGTTCACTTGCTAATCAGCGGCTAGACGGCGCACTCAGCATCTCGACGCGGCGGATCTCGAAGTCGCGCTCCAGGTAATCCATGCGTTGCTCGAAGAACTGCTTCATGTGCGGCAGATTTGAATGCACGTCCAGGTGGGCCTGGGATTGCCAGATTTCATAGAAGATAAACAGCGTCGGGTCCTCTTGGTCGCGCAGCATGTGATATTCGATGCAGCCCGGTTCGGCGCGACTTGGTTCGACGTAGGCACGAAACAGTGCTTCGAAGGCTTCGGCTTTTTCCGGACGGGTCTTGGCGTGGAGGATGAAACCGTGCAGTTCGCTCATCGCGAGTCTCCTGAGTGACAGTGAGTTGAATCCTACGGCAACAATCGGCTGTTGATTCGTGCTTATAGGTCAAATCAGTTTTGTCGTTGCAGCGCTTATTCCGCGTGCGGCTCATCGGTAGTCTGCCCCCATCATTTCAACCTCCTTTCGGCAGCCCTTAGACGGTGCTCGCCGTGGAACCCGATGAGGCTACCCCATGAAAAAAGTCCTGCTGCTCAACGGTGGTAAACAGTTCGCTCATTCCGACGGCCGCTATAACGCGACCCTCCACGACACGGCCCTCAGTGTGCTGGACCGTGGTGGCCTGGACGTCAAAAGCACGTTCATTGACGGTGGTTACGACATCAAGGAAGAGGTCGCCAAGTTCCTCTGGGCCGATGTCGTCATCTATCAGATGCCGGGCTGGTGGATGGGCGCGCCATGGACCGTGAAGAAGTACATCGACGAAGTGTTCACCGAAGGTCACGGCAGTCTCTATGCCAGTGACGGCCGTACCCGCTCCGATGCCTCGCAGAAGTACGGCAGCGGTGGCCTGGTGCAGGGCAAGCAATACATGTTGTCGCTGACCTGGAACGCCCCGCAGCAGGCCTTCGAGGATCCGACCGACTTCTTCGAAGGCAAGGGCGTGGACGCGGTGTACTTTCCGTTTCACAAGGCCAACCAGTTCCTGGGTATGATCGCCTTGCCGACTTTCCTGTGCGTGGACGTGATGAAGCGCCCGAACATCGAGGCCGATGTGGCGCGGTATGAACAGCATTTGATCGAGGTGTTAGGCCTGGAGGCATGATATTTCAGCGCACATGCGGCTACTATTTTGTGGCGAGGGGATTTATCCCCGCTCGCCTGCGAAGCAGGCGCCGAAGTTGATAACGCGGCCATCCAGGCACATCGCGTGTTGACTCAAGGTCCGCTTCGCGGCCCAGCGGGGATAAATCCCCTCGCCACAAGAGAACAATCGACAGGAATATTTGTGAAAGCCAGATCCGACGAGTTGCAGATATTCGTCTGCGTGATCGAATGCGGGTCGATCTCCGCCGCCGCCGAGCAGGTCGGGCAGACGCCCTCGGCGGTCAGCCGCACGCTGTCCCGACTGGAAGCCAAGCTCGGCACCACGCTGATCAACCGCACCACCCGGCGCATGGATTTGACCGAGGAGGGCCGGTATTTCTTCGAACAGGCCAAAGGCATTCTCGACCAGTTGGAGGCGTTGGAGGAGCGCTTGTCCTCCCGCCAGCAAAAGCCTTCGGGGCGGTTGCGGATCAACGCCGCGTCGCCGTTCATGCTGCATGCCATCGTGCCGCACATCGATGAGTTCCGCAGGCTCTACCCGGACATCCAGCTTGAGCTCAACAGTAATGATCTGATCATTGATTTGCTGGAGCAGAGCACCGACGTCGCTATCCGCATCGGCGCCCTCACCGATTCGACGCTGCATGCCCGCTCCCTGGGTTGCAGTCCGTTGCACATCCTGGCCAGCCCCGCCTACCTGGAGCGGCACGGTACGCCGTCAACCGTCGCCGAACTGGCGGAGCATGTATTGCTGGGGTTTGCCCAGAACGATGGCCTCAACCAATGGCCCCTGCGCCATCTTCACGGTGACCGCTGGCCCATCCAGGCGGCCATCAGCGCGTCCAGTGGCGAAACGGTGCGCCACCTGGCGCTGCAAGGGCAGGGCATCGCCTGCCTGTCGGACTTCATGACCCGCGACGACATCCGTGCCGGCCGATTGAAGGTGCTGCTGGCCGAGGCCAACAGCGGATACCGCCAGCCGATCAACGCGGTCTACTACCGCAACTCTCAACTGGCGTTGCGCATCCAGTGTTTCCTGGACTTCATCCAGGAAAAACTCGCCGAATACGCCCCGCGGGATCTGCAGACTGATTCATGACTTCAAGGCAAGAGTGATTTGGGCAATGTGGGACTGGTTCGCCAAGGATCAGTCTTCGATACCCGCTCCACCGGCGTTTCCATCGCCACCGCGGGCATCAGTCAATGGCTGGTGCGCAACGCCGGCCAATTTCCCGGCCCAACACAATGCCCCTGTGGGAGCGAGCCTGCTCGCGATAGCGTCAGGTCAGTCAATATTGAGCTGGCTGATACACCGCCATCGCGAGCAAGCCCGCTCCCACAGTTTTTTCAGTCGTGATGCACGTCGGCGCGCTTGAGCATCTGTTTGCAGCGCTCCGAGAGGTGGAACACCCGCAGGTGCTTGTCGGCCTTGCTATATCGCTCGCGCAGGGTCTTCAACGCGGCGATGGCCGAGTAGTCGACGAAGCTCAGGTGACGGCAGTCCAGGGTCACCTGAATCGGATCATTCGCCGGGTCGAACTGGTTGAGAAACGGTGTGGTCGAGGCGAAGAACAGCGTGCCGTGCAGGCGATAGAGTTTGCTGCCGTCGGCCTCCAGATGGGTGTCGGCGTAGAGCTCCCGGGCCTGTTGCCAGGCGAAGTTGAGCGCCGCGACGATGATGCCGCACAGCACTGCCACGGCCAGGTCGGTGAACACAGTGATGACGGTCACGGCGATGATGACCAGCACATCATTCGCCGGCACTTTGTTGATCACCCGCAGCGAGGCCCAGGCAAAGGTCTGCTGCGCCACTACGAACATCACGCCCACCAGCGCAGCGAGCGGGATGCGCTCGATCAGGGGCGACAGGAACAAGATGAACAGCAACACCATCACCCCGGCCACCGCGCCGGACAATCGGCCGCGACCGCCAGAGCTGAGGTTGATCACCGTCTGGCCGATCATCGCGCAACCGCCCATGCCGCCGAACAGGCCGGAGGCGATATTCGCCGCGCCGAGCGCCACGCACTCGCGGTCCGGGTAACCGCGGCTTTCGGTGATTTCATCGGTCAGGTTCAGGGTCAGCAGGGTTTCCAGCAAACCGACCATCGCCATGATCACCGCATAGGGTGCCACGATCTGCAGGGTGTCCAGGTTCCAGGGGATGTCCGGTAGGGCGAAGTCAGGTAAGCCGCCGGCGATGTGCGCCATGTCGCCCAGCGTGCGGGTCGGCAGGCCGAGCAGGTAGACCGCCAGGCCGACACCGAGAATCGCCACCAGGGCCGGCGGCACGCTACGGGTAAGGCGTGGCAGCAGGTAGACAACGGCCATGGTCAGCGCCACCAGGCCCGTCATCCAGTACAGCGGTGCGCCACTGAGCCAGGTTTCGCCGTTCTTGAAATGCTCCAGTTGGGCCAGCGCAATGACAATCGCCAGGCCGTTGACGAAGCCGAGCATCACCGGGTGCGGCACCATGCGCACCAGCTTGCCCAGCCGTAACAGTCCGAAAGCCACCATGATCAGCCCACCCAGCAACACCGTGGCCAGCAGGTACTGCACGCCGTGCTGAACCACCAGCGCGACAATCACTACCGCCATCGACCCCGCCGCGCCCGACACCATACCGGGCCGTCCGCCAAACAGTGCGGTCAGGGTGCAGATGATGAAAGCGCCATACAACCCCATCAGCGGGTTGAGGTGGGCCACCAGGGCGAAGGCGATACATTCGGGGAGCAAGGCAAAAGACGTGGTGAGGCCGGCGAGGACGTCGGCGCGAAGGCGTGCTGGTTTCATGGTTTACCTGACTGGGCGCCGGTTGGGAGTCGGCTGCCGGGGGACGTGGTGCAAAAAGCAGAAGGATGGTACGCAATTGCCGGGCGGAGGAACAGTGGGCCTGTGGGAGCAAAGCTTGCTCGCGATCCGGACAATCCAGTCAACAAGGGCATT
Source organism: Pseudomonas sp. B21-028 (assembly GCF_024749045.1). Classification (NCBI taxonomy): domain Bacteria; kingdom Pseudomonadati; phylum Pseudomonadota; class Gammaproteobacteria; order Pseudomonadales; family Pseudomonadaceae; genus Pseudomonas; species Pseudomonas sp. B21-028. The sequence goes on from NZ_CP087184.1 coordinate 801,090, forward strand.
GGCTGGTCTGCCGCTGTCGCGAGCAAACTTTGCTCCCACAGGCATGAAAGTTCTGCAGTGGATTTTCATGGGGGCTGCTTCGCGATGTCCGTTAGCGACGTTTCTTATCCAGGTACGAAAGTTATTTTCAAAGTGTTTGAAGATCATTCCTTGAAATGATTTATGAGTTTCACAACTCATAGACGTGACCCTGTTCAAGGAGTACCGCATGGCACCTGCTTTCGGTTATTGGCTATTGGTCTACGCGGCCATTGCCATCATCGCGCTGATCGTCCTGATCGCCCGCTACCGGCTCAATCCGTTCATCGTGATCACCTTGGTCTCCATCGGCCTCGCGCTGTTGGCGGGCATGCCGCCGTCGGGCGTGGTGGGTGCCTATGAGGCCGGTGTAGGCAAGACACTGGGGCACATTGCGCTGGTGGTGGCCCTGGGTACGATGCTCGGCAAGATGATGGCCGAGTCCGGCGGTGCGGAGCGGATGGCACAGACCCTGATCGAGCGCTTCGGCGAGCGGAACGCCCATTGGGCGATGGTGTGCATCGCCTTTCTGGTCGGCCTGCCGTTGTTCTTCGAAGTCGGCTTTGTGCTGCTGGTGCCCATCGCGTTTACCATCGCCCGGCGCGTGGGCGTGTCGATCCTGATGGTGGGGCTGCCGATGGTCGCGGGGCTGTCGGTGGTCCATGCCCTGGTGCCGCCGCATCCGGCCGCGATGCTGGCGGTACAGGCGTTCCAGGCCTCGGTGGGACAGACCTTGCTGTACGCGATCCTGATTGGCATCCCCACCGCGATCATCGCGGGCCCGCTGTATGCAAAATTCATCGTTCCGCGCATCCAGTTACCGGCAGAGAACCCGTTGGAGCGACAGTTTCTCGAGCGCGAACCTCGCGCCAGGTTGCCCGGTTTCGGCATCACCCTGGGGACTATCCTGCTGCCGGTGATCCTGATGCTGATCGGTGGCTGGGCCAACCTGATCTCTACGCCGGGAAGCGGCTTCAACCAGTTCCTGCTGTTCATCGGCAACTCGGTGATTGCACTGTTGCTGGCCACTGTCCTCAGCTTCTGGACCCTCGGCCTGGCCCAGGGCTTCAACCGTGAGTCGATCCTCAAGTTCACCAACGAGTGCCTGGCACCCACTGCCAGCATTACGTTGCTGGTGGGGGCCGGGGGCGGTTTGAACCGGATCCTGGTGGACGCCGGGGTCACGCAGCAGATCGTCGGGCTGGCCCAGGAATTCCAATTGTCGCCCCTGGTCATGGGCTGGCTGTTCGCCGCGTTGATGCGTATCGCCACCGGCTCGGCCACCGTGGCGATGACGACCGCCTCGGGCATTGTCGCGCCCGTGGCGATCGGCCTGGGCTATCCCCATCCCGAGTTGCTGGTGCTGGCAACCGGGGCCGGGTCGGTTATCTTTTCACACGTCAACGACGGCGGTTTCTGGCTGATCAAGGAATATTTCAACATGACCGTTGCCCAAACCTTCAAGACCTGGACCGTGCTGGAAACGCTGATCTCTTTGGTCGCCTTCGGCCTGACCCTTGGGCTCGCGCGTTTGCTCTGAGTACAAGGCAACCACACAGGAGCCGTCATGGACATCCTCTACCAGATTCGCGTCCGTCAGGATTCCTTCAGCGCCGGCGAAGGAAGAATCGCCAGGCTGATGCTCGACGACGTAGGATTTGCCGCCTCCGCCAGTCTGGACGACCTGGCCCGCCGCGCCGAAGTCAGCAGCGCCACGCTGTCACGCTTCGCCCGTACCGTCGGGTGTCGCGACCTGCGGGATCTGCGCCTGCAACTGGCCCAGGCCAGCGGTGTTGGCAGCCGGTTTCTCGATCCGGCGGGCGCGCCCGAGCAATCGGCGTTTTATGGGCAAATTGTTGGCGATATCGAGTCGACCTTGCGTCAGCATCTGTCGGCATTCGAAGAAACACGGTTCGCCGATGCGGTGCGGATGCTCGGCAAGGCACGCATGATTCATGCGTTCGGGCTCGGTGGCTGGTCGGCGTTGTGCAGTGAGGAGTTGCAGGTGCGGCTGGTGCGTTTCGGCTATCCGATTGCCGTGTGCCGGGACCCGGTGATGATGCGCATCACCGCCACCTCGTTGAGCGAGGCGAATGTGCTCATCGCTTGTTCGCTCAGCGGCATCACCCCGGAACTGCTCGGTGCCGTTGAGCTGGCGCGCAGTTACGGCGCGGCGATCCTGGCAATCACCCGGGCCGACTCCCCGCTGGCCCGACTGGCCGACGTCGTGCTGCCCCTGCAAGGCGCCGAGACCTCGTTCATCTACAAGCCCACGGCGGCGCGCTACGGCATGCTGCTGGCTATCGATGTGCTCGCGACCGAACTCGCCCTCGCCAACCCTGAAGACAACCAAGAGCGCCTGCGGCGAGTCAAACTCGCCCTGGACGACTACCGCGGCGGCGACGATGACCTGCCGCTGGGAGACTGACATGCTGTACGACACCCTTATCCGTAATGCGCGGGTCATCGATGGCCGCGACACGCCCGGCTACACCGCCGATGTGGCGATTCGTGCCGGGCGCATCGAGCGCATCGGCGACCTCGGCGCGGCCCGGGCGATTGCCGACGTCGACGCTGCTGGCCGCGTGCTGGCGCCGGGATTCATCGACGTGCACACCCACGACGACACGATGGTCATCCGCCAACCGCAAATGCTGCCCAAGCTCAGCCAGGGTGTCACCACGGTGATCGTCGGCAACTGCGGCATCAGTGCTTCACCGGTGTGCCTGCGGGGCGATCCGCCGGACCCGATGAACCTGCTCGGCACCGCCCAGGCGTTCGTTTACCCGCGCTTCAGCGATTATCGTGGCGCGGTTGAAGCAGCGGCTCCGGCAGTCAACGTCGCCGCGCTAGTGGGCCACACGGCGTTGCGCAGTAACCACATGGACGATTTGTTGCGCACGGCCAGCGTGGGAGAAATCGCCGCCATGCGTCAGCAATTACGCGAAAGCCTGGAGGACGGTGCGTTGGGCTTGTCCACCGGCCTTGCCTATGCCAACGCGTTTTCAGCGTCTACCGATGAAGTCATGCAACTGACCGAAGAGTTGAATGCCTATGGCGCGGTCTACACCACTCACCTGCGCAGCGAATTCGAACCGGTGCTCGAAGCCATGGACGAGGCCTTCCAGATCGGCCGTCATGCACAGAGCCCGGTGATTATTTCCCACCTGAAATGTGCCGGTGTCGGCAATTGGGGGCGTAGTCCGCAGGTGCTCGCAGCCCTGGAGAAAGCCGCCAGAAACCATCCGGTCGGCTGTGACTGCTACCCCTACGCGGCAAGCTCGTCGACGCTGGATCTCAAGCAGGTGACCGATGCCCATCCCATCACCATCACGTGGTCGACGCCTCATCCAGCGATGAGCGGTCGTGACCTTGTCGACATTGCCAGCGAATGGGGTGTGCCCTTGCTGGAAGCGGCGAGACGCTTGCAGCCGGCTGGCGCGGTGTACTACGGCATGGACGAAACTGATGTAAGACGTATCCTCGCGCATCCGCTGTCCATGATCGGTTCCGATGGTTTGCCCGAAGACCCGTTCCCCCACCCACGCTTGTGGGGCGCTTTCCCACGGGTGCTGGGACACTTCAGTCGTGACGTCGGGCTTTTTCCGTTGCACACCGCCGTACACAAAATGACCGGTCTTTCCGCGGCACGCTTCGGCTTGAAGGAGCGCGGTGAAATTCGTGAAGGGCACTGGGCGGATCTGGTGTTGTTCAATCCGCACACCGTTCGTGATGTCGCGGATTTCATAGAGCCGCAGCGTGCTGCCGAAGGCATTGATGGGGTGTGGATCAACGGCGTTCTGAGCTACAGCGATGGACAGGCGAACGGACGCAGGGAGGGGCGGTTCCTGGCGAGAGCGGGCCAGGCAGGTTCATGAACAAGGCGCAACTGCTCGCCAAGCCATACGCTTTCGCTCGCCCACGAACCCACGCCATGCCCTGGGGCAGCCAGGACATGACGGTGGTCGATTCGTTTGGGAATCGGGTGGTGTCTACCGATGCGATCAGGGTCTGAATGGTGAATAGCCTCCGCGCTAAGGTCGAGTGATCGAGAGGATATGCGCGTTGTACGCCTGATAATTCCTGGGGTGGCGCCCCGTCTCGATGTTGACGCTTTCGGGGATGATGCCGCTGCAGTTGAAACAGGCAATGAAAGGTTCCGGTTGGGTCACACCGGTCAATTTTTCAGTAAACAGATGCGTATCCGAAAGCACCCTCTCAGCTTGGCCCGGGTAGAGCGCAACGACGGTGTTCAACACCCGGACCTCGCCATGGGCCCCCGGTCCCCCGGTGCGCACGGGAATGATTGCGTTGGATTCCTCGATATGCGTCGCAATCAGATGCTGGGTGTGTTGCTGGAGCTCAGACAGGGTGCCGGCTGTTCTACTCAGCGTGGGCTCGCGCTTGAGCAGCTCGGGATCCAGCTCGAGTTTATGAACCGGGTCGTTTTTCGTCGCGCTGTATCGTTCGGCCAGGTCTGCCAGGTATTCACTTGTATTCCCGATCCTGTAGCTGCCGAAATTCAGGTAGAAACTCTCGCTTTTCGCGCTGCCTTCGTAGCTGCTGTCTACTCCACGGTATCCCGTCGGACCGGATTTGGGGCCGGTCAGATTGTAGGATTCGTAGACGCTCCTATGCCTACCTTCCGTGTGATCCTTGACCACGCCAAACGAGTGGACAACCAAGTCCTTGCGCTTTGTCTTGCTGAAGCTGGGGGTGGGACTGAGGGCGAGTCCGGGAGCAGAGTCATCTCGGCCAACCCTGGCACCTCTCCTTGACGGTGGCTCCTGCATCATCGTCAGGGAACGGGCATGACCATCGCGCTTCACCGATTCGATCACATCATCCTTCAGCCATCCCTGGTGATCGACGAACCTGAGCGGGTTGTTCCCCACCATGCAATAGAGGTTCAACCCATCCACGGCCCCCGCCGGGTCGGGGCTGATCCAGCGTTGCAGCCACGGCGCATAGTACCGTTGCCCGTAATAGTACAGCCCGCTGGCGTCGCGCTCCTTGCCGGAGTAGCGGAGGGTCCGGTAGTCGGCTTCCACGGCCGAACGGGATGCCAGCCAAGCGGTGCCACCATAGGGCAGGTAGCTTTCCTGGCTGATCAGGTCGCCCTGGTCGTCGAGTTCCAGTGAGCTGGAGCCCAGATGGTCGCCAAGGCTGTAGCGCATCTGGTTGGTGGCGATACCGGACGGTCGGCCTTCGGTCCAGTGCAGATAACGCACGTTGAAGCGACCGACTTGCAGGGTGATGACTTCCAGGCGTTCGTTGTGGCGGCGGTGAATTTCCAGCTCTGGCAGGTAACGGACCTCACGGGTGTGGGTGACCGTCGCGGTGTGGGTGGTCCAGGTCTTGCGCACCCGTTGGCCGGCGTTATCGTAGTGATAGCGTTCAACGTCATTGGGCGCGTTTTCGCGCTGGACCAGCACCACGCTGTCGAGTTGGTTGCGGCTGTTCCAGGCCAGCACCTGACCCGGTGACAGCGCCTGCTGGTTGCCATGGGCATCGACGTCCACCCTGACATCGGCCGACGACTGACCCGTGTTCCACGACAGGAGGCGATTGCTCGTGGCGCTGATATTCAATGTCCGGGTGTAGTTATTGCGGTCGCGAACATGGCGCAGTTCGGTCAGGTTGCCGCCGGCATCGTATTCGTAGTGCTCGGTGTAGTTGAACAATTGAACGGCGTCGATGGGTGCCGTGAAGGACGCAGGCGTCAGGCCTGCGGTTTCACGCCCCGTCGCGCTGACCAATTGATAAAGGCTGTCGTAGGTGAATGCGCTGATGGCTTCGACCCGCTGGTTACTGCCGAACCGCGCCGGTTGGGCCTTGTCTTCGATATGCGTCACGTTACCCACCGGGTCGTAGGTGTAGCGCAGGTCCTGCAAGGTTCTGGCGGACAGGGACGCGCGAAGGGCGGTCAGGCGGCCGTTGGCGGGATCGAACACGGCGCGACTGATGACACCGTTGCCGGCCGTCTGGGTTTCGACCTGGCCGAACGCGTTGTAGGTGAGGTGGCTGACGATGGTTTGTTCGGTGGTGGCATCTCTGGTCTTCAGGCTCACGGAACGGAGTTGGCCTGCGAGGTCGAACGCATAGCGCCGTTGGTGCTGCGCCGCATCGGACTGTTGGATGATCTGCGCAAGTGCGTCGTAGCACCAGCTCGTGGTATGACCGGCACCTTTTTCCAGCAGCAGGTCACGGTCGTTTTCCTCTGTTGGCCAGTCGGCTGGTCCAGCGTCGGCGCGCATATGCCTTGTCTTGCGCAAAGGTGCGGCGCAGAGCGCATAGCCATGGGTGAACAGGGTGCCCGCGCTGTCATCGTGACGAACCAGGGCCCCGCACAGGTTGTGCGCGGCGGACGTCGGCGAACTGTCCCCGTAGCGCAGGCATTCGACCGTACGCGGATTCTGTCCCGGCGTTTGCTCGCGCAGGACGATCGGCCGCAATTGATTGTCGAAGGTCGTCTGCCAATGATTCCCCCGTTGATCCCAACTGCGCAGTAACTGCCCGGCATCGCCCGGCAGGTTCAGGCGCCACCCGGCGTCGACGCTGTTCACCCGTAGGGTCTTGCCGGACAGGCTGTAGGCGGTTTTAAGGTTGGGCTCGGGTGCGTCGATAAGCAGCCGGGCGTCCCATTGCGCCACCCGTTGTCCGGCCTCATCGTAGTGGTGTCGGGTAATACGTGCCTGGCATTGTTCGTCCGCGTTGCGCCGGTAATAAGCCACCTGTCGCACGGGCAGGCCGCGGCTGTCGATGACATTGATCGTGGGTGTCCTGTGATGAAGGCGGGCGTTCATGCCTCACCTCCGGCGGCCGACATGACCTCTTGCAGGGTGTCGTTCTCGTCTTCCTCGACGGTGTACCAGGGATGGCGCGTGTGACGGCGCATGTAGCAGAGGCCATTTTTCCTGGCGAGAAGCCGGTGGCTGGGGCGTCCGAGGGGGTCGTAGAACTGCTGGTCGAAATGCCCGGACTGGCGCAGGGACACATCGTTGATGTGGCAGTGCCGATCGGCAAAATAAGGACGGTAGATGCGGACCGCCAGTCCCTTGCTGTTGTATTCCACCCGCTCGCTGACACGCCAGCGGACTGTGGCGATCTGCTCTTTTGGCTTTCCATCCACCAGCACCAGACCGCCCTTGGCATCGACGACATAGGCCATGCCCGACTCCACGCGTTGCTTGCTTTGCAACGTTCGGCCGAAGCCATCGAAGCTGTTGATGGCGATGTGGATCTGTTGCTGCTCATCGTCGGGATAACGATCGGCGACCAGGGTCGCGACGTGCACGGGTTCACGTGTCGAGGCCTCGAGTTCGTCTTTCAACTTCAGCTCATCGACCGAAAATACCTGGAGCGCCGACAGCCGCGTTCGGGCCGACGCGCAGATGTGCCCGCCGGGTAACAGGTCACCCTGGGTCACGCAACGGGTCAGCCAGTCGCTGTCCGCCAATGCTGCCGCCGATACACTACCCATCCAGCTGAAGGGCGCGTAATAGCTGGCCGTCGCGGCACCCTGCACGGCGTCCTTTGGCTGGCCGACCGCCTCTGCCGGACGGCTGAACGAAGGCTGTTTGAACTGCGCGAGCGGTTTGAAGCCCACGCGGATGTTGTATTCATCCCCATAAAAGGACGTGGCCAGGACCTGGCCGAAAGCATCGTACAGGCCTTCCTGTACGTTACCGTTGGGGTCGACGATGCGCAGGGGCTGGAATGCGCGGTAATCGTGGACCGCGTGGGTGGTACAGCCGTCCGGTAGTTTGAAGGCGGTGACGAAACAGGCGTACTTGTCGTAGCGGATCTCGGACACTCCGTGGCTTTGGCTCGGCTGTACGGTCAGGGTCTTGTAGAAACCCTCCAGTGGCGCATAGGTCGCGAAGCCGCTTTTGACTGACCAGAGTTTTCTCGGAGGCAGGGTCGCGGGAAGAAAATCGGTCATTCGGTGATAACCCATGTGTTCCAGTTCTTTTTCTTTGGGGCGTTTGTCCTCCGGCAGTAACCGGAAGACATCCAGGGCGGTTTCATCCAGCTCGGCACTTTCCAGGTGGCCGGCCAAGGCCTGCAGATCCGCGACGCCATCCGGCAAGGTGGTTGCGCTCGACGCGTCTTTGTAGCGCTGCACGGAGAGGCCGGTCAGCACGCCTTGGGTTTTCCAGGCGGTTTGCCGCAGGCGTTCGTTGAGGTGTTCGAAAGAGAGGTCCCGTGGCGCCAGCCCTCCCTCTTCAGGAGCCTTGGGGCATTGCCATGCCTGGGTGCGCTGGCGATACGGCAGGCCGAGTCGCCATTGCCGGGGGGCTTGCAGGTGGATGAACTCGGCGCGGGTTTCGTTCAGGTGGTAGAGCTGCTGCGCCGGATCATGCGCATCGCGCCACCACTGCTGCTGGTCGGCGTCGCTGAAGGGGGGACTATCGCTGATGGTTTTCCGGCGGGCGTAATGGATGTCCACAGTGTGGGTCAGAGCACCGTACAGATCGTGTTGCAGGTTCAAGGTGTGCCGGCATTGCGGGTCATCGGCAAGGCCTTCGTACTGGTAGGTGATGGTCTCCAGCAGCAGCGGCAACATCCTGGCATGACGCCGGACGCTGTCGGGTGCTTGCAACAGGCGGAGCCCATGACGGTTTTCCTGAACCGAATACAAGGTGGCGGTTTTCAGCTGCCTATCGACGCCGAAGACCTCGCTTCGCAGCAAGCGACCAGACAAGGCGCGGGCCATTTCCAGATCGGTCGTTGCGTCTGACGAGGCGATGATCCGGTCTTGCTGCGACTCCGTCTGGTATTGGCACAGCAGTGTCTTGCCGAGAGGCAGGGCTTCCTTGTCTGCGCGGCTGTAACCATTACGTGGCAGATTCACCTTGCACCCGGTATGAAACCAGGTTTTTTTCAAGCATGTTGCCGTGAAGTCCTGGATGTCGGTTTGCAGCAACAGACCAAAGCCACGAAATTCCCGTTCGGTGCCGTCGTAATAGCCTTGGCGATAGGCGAATTCCTGGGTCAGCCGATTGCCGGTCGTTTCGTCCAGTTGGGTTTGGCTGCAAACCAGGTGCAGGGCCAAGGGCAGGCGACAGGTGAGCGGGGTCTTGGCCGCTACCCTCTCATGTTTTTCGTCCAGCCACTCCTGCGCCGAGCTGCGGTAGCTGATGCGATGGTCGGCACCCATGTTGTTGTTGGTGGCGGTGAGCAGATAGGGTTTGGCGCTGACGAAGTCGTAGTGCCAATGTTGCGACCGCATGTACGGTGAACTCAGGATCAGGCTGGAGCAGCCGAGCCCTTGCAGGTCGGCGACGCTCACTTGGCACAAAGGGTCGTAGCGCAACTTTTGCGGCCAAGGCAGCGCGACTGCAGGGCCGAAACCATGACCGCAGCGGTTCATGAAGATCAGTGCCTGATCCGCTTGCAGATAGATGAGGTCGACGGCGCCGGAACCATCCAGGTCTGCCAGGCGTATACGCGAGGCGTCGAAGCTTTCGTAGGCAAGCCCGGGGAAGTCCAGCGTCCTGCCCTGGCCGAAACGTCCGCGTCCGAGGTTTGGCCAGCACTTCACTTCGTTATGACGAATGCGCACCAGGTGCTGCTGGCCGCTGCCCAGAACATCGCTGAAAGCCACCAGCTCGCCGGGAGAGCCGGTGAATACGGGCAGGGCGTCTTCATGCTCCTCTCGAGGCACCTCGAATGGCGGTGAAAAGCCGTACTTTCGTTGGTTGGCGTACAGGCGAACGCTGCGCGGGCCGATCAACGCCAGGTCGCCGAGGCCGTCGCCCATCAGATCGGCCAAGTGCCCTTGAGGACTGAAAAACTCTGGGGTAAAAGCATCGAACGTGGCGAAGTCCGACCAGCTTCGATCGGCACCGAGGGAGAAGAAACCGCTCACTTGCGGCCGGGCGACGAGCCAGTCCAAGCGGCCGTCACCTGTGAGGTCGCTCAGTGCCTGCCGCACCGGCGTTGCAGTGTCGGTCACCGGAATGTTGGGAAGCGTTCGCCACGGTGCGTAGACCACGTCGTTGCCTTTGGTCCTGGCGCGCACGGGTTCGCGGTAATGCCAGCCTTTATCGGTACGATGGAGTACGCCCGGCAGACCTTCGCCGTACAGATCCACCAGTTGATAGGTGTGGCCGTCGTCGAGCCCCGGCATGTCCGGGAAACGCCGCCAGGCGAGTGGCTCAGGCGCAAGCCTGAACTCGCTGTAGCTGAACTCGACGGGAGGGCGGCTCTCGGTGGTTTCTCCTTCGCCGAACGCCTGTTCATGGGCAGCGCTCAAGTGCTGATAGCCCAAGGACGTTTGGCGATAATCAAGCAGCAGGCGCCGCACCAGGACGGGAGCCGCGCCCAACTCATCGGGGAAACGGTGAAACATCAGGACCTGGCGGCACAACCGTTCGGTGCGGACTTCAAAACCGTAAGCGAAGCTGGAAAACCCATCTCCACGGGGCTGCCACTGCTGGCCCTCATACAGTGGTTTTTCTGTATATGCGGTGGTCCGTTCGCCGTAGTCGAACACCAGTTCGAAGTGCCATTGCACGGGCGCGAGCCGATCCGCGGTCCATGAGTAGAGATGCGCGTCGGCCTTGAAGTTGCCATAGCTGACCTGGCTCAAATAGCGTTGAGCGGTGGCGTCTGACTGGTATTGGTAAAGAATGTGTTCGCCGTGGGCGTTCAGGCTCTCCTCCAGTAGCCATTCGCCGACACGGTCCGCATCCTGGGGATCGGCCCGACGCGATGCCGGGCTCTTTCCAAACAGGTGAAGGCTGCCGTCGGCGGCGTGTACCAGCCAGAAACCAGCCTTATCGTTTTGCGAAGACCAATGTTCAATGCGGTCGAAGCGGCTTTCGGTCCTGGGAAAATGTCGGGTGACGGTGTAGGTCGTGCCCAGGTCCAGATCGTTGTAATGGTCGATATGGGTCGAGACGGTGACGTCTTGCGAATCACGCTCGGGTAGCCATGTCACGCCGGCGGGGCCGACGATCTCGTCATCCTCGGCATAGGTCGGTACGCCCTTGCTGGTGCGTCGCGCCACGCTGGGTAATGACAGCCCCCAGCCGATGCCGAACACACCGTTGCCGAGCGAGCTGGCATAGTTCAGGGATAAGGGCGGCGCAAAGCCGCGCCCCGGTGAAATGGGCAAGGTAATCTCATAGGAAGCCGTGCCGTGGGCGCCGACGGGGTTCCAGCCTTTGCCGATGCTTTGAATGGCACCACCGCCCTTGGGCAGTGAGGGCGCGGCGACCGGCAGTGGGGATTGTTCATTCATTGCACACCTCCGCCGACCCTGGCGGTATAGCTCACGTGCACAATGATGTCGGTCAGCGATTCAAGCAGGTCCTTTTGGGCCTCGGGGTTCGGGAAGGTCAACTGCCATTTGGAAATGGCACCGGTGTATTCGAACGGCAGGTAGCGCTCATCGTTGAAACTCAGGGTAAACAGTCCGTTGTCGTCGATCCCTGTCGAAAGGGCGATCTGCTGGTTGGCGCGCCGGCTCTCCATGGCCTTACCCCGGTCACCTGGCGACAAAAACACCGTGCTGGCGGTTTGGGTCAGCGTGGCCCGGATGTTTTCATAAGGGCCGACGACGGCCGGCAAGGTCACGCTGATGGTCTTGATGCGCCGCAGGTAGTGCTGCTGGTTCTTGTAATCGTCTTCGAATAACTGATGGGTCAGCTCGAACTCACATCCTCCTTTTTTCAGGTCGTCCCGCATCTCTGGCCATTCCTTGTTCAGGTGGCTGGTAGCGGTTTGGCGCTTGAGTTGTCGCAGCGATACCGTTTTGTGAATCTCCAGCTCCCGCTTGTGACGTTGCAGGTACCCGGCGTGCATGTTCAGCAGGTTCAGCTTCAGCAACTCGCCCGCGCCGAGCCCTCGATAGGTCGTATGCCATGCCCCCGGTTGAATGAAGCGGCTGTTGAAGTCGGCGGTCTCGTACCGCCAACAGGCTTCGGCGGCCAGGCACAGGCTCAGGGTCGCGTCGTAGGCCTGGCGATAGACCATGGCCAACTGGCTGTTGAGCCATTGGTACAGTTGCGTCCTGGTGAAGCGCTTGCCGAGGAAGTCGTAGTTGGCCTTGGCCTGGCCCAGGGTCGCTTCCGCCAGGCGCAGTTGCAGGCGGGTGGCGGTTTCCTGCTCAGTGAAATGCGCCAGTTGCGCGTCGATCTGGGCCAGTTCGAGCCGTGACTGATCGTAGGCGTGATGCCATTCATCCCGACGGCGATCGAATATGGCCTGACGGTCGAGTTGGGCCGCTACCGTACGGCTGATGATCGCGGCGCTGTGGGCGGCGGCGGAGGCTGCGAGCGCCGGGCCTTCCCAACGGCTGCCGCCAATGCAGACCCCCGCAATGTTCGGCGCCATCATCAGCCCCGCCGCCGCGATTTGGCAGGCCATTGCGCCGGCCTCCAAGGTGCCGCTGGCCACGTAGAAGTAGCTGGCCTGTGTTTCGGTGTCACTAAGGCCATCGTCCAGCAGTTTTTTGTAATGGGTGCTGCGGTTTTGAACAATGGCCTGGCTGGCCAGCAGTGCCTGGCGGTTTTGACGCTCGATGTTCAAGGCCTGGCGTTGCAAGTCCAGCGAGACTTTTGCCAGATCCCAGGCTTGCTGTTGTTGCAACACCTGCAACTGAGTCTGTTCCTTGCGCTCGATCAGCGACAGCAGCAGGGTGCCGAACTGGCTGAGGCTTTCCACGGCGTTCTGGGCATGGTTGTGCATGACGGTGAAGCGGTAGTGGGGAATGGCGACGCTCGGCAGGCCTGTCGACGAGCTATCCGAGAGGCTCTGGGCATTGGCGCTGAGGAGGGCACGAGGGTCCAGCGGCGCCGCGATGACCGGTAGATGCAGCGGCTTGCCGGCGATATCGAGGTTATGTCGCAGGTTATGCAGGCGACTTTCGGTCAGGTCCCAGCACCTGAGCAATTGCGGATTGAACGGCAGATGCAAGTACGGGCTATCGATAGCCGGCAGGGTCGAGCGCGAGCTGCCTTCGTGAAGGACCAGCGCGCGGTTGTCGGTCAGGCGGGTCACCGAGTACTCAAAGGTGCGCAGGTCGTCATCGGGGGTATCGACCAACGTTTGCAGGCTGATGGCCGTCCAGGGATTGGCCAGTCGCACGACAGGGCGTGGGCCCAGCAGGTCGAGCACGCGCACGTACCAGAGCTTCGCCTCGCTGAGACCGTCGGGCGTCATTGCGCGGTATGCGGCATCGCCTCGGTTGATCAGGATGTCCAGGTACAGAAAGTACAGCGCCTTGCAGAAGTGCACGGGATGACTGAGGGCAATCTGGTGCGGATCATGGGGCGTCTGATTGGCGTACGACGGCACACTGTTATCGATCAGGGGCGCACTCCTCCAGCACTCCTCCCTGTTGCGACCCGGGTCGAAGGTGTAGCGCAGCCAGCGTTCGGCGTCCTCGTACTGATGCTCGACATTCAAGCGATGGGCGACCAGCCATGGCACATGGAGGAACAGTTCGGTGAAGTAACGGCCATAAGCGCCATGAAAATCCATCGTGATGCTCGAGTCGTTGGGTATCGAGGGTTCCTGCAGGTGTTGGGTCGTCCAGTCGAACAGCTCATCGAGGCTGTTTTCGGTGCGCCGGATCAGTTCGGCGGCGAACACGGTATTCAAGCGGATCGGCGGACGCCGTCGGCTGGAGGCGTCACTGGTTTTGATTGCGGACTTGGCGAAATCGATGAACTGGGTGGTTCCCAGGCCGGGTGTCGTGGCCTGGGTAATTTCTGGCGGTTGCTGGCTTTTCACCAGACGTTTCAGCGTGATGGCCCTGAGGACGGAGTAGAGCTTTTTTGTCGGTTCGAAGGGGTGGACGAACGCCACCCCGAGAATAAGGGGGGTGCCATCGTCACCGGGATCGGTGTCGGGCCATTCGAAATCAAAGGACGGCGCCAAATGCTCGGCGGGAATGGACTCGGCCACGACGCTCAGGTCTTCGTAGGTCAGCGGCCGGTCCAATGAGGCCGATGGTTGACGGAAGACGACATACTGCTTGTCCAGCGGCTCATCACAGAGAACGGTGATGCGCTCCACGTCAAAAGGTTCTGCATGCTCTGTCTGCAGGGTCAGGGTTTCCGACCCAGTGGCGGAGGAAGAGCTTCTATTCATACGCCGGCTGATTTTGATCAGGTGTCTGACGGCATCCGTGGAAATGAATTTTCCTTCAAGGCTGGTCCGGCTGGAGAGACTGATGTTGGGCGTGCGTTCGCTGTCTCTCAGTGCGTCAGTCGTGTGCGTGAAGGACACCGTGAAGCTTCGGTCGAGGGCGACCGGGGATTTGCTGAGATCAAGGCTCGAACCCTCATGAAGCCTCATGTAGGGAGTTTGTGGCAGGCTTTGGGCAGGGAACACCAGACTCATCTGGAGGCGAGGTTCATGACTGAAGGCGTTCTCCAACCTCAAGCGCATGCTGTTGCGCGGCAGATATCCCATGGCCCCTGCACTGGTAATGCCGATGTTTGCCGCCATGTGCAACATGAGCGTGGAATCGTGCCTGGAGTAGCTGAGTTTGATGCGATCACGGTAGGCCCTTTCGAAATCCGACAGGGTGGGGGGTAAGTTGCCGGGCAGGGCGGCTTCCGCCAGTTCGAGGTCTGCTGAAATCGTGGCTTGAATGCGCTGGACGGCGGTGTTCAGGAAATCCTTCTTGGCGGCAACGTCCGCTGAGCGGTCCGGTTCAAGGCTGAGATGCCTGTCGATGCAGATCGTCTTGCTGAAGGCGGGGCTGTTGCCGGTGGCGATGTCCATCGCTGCCTGCGTTTCATAGCCATACAAGGCGAGGAACAGTGAGTCGCTCGAACCCTGGCGGTAATGCACGGCCACTGTTCTGATCAATGTATTGATCACCGCGAGGTCCTTGCTGCCCAGCGTCCTGTCCTGGCAATAGCCTTGCAGGGCAACCCGCGGCGTACTCCAGCTGCCATCCTGTTTCCTGAAGCAATAGCTCAGGCGCAACAGCGGGTGATGCTTGGCCGGTGGCGTTGTGTTGTCCTGCGAAGGCGCGCGGCTTGAGGCCGAGGGATCCTGATGGATACATTCTGCCCAGGTCACGAACAGGCGATTGTTGAACCAGACCGGGCGCACCAAGTGTTCGGCCGCATGCTCAGGGATGGGCACGTCGGCTTTTTCCCAGTCCGACCAGGCGTATGGATCCGGTTGGTCCAGCTTGGGCGCGGTGGCCGGCGGTTGTGGCGGCGCGCCAGCGAGCGGGCGCTGGGCCATGTCCAGCGAGCGCCAGAAGTAGCTGTTTTCGGTGCGGGATCTGGCAATGAAATAGTAGGTGCTGTTGGCGAAATCATCGCCATCGATGTAGCCGTTAAGGATATTCAGGTTGGCGACTTCTTCGAAGCGCGCCAGGTAAGCCATGACCGCCGATTGAACCGCGGCGGGATGAATCTGGTTCTGACTGAGGGCGTTTTCCAATTGCTGGAAGTTGGCGCTTTTATTGGCTCTCAGGGCGGGGTCGAGATAAGTCGCAGGGAAGTAGAGCAGCTTCTGATGGGCGGCCCAGATTGGGTACTGCAGCATCTCATCGCGCCATGTGTGCGTAAGCTCGGCGCTGATACCGGTCGGGTCGTACCCGGGCTCCAGGTTCATCAGTATGCGGTTGATGTACTGCTGCAGGCTGGCAATGGCGCAGGCGACGGGGGTAGTGGGCACGTCCTGGCTGACCAGTACATCGAGCAGCCAGTATTCGTAGAGGTCCCGGGCCGTCTTGATCTTGTAGGTTTTCACCTTGTCCCGGTCAGGTGCGACCTTGTTCAGATAGAACGCCAGCAGTGCATCGCGCAGGCTTTCATCGAGCTGCTTCCTAATGGCAACGGTCATATTCGGTCCTTGAATGTTGAAAGGGGCGCCGGTCAATGGCAGGCAGCGATCAATGCTTCCCCGACGGTTTCCCAATCCGATGCAGGGCTTAGGGTCTTCAGCGCAGTTGCCTTGAGCAGCAGGTCGGCGGACAGCCCCGTGCTGACGCAGCACGCTTGGCAGCGCATGATCCAATCCACTGCTTCCATTGACTGCGCACGGTTTGGCTCCAACTGCGCCGTCAGGCGACTGACTTCTTCGGTGCTCCAGTTCAGAAGGCTGGCCAGCAGGCTGTTGGCTTCTTTTTCCGCGTACTGCCCGTTCTGATTGGCAACTTGCAGGTAGTGCAGCAGGTTCGCTTCCGACTGCGCCTGATGACGGGCGCAATGACTGAAGCGCTTGAGCAGATACAGTGTTTGAGGGGTAAGGCGGCTGGAGGCGTTCGAGGTCAGCCAGCTCGGGTTTTCCATCAAGGCTTCCAGTGTGCTGCTGCCCAGGTGCAGATGCTGGCAAGCCTCGGCGGTGCGAAGTACCACTGCCAACAGACGGGACATGATGCCCGGTGCGGCTTTGATGGCCGCGACGACCGCCATCGCGTCGGTGTCGGCCATTCGCATGACGCAAGGGACGTATTCGGCGCCAAGGTCGGTGACGTCATGCAGCAGGGTTTCAATCAGGTGCCGTGGGTCGTGGTTGGCGTTGGCGTCCGCTTGCAGTTTCGCCAGTCGTTTTTCCAGGTTCTGATTGAGTGGCAAGCTCGTTTCCGGTTCGTCGAACAGACGACACCAGCGCAGCACATCGAGCTCGTTCTGCCTGAGCCAGTCGACGGCCCAATCCAACGCCATCAGCACGTCGAGAATGTCCGATCCCGCGGATTCCGACGTTTGCAATCGCCCGGTTACCAGCGCCTTGCAGAACTCATCCCCTCCCAATAAACGGGCCAGTTCAGTGCATTCAAGGGGGGATAGACCCAGCATCCGAGCGATACGGGCCTGGCGATAGAGTGAGGAAACCGTGGGCAAGTCGTGTTTCGGCGAGCCCAGGTATTTCTCGCTCTGTCGCACAAGCAACAGCAGCGAATCCTGGGTCGTGGGGAGCCCGAGACCGGCGCTCAGATAGCTGAGGGTCTGCTGGTCCGTGGCGGTCAGGAAACTCTCGGGAAGTTGCCACACGGGGCTTTCAAACAGTCGGGTGCGGTTGAACACTTGATCGAACAACGGTAGACGGTCGCCGCAAGCCTCAACCGGCATGTCGTGCAGCAAAGAGGCAAACTCCTCAGGCGCGATCCCATGGCGTTGATTCAGGTACCGATAGACGCCAAGTGTGCGCAACGTGTTGGCGTTGAGCGTGTCATTCCCTGCGGAGCGCTGGGCATTGGCGATCAGCGTGTCCAGTTCGGCAACGGGGATACCCGTCCAGCGATGCAGGCGGATCATTCGCTGGGTTCGGTCGAAACGCTCATGGGAGTGGTGGATGAAGACCTGCATCTCCCCTTGGGTTGCAATGCCCAGGACGGAACTCTGTTCCGGCCCGTTGATGTAGCTGGCGCCATAGCCGGTCTGCCTGGCGTCTGGGCTATTGATTGAAGACCTGGGGCTGTAGCTGCCTTGCGCCAACAGTTGCTCTACTTGCTCCGTCGTCAGCCCGGTGCGCTCCTTGAAAAATTCCAGCTGACCCAGGTTCGTTATGTTTCGGGTCCCGTAGCTCTTCTTCAGTGGGTCTGACCTGGCGATCGAGGCAATCGGCGCGAGTAGCAGGTTCTGTTGTTCCGGACTGAGCCCGGACAGCAGTATTTGCCCGTTGAGATGAGACGTCGTTACGCTGCCGTAGGTTGAGCTGCCCCGTGAAAACGGCAATTGCAGGCTGATCCGATAGTTCAGCTCGCCCAGTGCGGGCTTGCCTGCCCCCAGCCCGAGCAGACACTGGTGATGGTGCAGGTTATAGGGCAGCGAAAAGGGATAGCGCTCGCTGGCCAGCACCTGCCGGACTGTCCTGTTCTTGCCTTCATCGACCAGGTACGCCTCGATGTTGCTGCGCAGGGTGTCATTGATGATGTCGAGCATCGGACGCGTAGCGAAGGCGCTTTGTCGATCGAGCGTCAGTTTCCTGAGGTCCGGGCGCCGCTCCTCCAGGGTGATCCTGGCGGGTTGTGCGGATGCCGCCGGGAGTTGCTCCAATTGCCTGGCAAACAGATACAAGGCCCGCAGGTACGCCACGGGCGAGTCGATTGCAGCGATGTCGCCTTCGTTGCAGAACTGATCCCAGTTTTCTTCAAAGAGTGCCTGATAACCGGCGGACGCTGACGTCGAGTCCGAACCCAGGCTGCGCCGGACACGCCTCTGGGCATCCTTCCCGGTCGAAACGCGATGCTCCTGGTACAGCCGACTGATTTGCCCGGCATAGCTCGCAGCGTTGTCATAGACCTGTCCGGCATCCGCGTCGCAATACTTGGCGAATTCAAGGGCGAACGATGTCTTGCCCATGCGCACGATGTCGAAGACCGACTTCAACCCCATGCGCTCCATGGCTGTTCTGAAGCTGGTTTTTACGGCGTCCTCGTCATTGGGGAAGGCGACGAGCCTGTGCAACAGCGAGTCGTTGCTGACATCCATTTGCGGTCTATCTCCTGTTCGAACGGAAGGTGCGTGTTCAGGAGAAAACCGTACAGGAACGTGCAGAAAAAGACGGTAGGACTGAAAGGGAAGATGTGTACGAAATGGCGATGCGTCGTGCGGGTTGATTAATAGCTGGGGCGGCCGAGAGGATTACCGGCTGATTGGCGAGTAGTGGCTGGACAAGGTGAGCGTTTTTAAACTAGGTTGATATCAATGATTTCATTGATAGCGGAGGCGTTATGGCCAGCATCACTATTAGAAACTTGGACGATCGGATCAAGGAGCAACTGCGCATCGCGGCAGCCCACAACGGTCATTCTATGGAGGAGGAGGCCCGGCTGATTCTGGGGCGGGCATTGGCAAGGGTGAACCCGGAAGGAGGGTTGGGAAGTCGTATCCGGAACAGGTTCAGTGCTATGGGAGGTGTTGATCTGGATCTGCCTTCGCGTGACGAAAAAGCCACTGCGGTGGATCTCTCTGAATGATAGTGCTCGATACCAATGTCATTTCTGAGTTCATGCGTGCGGAGCCGAACGCCAACGTATTGGCCTGGATCGATTTGCAGCCTGCTATGGATCTGGTCATTTGCGCTGTTACGGTAGCAGAGATTCTTCATGGCATCGCCCGGCTACCCTTTAGCAAGCGCAAGCAAAAGCTTGAGTCTCATGCAATGGCAATGTTTGAAGAGGATTTTGCCGGCAGGATCCTGCCCTTTGATGCCGATGCAGCGGTCGAATATGCAACCCTCGTTGCGTCATGTGAGGCCAAGGGGAGGGCAGCAGGCATGGCCGATGCGCAAATTGCCGCTATTTGTCGGACTCACGGAGCGCCGATTGCAACCCGAAATACCAGAGATTTCGAATTCTCAGGAATTGATATCATCAACCCCTGGAACGCTTGAGTCATGCCAAAAAAAACGCCCATCTCCTGCCGGAAATGGGCGTTTTTCATGATTCAAACCCGGAAATGACTCACCATCATCTGCAACTGATTACCCAGTCGCGCCAGTTCCACGCTGGAGGCAGCGGTTTCATCGCTGGCGGCGGCGGTCTGTTCGGACACGTCGCGCACGTTGATGATGCTGCGGCTGATTTCCTCGGCCACGGCGCTTTGCTGTTCTGCGGCGGCGGCGATCTGCTGGTTCATCGACTGGATGTTCGACACCGTGCGGGTGATGTTCTCCAGTGATACCCCAGCCTTGCGGGTCAGGGCCACGCTGCTGTCGGTGAGGCTGCGGCTGTTGTTCATCACGGCCGCCACTTGCTGGGTGCCGTTCTGCAGACCGGCCACCAGGCCTTCGATTTCCTCGGTGGACTTCTGCGTGCGTTGGGCCAGGCCACGGACTTCGTCGGCGACGACCGCAAAACCGCGACCGGCTTCACCCGCGCGCGCCGCTTCGATCGCCGCGTTGAGGGCCAGCAGGTTGGTCTGTTCGGCCACGGCCTTGATCACGTCCATGACGCTGCCGATCTTGTCGCTTTCCTGTTGCAGCACAGTCATGGCATCGGTGGAACGTACCACTTCGCTGGCGAGGCGTTCGATCTGCGCGATGGCTTCGCTGACCACCTGGTCGCCGGCACGGGCTTCGCCGTCCGCCGCGGCCGCTGCATGGGAGGCTTCTTCGGCGTTGCGGGCCACTTCCTGCACGGTGGCGGTCATTTCGTGCATGGCGGTCGCCACCTGATCGGTCTCGACTTTCTGGCTGTTGACCCCGGCGCTGGTCTGCTCGGTGACGGCGGACAGTTCTTCGGCGGCGCTGGCGATCTGGGTCACGCCATCGCGGATGCCGCTGATGAGATCACGCAACGTCACGCCCATGCGGGCGATGCCCTGTTGCAGCACGCCGAGTTCATCGCGGCGGGTGACAATGATGTTGTGCGACAGGTCGCCATTGGCAATGCGTTCGACCACGGTCAGGGTTTCGCTCAGCGGCCGGGTGATCTGCCGCGTGATGATCACGGCGGCAATGATCCCCACCAGCAGGGCGAGCAACGTACTGATCAGTTGCAGCGTGCGGGCCTGGGCGCTTTCGGCGTCGCGGCGGTCGAGCTGGATCTGATACAGCTGTTCGCTCTGGTTGACGATGGTCGCACCCTGCTCGGTCATTTCCTTGCGCGCCTGCACGGCGTCGGCAGTGGCCGACTTGAAGGCCTGCAAGGCGCTGCGGTATTGGCTCAGGGCGTTTTCCAGTTGACGCAGTTCAGCTTGACGAGTGCTGGCGAAACGCAGATTCAGCGGTTTGAGCGAAGCGATGGCGGCGTCCAGTTGACCGACGGCTTTCTGCTCCGTATCGGCGTTGCTGTTGGCGGTGTAGCCACGGACTTCATAGCGGGCCAGCATAAACGCCTGCTTCGCCTGGGTGATCACCTGGAACTGTTCGAAGCGCTCATCGCCCGGGGCCATTTGCGCCACATCGGCGCCGATCACTTCGATCAGTCTGTAGGCGGTTTCGGCGTTGGCGCCCATGGCATCGCGGGCGGTGTTGCCGGTGCGGTAGGCGCTGCGCATTTTGTTCAGGGACGTCTGATAGGCGCCGATGGTCGCGCTCTGCGCCTTGAGCAACTTGACGTTCTCCGGGCTCTTGAAGCTGCTCAGCAGCGCGTTCTGTTGCGCCACGAAACCATCGAGGGTGGTCTGCACATTCTGTGCGGCCGTCTCGTCGCCGTTGGTCAGCATGTATTGCAGGCGAGTGACCCGAAGTTTGGTCAGCCCTGCGTTGAGCTGGGTGATGTCGCTCATCCAGTTGCTGCGGTCGATCAGCCCGCCCAGGCTGTTCCAGCCGGTCACGGCCAGGATGCAGGTCAGGAGCAGCACCAGGCCGAAGCCCAGGCCCAGTTTCATGTTGACGCTAATGTTGCCAAACCAGCTATTCATCAAATTCCTCCAGGAACGTTGTGCTGCTTGATCGTCGGTTGGCTGGAAGAT
Source organism: Pseudomonas sp. B21-028 (assembly GCF_024749045.1). Taxonomy (NCBI): domain Bacteria; kingdom Pseudomonadati; phylum Pseudomonadota; class Gammaproteobacteria; order Pseudomonadales; family Pseudomonadaceae; genus Pseudomonas; species Pseudomonas sp. B21-028. The sequence continues at coordinate 822,452 of NZ_CP087184.1, forward strand.
TGTTGTTGTTAAGCCAGCAAAATAGGAAACAGGCCTGTATCGGCGGCCGCTTCGATATCTGAAAGATTTTTTCCGGCACCCAGCTATTCACCGAATTTTCGGCGGGCGTACCAAGCTTTTTTTCACATCCATTTCACTGCCTGCCTACGCCGCCGCCTCTACTGTCACGCCATTGAATGACAGGGGTGTATGCCGTCGGGGCGGCTTGATGTGGAACTGAGACTGAGTTTTTTCGGCTTGACGCGTTCGATCGAGACAAGCCGGTTTGCCCGCTACCGAAACGCCATGGTCGTCCTGGCCTCTGCGCTGCTGGTGATTCCATTGACCCTCTGGTTGCTGAGCCCGGCGGCGTTGCCGGACCTGGCCCATGGCAATGTCGCCGGCGCCCGGACGTTGGCCGAAGGCTGGGCAAAGGGGGAAATGATCGTGCTGGTGCGCCATGTCGAGCGCTGCGATCACTCCAAGGCTGCGTGCCTGAGCGACCCTGCCGGCATCACTGACCGGGCCCGTGCCGTCGCGGTAGGTCTTGGCGCCCGGTTCGAGCAACTGGGCCTGGACAACACCGACATCTACAACAGTCCGGCCACCCGCACGGCCCAGACGGCGGGCTACATGTTCAACAAGGTGAGTGCTGGAGACGATTGGCTGATCAACTGCCGGCGTGACCTGCTGCGCAACGCCTTGGCCCACAAGGTGGCCGGGCACAACCTGATTCTGGTGACCCATAGCGAATGTATGCAGGCATTGGAAACCTCGCTCAAACGTCCGACTTCGACGTTTGGCTATGGTGCTTCGCTGTTTGTTTCTACCGCCAAGCCACAAGCGCCTCGGTTGCTCGGTTTTATCGAAGCGTCTGACTGGCGCTCGGTGACGTTTCAGTAACTTTTCCCACGATTAGGACAGCCCATGCTGACGTCTGCTAGCGCCCGTTTCTATGGGCTCAATCTCGGAATTCCCCTGCTCTGTGCCGCAGTGGTGTTCCTGCTGTTCGACATGACCCGCATCGACATCGCCATCAGCAATTTCTTCTACGACCCAGTACACCAAGTGTTCCCGTTGGAGCATGTGCACTTGTTCGAGAAAATCACCCATAAGTGGGCCAGGGTCATACCCAACTGGACCGGCGAGGCGGCCATTATTGGTGCGCTGTTATCGTTGTTCTGGCCCCTGTTCAATCCGGAAAAACGCCCAGCACTACTTCATCTATTGGACACCCTCAGGCTGAGCAAGCCGCTGCGTTTTGCCCACAAGCACCGTCGTGATTTCCTCTACGTCGTCTTCGCATTTTCCCTCAGCACCGGGGTCATTCATTACCTCAAGGGCCATACCAGCGTGTACTGCCCGGTGGAAACCACCCAATACGCCGGCAAGATCGAACACAAAGAGTGGTATCAGAACTTCAACCTGTTGAAGGTTGCCGGTGACGGCCGCTGCTGGCCCGGCGGTCATGCCTCTGGAGGCTTCACCATGCTGGCGCTGTATTTCGTCGCACGCCGCTACCGCTGGCGTCACTCGAAAGCGCTGATGTACGGCGCGCTGGCCTTGGGATTTGTCTATGGCACAACGCGAGTTCTACAGGGATGGCACTACATGTCCCACACCTTTTGGGCGGGGATCTTCGTCTGGTTGAGTTGTTGGCTGATGGCGTTGGCCTTCTATGGGCGCACAGTCTTGGAACAACCTGTATCGACCAAGGCTTCGTTGCAGGGTACGAAAGGCCTGCCTGGGCTGGGTGGTGCGCAGTCCTGTGCATGAATCGCGGACAAAAAAAAGCCCGCGGGAGAGCGGGCTAAACCTTAGTTTCTTGAATGAGCGAGGGGACTTTACCGAATAACAGCCGTGCGCAGGGTGAAGAAAAGTTCATGCGATTTCTCGCCACGACCTTTCCTTGGTACAGGCCTGTCGAACCCCCCTGTGGGAGCGAGCCTGCTCGCGAAGGCGGACTGACCTTCATTGCTGATGTTGACTGATCTGCCGTCATCGCGAGCAAGCTCAGCTCCCACAGGATCTGCAGTGAACGCAAATCCGTGTGTCGCCCCTGGATCCCTTGTGGGAGCGAGCCTGCTCGCGATGACTGCGCGTCAGTCAACATCTCTATTGAATGTACCGACGCCATCGCGAGCAAGGTCAGCTCCCACAGCGACCTGTTGTGAACGAAAATCCGTGTGTCGCCCTGGATCCCTTGTGGGAGCCGAGCTTGCTCGCGATGACGGGGTGTCAGTCCACATCTCATTGAATGTACCGACGCCATCGCGAGCAGGCTCGCTCCCACAGGTTCGGTGGTGCCTGACCTCTCTCTGGGACAGGCCGACAAATCCGTGGCGAGGGAGCTTGCTCCCGCTGGGCTGCCCAGCAGCCCTTCTTTGTGGGCTCCTCTACAGTCGAGATTTACGACGCATCTTGTGAGACACGTCTCTTTTTTTAACAGAAAATTCCCTCCCCCTTGAACCGAAGTCGATGTGCAGGGTCTGGTGTGCGCGTGGTTTTGCGTATCAGCAGCGTGAGCGGTTTTCGAGGCAGCCTGGAACGCCTGGCACCTTCGAAAACAGCACTGGAGACTTGTCTTCGGTCGGCTCGCGAGCATGCTGTCACTTCCGTATCGAGGGATCGAACATGTTCTCACCCGCCCGTTGGGCGAGGTTGTGCCTGGCTTTGCTGTGCCTGTCTCCGCTGACCCTGGTTCACGCCGCCCCCACCCCTGGTGAAACCGACCTGATCCGCGAGCGTCAGAATCGTTTGCTCGAAGAGCAGCGTCGTCGTCTGGAGGAGCTCAAGGATCTCCCCGGTAAGGAAGCGAAACCGACCCAGCCGAGCGCGCCGGCCGATACCCGTTGCTTCCCTATCAAGACCATCGAACTCAAGGGCGCCGACAGCCTTTCGGCCAGCGAGCGCGAGCGGCTGCTCAAGCCCTACATCGGTCAATGCCTGGGCGTGCCCCAGCTCAACGAACTGCTCAAAGTCATCACCGACCACTACATCGAAAAAGGCCTAGTCACCAGTCGTGCCTACTTGCCGCAGCAGGATCTGTCCGCTGGTCACCTGCAAGTACTGGTGGTCGAGGGCCGGCTCGAAGGCTTGAAAGGCGCCGAGAACAGCCACCTGTCGGAGCGTGAATTGGCGATGTCGTTTCCCGGCAAGACCGGCGAGCTGGTCAACCTGCGGGAAATCGAGCAGATGGTGGACCAGCTCAATCGCCTGCCGTCGAACCAGGCGCAGATGGAGCTGACCCCCGGCCAGAACGTCGGCGGCAGTGAAGTGCTGGTCAAAAATACCCCGCAGAAGCCCTGGCGTGCCGGGCTGTCGCGCAGCAATGACGGCCAGCGCAGCACCGGCGAGCAGCAGTGGGGCACCCGCTTCGAGTGGGACAGCCCGCTGGGCCTGGCCGATCAGTTGATGCTGCGCGGCGGTCATGACGCGATGAGCGATCACCAGCACACCTCGCGAAACGCCATGCTCTATTACAACCTGCCGTTTGGCTGGTGGAACGTCAGCTACACCTACAGCCAGAGCGAATACCGCTCACAGATCGCGGCTAACGGTTTCAACTTCAAGCAGAGCGGCGACAGTCAGAACCATCAGTTGCTGGTCGAGCGCGTCATCCATCGCGACGCCTTGAGCAAGACCTCCCTCAACACCGGTCTGGCCTACCTGCGCAGCAACAACTTCATTGAAGACAGCAAGCTCAGCGACAGCAGCAATCGCATCAGCGAAGCGCAGTTCGGCATCAACCATGGTCGCCGGGTCGGCAGTGCTTTCGTCAACCTGGACCTGGGCATGCAGCAAGGCATCGGCGCGTTCGATGCCCAGGGCGACCATGACCCGGGCCGCGGACTGCCAAATGCGCGCTACCGCAAATACACCGCCACCGTCAGCTACCTGCAACCCTTCCAGCTGTGGGGCGAGTCCTTCAGCTTCAGCAGCCTGATGACCGGCCAGCGCAGCGAGGACCCGTTGTTCAGCCCGCAACGCATGAGCCTGGGCGGGGAGTCCTCGATTCGGGGCTACAAGGATCAATCGTTGGCCGGCGACAGCGGTGGCTACTGGCGCAACGACCTGCGCTGGAGTCGCCCGGTGACCCTGCAATGGCTGCGCCCGGTGTTCGCCGAGTACGGCACCAGCCTCGGCTACGACCAAGGCGTGATACGCGGTAATCACTACAACAAGGAACCGAGCGGGCGCATGTCGAGCAACTCGGTGGAGCTGTTCGCCCGCGGCGAGCACCTGAGTGCCAGCGTCACCTTTGCTCACTCCCTGGAACGCCCGGCTGCCCTGACCGAGCGCGAAGCGCCGATCTATTTCCGCGTGGAAGCTCTTTTTTAAATTCTGCCCTTTTAAATGTTGTAACAACGAGACCTGATCATGGACGACCGCCAATACGCCTTGCTGGCCCGCCAACCTTCCGCTGCCCTGAAAAAACGCGACTCGTTCTGGGGCATGCCCAAGCGCGGCCTGGCGTTTTTGCTGGCCAACGTCATGTTCTGGCAGCCGATGTGGGCCCAGGCGGGCGGCATCGTCGTCAGTGCGCCGGGCACCAGCCTCGGCCAGGCGGGCAACGGCGTGCCCATCGTCAACATCGCCAAGCCCAACGGCAGCGGTCTGTCCCACAACCAGTTCAAGGACTACAACGTCGGCAGCAACGGCGTCATTCTCAACAACGCCACCAACCCCGCTCAATCCACGCAGTTGGGCGGGATCATCCTCGGCAACCCGAACCTCAAGGGCACGGCGGCCCGGATCATTCTCAATGAAGTCAACGGCGGCAGCCCCAGCCAGTTGCGCGGCTACACCGAAGTGGCGGGGCGGTCGGCCCACGTCATCGTCGCCAACCCCTACGGCATTACCTGTAACGGTTGCGGTTTCATCAACACCCCGAAGGCGACCCTGACCACCGGTAAACCGATCATTGAGAATGGCCGGTTGGACCGCTATCAGGTCGACCAGGGCAGCGTCACCGTCGAAGGTGCGGGCCTCAACGCCAACAACGTCGACCGCTTCGAAATCATCACCCGCAGCGCCAAGATCAACGCCGAGATCCAGGCGAAAAACCTGACCATCGTCGCCGGCCGCAACGACGTCGCCGCCACCACCCTCAACGCCACCGCCCGCGCCGATGACGGCAGCGCCAAACCGCAACTCGCCATCGATTCCTCGGCCCTGGGCGGCATGTACGCAGGCGCCATCAAACTGGTGGGCACCGAGGCTGGTGTCGGGGTGAAGCTGGACGGCAAGCTGATCGCCAGTGGCGGGGATATCCAGCTCGACGCCAATGGACACTTGAGCCTGGCCCAGACCGCTGCCGCCGGCGCAGTCAACGTCACGGCCGCCAGCCTCGACGCCCAGGGACCGGTCTACGCCGGCACCGCGTTGACCGTGAAAACCCAGGGCGACCTGACGAGCCAGAACAACCTGGTGGCCCGCGACAGTATTCGCCTGGACAGCGGCGGCACCCTCCGCAACAACGGGATCATCGAGGCTGGGGTCAATGCGGATAACACGCGCAATACCCGCGGCGACGTCACCCTCATCGCCAAACAACTGAATAACGACGGCAAAACGGTCGCTGCCAGTCGCGACCTGACGGTCACCATGACCGATACGTTGAACAACCAGGGCGGTACGCTCAGCGGGCAGAACAAGACCACCGTCACGGCCAAGGTCGTGGATAACCGCGCCAAAGGTCGCATCCTGGGCAGTAGCGAGGTGAACGTTAAGGCCGATCAAGTGCTCAACGGCAGCGGCGGCCTGATCAATAGCCAAGGCGCCTTGCAAGTGACGGCGGGCCATCTGGATAACAATGCCGGTGAACTGTCGAGCCTGAACACCGCGACACTGGTTCTCGGCAGCCTGGATAACCTCACCGGCCTGGTGATGACCGGCAAGCAGCTGGATATCAGCGCGACCGGCGCTGTCAACAACCAGGGCGGCGAACTGTCGACCCAAGGCCTGATGACCCTCAAGGCGGGGAGCCTGAACAACCGCGACAAGGGCACTGTCGCCGCCAACGGCAACCTGGTCGTGACCGCCACGAAAGGGGCGATCAAAAACGGCAACAATGGCCTGATTGCCAGCCGCAAAGCCGAGCTGAAGGTGACCGCCGCCAGCCTCGACAATGCCAAGGGCACCCTGCAAGGCAAGGGATTGGTGAAGGTCGACATTACGGGCGACATCGATAACCAGGCCGGCTCGATCATCGCCCAGGACGCGAACCTGAATGTTTTCGCCACCAACCTGGACAACCGCGGCGGTGTGCTGTCCAGCGTCAAGGCTGCGCTGGAGGCGCAGGTCAGCGGCGTGCTGAAAAACGGCCATGACCTGAATGGCCGTGGCGGCACGATCCAGGCGAAAGGCCTGACCCTCGACGCCCTCGCCGGGCTGTTCAACGACGGCGGACGCATCGCGGCGCAGGCTGGGGACGCCGTACTCAATACCGGCAGCGCCCGTTTCGACAACAGCAACGGCGGTCTCTATGCCAGTGGCAAGGTGAAGGTCGACGCGCTGAACCTGGATAACAGCAGCGGCCAGATCAGTGCCGGCCAGATCGACCTCAACCTCAACGGTGCCCTGGACAACACCAAGGGCATCATCGAAGGCGAAAGCAGCCTGGATATCCTCGCGGCCAGCCTCGTCAACCACAACGGCCAACTGCGCACTTTCGGCCGCAACAGCACCACCGTGTTCTCCATCGGCGGCCTGTTCGACAACAGCAACGGCACCCTGGAAACCGTCAGTAACGACGTCGGCTTCACCCTCGGCAGCCTGAACAACCAGAGCGGCAAGCTGCGCCACATCGGTGCCGGCGCATTCGGCCTGAACCTCACACAATTGGGCGCCGCCGGCGGCAGCCTGATGACCTACGGCACCCTGGTGCTTGAAGCCGACAGCTGGACCAACAGCACCTCGATCCAGGCCGAACACCTCACCGTCAACGTCAACCACCTGACCCAGACCGCCACCGGCCAGTTGCTCAGCGCCAACAGTTTCACCGGCACCGGGATCGACTGGCGCAACGACGGCCTGATCGGCAGCGATGGCCTGATCGATGTCCAGCTCACCGGCCAATACGCGGGCAACGGCCGCTTGAGCAGCCTGGGCACCTTGGGCCTCAAGGCTGCACTGATCGATCTTGAGAAAAACGCCAGTGTCGCCGGCGGCGGGGAAACCACCGTGCATGCCGATGGCTTGTTCAATAACCGTGGCCGCGTGACCTCGGCGGCGGGCATGAATGTCACGGCGCAGGGCATCAATAACCAGGGCACTCTGGGCGGTGCCGGGTTGCTGAGCGTTGGCACCGGTGCATTGCGCAACGAAAACGGCCTGATCTTCAGCGGTGCCGACATGGCCCTGAAGGTCGACAGCCTGACCAACCTCAACGCCGACATCTACAGCCTGGGCAACCTGAGCATCGACCGCGATGGCCTGGGTACTTTCGCCTCCAGCATCGTCAACAGCTCCGGCTCGCTGCAAAGCGAAGGCAACATGAGCCTGGCGGCCAGCACGATTGAAAACGTGCGAACCCTATTGACCACCAACGACGCCGGCATCTACACCGCGTCGATCCGCGAGGTCGCCTGCCGGGAAGGCGTCAATGCCGGGGACTGTGAGGGCGGCAAGCAAAACCATGTCTGGCAGATTATCCAGCGAGACAAGTTCGAAGTGACTGAGGCCAGTGCCGGGTCCAGCATCACCACCGGCGGCAACCTGAATATCCAGGCCAAGAGCCTGAGCAACCGCAGCAGCACCATCGGCGCGGCTGGTTCCCTCATCGCCAAGCTCGATAGCCTGGATAACGTCGGTATCGAAACCCACGACACCGAAACCTCGCGCACCTTCATGTCCGAGCGCACGCGCAGCCCCGGCGGCTGGCGTACCTTCGCCAATAACTTCACCAACAAATACTGGTTCCAGAGCCCCGGCTACAACACGGCTAACCTCGGCAGCCTGGAAGCCGACATGAGCCGCTTCATCGGCACGACCGAGCGCGAACTACTGCAATTCGGCAGCAGCCGGGCCCTGTCTCACGATACCCAGACCTACGCCGCCATCATGCAGTCCGGCGGCCCCGTCGATGTTCGCGTCCAGGGCGTCGCCGACAGCAGAGTCATCCGTGGTGGCTACAACTACGTCGGCGCCGGCCCGCGTACCGACACCGGCGCCGATGGAAAAATCTCAACCCGCATCACCGTCAACCAACAGCTCTCACCTGACCTCGCCCAACAGCAGGTCAACCCGGTAACCCTGCCCGGCTTCGACCTGCCCACCGGCCAGAACGGCCTGTTCCGCCTGAACCAAGGCACCGGCACTCCGACCCAAGGCAGCGGCCTGAATCAAGTGCGCGGCCTGCCGGACCGCTCGTTCCAGGCCAACCCGCAAAAATACCTGATCGAAACCAACCCGGCGCTGACCGACATGCGCCGGTTCATGAGCTCGGATTACCTGCTGTCCAACCTCGGCTACGATCCGGACGACGCCGCCAAGCGCCTGGGCGACGGTTTCTACGAACAACGCCTGATCCAGCAAGCCGTCATCGCCCGCACCGGCCAGCGTTTCCTCGACGGCCAGACCTCCGATGAAGGCATGTTCAAGTACCTGATGAACAACGCCATCGCCAGCAAGGACGCCCTCAACCTGTCCTTGGGCGTAAGCCTGACCGGCGAACAGGTCGCGGCGCTGACCCACGACATCGTCTGGATGGAAACCCAGACGGTGAACGGCCAGCAGGTGCTGGTGCCGGTGCTTTACCTGGCGAACGCCAACCATCGGCTGGCGCCGAATGGAGCGCTGATCCAGGGCAGCGACGTCACGTTGATTGCCGGTAAGAACCTGAACAACGCCGGGACGTTGCGGGCGTCGAATAACCTGGTTGCCACGGCTAATGACAGCCTGGTCAACAGTGGGTTGTTGGAGGCGGGGAATCGGCTGGATGCGTTGGCGAGTAATGATCTGACTAACCGGGCTGGTGGGGTTATTTCTGGCCGGGATGTGAATGTTGTTGCCCTGACTGGCGATGTGATCAACGAGCGCACCGTCACCACTCACGAAAGCAGCAGCGGCTATCGCACCGAGCGCACCGACTTCATCGACAGCGCCGCTCGTATCGAGGCCGCCAACAACCTCACCGTCGGCGCCGGGCGCGACATCAACAATGTTGGCGGTGTGCTGAAAAGTGGCAACGACACCATTCTCGACGCCAAACGCGACGTCAATCTCGTCGCCGCCGAACGCATCACCAGCGGCACCCGCGGTCGTCATCGCGACGAAGACATCAAGCAATACGGCTCCAGCCTTGAGGCCGGTCGCGACCTGACCGCCAACGCCGGACGCGACCTCAACGTCGTCGCCAGCCAGATCGATGCCAAACGCGACATCGCCATGGCAGCCGCAGGGAACTTGACCCTGGCTTCGGCGGCGGATGAACAGCACTCCTACAGCAAGAGCAAGAAGGTCACCCGTCAGGAAGATCACGTCGATCAGGTGTCTTCGACCGTGACTGCTGGGGGCAGCGTTGCGCTGAGTGCCGGACAGGATCTGACGCTGGTGTCCAGCAAGGTGAAGGCTGAGAAGGAAGCCTATCTGGTGGCAGGGCGCAAGCTTGAGCTGTTGGCTGCGCAGAACTACCACTATTCGCTGTATGACATGAAGAAGAAGGGCGGATGGGGGAGTAAGAAGACACAGCGTGATGAGGTGACCGATGTAAAGCATATCGGTAGTGAGATCACTGCCGGGGGCGATTTGATATTGCTCAGTGGGGGTGATCAGCGTTATCAGGCGGCCAAACTGACAAGTGGAAATGACCTGACATTGCAGAGTGACGGCTCGATTACCTTTGAGGGCGTCAAGAACCTTAGTCAGGAAAGCCACACAAAGAGCGATTCCAGCCTGGCCTGGAACTCGATGAAGGGTAAAGGTCACACCGACGAAACCCTGATTCAGAGCCAGTTGCAGGCTCATGGGAGCTTGGCAATCAAAGCCGCCGACGGCTTGCACATCGACGTTAAGCACATCAATCAGAAAACCGTTAGCCAGACCATCGACGCCATGGTCAAGGCTGATCCGAAACTGGCGTGGCTCAAGGAGGCCGAGCAGCGTGGCGATGTGGATTGGCGGTTGATCAAAGAGACTCACGAGTCGTTTAAGTACAGCCATTCGAGCCTGGGGCAGGGCGCGATGCTGGCGATCATTATCATCGTTACCGTGCTAACGGCCGGCACAGCAACTGCGGCGACAGTGGGCGCATCTGCCAGCGCGGCAGCTTCCGGAGCGGCAGCGGCAGCAGGTGCATCGACTGCAACGGTAGCGACTGTAGGTGCTGCTGCATCGGCCGCAGCAACAGCGAGTTTTTCAGCTGCCGTGGCGCAAACGGCGGTCAGCGCGATCAATAACAAGGGTGATTTAGGCGCGACCTTCAAGGATGTCTTCTCATCAGAAAGCCTGAAGGGCTATGTTATTGCTGGGGTCACGGCCGGTTTTACCAAGGGCGTTATCGACCCCGCGCTTGGTGGCAATACAGTGCCGTTCAATAACCTCACAAAAGGTTTTGATTTAAATACGCTTCAAGGCGTTGGTGGTTTTGCACTGCATGCCGGGGCTCAAGGTGTTGCGAGCGGTGTCATCAAAACAGCCATCAATGGAGGAAGTTTCGGCGAGAACATCGGTGACGGGTTGATTTATCAGGCGGGTAACGTCGCAGCCGCCACAACATTCAACTTTGTCGGTGGTTATGCGCAAGACCATTGGCAGGCCGCGAAGAACTCCGGTGATGTTACGGGCATGGCCATGTGGGCCGAAGGTGGCGTTGCTCGTACTGCCATGCACGCATTGGCGGGAGGGGCGATTTCCAGCGCAACGGGTGGAGACTTCAAGACCGGCGCTATCGCGGCAGGTGCCAGTCAAGCCATGGCTCAAGCTCTCAACACCACCTTCGATACACAACCTGATCTACGGCAGGCGTTTTCTCAGGTTGTCGGTTTGACGGCCGCCGGACTTGCTGGCGGTGACGTCGAGAAAGCCTCATGGGTTGCGTTGATGGCTGACGAATACAACCGTCAGCTTCACCAGAAAGAAACAGTTGCGCTTGAAAAGCTGCAAAAGGAATCACCAGAAAAAGCGTATGAACTTAAAGCTGCTGCGTGTGCTTTGGTTCATTGCTCTGCTTCGGTTCCTGTGGATGATCCTCACTACCAAGACGTTAAAGCACTTGAAGCGGACGGGAAGGGTTTCCAGGATGCTCAGGGTAAGCTTTTCGCTACCGGTGCCTTCGACGAATATTCGAGCTGGGATCGAGTCAATGATGATCTGCTGCTTAATGATAAGGAAGCCAGGGAATCAGCCCTCACGAGCCGAGCGGTAATCGGCGCGATGACTGCCGCCGCAGGATTTGGCGGCGCAATAGCCGGCACGCCGGCTTGTGTCACCGGTGTCGGTTGCGCTATACCAGCCTTCTCCGGTTTAGCAGGTGCGGCGGCGTTTGCTGATGGGTGGCAGGCCACCGGACAGCTGTTTGCTCCCTACGACTACACTCAAGGAAGCAAGGTTCTTGCGTCTTTCAGCAGTGCTACCTACCCAGGTGACGTAAACCCGCTTCGTGACTATGGAACCGAGGCCGCCAAGGCTGCGTTGGAAATAGCGCTGCTCAAGGGGGTGGGGAAGTATCTGGATGGAAGTGGGGCTTCGGTCCTGGTTTCGGGGGTTAAGGGGGGTGGGACAAAAGGGGTAGGTGCCGCTGAAAGTGATGTCGAAAAGGTTGTAATAGTCAGCAAAAGCCGCTTCCCTGAGTCAGCACAACACATTGAAGACGCTATTGACGCGGGTAAGCCTGACACTCTGACCATAGATCGCACGAATACGGCGTCAAATAGGCGTGATTCCTTGCGCGGTATTGAAACCAAACCAGGTCTTGACCGTGATGAGTATCCACCTGCAATGTTTCAAGAAGGTGGTCAAGGGGCCTCTGTAAGACATATCAGCCCTAGCGACAACCGTGGGGCTGGTGCTTGTATTGGTGCTCAATGTAGAGGGTTGCCAAACGGAACGAAAGTTCGAATAGACGTGGTGGATTAGAATATGGCTAGTTTGGATAAATTGTTATTGAACGCAAGTTCATCTTTGAGCGAGCATGAGCCGGAAATGTTAGGGCAATTGCGTGGATTGGGAGGAGCTTTAGCTGATCAACTTTTGGGCATGCTGTGTCAGCGGAATGGCTTTTATGCTCTAGAAAGCGCTTTGCATGTATTTCCAACACACTCTAGCCAGAGCGAAATTGGTATTTGTGATTGGAACGAGAGTGCTCTGTGGCGTAGCGGCTACAAAGGCCTGGCCGATGGTTGTCTTTTTTTTGCTGAAGATATTTTTGGTGGGCAGTTCTGCATTAAAGATAGCAAGGTCTATATTTTTGACCCAGAAACAGGCTCGTTAGAGTACTTGGCTGATGATATTGAAAGCTGGGCGCAAATGCTCCTCAGTGATTATGAGGTACTTACGGGCTATCCGTTAGCGCACCAATGGCAAAAGCAGAACGGTCAGCTCCCTGCCGGGAAACGTTTGTTACCTAAGGTTCCGTTCGTACTGGGTGGTGAGTTTGTGCTGGATAATTTGTATATGGCTGATGCTGTAGAGGGGATGAGATTTAGAGCTGATATAGCCAGTCAAATTAAAGAACTGCCGGACGGTGCCCAGATTAGATTAAATATTGACAGATGATTTTTGATGGCTGGTAACAGATTTATATAAAGTCATACTCGATCTGACACCGGCCTCGTGCCGGTGTTGTTTTATCTGGCTTTTGATTTTTCGACTTTTATTTAGCTGTCTGCTTATTCCTTCCCTTTACTCGCTGGCCCTGCTTTATGGGCAACCGCCGCGGGATTTGGCGACGCAATAGCCAGCACGCCGGCTTGTGTCACCGGTGTCGGTTGCGCTATACCAGCCTTGTCCGGTTTGGGAGGTGCGGCGGCGTTTGTGGGGCTTCGGTCCTGGTTTCGGGGGGTAGGGGGGAGGCAAAAGGTGCAATCGGCCTTGCGGGGGAGAGCACAATAAAGGGTGTATCCAGTCAGCTAGTTAAAAATAAAGCTGCTGGAGATGCCTTTGAAGCACAAGTTATGGAGACGCTTCAAGAAACGCAGGTCGGAGTAGTTCAGCAGGTGACCGTCAAAACTCAAAGTGGAACTAAAACCCGAATTGATTTGATGGGTAGGGACGTAGATGGAAATATTGTTTGTACAGAATGCAAGGCGTCGGAAACGGCGCCACTGACAAAAAATCAAAAAATAGCTTTTCCTGAGAGTCAAGAGTCAGGCGCAGTTGTTGTAGGTAAAGGGAAGCCGGGGTTTCCAGGAGGCACTAAAATTCCGCCTACAACGGTGAATGTGGTTAGACCCTAAGGAGACTGTATGTCAATTGAACAAGCTGGTGTTATTGATGCCATGGGTGTTGATAAAGAGACAGGGAAGGTTTTTCTGACAATAAGTGATCATTTAGAGTGGGATGATGAACATTTATTGCTGCTTCAGGAAAAGCTTAATTTATATCTTGGTTTTATTGAGGGTGGGGAGTTGCTTGAGGTATACCCTGATTCAAAAGGTCGTGAGGTTGTTATAAGCGTTATTTGTAAGTGTTCCCCAAATGCAACGGGTAAGGAGTTTTTAAGTAGAGTTGGATCTATAGTGAAAGAGGCCGGGGTTGGATTTGTTTATCGGGTTTCTGAGTTTGGTTGACGGGAGAGGTGGCACCTATCCCGTTGTCGGTGCTGATGTATATGCGAGGAAACGAACACCCCCAGGGACAGCCCACGATTATGAGCTGACTGGAAATTGGCTTGTCTTTAATCGTAGTCTCCTATCGTTATGCCGAGCGGGGTGTTTATGCGTGTGGTCCGCTGAGTTCTACCTTCAAGCCAGCGACGCAAAAGGTTTACCTGGTGGAGTTCGTGATCATCGAGGCAGGTTGTGAGCAGCACGTCTACGATGTCACTCAGCCGCAGGAGCGTATTCCCGTCGCGAGCGCATCAGGCCTCTGATTCGATTTGTGAACGCGAAGCGGGCGACCCACAAGTCGCCCGTTTTCATTACTCCGCTGCCTGTGCTCGCAAGCGCCTGCCAATAACATCCATCACATCACACCCATCGCGCAACGATACCGTAAGCATCTTGCAGAAATCAGAAAGCACTACGGTGTCGGAGCTGATATCGGAACGAAAAGCGATGTTCTCCAACACCTGAGTTACGGTGCGAATACGGTAGTCGGCAGTTTCGAAGAGGACGTCGAGTGGGGCTTCGGTGTCGATGAGTAAGGTTGCGGGAACGCAGTCGATACCGGTAATGGGCATGTATCGTTTCATGTTTTAAGTCTCGGTCAATGGTAGTGGAGCCCATCACCCATCTATCGTCGCCAAACGAATGGGTGACAGCTGTACGCAGGTTGGCGAACCGGGACCGAGTTCCGGCAGACCCGAAGGTCTCCCGCGCACAACTGCCATAAAGCAGCGGTACGGATACGAAAATTCCTGCAAGTAAGCGGGAAGCTTTCGCACACGGTCAACGGATCGCCAAATCCGATCGCCATTTGGGCGACGGGCGGACTATAGACTTCATCCTTCTGGTGCTGCAAGGCGCTTGTTTCTGAGCGGCGCGTAGGATTTTTATGAAGAGGACCGCAGGTAGTCGTCCACCTTGGTCTTGAGCATAAACCTCACCAATGAACGTCGGCGCCGGCCCGCGTACCGACACCGGCGCCGATGGAAAAATCTCTACCCGCATCACCGTCAACCAACAGCTCTCACCCGACCTGGCCCAACAGCAGGTCAACCCGGTCACCCTGCCCGGCTTCGATCTGCCAACCGGCCAGAACGGCCTGTTCCGCCTGAACCAAGGCACCGGCACCCCGACCCAAGGCAGCGGCCTGAATCAAGTGCGCGGCCTGCCGGACCGCTCGTTCCAGGCCAACCCGCAAAAGTACCTGATCGAAACCAACCCGGCGCTGACCGACATGCGCCGGTTCATGAGCTCGGATTACCTGCTGTCCAACCTCGGCTACGATCCGGACGACGCCGCCAAGCGCCTGGGCGACGGTTTCTACGAACAACGCCTGATCCAGCAAGCCGTCATCGCCCGCACCGGCCAGCGTTTCCTCGACGGCCAGACCTCCGATGAAGGCATGTTCAAGTACCTGATGAACAACGCCATCGCCAGCAAGGACGCCCTCAACCTGTCCTTGGGCGTAAGCCTGACCGGCGAACAGGTCGCGGCGCTGACCCACGACATCGTCTGGATGGAAACCCAGACGGTGAACGGCCAGCAGGTGCTGGTGCCGGTGCTTTACCTGGCGAACGCCAACCATCGGCTGGCGCCGAATGGGGCATTGATCCAGGGCAGCGACGTCACGTTGATTGCCGGTAAGAACCTGAACAACGCCGGGACGTTGCGGGCGTCGAATAACCTGGTTGCCACGGCTAATGACAGCCTGGTCAACAGTGGGTTGTTGGAGGCGGGGAATCGGCTGGATGCGTTGGCGAGTAATGATCTGACTAACCGGGCTGGTGGGGTTATCGTCGGCCGGGATGTCGGTGTTGTTGCGCTCGCGGGTGATGTGACCAACGAGAGGACTGTCACCCGTCATGCCAGCGGCACGGGCTACAAGACTGAGCAGCGGGATTTCGTCGACAGCGCGGCGCGGATCGAGGCGAGTCATGACCTGAGCGTGGGTACCGGGCGCGATCTCAAAAACGTGGGCGGTGTGTTGAAGAGTGGTAATGACAGCACCTTGCGCGCTGCCCGGGATTTGAAGATTACGGCTGCCGAGCAATCAAGTAGCCATACCCACGGTGCCAAGCATCGCGATTCGAACATTACCCAGTATGGCTCCAGCGTCTCTGTAGGGCGCGATCTCCAAGCCACTGCGGGTGCCGACCTAAAAACGGCCGCGAGCGAAATCGACGTCAAGCGAAACGTGGCCATGGTGGCCACGAACAATCTGACTTTGGGGGTTGCGGCTAATGAGCAGCACTCCTTTGGCCAGAGCAAGAAGGTCAAGAGCATCGAGGACCATGTCCAGCAGGTGTCCACCACGCTCAACGCGGGCGGGGATGTGACCTTGAGCGCGGGACAAGACCTGGCGCTGGTGGCGAGTACGGTCAGCGCGGGGAATGAGGCCTATTTGGTGGCGGGCAAAAACCTGGCCCTCAAGACCGCTGAAGATCAGGACTACAGCTTCTATAGCAAGACCAAGAAGACTTCGACGAGCAAGAAGTTCCGCCTCGATGAAACGCAGAGCACCACCAATGTCGGCAGTCTGGTCAGCTCCGGTGGCAACAACACATTGGTAGCGGGCGAAAACCTATTGCTGGCGGGCAGCGCCGTAACGGCCGAAAAAGGCGCAGCGAAACTGGTCGCGGGTAACGATGTTCAGGTACTCGCCGCGACGGACTCCGACAGCGCTCGTCATGAGCGCAAGCAAAGCAAAAGCAGTTGGGGTGGGTTCAAGTCGAGCAAGATCCAGGACAAGGTCGACGAGAAACGCACCACTGCGGTGGGCAGCATGGTTTCTGGCGAGACGGTCACCGTTGCGGGCGGACAGGATGTGAAAGTCACAGGCTCGTCCCTGGTCAGTACCGGTGACCTGAGCGTGCAGGCCGGGCGCGACCTGACCATCGACGCGGCGCGGAGCACCTTCTCGCGTACCGATATGCACAAGGAAAAGAATCGTGACCTGACTGGAGTGCTGACGGGGAACAAGCTGGGCCTGGATGACATGACGGGCAATCAGCATCTGTTCATCAACCGTCAGAAGCACAATGGTACGGCTGATGAAACTACCTTGACGGGTAGTACGGTGGGTTCAAGCGAGGGCAGCATCGATCTGTCTGCCGGACGCGACCTCAGTGTGGTAGCCAGCGATCTGGTCAGCACCAAGAACACCACCCTCTCGGGCTCCAACGTCACCTTGGCTGCCGGTATGGAAACTGCCAGCCAGCGCACCACCGATAAGTCCAGCAGCCTTGCCGTGGGACGTGTAGTGGGCGGGATGATTGTCGATACGGTAAAGAGCATTCGGGACAACGCAAAGGCTGCGCGGAAAGCTGATGATGGCCGTCTGAAGGCTGTGAAGGGTGCACAAGCGCTGATGGCGCTCAACGGCATGGGTGATCGGGTTGACGATCTTTCAGCGGCCGCTAGTGGCAGCCCAAATAGCAGCGGCGCCGTGTTCAAGATCGGCACGGAACTGGCTAATACCCATAGCAAGAGCAGTACTCGATACGACAGCACCACCGCCAAACAGACCACCGTCAACAGCGGCGGCAATTTGCTCATCGTTGCATCGGGCCAGGCTGCCGGAACCGCCGGGAATATCCATGTTATCGGCAGTAAGCTGAAGGCGGCCGATACGCTGCTGCTGGCCAAGAACGACATCACGTTCGAGAGTGCACAGAACACCGAAGATCGTGAGAACCATAGCAGCAACAACAAGACCGCCATCGGGGCCAGCTTCAACATCGGCTCGCAGAACGGTTTCACCCTCGACCTCGGGGCCCAGCTCGCCAAAGGTAAGGGGAGCGGTCACGACGTCACGCAGGTCAACAGCACCCTGGATACGGGTTCGCTGAAACTGCAGAGCGGAAATGACACGACCCTGGCTGGCGCACAGATCCATGCCGACAGCATCCTGGCATTGGTTGGCGGCGACCTGAACATCACCTCGCGGCAAGACACGTCCGAGCACAAGAACAAGCAAACCAGCGGCGGCTTTGGTGCCAGCATCTGTGTACCGCCGTTCTGCTACGGCGAAACGGTGACGGCGACCGCCAACATCGCCGCCAGCAACATGAACAGCAAGTACGAGGCGGTGACTGATCAGAGCGGTCTGTTCGCCGGCAAGGATGGCTACAACATCACCGTGGGCAAGAACACCGTGCTGCAAGGCGCGGTGATTGCCAGCGAGGCCACGGCCGACAAGAACAGCTTGAGCACGGACAGACTGATCGTCAGCGACATCAAGAACGTCAGTGAAATCAAGAGCCAGTCCGCGGGCTTCAACGCTTCTTATGGCAGCGGTTATGGCGATTTGAAGCCAGGTACCACCTTTGGTGGCAGCGTGCCGCTGTCGCTCAAGGATTCCGACCACAGCACCACGCGCAGTGCTGTCAGCGAGGGCACGATCACCGTCCGCAATGCGGCCGGGGTCAATGACCTCGTGGGGTTGAGCCGAGATACCGACAACGCCAATTCGCGGTTGGACCGTCCAGATGAAAAAGCGATGGAGGAGCGGATCGAGCTGATCCAAAGCACCGTTGCTTTATCCAAGACGGTCATCTCCGAGGTCGCCAGCGCGCAGCAACAGGCCGCGAGTGAAAGGGCTCGAACCGCGTCGACCGAGCAAGAACGCAATGCTGCGATTGCCGATGCCAAGAGTTGGGATGTGGGCGGTGACAAGCGTTTCATGGCTGATATTGCCGCGGGCTTGATTGCAGCGGGTCTGGGCGGCGTTGGGGGTAGTACGGCGTTGGGGGTTGTGGCTAACACCACAGCCGCCGACACATACAAGAAAATTGGCGACTACGCCGACCAGCAATTGGCAGAAGCGACGCGCCAGAAAGACAAAACACTTCAGACCGCCTGGGGTGAGGGCGGTGCTGCGCGCGTCTTGCTCCATAGCTTGGCCGGCGCTGCACAAGGCTTGTCCAGCGGCACCGCCGCCGGGGGCGCACTGAGTGCCGGTACTTCGGCGGCCATCATGCCGGCCCTGGACAAGGTGCTTAAAGACAGCGGTGTAGGTGTTGACAGCCGAGATGCCTTCGATGTCTTGCTGGCGGCAGGCTTGGGGGCGGCGGTAGGCAAAGGCGGCATCGCACAGGCTAGCGGCGCGACCATTGCGAGTAACGTGGAAAGATACAACCGCCAGGTCCATCCCACTGAAGCGCGCTTGATCGAGCAGGAAGCGCCGGTTCTGGCTGCCCGTCTAGGCATCAGTCAGGCCGAGGCCGAGCAGCGGATGGCGCGAGCGTTTGCGTTTTATATAGGTGAGGACTGGAACAAGACGATTGGTGGAACGGACAACCAGTTTGATGCTGTCACATTGGAGTATCTGGGCAAAGCATTGGCGCCGTTGGCTGGACGGTATGACACCACAGTTGGAGCTCTGGAGAACGACAATAAGGGTTATACCTCCAGCGAAACGTTGGCCCTGATAAAGAACTACAACAAGACGCACTCATCGGAATTCAAGAATGCCGATATCAATATTGCTTATCTCGGTGACCCCGACTCGTATGGCACCACTGATCTGGTTAATTTCTACAAACTGAATCTTGATTTCAGCGACAGAAAGAACGGGGCGTTTGATGGAGCCAAAGGATCGCTCGCCGGTTTGGGTACAAGCCTGTGGTCCACCGTTCAATCAATGGCTTCGATGGGGAACGACCTTCTTACGGGCCACGTGCTGGAGGTTGCGAACAACGCGCTGGATCCATTTATAGAGCCACAGGACTTCGTTGGTGGCTGGATGGTCAACCAGGATGGCCAGGACTTTGTCCTCAAGCTGCAAAACAACAGCTACGGTCAGGCGCTGCGAACGACGAAGAATACCCTTGACCTAGCTACGTTGATGATTCCTGGGCCTGGCGAAGTGGGAGCGGTGGGGAAGGTCGCTGAGGTGGGGCAGTTTGAGGCCAAGCTTGCGCAGCAGTTGGAGATTTTTAATACTCTTGGTGCGGAAGGAAAAATACCTAAGACTGAAAAATACTTCAGAGTCGAAGGTGGTGGTGCTGGCAATGCAACAAGTCAATATCGCATCACGGCGAACGCCGATGGAAGCATTAGCATCAATCCTGGCTGCGTCGGGCAGCTTTGTGTAAGCGTTGGAAACGCCGATCATGCCAACTATTATTTAACCAATAGGCGTCAAGACGGCTCTGTAGTTGTGTTTGATGTGGATGCTAATCTCCATAGGGAAATTATGGCTAATGCGATACCGCAGGAACCGATCCCAGGTATCCCACGAGATCCATCGGCACCTAAAATCGTAGATCCTAGTAAGCCAGGTACTGCTCTGGAACTCCCTAAAATGTGGGAGTCGTTGCTTGAGAAAAACTCGAGTAACGCTCGTGTCTACTCTCAAGAGGCGTTTTTGAAGGAGTTTGGAAAATGAATTTTGATCAAAAACTGCTTGAAGATTTACGGGATGGAGAAAAAAGCATTTGTTTTTTTGTTAATGAAGGGGTGTGCTATTGGGTTTTGGATTATAAATATAACTTCTCGCTTGATGCGGAAAAAAATTACCTTGGGTATTTAGATAAAGGTTATATAACGCCGGAGCAATATGCACAATCGTGCGAGCAGTTTAGAGGGGGGGTTTTAAAGCTGACGTCCGATAATTTTCTGCAGTATGTGAGCGGCGTTAGTGACGGTGTGCTAGCTAGTGATGATCTTCAGCGGATCCTTGATGTAGGTGGGGTTGCAACGCAGCGAAACTGTTAAAACGAGTTGAGGAGTATTATTTGTCAGGAGCGGGGCTGGATGCAGATGATTTTAAAAATGCTGGGCTGTTAGCATCTAGATTGCCGATGTTTTATATTAATTTTGATAGAAAAATATACATGCATATGGATAGTGGCCGATTTCATGAGGAGCTTGCCTATTCAGACTGGTTTTCCAAGTTTTCAGATTTTAATTTTTTAATACCTGATAGGGAGCGATATTGGGTTAGTGGTGGAGATTATTGGAAGTTGAGGTTTGTCCAGAATCCTTGAGAGAAAGGGCTGATTTATTTATTTTGCTTAAGTGGTAAATAAATCTACCTCTTTCTTCGGGGGTGTGAATATTGCACTTGCTGCTGGGGTGTCTAGATGACGAATGAACTGAGAAAGAAAAGTTATTGAGCTCTGTAAGTTAGATATTCCATGGGTAAAAAATTGAGTGCGGCTCTGGATGGGCTTATTTGAATTGGCTTCCTGTAGCAGAGCTATTCGGGGGCGTTTTTTTAAAGGGGCACATCAAAGCTTCCGGGATAGATGGTGGAACAATGATTGGAGAGGGAGCGAGCTTGTTTTTTAGGGTTTGATAAATCGGCATCTTTTTTTGATTTTTGTCGGATTAATGACAAGCATGGAGCAAACGTGAAAAAAACTACCCTGCTATTACTGAGTCTCGTCCTGACATTGGTAGGCTGCAAATCCAACGTCCGAGACTCTTCCCCCACCCTGCTCAAAAACGGCATCCAGTTCCAACAAAATAAAGTGACCGCCGACGACCAGCACGCCAAGGTCATCATGAAAGCGACAGGCACTGTCATCCCGGTAGAGTTTTCTATCCGACGCGCAGCGGACCCAGACCAGCGCATGGACGTGCAGGGAATCGTGGTGGATTCCGGTCGCGGCAAAGTCTTCGGCTGGATTGCCAAGCTTAACGAAGCGGCCCACAGCGCGACCCTGAAGCACTTTCCTCAGCTGGAGGTACTAGCTGATCCCGATCAGCCATTCAAGGTATCGGGTTACGCCAGTGGTGAGAGTATCAACCGTGGTGACCGCTGTGGCCCGGTCAGCACCACGTTCACGCCAGAGAAAAGCAAGGTTTATCTGGTGGAGTTTCAGTCCGCTGGGGGTGGTTGTGAACTGCATGTCTATGACACCACGCAGCCTCAGGAACGTATCCCTGTAGTCGTTAACTCACAGGACGATGGCTTCGCCAATGCCGTGCCGGGGTGCAAGTCGGCAACTACCTCGGTCAACAATCAGTCCGTTATAACAAATTTCTGCATCAAGTCCATTGTGCTTCAGCCTTCGCAATATCGCGTTAGCGTCAACGGCCAAACCGTTTTCAGTGGCACGGATTACGAGCGAGTTGATTTCACAAAACCCGTTAAGGAAGGAGTCGCAAGCGGCAGTTGTGATGAAATAGTCGAAGCGCAGGCGGGCACTCCGTCAAAGCCTGTGGCCTTAAAAGATTTGCCCGCTGATTTAGTGGCGGGGTGTCACGTTACTGCTGATGCGGAGGGCCGCTCCCAGCCCTTCAACAAGGACGCAGCCTGCGATAAGGTTTTCTACAAGGCCATGGCTCCACTGTTAGGTAAGGTGATTGCCGTCGAAGTTGCACGGCAGTGTACGGTGAAAATAGGCGCGCAGGCTGTCTTTGACGACCGTTTCAACTTTTGATTTGTGTAACTAGGTAGCAGAGGGCAATGAGTTAGATTTATTTGCTAGGTTGCAAATAAATCTGCTCCTTTTAGCTGTGCTGTTGAATTTGGCTGGGCTTTTACTCAGTCGATCAAGGTCTGACTTAAATTGTTTTCCCAAGCTGCCCAGGCGGCGTCCTTGGCAGAGGAGTACTTGCAGAGGATGACTCAGGGGCAGACCACGATTATGAGATGGCTGGAAGTCTGCTCGTCTTTATTCGTGGTCTGTTCCTGATAATCCCTGACCGCTCAGGGCCAGTCCTTGTTTATCTCCATGAACAAACCACATTATGCGTATGGAAACGGAAGCCGCATGACCAGAAATATTGCAGCAATCGGCCTGACGGTCCTTCTTGGCGGTTGCCAGAGTCTGGAAGGCCTGGGGGAGAGGACGGTCGGGTACCTTAAGGCGACCCGCACCACGCCGATGGAGCGTTATCTCACTAAAACGCACAATCCTGATGTGCCGCTTGGCTCATTCGGTTACCCGCAGGAGGACAGCCAAGGCGAGGCCTGCTACTTCACCAGGTATTACAAAACCGTTCCGCCCGCACGTTTACAATTCGTCATGGTTGCCAGTGACGGTGGCAATGCGATTTGCCAGCATGTGCTAGGGACGTTTTATGAAAGCGGAAACGGCGTTCCTCGCGACCCTATCAAAGCCAAGGCGCTCTACCAGCAAGCGGCACCGACCGATCCATATGCTTATGTGGAGCTCGGGCGCATGGCTCGGGACGGAATTGATGAACCGGTCGATGCCGTGAAGGCTCGGGACTACTACAGCCGGGCGGGCGTAGCCGGTGTGGTGGAACTGGGGAAGCTGATGGAGCGGGGTGAGGGCGGTGTGCAAGATTTGCCGGGCGCTTTGAAGCTGTACATTGATGCTACCCAAAAATATGGCGATCCTGCCTGGAAGGCAGCTCGACTGCTTCTAGTCCGAGGGATGGAGCTCGATGCTGAGCAGATGCAGAAATACAACCAACTATGGGCCCGCGGGCTTGCAGACGTCCAGCATTCCAAGTTGCGGTTTTCGCGGGCAGTCAGGGAACTCCGTCAAGCCGGTCAGACGTGGACGGTCAAGGTTCTTTATAGGTTCTCGACTGGGCGCCCCAACCCAGAGGTTTACTTGGCCAAAAGTTGTGGTGATCCAAATGTCGACACCATCGTGGTGTCTGCGTTGAGGGACGTGGCCATGAAAGATCCCTATCTGACGCCGGTGGATCAGGAAACATTAGACTTCATGGCGCCTATCGTTCTATTCCCGCGTTAATGGTTCGTATGAAATGGTCGACTCAAAGAGAACGAAACACTTTGTATAAAGACCTTTCCCATTGACTTGCAGGACATTTCCTAGAAAATCCCAACCCCTTGCGCCTGCCGTTTTCGGTGCCTAGTCTTCATCCACCGCTGCCCATTCAGCGGTCGGGTTTAGCAGCTCGGAAGTTACGTTAGGCGCATGGCAATCATCATGAGTGCGGGCAGTTTTACGTCCGAATCCTCATGGCGGCTGTGCGCAGGGCATCCTCGGGTGCGCCGGTTTCCTAACGTACCGGTCTGCTAACCTGCGCACGGCTGCCACCCACTCGTTTAGCAGCGAACGTGGCGGCTTCCACCTACGTTAGGAGCACCCCATGGACAAACTCATCCCAGACCCACCCGTCCCACCACTGCATCTGGACATCGCTGCCGACGCCAACGCCGAGCGCGTCATCGATTCCTACCTGAACCCCAAACCCGCCCAACCCGACGAGAAACCATCCCCCGACCAGCTCTTCACCATCGTGGATGGCGTCGATGCCGAAAGCCTGTTGGCCAACCTCAGCGAAACCCTGGCTTCCGCCAATGCCATGGCCGGTGACTTGGCGTTCGACCTGGAAGGTTCTCGGCGGCATTTTGCCCTGGGGCTGCAGCAGTTGATCGAGCTGGGCCAGCTCCTGGCAAACCGGGCACTGGATACCGTCGATCCTCGATAGAAACTTAAAGTTTGGGTTTGGTCGATGATCAAACCCGTTTTTTGCGGCAGCATACGCAACCTGCTCACTTCGGACGCATAGACCGTGCAGACCCTCAACCGCAGTGCCCTGATCGCCCAACTCGCCACCGCACCCGATGACATTGCCGCGCGTGCCGCGCTTTACCGCGATCTGCTTGAGACGGCGGAGGTTTCGCTGGAGGGGTTGCGCGTTGCCGCCGGCCTCTGCGATCCGGCCGCCATGGCCGTGATTGCCCAGTTGAACACCTCGCCTCACAGGAATCGCCCCGGCCCCTTGTTGTCGCAGCTTCGCGGACTGCCGGTGGACCATGTGGAGCTGGACAACGCCGAGCCACACTGGCTTGACGCCCTGGCCGGGCTGCCGTTGCGCACGCTGGTACTCAACGGCCCGAGGTTCAGTTGCGGTCCGGATATATGGCGGCGTTTGCCGGGCGTTGCCCTGGAACATCTGGAGATCAGCAGCTTTGCCCGCGACGATGACGCGACCAGTCTGCCGTCACTCGAACGGCTGCGCTGCCTCAAGTTGGACACCTACGGCGAAGACTTCGACGACAATTTCCTCAGGCAACTGGGCGGCAGCAGGCTGCAAGAGTTGTCATTGAACAGTTGCGATGACCTCACGGACGACGGCCTTCGGGCGCTGTCGTCGTTCAAGTTGCGCTCACTCACCTTGAAATGCGCCGGAGAGCTGACTTCAGCGGGAATGCGGCACTTGTGCGCGCATCCACTCGAACAACTGACCATCAGCTCAAGCGGCGCCATCTTGCAGGATCCTTCCTGGCTTGCCGATATGACGGCTTTGCGCTCGCTGAGCCTCGATGACTGCTACGCCTCGGACAGCCTGCTCGATGCCATCCGCGAGCTGCCGATCGAACGGCTTTCGTTGCATTCCGCGTACCTCTGCGAGGACGACTTCGAGGGACTCGAAGGCATGCCGCTTGCCGATCTGGATCTCAAATGCTCACGCCAGGTGATCGAGCGCCTGGACGTGCTGCACGGGTTTCCACTCAAGCATCTGGGGCTTTCCGATGTGCAAGGCATCGACGCGCAGACATTGCGTGATCTGGAGGGGCTCGGCCTGGAATCGCTGGACCTGTCGTTGAACGGGGTGAGCTGGAAGATGCTGAAGCAACTGGCCGGCCTGCCGCTGAAGCGGCTGAGTCTCAGTTTCTGTCAGGGCATGGATGGCAAGACATTGCGCAAGCTGACCGAGCTGGGCCTGCCGTTGGAGCAACTTGAAATCAGTGGCCTGAACCTGCGTGATGCCGACCTGGCTTGTCTGCGTGACATGCCGCTGCGACGTCTCGGCTTATATGAAAGCCCGTGGCTGACCGACGCCGGCGTCGCCCATCTTGCGGGGCTGCCGTTGCGGGACCTGACCCTTGAGGCGGGGCCGGGGGAGTCGCAGCTCACGTCAGCCATGGTGTCGGTGCTGGAGCGGTTGCCGTTGGAGAGGTTGTCGTTGCGCAATGGCTCGGGGATCAGCGTAGAGGGGTGGGATCGCTTGGCACGGTTGTCGGCCTACGTGAGTGGGCCTGGTATTTGATGCTCGTACTTTAAATCCGGGCCTCGATAGAAATAGGCAAGGCTCCCAGGCAAACCGGCATAGGTGCCCCATTTCTTGATAGCTACCATAACCCCGTACCTATCGATTGGAGCTCGCCATGCACAACAGTAAAACCCTATTCATCACGGGCGTGAGCAGTGGCTTCGGCAACGCCCTGGCCCGGGAGGCACTTGCAGCGGGTCACCGTGTCATCGGAACCGTGCGCAGTGAGGCGGCCTTGCAGGCCTTTGAAGCGCTTTCAGCGGATCGTGCCCACGGCGTTATCCTGGATGTCACGGACTTCGACCGGATCGACAGCGTTGTCGCGGCGACGGAGGCCGCTCATGGTCCGGTCGATGTGTTGGTCAACAATGCCGGCTACGGGCATGAAGGTATTCTCGAAGAGTCGCCACTGGAGGAGATGCGGCGTCAGTTCGACGTCAATGTGTTCGGCGCAGTGGCGGTGATCAAGGCGTTCTTGCCTTATTTCCGTACGCGGCGTGCCGGTCACATTCTCAATATCACTTCGATGGGTGGCACTATCACGATGCCGGGAATCGCTTACTACTGCGGGAGCAAGTTCGCCCTAGAGGGCATCTCCGATACGCTGAGCCAGGAACTGCGACCGTTCAACATCTTCGTCACAGCCGTCGCGCCCGGCTCGTTCCGAACGGATTGGGCAGGTCGTTCGATGCGCCGCACGGAGCGTAGCATTGACGACTACGACGCCAGTTTCGATCCGGTACGCAGGGCACGCGAGGAGAAAAGCGGTAAGCAGCTCGGCGATCCGCAGAAGGCTGCGCAAGCGATGCTGCAAGTGATTGCCAGCCCGACGCCACCTGCGCACCTGTTGTTGGGCAGCGATGCGCTGAGCCTGGTGCGGGCCAAGTTGAGCCGTGCGGCCAACGAGATTGATCAATGGGAAGCGCTCACCCGTTCGACCGACGGTTGACCGGCAAGCAGGAGGATGTCGATGACTGAGGCCGACTCACGCACTTCGCGCATGGTGCAGTTGATGGAAAAACTGGCGCCGGTCGAGGGCTACAATCTCAGCGCGCTGGAGGACATCCGTTTCCTGCGTTCGAACCGGCCGCTGGCGCGTACGCCGGTGTTGTATGACCCCGGTATCGTGATCCTCTGCCAGGGCCGCAAGCGCGGTTATCTGGGCGATGACGTCTACGTCTACGACGCCCAGCACTATCTGGTGGTGTCGGTTCCCGTGCCATTTACTATGGAAACCGACGCCAGCGAAGCCGAGCCCATGCTGGCGGTCTACATGCGCCTCGACTTGCAACTGGCCAGCGAGTTGATGTTGCAGGTCGACGAAGCCCTCGGCCCAAGCGATGCCCCGCCCAAGGGCATGTACGCCTCGCCCATGGACGATCAGTTGTGTGCCTCGACACTACGTTTTCTTGAGGCCATGAGCCATCCGGGCGAAGCGCAGATACTCGGGCCGTCGCTGATACGGGAGATCTACTACCGCATCCTGACCGGCGAGCAAGGAGGCTCGATGCGCGCCGCGTTGAGTCGCCAAGGGCACTTCGGCCAGATCACCCGCGCGATCCGGAAAATCCACAGTTGCTACGCGGAACGCCTCAGCGTCGAGGTGCTTGCCCGGGAAGCCAACATGAGCGTGCCCACCTTTTACCTGCACTTTCGCAACGTGACGGACGCCTCACCCATGCAGTACTTGAAGTCGACGCGCCTGCATCAAGCGAGGCTGCTGATGCTGCGCAACGCGATGAGCGCTTCGACGGCGGCGTT
Source organism: Pseudomonas sp. B21-028 (assembly GCF_024749045.1). Classification (NCBI taxonomy): domain Bacteria; kingdom Pseudomonadati; phylum Pseudomonadota; class Gammaproteobacteria; order Pseudomonadales; family Pseudomonadaceae; genus Pseudomonas; species Pseudomonas sp. B21-028. The sequence goes on from NZ_CP087184.1 coordinate 849,910, forward strand.
CAACGTCGGCTACGAAAGCGCCTCGCAGTTCAGTCGTGAGTTCAAGCGCCTGTTCGGTCGGGCGCCCCAGGCTGAGATCGAATGGATGAAGGCGACTTATGCCTTGCCGGCGCCGTCCGGGTCGTCCGGTTATGTTTCGTCGCATTAGCGTGGGCTCGGAACGGCAAACATGGCGTTGAAAATACGCTGTCCATAAAGACCCACGGCCAAGCCGAGCACGATCAGCACCACCGCCAGCACTTTGTTCAACGGCACACTTTCGTGGAAGACGAAGACCGAACCGAGCATCCCGAAAATCGGCACCAGCAACGACAATGGCGCCACCGTGGACACCGGGTAGGTCTTGAGCAACGAGTTCCATATCCAATAGGCGAACAGGGTATTGGGGTAGACCTGGAACAGAATCGACAGCACGGCGGTCGTGTCTACTTGCTGGATGAATGAGCTATAGCCGGCGCTGCCGTTGATCACATAGTCGAGGGCGAACAACGGGATCGGTGCGAAGGCGCTGGACCAGACCAGAAAGCCGAAGACATCCCGAGTACTGGCCTTCTTGTTGATGATGTTGGCGACACTCCATGAGGCTGCGCCAACCAACACCAGAAACACCCCCGGCAGGCTGACCGAACCGTCGCTGATCATGATGATGCACAAGAGCCCGCCGAGGGCGATCAGCATGCCCAGCACTTGGAAACGGGTCAGTGCTTCCTTGAACACCCATCCGCCTAGCAGCAGGGTAAAGAACGCGCTGAATTGCAGGATCAGGGAGGCGATGCCTGCCGAGAGTCCAGCCTTGATGCCCAGGTTGACCACCCCCCACAGGCCGATGCCGAACACCAGTCCGTAACCGATGAGGTAGCGCCAGGGCACATCGGGCTTGCGGATGAAGAAGATCGCCGGCAGCGCACAAAGGCTGAAACGGATGCCCGCCAGGATGAACGGATCCACGGTGGCCAACCCCAGTTTGATCACAGAGAAATTGATTCCCCAGATTGCCGTGATCAGTACAGCCAACGCTAAGTGCCATGGTTTCATTGATGATTCGCCTTGATGAAGGTGAGCGTTGTCACGCTGACGTCAGCTGCAAGTACAGCCAATACAACAGGGCCACGCCGCTGATGGCCGCGCCCAACAGGCAAACGCTCACCCAACCGAAGTGTGCGTAAGTGTAAGTGGCAGCAATCGCGCCCAAACCGCTGCCGACTGAGTAAAAGCACATGTAGGCCCCCACCAGGCGGCTTTGCGCATCGGGCCGCGCCGCGAAGATCAGGCTCTGGTTGGTCACATGAACGGTTTGCACGGCGAAGTCCAGCAGGACGACCCCGACCACCATGCCCAGCAATGAGCTTTCAACCAACGCGGTGGGCAACCACGACAAGGTCAATAACCCTAGAGCAATGCCTGTGGTGCGATTGCCGAGCCCTTGGTCGGCCAATCTCCCTGCGCGTGCCGCGGCCAGGGCTCCCGCCACTCCGGCCAGACCGAACAAGCCGATCTGGGTATGTGAAAGCGACAGTGGCGGCGCGCTCAGCGGCAGCACCATGGCGGTCCACAGCACGCTGAATGCCGCGAATATGAGCAAGGCAAAGGTGCCTCTGACGCGCAGCGTCCGCTCTGTCCGGTACAACCGCAACACCGAGCGCAGCAACTGCCAGTAGCTACCCCTGGCCGGCGATGTTGCCGATGCCGGCATGGTTCGGTACAGCAGCCATGCCATGCCCACCATCAACACTGCCGACCCGAAGTAGACACCCCGCCATCCGGCCAGGTCGGCGACTACGCCAGAGACGAAGCGGGCGAGGAGGATGCCCAGGACCACGCCACTGGTCACGGTGCCGATGGCCTCGCCGCGCTGGTCCGGGCTCGCCAGGGAGGCGGCATAGGCGACCAACGCCTGCACCACGACGGCCATCAGGCCGACCAGTACCATCGCGCCGAGCAGCATGCCCCAACTTTGCGCCAGCCCTACCGCGCACAAGGCCACGGCCGACAGCAACAGCTGCGTCAGAATGAGTTTCTTGCGATTCAGCAGATCGCCCAAGGGCACGATGAACAGCAGGCCTACCGCATAGCCCACCTGAGTCGCCGTGACTACCACACCGACAGTGCCGGGTTGAACCGACAGGCTGGTGGCCATCGACTCCAGCAGCGGCTGTGCGAAATAGACATTGGCCACAGCCATCGCGCAGGTGACGGCGAAGAGAAGTGTCTGATGACGGCTGAGGGTGGCTGCACCTGCCCGAGGGAGCTGTGTGCTGGCTCCTACTGTTCTTTCGGCTTCGACGTCCATGTTCCAAGGCCTCTCAGCTTAAACGTCTTCTTTAGGCTGGTTTCAAAACAAAACCGATTCGTTGTTTTCTAACAAACCAGGTTTTAATATGCAACCAGTTTTTCCGGCGCTAGAGCGTCCTCATCAACATGTTGTCCAGGAAGGTGGGAGAGATCATGGCCAGACAGGCACTGCTGGCGCAGAGCGAATGCCCCGTGGCGCGGACCCTTGAAGCCATCGGAGATCGTTGGGCGCTGATGATCATCCGCGACGCTTTCGATGATGTTCGACGCTTCAGCGAGTTCCAGAAACGCCTTGGCCTTGCCAAGAACATCCTGGCGGTAAAACTCAAGATGTTGGTCGAGTTGGGGATATTCGAAGTCCAACCGGCGTCCGACGGCAGCGCCTACAAGGAATATGTACTCACCGAGATGGGGCGCTCCGTGTTTCCCATTGTGGTGAGCATGCGCCAGTGGGGAGAGCGCTTCCTCTTCAACAAGGGCGAGCATTATTCGGTGCTGCTGGACAACGACTCGTCGGAGCCAGTCGAGACCATCACGGTCCGTTCAAAGGCGGGCAGGGTATTGGCTGCGCAAGATTGTCACCGTCGGGTCGTCAAGCGGAATACCTGACCGGCCAAGCCCCTGAGGCAATCGCGTCCGTCAGAGAGGGCAACCGAACCCGCCCCTACACGACAGAGGCATCGCCGGTTTGCTGCACCAACGCCATCGCAAACTTGCCCAGGCCCACCGACCAGTCCGAATAGTCGTTCTCATGCATGAAGATGAAAACATCCTGCGGACGAACCTGCGCTTGAGCGCCAAGATGGTCAGCGATTTTTTTGTACAGGTCCCGTTTCATGGCGTCACTGCGCCCCCTGCGCATCGTGATCTCAATCACGACGAGCTTGTCTGAACGAGCGACGCCATTAAAGGTGCGGCTGTAGAAGAACTGCTCCGGATCATAGTCGGTGACCAGGTTGAACAGTTCATCCTCGGGCATGCCGATGCTCTCGACCAGCGCTTGATGAATGCCATCGACGATGAGTTGGCGTTGCTGCTGGCTGGTGCCCTTGATGACGGCTGTTCGAACGAATGGCATGTGAGGCTCTCTCAATTGCTTTGGGATGTGCTCTTGCAGGTTCGGCAGCCCAGGAAAGGCAGCCGACCGTGCTAGGGCAGGGGGATTCTGCAAAAAACGGGGCAGGCCAGGAAAACGATTTATGGGCCCGAAGTAATTGAGTTAAAGTCACTTAATGAAACGTCGCCTCCCCCCATTGAATGCTCTGCGCTCCTTCGAGGCCGCCGCTCGACTGGGAAGAATGACGTCTGCCGCCGATGAACTTTCGGTTACGCCCGGAGCAGTGAGTCGCCAGGTACGCCAGCTGGAACTGAGTCTTGGAATCGACCTGTTCGAGGGCACCAAGAACAAACCGCAACTCACCGCCGCCGGCAAAGAACTCCTGCCAGACCTCACGGCTGCGCTGGATCAGATCGAAGCCGCAGTAAACCGAATCAGGGACACCGCGACGGGTACTCTGGACGTCTCCTGCTTCAGCACCTTCACGGTCAAATGGTTGATCCCCCGCCTGTTCGACTTCAACGTGAAATACCCGGACATCAAGGTTCGCTTGAGCTCCTCAGGCGACACGACCGATACGGGGCGTGATCGGTATGACGTGATGATCACGGCTGAGCAAGGGCCGCTGGATGATCAGGAAAACACCCTCCTGCTATTCCCCGAGCGATTGGGCGTCGTCCTGTCACCCGTGTTATCCGAGCGTATCCAGTTGACTGAACTCAGTTCGATTTTCCGGTACCCACTCCTGCACACCAAAACGCGCCCGAATGCCTGGGCGAGCTGGGGGGATGCGATTGGCTACCAGGCCACCGCCCCGGCCGGCTTGGAGTACGAGCATTACTATTTCACGTTGGAGGCCGCGATTGCCGGGCTGGGAATCTGCGTCGCGCCCTGGCACCTGGTGGCTGACGATGTTCGTCTTGGCCGGTTGTTGGCACCGTTTGGGTTTCATCAGAGCAGCTATTGGTATGTGGCGAAGTGGGGTTCGGAGGGTAGTAAGAAGTTGGAGTTGTTTTGTGGGTGGTTGGTGGGGGAGGTGGGACGGGGTGGCTTTCTACGCTCATGCTTCGGCCCACCGTCAGATTAGTCGTTGGGTTGCCGCTGTATGTTTTGGTTGAGGGGCTCGTGGCGGGGCTGTCGTTTCTGAAGTTCTAATGTTTTGGCGAAGTTAGTATTTGACCTTTCTCCTGGCTGTTATAAACAGCCATCCGATTCTTACTGTTATACCCTTTGCTCAACGTGCGTGCTGAAACGGCGTCTCAAGCATTTTTCTACATCGCTAGAAATAACCCTCCAAGAATTCTTGATCGACTAGGCATTGCCCTAGTAAATGACATCATGTATCATGTCAAAATGATGTCGCTCGCTCTGTGTGTCGCACATGCAGGTAGCTAAAATTCTCCAAAGCACTAAGCCTCACTAAGCCTCACTAAGCCTCACTAAGCCTGATTAACATTGATAGTGAGCTTTTAATTCTTCTGACTCAAGCCTTGCTGCTGAAAGTTGCCGTCTATTCATGTTGAGGGGGTAATAAGGAATGACGATAACAAGTCTTTCTAAAGATGAAATTTCATTGGGCGAATTTTTTAAGTTTTTCGCTCGGCAGGTACGGACCATTGCATGGGTTTTCGTTGTGTTGTTTGTCGGAGGTCTGGGCTATGCGATAACCAGACCGACATTGTATATGAGCGTGGCAAGGGTAACGATAGGAGATAATTTGAATGTAGGGGTGGACGTATCTAGTCAGCTCGAAAATCCCGAAATGATAGTGTACAAGTATTCTCAAGTTGCCACAATAAAACCTATAAAAAATACCCGTATCGTTGAGGTCTCAGCTATTGCAGGGGGGCGTGAAGAATCAATTCAAAAAGTTAAGTTTTCTGTGAGTGAAATGGTTGCGGTGCAAAATAACATATATCAAAGACAGGAAAGAAAGTTCATTAAATATTTGGATCTGTTGAAGGTGACGGATTCTACCAAAATTCAAGTTTTAAGTATGTTGCAGGATGCCTCTCTCTCGTCAATGACCTACTCATCAGAAGTCAGCACTACGGAGCTTCCTCACAGTGGCAAGATGTATAAGAACATGCTTGTTGTTACGTTCATTTCTACTCTCATGGCATTGATCATTGGTGCTATTAAAGAAGGGGTTCGGCGGATGCGTGAGGCCGCTTGATTGTAAATATCGGTAAGAGAAATGTAGCTACTTGTTCGGTTGTTTTCTGAGGCCTACCTTTGTCATCTGCCGACCAGCGTTGCGCGGCGGAGCTGATGATCTCCGGCGTTGAGCTGGATCTGGCCAAAGGTGCTACCCATTATTACGCAATCACCATGCCGAAGCCGCCGGCCTGGGCCAAGGACGCGACCTAGACTCTATGCCGGGCAATCACCTTGTTCTTCAAGGACGTACCATGAACCCGTGGGTATGAAGGCTTGGGCTTTTGGCGCATTGGTGGCCGTGCTGCTGGCATTCGGTGCTGCGTGGAAAGCCCAGGACTGGCGCTATGAGGGGAAGCTGGTGACGCAGACCGGTCTGCACCGGTCCCACCTGAACAAAATCAGCAGCGCGGTCGCGGCCCAGGTCCAGGCGGAGCAGGCCCAGGCACTTTGCGCTTGAGCAGCGGTTATCGGCCAGCGAACAAAACGCATTACAAGGAGTTGAGCGATGCTCAAACAAATCAAGCTCGCCTGCGCGATCATCTTGCCACTTCTGATCTGCGGCTGTCAGTCCTCCTCGAGGATCCGGCCAGCAGCAGTCTAGTGCCTGCCCCCTCCGGCGCCAGCGGCGTAGTTTATGGAGCCCGTCGAGCTCAACTTGACCCAGCGCATGCTCAAAGAATTGTCGCTATCACCGACGACGGCGACCGTGGACTCATCGCGCTGAAGGCATGCCAAACCTATATTTTGGGGGTGGATGGAAAAAATTGAGCCGAGCAAGCTTGTAGCAACCGCGGCGGAGGGTGTCATAATTTAGCTTTTCTGATGGGGTGTTGAGGTGATGGACCGTAGAAGCTTCATGATATCGGCAGGGATTATTTCTGCATTCCCCTCAATTTTATTTGGCCGCAGCTACTCTCCTAGACCGCTGATCATAAAAGACGCATACAGCCTCTGGTATAACCGCCCGGCCATAGCTGAAATTGCTGGAGGATTTTGTATTGGTTATGTCAATCCGGCCGGCGAAGTGTTGGTGTCAGAGGTGAATGACCAGCTGATTGCAGGCAGAGCGTACAAACTTCATCACTTCGATGATGCAAGCGATCATGGCTCGCCGTCGCTCTTGAAGGTCCCGTCAGGCAAATACGCTGGGCATATCATTGCATGCGCCAGCAATCACGCATCGCCGCTTTATTTTTTCAGAGCTTCTAACCGTGAAACAGTCGACAAGTGGGAAGAAGGTCGAGTTATTGACCCTGGGCGATCAACATATGTCTCGCTGGCCGCCCTCCCGTCTGGAAAAATTGTACTGCTGCACACCCTGCAGGAGCGTGTCGGCAAATACTCTGCGGGAGAGTGGAGAAAGGTTGTAGCACGAAGCTCGGAAGACGGTGGCGATACTTGGGATGAAGCCATACAAATAGCCGGGCTAGGGCCTGGAACATTCCCCTACTCTACACCCTTGTCAGTATCGCATAGCGGTCTGTGCGCGATGACCTACGCGATTTACTCTGCCGCTGAAAAGCGGCATCAAGGCTTAACTGTTGTTATTACAGGCGATGCCTTCAAAACAAAAACAGAGATCCCTATCTACCTGGGTGATTCAGCTTTGGCCGATACGGTTCCATTTGAAACTAAATGGATCTCTGAAAATATTGTATCGGTTTCCTATACCAAGATGAGCGACGATGGAAAATCCGGTGTCGGCAGAGTTGTTTTTGTCGACGTAAAAAACAAGCAATGCCTGTCTAATGATGAAGTCTCTGATGTGGCTGTACACACCTATGCCGGAGGCTCGGCAATAGCAGCAGATGGTCGGTCTGCTATTTACTCCCCAAGTAATGGGGGGTTGGTCAGGAAGCAATTAGCGACAGGTCAAATAGATGTATTGGTTGAGCGTGGCAGTTTCTCATCGCCAGCGCAGGTAAGCATCAACGGACAGCCATTCATCATGGCGCTGAAAAATCCAACGATCAAAACAACCAGGGATTTCTCCGCTGAAATATTAATCATGCCTACGGCATAGATTGAGGCGAATGGATTCCGGTGAAGGGGCAGTCGACGGCTGTAGATTGTGTTTGTTCGGCAGGACGGCGGAGACATACTGCTGAAAAGTTGCTGAGGCATGGATTTATTCACATGAATCAATAGCGATATTTAACAACATTCGATGCCCCAGAAACAGAGAGGCCCGGACTGGGCGGGCTTCTCTGGGTTTGGGATCGGCGCTTGACCGTTTCCAAGCTGCCTTTGGTCTCAAGTGGCTTAAGCAACTTGATGACCTGGGGAGCGCTGATTTCAGAAATCGGAGTCGCATGTAAATCCGGGAAGACGTGCAGCGTGAGCGAGCGCCAAATGTCTTCGGCGTAAGCGGTTGTCACGGAGTCTTTCTTCAGTTCAAACCAGGCCGTCGCGACGTTCTGAAAGGTGTGCTCTGTCGCGGCTTTCTTCGCTTGGCGATCTGCATCGCGCTGCTCTTTCGGGTCCAGTCCCTGCGCAACCAGTTCTCTTGCCTCAACGGTGCGCTTTCGCGCATGGGCCAGGCTTAGCTCAGGGAACGTACCCAGTCCCATGTTGATCCGTTTTTTCGTCACGGGATGGACGTAGTTGAAATTCCATAGCCTTGAACTATTGGTGCGGACTCGCAGTTGGAGGCCGTTGCCGTCGGTCAGTATGTAGTCCTTGGCTTTGGGTTTGGCGGCTCTGATTTTCAGGTCTGAAAGGCGTGTGGCTTGGGCGCCCATGGGTACTCCAACGCTGTTCGTGTATTCCAAAATTTACCAGCCATGGGCTTGGAATACGTCTTGGAATACATTTCAAAATGGATCTGCGTGAAGTGCTATGGAGCCCAATGGCGCTGAAACCCCCGTATTTACTGGGTTTCAGACACAAAAAAAGACGTCCGTGGACGTCTTTAGATGATGAAATGGTGGGCCGGGGTAATCTGAACCTGATCTGTATCCTATTGATTTGTAATCATTAGTACTGGTTTATATTTTTGGTTGGAATACCAATTGGAATACTGGACTCTACTCGGTCATACCAAATTGACTAGGTGGAGGAGTAACCACCTTGTCGTCAGGCCAAACTAGGGTCGATTCTCGCAAATGCTCAGATACGGGCAGCGGCGGCAGAGCCACCCTTTTTTTGCTCCCCGATAGCCTGCTGCAAATTGATGGGCCATTTTGTGTACGGCGGTTGCTCGCGGATCCTTTGATGGGGGTTCCGCTTTAGATTTTTCGCTAATCAACGAATGTACCGTTCCCAGATTGACCTTCATGGCTGTCATCGCCAGCATCAGCGGACGGAGATGCCGGGACGTCGTATCTACACCAGCGTGCGTTCGCAACCAATGAAGCTCGGTCCCCCGGCTACCTTTTGCCTGCAACATCCAGGGCAGCTCAATCCGAACGCCGGCGACATCGGCATGCAGGCCTTCGATGATTACCCCACCCGTGTCCTTGATGATTTGTAGACCCTTACTGCAGGCTTTGACAGCATCTGAATACAACGCTTTATCAAGGGTATAAGCAGGTAGATCATGGGACGCCCATGCGGTCTCGAATGCAGTTTGCGCTGTTGCGCCTTTGAGCGTGGCTTGAAGCGCTTCCATAACAGCCCAGCGGGCGCGGATGGATACGTCGATATCCTGCTCAGCTGTTAGGTCGAGCTCGTACCGATAGTGGTAGTGTAAGGGGCAACTGATGTAGGACTCGAACGCACCGTAATTGACCACCAATGGTGCAGTTGAAGCAGCAACTGGTGGGGGAGGGACAACCGGTGGTGGGGGTACAGCCCCCGAGTAACGCTCCAGTAGCGAACCTGCTCTGGAAAGCGATGAAGGTCGGTCTTTAGGGTTCGTCTCATATAGAAAAAGTCGGTCGCGCGCGCGCGACAGTGCGACGTATAACAGGTTGTTTCGCTCTACAGCTTCCTCGAAGTTATGCTCCGCCTGGGTGCTATTAAGCACCTCGGGCGGTATTAACAGCGTCGAACGAGGATCGTAATCCCAAGCTTGCTCTGCACCATACGCGGCCTTGTCCACGTCGGTCACATGGACGGCATTAAATTCAAGTCCTTTGCTGCCATGAACCGTCATCAAGGTGATAGCGTTCAGTGCGCGGGCCTCGGGCGGTACGCCGCGGTCGGCAAGCTTCTCATTGATACGCCGACGCAAGTCTTCTCTAAGCAGAAATGGAGACAACCTGGTTTCTTTGGTGTTGCCGTCATTGTTGCGCACCGCATACACAAACAACCATAAAGCCAGGCGCTCAGTATGGGCATTCATGCTTGTGTCAGCAGGGTTGGGCAGGCCGAAACGTCGATCAAGAAGCAGCGTACAGACAAAATCCCAAGGATTGGTATGCCGATCAAAACCGGCTAGAAGCTTGGCGAGCTCCACACGTGCTATTTCTCCTACTATAGACAACCCCAATCCTTGCGTGCCTATCCACTTGCCACGTTGCAGTCCAACTCCAGTACCTGGAGAGGTGCTGTCCATCAATAATTTCATGTCAGCAATCGAGAACGCTAGATTTGGTTCGTGAAGCAGACCGACCAGTGAGCGAGGTTGCCGTGTACATAGAAGCTGCATCAGGCAGATAAGGCGCTTGATCTCTGTACGCTGGTGTACATCGCCAATGTAGAGATAGGGAATCCCGCGGGCGGATAGATCCTCTGCAGTTCGTTCAATGTTCGCAGTGCTGCGACTGATGATGACCTGATCCCGATAGTTCACCCCCATCGTTGAAAGCTTGCCGATAACATTCGCTAAGGTCTGAGCCTGGCTATCGATGGAGGTGCACTCGAACAATATGGGATTGGCATCGATCGAGGCGCGGTGCGCATTGACTGGCTGGAGCGGAAGCCGGGTCTGTAGTTTGTGATCACGCCCGGTATGGCTGAATAGTTTGAGAATCTCCGGAGTGCTACGACGGTTGATATCTAGGTTATAAGTGGCTACCGATGCGTGGGGGGCGTTGCGTCGAAAGGCACTGTCAAACTTCATCAAACTTTGGATCGATGCGCCCCGCCAGTGGTGAATCGCTTGGCGCACGTCACCTACGACCCAGACAGACTTAGCGTTGACTGCGAGTTCTCGTATGAATTCGACCATCACATGTGTGACGTCTTGGTACTCGTCGACCAAAATGTGATCGAAGTGATCAATGTACTGGCTGACAGAGGCGCGGTCTTTGCGTGCTTGCAGGGTTGGCAGTGCGACTAGGTCTGTGTAATCCACCAATTGCTTGGCACGCAACTCTGCCTCATAAGCCTCGTAGACAACGGCGATGTCGGCCTGTTGTTGCGCAACATCTGGCGTCGGTGCCGGCAGTGCAGCAAGCCGCGCTCGATAATCAGTAACGGAAACGAGCTCTTCCTTGAGTCGGTCAACGTAATCCAAGACTTTTGGAAGCCACTCATAGGGATCCTGGAGTCGTACGTAATACTGCAGCGAGATCGTTGGGAGCAGCCGCACCATCTGCCGCACTTTGGTCAGCCTGTCGGCCATGCCAACGTCGGCGTTCAACTGGAACAGATCATGATACTTGCGCAGAAACTCCAGGCCAAATGCATGGAAGGTGCCTGCCCAGACATCAGAAGCCCCGGGGATGGCCGAGGCCCGCATCCTCTCCACCAGTTCGTGTGCCGCTTTGTTGGTGAAAGTCAGCACCAAAATCTTGCTGGGGGGTACTCCTTGCTCGATCAAGTGCTTGATGCGATGGACGAGTGTCGTCGTTTTACCGGTGCCTGGGCCAGCCACCACGTTCACAAATCGTTCCGATGCATGCGCGGCATTGGCCTGCGCCTGAGTCATCGGTGGAAGGGCAGACATTGGAGTTATGGGCAGATCCGGTAGTAGGAGTGCATCAAAGAGTTGAAGCCTTACCACCTCCAGCGGCACCTTAAGGAAGGTAGACACTGCCTTGGCATTCATGCCGCTGACCCAAAGGGCGCGTGCTGCTTGTCGCGGCAACAGTAGTTCTCGGGCAAACACGTTTGCTTGGAGTTCCTGCCGTTCGCGCGCGCCGTAGGCTTCGACGGTGAGAAGGGCGGGGTTGCCTTGGGAGGCGGTCATTGCCGATAGGTGAGCCACCGTTATCGCGGGCTTATCAGCGTCCAGAAACCAATGCCCGATTTCATGAGCTATCAGGTACGCAGTTTCGGGCCATGATTTATCGTTTCGAACGTAGACAGTGTATTTTTCTCTGGCTAATACCCCATCTGCACCGGCCAAATTGAAATGGCCAGGCGGCAATAGTGCGATCACGAGGTCGAGTTCATCCTCAATCGTCGTGGTATCCAGAAGCTGCTTTGAGGTGAGCTGATCCGATAGGGACGCGCCGGCCAAGGTTTTTCTAATTTCGACGGCCTTAAGGCGCGCTCTGTCGAATGGGTTCAAGGTCTCAACTCTCTAGTGCTAGAAGGGCCTGCTCTTCATCGGCTGGAAGCTTTAACGCTTTCACGGCATCGCTCCAGGAGTGAGGAGCGGCGGCCAACTGAGGTTTCCCATGGGTCGCCTTGAACATCGGCACCGTGCGGTTCTGAAAGTTGCTTGCAAAGCCTGCGACCAATAACTCGATGGGGACTTCAGTGTGCGTGGATATAGAGCCAATCACCTTCGCTGGAGCAATAATCTCCCCTTGAAGCACCTGACATATTAGATCGCGTTGATTTCCCAGACCTGAGCGAAAGGCAAGGTCTCGGGCGCGTTTTGGCGGCAACCAAGAATTGATCACTATCACTGATTGTTCAAGGTCGGCCGGTGAAGGTGCGCTCGGTATTTTCGACTGAACGGCTGTGGCTGGCTGGGCTTGCTCGTGCCGCAGAGATTCTGCCAATAGAAAACAGGCTATCTGAGAGGTCGATTTCTCGAACTCTTTCGCGGTCATTCTTACCCACTTGGCCCAGGGGCGGTCCAGCCGTATCACCCACTGTTCAGTGTCACCCTCGTATGACTTGGCCGCTTGCTCGTAGTTGCGCAAAAGACTCGAAGGGTTCTTCGTCTCCATGTCTCGCTCAAATCGCTCCAGACCATCCCGGAGTAAGTCACGGGCGAGCTCTGCTTTCGACACCGCACGTTGTTGGGCCAGCTGACCAATGGCTGCATGGAAGGATTTCTTCGTTGTGACGCCGATCGTTTCACGGCGTGCTTTGGTGTCCATACGCTGACCCACATCCTTAGGTTGCATAGGTTTCTCCTGGTTTGTCGGCTGTGCCGCCAATATCGGGAGTGGGACATCCTCTGCGCTGCCGCGTTCAAACATCACAGGCGGTGCAGGGAGTTGCTCTACCAGTTCTTTTAGCAGATTACGCACAGCGAGCGATGCATCATCACCAACGCCAACGACATTTCGCCCCGAGGGCAGGTCAACAATGCATTGCCAATGGTCGGCACTGGTCTTTGCAGTTATCTGATCCGCAAGGCCGTCTAGCCAATGGGCCCAGTGCCTGAGACAATTGGAAGCAGTAACATCGTGATTTTTCATGAAAACTTAGCTATGGGGACTGGTCAGGAAGGGCTGGTCGATGGTGAGCGTTACGGGTAACGCGCTGCCGTATCAACTTTATATCACTCACCTGGTAGGGACACAATTGATCAACGCTCATTTTTCCGCAGCCATTCGTGCTGCTGTTACGGCATGGAGAGGCCGACTGACGTTTGTCGATGCTCTACAACAGCTGAGTGACCCAGTCACTCTCGGTCGTAAATTGTTGCCTGAGGTTGTCCAACTTCTTGCTCATAGCGGTGTGACACGCGGTGACCTTCTTGCTCATGCGTGGGAAGTGCCTTGCATGCTCCTTATAGGTGTCTTCGACCCGGATGACCTGCCAGATACGCCTTTGGATTTTTTGCCTGTCCCAGCCTCAGAAGCAACGGTTCTCGCGCGCGCATCCGCCATTGCTGCGAACGTGGCTTTAGACTCAAGCACTATTTCCTATGGCTCAGAAAATGGCGGCGCGCTTTTCGTCAATTTGGTCGTAAAGCCAGGTGAAGGGTATGAGTCGGAAAAATCACAGAAGTCCATGAAAGGGCATACTGACGGGGTCTGGTTCCCAATCCGAGGCGAGCAGCATCCATACGATCCGCGGATTGCACCTTCTCCAGATTTCGTTTGCCTGTGCGGGCTGCGTAACCCAAAGGACGTGTCCACTACGGTGATGCCGCTGCGGGAGGTATTGAGTAAGCTGACCGATACTCAGATTTCGGAGCTGACAAAGCCACAATATATCGTTGGCCCGCAGTTTACCTTCGGAAAACGCTTGAAGCAGCTATATGGATTTGATCTTCTCGTGGAGGATTCTCAGGTGCTTTTCTGGGTGGCAGGTGTCCCGTGGATCAGATACAGCCACAGCTCGACACAAACTGATACCGAGGACAGCGTGGCCGCCAAATCGGCAATGGATGCATTCGAAGCCGCCTGTAAGGAATCTACGCAGGCTTATCCTCTCGCCCCCGGAGATATCGTTTTGGTCAACAACAGGATTTGCCTTCATGGCCGATCTGAGGTTGGCGAGGAGTATGGAGCGAAGTCCCGTTGGCTGCTCCGCACCTATGGCTTGGATACCACCAGCCTTGAGCCATCCCAATGGCAGTCAGGTAGCACGCATATTCTTTTTCCATAAGTGATCGTGGCGGGGGCGTTGGGGTGAAATAGGTGTAAACCTATTTCAGGACTAGACATCCATGGGCAGCCAGGAAGTGGATGACATGCATCTGTGCTAGCAAATATTCCCACCTTACAGGATGAGCACGACACACTTCGCTTGTTGCTGTATGTTTATACAGTTGTCGTGCCCCTGTTATCTGCCCGAGGGCGTCCACACAGCTTTCAGCAAATTGATTCATATTGGCATTTACTTGGTGAGGTAAAGCGCCAGGTTATGAGCGCCATCGGGTAGAATCCGGCCCAATAGAGAGGAGGGAATATGGCAAAAGGCGCGCAGGCCTCAGCAGCATTGCTTGAGGCGCACCATGCGGCAGAAACGGCTAATCAAGCGTTGGCTTCCGCAAAAGCGATGGCGCGAGCGTTTGTCAGCACTTTCCCAGAGTCGCTCCAGCTAGCTGTCGCCCGCTCGTTTGGCTCTTTTCTAGTCAAATTTTGGTGGGAATCCCTGGCTGGTAGCACTTGCGAACTGACAGAGCTGCGGGAACAGATCGAGGCATTCGAAACGGTAGACCTTCCAGAGACGGCTGTCTCGCTCGCGGAGGCAATCGGAAAAACTGCCGCAAGGTTTGATACGGAAACCGCAGCTTACGAGATCGGCCTGATTTACACAGGTATGCTCCCCTCGGAGCATAGGAGCAACTACGGAATATTTTATACTCCCCCAGCTCTCACCGAACGGTTAATCGACCAGGCATCTGCCTCAGGCCTAAACTGGGAATCCTGTCGCGTACTCGATCCTGCCTGCGGGGGAGGAGCTTTTTTAGCGCCAATTGCAGCGCGGATAATAAATAGTCTAAAAAACTGTAGTCCGAAGATCACGATCAGAAGTATAGCTAGTCGGCTGCGGGGTTACGAAATAGATCCGTTTGCAGCTTGGCTCAGTCAGGTCACTTTAGACGCGGTCGTGCTACCGGTAACTAGATTAGCAGGTACTCGTCTGCCTGTAGTTGTGACGGTCTGTGACTCACTACGGAAGGTCGAATCAGTTGAACCATTTGACCTTGTAATTGGAAATCCGCCATATGGTAAGGCAAAGCTTGACCCAGATATTCGAGAGCTATATAGACGCTCTCTCCATGGTCATGCAAATTTATACGGCGTTTTTACCGATTTCGCGTTGAGGAATGTCAAGGCTGGCGGCACTATTGCATATGTAACGCCTACTTCGTTTCTGTCGGGGGTCTATTTCAAGAACCTCAGGCAAGTTATGGGGGATAACGCTCCCCCTGTAGCGATCGACTTCGTTGAGGCACGGAAAAATGTGTTCGATGATGTGCTTCAAGAAACCGCCCTCGCAATATATAAGGCAAGCAAGCATGCTATGCCAGTGCGGGTGTCTGAGATCTCTTTGTCCATTGGCGGGTTGGAAGTAACTCAAGTTGCGAGCGTAGATCTGCCTAACGATTTATCCATGCCATGGATTATGCCTAGGAATCAGACGCAAAGTGCGCTGGTCGGTAAAATGGCAAAAATGTCTTCACGGCTGGTCGATTGGGGGTATACGGTCAGCACCGGCCCCTTGGTTTGGAATAGACATAAAAATCAGCTCGCATCAGCTCCTGGGGCGAATCGATATCCGCTTATATGGGCAGAAGCGATTACTTCAGACGGTAGGTTTGTATTTCGAGCAGAGAAAAAAAATCATGCGCCTTTCTTCAAGTTTGAAAGGGGTAATGATAGTTTGCTAGTTACTCGTCCTTGCGTGTTGCTCCAAAGAACCACCGCCAAAGAACAGGCTCGTAGATTAATTGCGGCACTACTCCCAGCAGAGTTTATAGCTATATATGGCGGGGTGGTTATCGAGAATCATCTTAATATGGTTCGCCCGCTAGGTGATAATCCGGTTGTAAGCGCAGATGTTATCTCTGCTTTTTTAAATAGCAGGGCTGCGGATGCAGCATTTAGATGTATTAGCGGTTCAGTGGCAGTATCGGCATACGAGCTTGAGTCTTTACCGCTGCCATCTCCCCGCGCTTTAGCTGGGCTGAAAAAATTGGTTGCCGCGTCTGCTTCTAAAGAGGCTGTTGATGCAGCGTGTGATAAATTATATGCAAGGAAAGCATGATGCTTCCGAAGTACGCTACGTGGGAGTTGGTGGCCGAGCGTCTGCCAGCCATATTTCCTGAGGGAATAGCACAACGAAACTATTGTATTCGTGAGTTATCCGCTAAAACGATTTTTACTTTTTTGTATATAGGGGCAATCGAAGGTACAGACGTCTATCTCGGGCCTATCCATGTGTATAGGATGACCGATCTTCAGTCGAAGATGTCTTCAGATGATGAAAGGCTAGCGTACCGTTCAAACATGCTAAAAAAGAGCTTTCACATTGAGGGCGTACGGTGGTACGCCGACAATACCCGTGAGCCCATAAGAGACGAAACTCTCAGAGAAGGATTAATCATCGTAGGTGCTGTTGTAGAACGGACTGACGTTCCAACCACATCAAGCCGACCGCGATACGCGTTGAATAAAGACTTGGTTGATTTGTTTGATCCTGCTTTGAAGGATTCAGCCTTAGCCCAAGCGATTTTGGCTTGGCAAGCCAAAAATCTTACTCCAAGCGCCCTCGCCAGAGTATCGTTGCTTCGAATGGGAACCGCGGGGAAGACCGGTGTGCCCGTCCAATTTCCAAATGGCGACACTCGAACTTTGTCGCCTGGTCCCAGTTCATTGATTTCAAAAGCAGTGGTCGAAGTTTTTGCATCAAGGTTTTTGAAGCAGCCGGGAGTACTATGGCTTAGCGAGTCCAGCAACAAAGTCGCTGTTCAGGACGTAAAGTTGGCGACTACAATAGGACTCGATATTGTTGCGAAAAAAGATCTTCCGGACTTAATTCTTGTGGATCTCGGTCCAGTAGATCCGCTTATAATTTTTGTGGAAGTAGTTGCTACTGATGGCGCTATAACACCGAGACGTCAAAGGGCACTTTTCGAACTCACCGATAAGGGCGGGTTTGAGCGCTCGCAAGTCGTGTTTCTCACCGCTTACGCGGATCGGGAGTCACCAGGCTTCAAGAAAACGATCACAGGATTAGCGTGGGGGGCATATGTTTGGTTTATGAGTGAGCCAGACAATATTGTTCTGTTTCAGGAGGGCGGAGGATTGACTCCTAAGTCCGCTGGCGCCCTAAGTATGAGTGGCGATGAGTAAGCACTTTTGTAATGTATTTGTCCGCCGTTGACGGCGATCGGGGTTTGAAATGTCTTCGACGAAAAAGGTACTGATCACTGATCTGGATAATACGCTATTCGACTGGGTCGAGTTATGGGTACGGTGCTTTTCAGCAATGCTTGAAGAACTTGTAGCCATAAGTGGTGTATCTAGAAGTCAGCTGCTACCGGAAATATCTATTGTCCATCAGAAACATGGTACGTCAGAGTATTCCTTTTTAATTGAAGAGCTACCGTCTCTGCAAAAGTTTCTTGCTGGACGAAATGCTCTGGAGGTATTTGCTCCGGCAGTGAACGCATTTCGGGAAAAGAGGAAGGAATATCTAGTCCTTTATCCTGGCGTCGCTGAAACTCTCCAAGAGCTGAAAAGACGGGGAACTTTAATTGTAGGTTACACTGAGTCTATGGCTTTTTACTCTAACTATAGGGTTAGAAAACTAGGGCTGGATGGAGTTTTTGACTATATATTCTGTCCTGAGGATCATATTGTTCCTGATAATGTTGGGGAGACTAGGCGTTATCCTGCGGAACATTATGAATTGAAGTCTACCATCCAACATCACACACCTAAGGGCTCAAAAAAACCTGATGTCGATGTGCTGCAGTGGATAGTGACGGATTTGAGCTTGAAAACCTCAGAGTGTGTCTACATTGGCGATAGCTTGATGAAGGATATCGCCATGGCCAATGATTGCGGAATTGATAGCGTGTGGGCGAAATACGGCGTAGCACATAAACGCGAAGAGTATAAGTTGCTCCAAGAAGTAACGCATTGGACACCAGCGGAGGTTGAACGAGAACAGAAGATTAGGGAGCGTGAACACGTTTCGCCAAGCTTTGTCTTGAATGAAGGATTTTCGGAGCTTCTGTCGATTTTTGACTTTAAATCTTTTTTTGATGTGCGGGGATAAGTATGTCACGGGAAAGGGAAGCAGAAATTATTGAGGTCTGGAAGGCCGTCATAGATGTTCAAATTCATTTCAACGACATAGGGATGCGTATTCGTGGGATGTTTGTAACTATCATCCTAGCTCTTTTTGCCTCTCTTGGTTTTTTATTAGATAAAAAAATTGGGCTGGAGGCAGGACGCGTTGTTATCCAGTTTGCTGTGGTCGTGCCTTTGTTTGGTGTGCTTGGTACTTATCTGTTCTATTTTATGGACAGATACTGGTATCACCGGTTGCTGGTTGGTGCTGTTAAACAGGGTGTCGCGATTGAGAAGCTCGGAATTGGAACTATTCCGGAATTAAATCTCACGAAGGTTATTGGTGACGAAAGCCCGTATGAACCTCGGGGGTTCGCGAAAGTTTTTGCGGGATGGATAGTCAGCCATCCCAAGCTTAAGACCACCGGAAAACTACATTCAGATGGTAAAATTGAGTTTTTTTACAAGTCGGTGATGGTTGCTTTAACATTGACCGCACTTCTCATCGCGTATATGGGCGGTGTAGAACTGAAATCCTCATCGCCCTCTACATTAATAAAGACTCCGGTCGTTGAGTCCATCGGCAAGGTAGCGGGGAATGGACGTTCTCAGGCAGGCGAAGGAAAGTTGAATTCGCTGAAAGAGACAGAAAGAGCTATTAAAAGTAATGAAATTTTGCCAGCTGCTAAGTCCAACATAGATAACTCTGAGGTTGATAAAGCGCCGGGCGTTGCTCCGCCATCTAAGGTTGATGCTCCTGAGGGGCATGCGGATAAGAAGTCCGAAGGCTCGCCATAATCAAAATATGATGCAGCTAATGATCATATTGAAAGCTGGGCAGATACTCCACCAGGTGTATCTGCGGGAGCCACATCTGGCAGTAAGTAAACGTCATTTAATATTGATGTTTATTTGTTTATTGCAGTTGATGTTAAAGTGCTTTGAATTAGTTTTCTGAATCGCTCTGGTTTCGTAGGCACCTTTGAGTGTCCGCTGTTGGCCGTTTTCTGCAAGTCGTCACCCTAGGCCGTGGAGAAGAGCTAGCGTTCAACTAGGACTTGATCTTTTGCATGGAGCGCTAGTTTTTAAGCCTACGAACTGCTTTCGATATTGAGATTTAAGGGTTCACTCAACACGGTCTGGTCTGTCGGGTGAGTTGTTGTAATGGAATGCGGTTGATAGGTAACTTGCGGGCACGCCTACATCGAGCTGACCGATATAACTTCCACAAACCTGAATTTCTTCTTTGCTAACTTTGCAGCTTCTTGCTCTGCAACTAGGGAACTGAGCGTATCGGCCTCATGTACGATCTCGTGCATCTCGCCTTCGAATTCATTCCCCACCCTCAGTGTGACTCTCAATCTGGGGGTAAAGGTTTTTGATAGTTTCTTTTTCTTCACTGCCTTTGTCGGCTCAGCGATCACGGTTTCCGATGAAGTGTCTTGCACACGCGTGTTGATTACTAATGCAGGGGCCTCAGGCTCACCGAATAGCGCCCGACGCATTTCTTCTTCCGTCAGATCTGTAGTCATACCATTTCTCGATAGGGTGACGTGAATAGCGTTACCGATTCTATCACTTTGGGGGGCTTCGGAAATATGAAGAAGTTGCATGGTATCTGACCTGCCATAGCCACTTAATGCCGACGAACGTAAGCTTTCGCCCGGAGCTCTCGTTCGAATTCGGCGCTTATTGACACTCATGCTTGTGTTGTCGCTGCTTCGCATTTACGCTTTGTTCCGTCGCGGTCAATCCCGCGACCGGGTGTCGCAACCCGCAAACACACACGAAGGTGCGGTTCCGCGCCATAGCGAAAGCAAAGTAGTTGGCGCTCTATTAGGTCTGACTACGGCATTTCTATGGCAGGCCGTGCGGGGCAGGCTTATGCCTGGCCGGTTTTCCTTCGTGTGCCGGTTTGCGACCCCCGTACGGTCTGCCACCCAATCGTGTCGCAACGGCGGTTGGCAGCTCCTTAATTACACGAAGGAGATAAGGAAAATGGCATGTCCCCCTTTTAAGCTCGTGCGCCGCCTTGGCGATTTGATTCAATCTGAAAACCATCTCGGAGGATTCCGTGATGTTTGATCTTTCGCTTCTAATCGGCCTCCCCAAACCCAGCAGCATCGATACTTCATCGCTTACCCCTGAAGGTGCAGCGATTAAACTGCGGCAGGCTGCCACTCTCCGGCTTAATGGAGCCCAGAGTATTCTGCTTCATTTTCCGCAAGACGTTGAGCTGGCTGTAGAGCTGTTGGATGACGCCGCTGTGTTGTACGACAAGGCATTCCGGAATTTAACTGGGATTCCAGCTCAACGCGTTCATCAGCAGATCCATGAGTATGTCTCTGTCCCGTCTGCTGAAGGGGCTCCCGCGATTCAAACCCCGTGGGGCGATGAGTTCGCTCCGGTGATAAAGGAGGGTGTTCGTTGCGCAGAGACTTGGCTTGGAGGCTCATCACTACCGTTATGGTGGGCGCTGTCTCAGCACCGAAAAGGTCATCGCCCAGGTGATCCACAAGAGGCATTCGAAGCAGGTTTTTTGCTGCGGTTGCAGCAGACGCTGATCGTGCGACGTGAGGCCGTCACTTCCCAATCAACCCGCTTTGATGCCTGAGCCTGTAATTGACGTTTAAGATTTGCTCCTCCCGCCAAACCCTCCGATCAAGCGATCTTTGATCGCGCCGATCGGAGGGTTCACTCGCTTTTTCTCGAAGCCGCCGCGTTCCACCCTCTCATTTTCAAATTTGATTAACGCCACGCTTGCTTTCACCCGTCAGTAATTCCCTGCAATCTCTATCGAGCGCAGCGCCATTTCAGTGTGTGTGCGAATCTTTTCGTTGGGCATGGATGTAGGTGTGGCGACAGCGGCGACGCCGGCGACAACCCATGCAGCACGTGGCCTGGAACGTGGCGACAGAAGTGGCGACAGTCGCCACTTTCTCAGCGCTTTGGCCGTGACGCTTGACCGCCTTTTCGAGTGGGTATAAAAATTGGCGCACGGATCGCTGTCGTTGACAGCACCTGCCCAGGTAGCCAGAACCTTTAAGGCTACGCCACTTGCGTGGTGGTTCTTCCCCAAGTGCGATTAGCGTCCGGCGGCTCGCACGGTCACTCCCCAAGAGTGATGGATGCCTACTCGATCAATCTGCCCACTGCGGCAGACGATGGACCTACCTCGCTGCATTGCAGCAACCTCACCTCTTGGCACACCTCGCTGCGCCAGACCTCGCCCGTCTCTTTCTCCTGGAAAGAGACGGGCGCTCGTACCACTGCTGCAAGCCACGTCGTACATGGCATTGCCGCAACTCTCCTCGTGACAATCGGC
The DNA here is from genome assembly GCF_024749045.1 of Pseudomonas sp. B21-028. Taxonomy (NCBI): domain Bacteria; kingdom Pseudomonadati; phylum Pseudomonadota; class Gammaproteobacteria; order Pseudomonadales; family Pseudomonadaceae; genus Pseudomonas; species Pseudomonas sp. B21-028. The sequence continues at coordinate 871,511 of NZ_CP087184.1, forward strand.
CTGACAACTCCGATTCGTCGCCATCCGCAACGACACAAGCACCGGTGCCGCAGCCTATGGAAGGGCTGCACCTGACTGACAGTCAGGCATGCCCCAGGTGTCTACGTCGTTGCCTTCTCCCACCCAGGATCTCCAGGTGCCGAACACGTCAGTCGGCACAGCCTCCACCCGCCCGCATTTTCGGATGCGCCAAGGAGGTCAGATTCATGGGTTCATGCCCTCGCTCCCGGTCGTAAGGAGCCGTCCGTTCCGCGTCAGTGAACACCTCACAGGTCGCAGGGGCCTTGATCCCTGATAACACTCAACACCCGTGGCGGGGCTATGTGAGGACAACCAGCAATGAACGAGGAGAGGGCCCATGCAGCTGTTAGAACCGAAGCTCGAATTACCACGACCACCTCGACCACTGATTGAGTCGAACCCCGTGGCCAAGCCTTATCCGGTGCAGGCACTGGGAGGGATTCTTGGGCCTGCGGTCGAGCGCATGGCCGAGGTGATCGGCGTGCCCCAGGCACTGGCCGCTCAATCGGTGCTGGCTGCTTCGGCTCTGGCCACCCAAGGTCATGCGGGCTTACAGCTCGATGGGAGAAATTATCCGCTGTCGCTGTACCTGATTACGGTGGCCGCATCCGGTGATCGTAAAACGGCAGCAGACCGATGTTCCTTGCTGCCTGCACGGCAATGGGAACGTGAGCAGTGGCAACGCTATCGCGAACAACTTGCTCGATACCGTTCCGTACAAAAACAGGCTCAGCGTATTAATCCTGGCGATCCTGACTCTGCAAACCGCGCCTTAGTAGAGGAGGAGCCCTCAGCCCCTAGGCTCATCACCACGGACCCGACTATCGAGGCGCTGATCAAGGGGCTCTGTCATGACTTGCCCAGCATGGGGCTGTTCTGCGATGAGGGAGGACAATTCCTCGGTAGCACCACCATGAGTCGGGATAACCGTTTGAAAGCGGTCACGACCTTGTCGTCACTCTGGGATGGCAGTCCGATTGATCGTGCGCGCTCCATGGCCGGGGAAAGCTTACGGGCTTATGACCGGCGTTTGAGTCTGCACTTGATGTTACAACCGTACTTGGCGATGCAGTTGCTCAGCGATCCTTTGCTGCAGGGGCAAGGCATCCTTGGTCGCTGCCTGATGACCTGGCCCACTAGCCTTGCCGGGCAACGTAGCTATCAGGCCGTCGACTTGTCCAAAGATCCCGCCCTGAAGCGATATCACCAGCGCCTTTCGGCCCTGTTTCATCAGCCGTGGTCACTTTCGGCTGACGGTGCTCTGTTGCTTTCAACGTTGAGCCTCAGTCCACTGGCTCGTCGTCGCTGGATTGATCTGCATGACGCCATCGAGGCCCAGTTGGGTGAGTTTGGCGAGCTGGCCAATGTGCGGCCCAGTGGATCAAAGGCAGCAGACAACCTGTTGCGCGTCGCCGGCATTCTGGCCGTAGTTGAGGAGAGCAGTGTCGTGGAGGTCGACCATATCCAACGGGCCTCGACCTTGATGGGCTACTACCTCACCGAAATTCAGCGCCTCACCGAGCAGGAGCCGGTATGCCGGGTAAGGGAAGAGGCGGATCGGTTGCTGCGCTGGCTACAGGTCAAGGGTTGGAAGCGTTTCAGTGTTCGAGAGCTAAACCGCAACGGCCCCCGCTTTGCCCGTAAGAGTAGCCGTCATGCCACCAAGCTGTTGGTCGAATTGATTGATCATCAGTGGCTGATCACTGATGGCCAGACCTTCGAGGTGCGCCATGTTCAATCTTGACGAAGCACTGCGCAATCACCTGGCGCGACGCCAAAAGGAACCTAAAGCGCGTTTTGTCGCCGCCAGTGTCGCCATTTTGTCGCCAGGCTCAAAGCCCGGCAGAACAAGGGTTGTCGCCGCTGTCGCCGATGTCGCCACTCTCCGTACAACCAACACAGTTACGACGGACATTATCCAACGGTTGAAAGAGGAGGGCGCGCATCTCTACGTCACCGACAACACGTTGTGTTTTCGCCCTACTGATTGGGCCCAGCTTGCCGTCGTGGGTGAGAACTGGCGAGCCCTTTTGCATGAGCTCGCTGCGGTCGATCAGGAGCAGGAAAATGGCTCGGGTCGGTAAGCGAGCGGGACGCAATTTCGGCTTCGGTCGCCAGCTCAGCTATGCCGGACCGCAAGCCCTGAAAGATCTATTTGGTGACGGCCATTTTGCGACCGTCAAAGCCCATAGCGATCGCTGGCAGGCATTCGTGCGTTGGTGCCGATCCGATGAAGGTCCCAGGCTCAATGATGCGCGACAGGTTGATCGCGAGATCCTCATGCGGTACGCCGTCCACGTGCGTGAGCAGGTTGATCAGGGCAACGTCAGCATTGCCACCGCGCAGAACCGCCTGTCCAGCGTCAACCGAACGATGGCCGCGCTGCGCGGTGATCACTACGTCAAAATTCCAAGCCCGAGTAAGGCGCTGGGCCTGCAACGCTCAGGCGTGCGCAGTGAAGCGCCGCAGGGCCAAGGCCGTGTGAAGGTCGAGCAGATCGCACAGGCGTTGTCAGAGCACGGCCAGCAACGAGTAAGCGCAATTGTGCACCTGGCTCGTGAGGTCGGCATGCGCCTGCGTGAAGCGATCCTGGCGGACCTGCCCCGACTGCAACGTGAGGCCCGGAAACTGGGAAAAATCAATATCCAGGAAGGCACCAAAGGCGGTCGATCAGGCGCATCAGCGCCACGTTGGATCGTGGTCACGGATCAAGTCCGCGGTGCCCTTGAGAGGGCCAGCGAGGCCTCACCCAACGGCAGTCGGAATCTATTAGCGCCCGACGAAAGCTACAAGCTCTTCTTACAGACAGTTGTGCGTCCTGCGCGGGACATTCTGCATGAGCATGGATTGAAAGGCTTTCATGAACTGCGAGCGGCGTACGCCTGTGAGCGTTACGAACAATTGACTGGCTTCGCTGCACCCGTCGATGGAGGTCGTGGCCATCGAGAAGATCGAGAGCTTGATCGGCAAGCCCGCCAGCAGATCAGCCAGGAGTTGGGACATAACCGCATCGATGTGGTGAGTGCCTACATCGGAGGTCGGCGATGACATCCGAGTTCGACATGGCGTTGTTTCTGCGTCCCGTGCTCAAAGGTGCGCATGCCACGCGACAGCGGCACATCAGACAGGCGGAAAAGATGCAAAAGGCGATTCGAGAGCGCTGGGGATACGCGACTCCCTGGTCCTGGAAGGAAAAGCACGTGAGGTGGTTTTTGGAGCACTCTCTGCGCTGCTCAGCGCCAGCGACCATCTACTACTACGAATTAACAGCAGAGTTGATCCGCCGCAGAAAGGCGCAAGTCGTGGTTGGCTGATAGGTCTTCAAGCGTGAGTCCCTGAGTATGGGAATGCGGAGCCTTCCCATACTCAGGGACTTTGACTAAGGAGCGCAGGCGTAAGAGAAATTTGGCGATAGTCGTGAAGTCTGTTGCCATGCTGTACGACGCGGTTACAGGGTTTTTCGCCGGTGCTACCCGGTCTCAGGATACTCCGCGTATCGGTACTACGTTAAGCTCTCTGGTGTGATTGATCGCGGCTGCCGACAGGCTGCCGGTGGCCGCCTTCTGGATATGTTCACTCCACCAAGCCATCATCGGACGCCGGCGTTCGATGTAATCCGCCCGGTTGTAGGCGCTTCGAACCTCGTCTTTATCGACATGCGCCAACGCGACTTCGATCAGTTCGGGATCCCACCCGTGCTCGTTCAGGATGGTGCTGGCCATTGAGCGCATGCCGTGGCTGACCAAGCGATCCTGAAAACCCATGCGTTTCAACGCCATGTTGGCGGTCTGGCTATTGGCGTGAGTACGTGGGTTTCGGTCTGCCGGGAAGACATACTCTCGATGACCGCTATGGGACTTGAGTATTTCCAGCAATGCCATGGCTTGATCGCTTAGCGGGATGCTGTGCGGGCGGCGCTTTTTCATCCGCTCAGGAGGGATGGTCCAGACACGCCTTTCAAAATCGATGTCTGCCCAACTGGTAGTAGCCGCTTCTGCAGGGCGAGTCATGGTATGTAACTGCCATTCGATAAGGCAACGGGTCGTGCGTTTGATACTGGCGTTTGCGAGTTCCAGCATGAGCTCGGGCAGCTCTTCGGGCGGGAGCGCGGCCATGTTTTCTTTCCTGGGCTTCTTGAAAACAGCCCGTATACCACTGAGCGGGTTGGCGAAGATCAGGCCGGAGTTTACGCCATAGGTCATGATTTCGTTAAGCCGCTGACTAAGGCGCTTGACCGTCTCTAGGCTGCCTTTCGCTTCGATTGGACGGAGCAGCTCGATCACCATCGGCGCAGTGATTTTCGCGAGTGGCGTCGTCTTCAAGTCGGGGAACACATGCAGCGTGAGCGACCGCCAAATGTCCTCGGCATAGGCCGGCGTGACCGAGTCCTTCTTAAGTTCGAACCAGGCAGTGGCTACGTTCTCGAAGGTGTGTTCCGTTTCTGCGCGCTTGGCCTCATTTATCGTATCGCGCTGCACTTTCGGATCGATGCCTTGGGCGAGCAGCTCACGGGCTTGCACTGCCATCTTTCGGGCGTTCGCCAGCGAAAGCTCTGGGTAGGTACCCAGGCCCATGTTAATTCGGTTCTTAGTCACCGGTTCCCGGTAGTTGAAATTCCACAGCAGAGAGCCGTTGCTGCGTACTCGGAGTTGCAAACCGTCCCCGTCGGTGAGGACGTAATCCTTGGACGCGGGTTTGACTCCCTTAAGCTGTCGATCGGAGAGACGTAGGGTTTGAGCAGGCATGAGATTTCCCTCAGACACTGATTTGGTATTCCAAAGGTTAGCACCGGAGGGGCTGGAATACCGTATGGAATACCAAAACTTCTGGAACTCCAAGAAGCTACAAAGACCTCAATAGCCGCTAAATCCTTGTATTTGCTGGATTTCAGGCACAAAAAAAGACGTCCGTGGACGTCTTTAGATGATGAAGTGGTGGAGCCGGGGGGATTTGAACCCCCGTCCGCCAGTACTCCGCTGTCGGTACTACATGCGTAGCCGTGTCTATTAAGTTAACCCTCAGCGACCCGACGGGCAGGGTGCTTTGGGCGAGTTGTGTAAGTTTTAGCCGCTTCGTCCACAACGTACTGCACGGCGATTCTGTTCTATATGACAATCACTTTGGGTTTACAGACATCCCCTGATGATTGCTGGACCCGAAGGTACCAGAAGGGAAGGGCTAAGGCTGCTTACGCAGCGAGAGCGTATTCCCCGTAGGTTTCGTCATTGGCAACTATAGGAAGTTGCAACAGTGGATTTACGAGTTCTGTTACCAACTCGGCATGCACCTAAAGTTTCGCAACCGGCGTCGAATCCTAAACGGCCCCGAACCTGTCACTCGGTCGAGCTGTTGAGTGACAGGCATGTGCAGTGTACGCCAATACTTGGCTGAGGCCAACCCGGGGGCGATGTTACTGAGGATCGCCTTTGGCGTTGTTATCCAGCTTCTGCATGGCTTGGGTGGTGATTGCAATGCAATCCTTGGTGCCTTCCTCGGTACCTTTTTGGTGAGCCTGCTCGGCATTTCTTATGTCGGTGTCCAGCTCGGTCTTCAAGCTTTCGCTTAACTGCTTCGTGCTGACCATGTCATTTCGGATCTTGGTCAGATTGGTCTCGCAGAGGTCGGCTGCAAACACCGGAGAGGCCAACAGTGCAGCGGAAATGAACAAGCCAGCAAATGCGGTGTGCTTCATGTGTATCTCCTTGAACGTGTGGTCTCGGTGCTGCCGCTCACGGTCAGGCCGAGTCGTTGTCGTAGGGCCCGACAGAGCCGGGCCTATTCAAGTGACTACAGCGAAGCGCAGGAATTCGATTTTTCGTCGGGCCCTGCAGATGAACCTTCACCGCCGGCGGGTTTGGCCCGGGTGACGCGGTCAACCAGATACACCAGGCCGTGGTAATCGATTTCACCGTGTTGCGTCAGACCAATCTCACAGGTGCGGCTGGTGGAGATGCCCTCGGTGCAGTATTGAACTGCGTCCTTGAGAGTACGCAGCGAGTGGGCGTTGAGTTCCGGTGTGGTAAAGCCCTTGTCTCCGGCAAAACCGCAGCAGTGGATGCCTTCCGGGATGACGACGTGTTTGCTGCATTTGCGCGCCAGATCGATCAGCGCCTGGCTCTCGCCAAGGTGCTGGGTGCTGCACGTGACATGCACGGCAATCGGTTCCTCCTGGGGGCTGAATTCCAGGCGCTCCATCAGGTGCGTGCGAATGAAGCGCACGGGATCGTACAGGTCGAGGCGCACTTCGCCGAGGTCCTGCACCAGCCGCAACGTGCAGGGGCTGGTGTCGCAGTAGATGGGATCGAGGCCGCCGCGGCTGGCGTGCAATAGAGCTCCGATCAGTTCCTGGCGTTTGTGCTCGGCTTGTTCGGCGTAACCTTTTGAGGCAAACGGCTGGCCGCAGCAAAGGCTGTCCACGTTGTCGGGAAAGACCACTTGGTAACCGGCTTTTTCCAGCAGTTTTCGGGTTTTTTCGTACAGCGAAACCTGTTCTTTATCTCCCGCCGCAGGGCCCATGACCCGCGACACGCAGGCCGCCAGGTACACCACTCTCGGAAGTTGGTCCGAGACGGCCGGGCTGAAGCGGATGGGGCTTTCCGGCTGTGGCATGGCGTTGGTCCATTGCGGAACCTGACCCTTGGATAATCGGTTCAGTCCACCGGACAGTCGGGCCAGCCGTGGTGCCCCCAGCAACATGCGGGCGCCGTTGGCAACGTGCAGGGTAAAGCGTGCTCCTTGCAGGGCCAGGGCGAAGTTGCTCGCAAGCCAGTCGGCGGTTTTCGTACGCGTTGCGGTACGGCCGCGGAGCTTTTTCACCAGGTCGCCGGTATTGATGCCTACCGGGCAGCGCTGGGCGCATAGGCCGGTGGCGGCGCAGGTGTCGATGCCTTGATATTGATAGGCCGTTTCCAGCTCGGACGTGTCGATGCCCGCGCGCTTTTTTGCCTGGATGTCCCGCCAGATCACGATGCGCTGGCGTGGGCTCAAGGTCAGGTCCTTGGATGGACACACCGGTTCGCAGAAACCACACTCGATGCACTTGTCGACGATTTCGTCGGCGGCCGGCAGCGGCTTGAGGTGCTTGAGGTGGATCTGCGGGTCTTCGCTGAGCACCACATCCGGGTTGAGGATGCCGTTGGGATCGAGCAGGCGCTTGAGTTGCCACATCAACTGGTAGGCATCGCTGCCCCATTCCAGTTCGACGAAGGGCGCCATGTTGCGTCCGGTGCCGTGCTCGGCCTTCAGCGAACCGCCGAATTCCACCGCGACCAACTGTGCCACGTCATCCATGAACGCCTGGTAGCGTGCGACTTCTTCAGGGTTGTTGAAGCCTTGGGTGAAGACAAAGTGCAGATTGCCTTCCAGTGCGTGTCCGAAAAGGATCGCTTCGTCGTAGTGATGTTTATCGAACAGTTCGATCAGGCGGTTCACGCCCGCCGCTAGCTGTTCCACCGGAAAGGTCACGTCTTCGATGATCACCGTGGTCCCGGTTTTGCGCACCGCGCCTACCGCCGGAAAGGTGTCCTTGCGGATGGCCCAGAGTCGGGCGTTTTCCTTCGGGTCTTCGGTAAAGTCGACCTGCTTTTCCACCGGGAAACCGGCCAGCGAGGTCATGATCCGCGCCAGTTGTTCTTGGAGCAGAGACGAGGACGCGGCGCGGGATTCGATCAGCAGGGCGCAGGCATTGATCGACAGATGTTGGACGAAATCCGGCATGCCTGGCTTGTCCTGGACCGAGCGCAGACTGCGACGGTCCAGCAACTCTACGGCCGATACCGGCTGGCTTTTCAGCACGGTGACGGCGTTGCAGCAGGTTTCCACGTCCGGGAACACGATCAGCGCCGAGGCCTTGTTCGGATGGTCGATCACCGTGTTGTAGGTCACCGCGCTGATGAAACCGAGGGTGCCTTCGGACCCCACCAGCAGGTGGCTCAAGATATCCACAGGCTCGTCGAAATCCACCAGGGCGTTGAGTGACAGGCCGGTGGTATTTTTCAGACGGTATTTGTGGCGAATTCGGGCAGCCAGTTCGGTGTTGTCACGGGTCTCGCGACCGAGGCTCGCCAGGCGCTCCAGCAGTTCGCCATGACTGGCTCGGAACGCGGCCACGCTGGTGTCGTCTTCGGTGTCGAGGCGTGTGCCATCGGCCAGTACCAGACGGATGCCGGCCAGGGTGTGATAGGTATTCTGCGCCGTGCCGCAGCACATGCCGCTGGCGTTGTTGGCGACGATGCCGCCGATCTTGCAGGCGTTGATCGACGCCGGATCCGGGCCGATCTTGCGTCCGAACGGTGCCAGCCAGGCATTGGCCTGGGCACCGATCACGCCCGGCTGCAAACGGATCTGCGTGCCCTGTTGGCGAATCTCGCGGCCGTTCCAGTTATCCCCCAGCACAATCAGCACCGAGTCGCTGATGGCTTGTCCCGACAGGCTGGTGCCGGCCGCGCGGAAGGTGACGGGGACGTGGTCGCGCTGGGCCAGTTTCAGCAGGGCGACCACTTCGTCTTCGCTTTCGACCCGTATCACCAGTTTCGGAATCAGCCGGTAGAAACTGGCGTCGGTGCCGAAGGCCAAAGCCGACAGTGGATCGTCGAAACGGCGCTTTTGTGGGATCAGTTGCTGTACATCATGTAGGAACGGGGCCGGAAGAGTCATTGGTCCTCCAGAATCAATACCACCAGATCCTTGGGGCCGTGGGCGCCGTAGGCCAGGACTTGTTCGATGTCGGCGGTTTTCGAAGGGCCTGACACCAGCAGCGCGTTGGTAGGCATGCCCTGGGCCCATTCGAATTCCTGCTGCACTTCATAGAAGTTATCGCGGATCTCGCTGGCCTTGAGCAGGGCAAAATGTACGGGTGGCACCAGGCTCATCAGCCGTGGTTCTTCTCGCGTTGGCCACAGAATCAGGCTGCCGGTCGCGGCGATGGCACCGAGGGTTCCGGTCAGGCTGGCCGGGGTGTCGTTGAACAGCTCGGCTTTCCATTCCTCGACCGGCCTGTTGTAGGCCTTGAGGGCCGGCAGGTCAGGATTATTCGCCCAGAATTGTGTAATTTTTTGCCCGTGCGCCGTGGTTGGAGCAATCAGCAGGCTCGGCAATTGCCGGTCGCGCAGCAACTGTGCCAGCAGCGCTGTCCAGCCTTCACCCGACGTCAGGTGGATTTCGGTGTGCACCGCTTCCATCAGCTTGCGCAACTGCGGGATGCGTTCTTCGGGCGCGTAGCGGTAGGTTTGCGTGACCAGATCGACGTCGAAATGGTCGGCAACCGGGGTGGTGCCGGTCAGGCTTTTACGCAGCTTGGCGAGGATATTGTCCCTGGCGCTCATCGGTGGTCTCCCTGGGCTTTCAGGTGTTCGCGGGCCAGGTCGTGCAGCGAGCGGGCGGCGGGTTTGGGGGCGCTGTGGTTCTGGGTCCAGGGGCCGACGTTGCTGGGCGTCAGGGCGCGTAGGCGCGTGGCGAGAAAGCCGAACAACCGATACAGCCGTGGCGAGCTGTTGAGCCGGGCCCAGGCATTCCAGATGAAGCGTTCCTTGGGCGAATATTTGCTGCCCTGGCCGCGCATCACTTGATTCGGGCTGTCCGGCGCCTTGACGTTTTCTTCCCGCAGGCGTCGCAGCAGGGCTGGGATCGGGATCTTCACCGGGCACACTTCACCGCAGGCGCCACACAGTGAGGAGGCGCTCGGGTGATCCGGCACTTTGGCGAGGCCGACCATGTGCGGCGTGATGATTTTTCCGATAGGCCCCGGGTAGACCTCGCCGTAGGCATGACCGCCGATTCGGGTGTAGACCGGGCAATGATTCATGCAGGCCCCGCAGCGGATGCAGTTCAGGGTCTGGCGCAATTCGCTGTCGGCAAACGCCTGGCTGCGACCGTTGTCCAGCAGCACCAGGTGCACTTCCTGGGGTCCGTCCAGTTCGTCGGCCTTGCGCGGGCCGGAGATCATGTTGACGTAGGTGGTGATCGGCTGGCCGAGGGCCGAGCGAGTCAGCAGCGAGAGCAGCGGCACCACATCGCGCAGGTTCTCCACCACTTTTTCGATGCCGGTCACGGCGATGTGCACCGGTGGCACGGTGGTGGACATCCGGCCGTTGCCTTCGTTTTCCACCAGCAGCAGGGTGCCGGTTTCGGCGACGGCGAAATTGACGCCCGACACGCCGATGTCGGCCTCGAAGAATTTCTGCCGCAAGACCTTGCGACCGATCTGAATGAGTTGGTCGACGTCCTTGGTGTACTCCACGCCGAGTTTGTCGTGGAACAAGGACGCGACCTGACCGGCATTCTTGTGGATCGCCGGCATAATGATGTGTGAAGGCTTCTCGTGGTCGAGCTGGACGATGTATTCCCCCATGTCGGATTCGAGACATTCAATGTCCCGAGCCTCGAGGAAATGGTTCATCTCCATCTCTTCGCTGACCATCGATTTGCCCTTGATCACTTGCCGCGCCTCGTGAGCGCGGATGATCGAGAGGACGATGCCGTTGGCTTCGTCCACCGTTTCCGCCCAGTGCACAGTCACACCGTTGCGGGTCAGGTTGCTTTCAAGCCGCTCGAGCAGGTCGGGCAGCTTCGATAACGCACGGGCGCGGACGGCATTGCCGAGCACTCGCAGGTGTTCTCTTTCGTGGGCATCGCTGAAGGACGTTGCCCGCTTGGTCATCAGTGAATCCATCGCACTGCGAAAGTTGTTTCGCAATTGCGTGTCGCCCAGGGCTTTGTGAGCGCGGGCGCGAAAATCTTCCGGCAGCTCAACGGTCGGAATCAGCGTCGGCGTGCTCATGCGACACCTCCGGTACGTTGCCGGAGGAAGCTCGCCAAGTGCTGGCCGCGCAGCGCCTCCTTCTGTTTCTCCAGTGCGCCGTTGATGTTCATCAGGCAGCCGCAGTCGGCACTGACGATCTTGTGTGCACCGGATTCCTTCAACGCCCGGGTCTTGTCGGCCACCATCGCGCCGGAAATATCCGGCATGCGAACGCTGAAGGTCCCACCAAAGCCGCAGCATTCGCTTTCGTGGCTGTGTTCGACCCGCTCCACATTGCGTAGCTGCGCCAACAACGCGCGGCCGTGCAGGTGGGTATTCATTTCACGCCGTGCCGAGCAGGACGTGTGCAACGCAATCTTCACCGGTGCGCCGCTGTCCTGAAGCTGCACCTTGCAGACGAACAACAGAAACTCGGCCAGCTCAAAGGTCCGAGCAGCCAGGGCCTGGACCTGCTTGAGCGTCTCGGGCTCATCCTTGAACAGGTCGGCGTAATGCTCGCGCATCATGCCGGCGCAGGAACCCGAAGGCACCACCACCGGATAGTCTCCGGCAAACAACGCCAGTTGCGCCCGCGCCACCGTCCGCGCCTGCTCGGTATAGCCCGAGGTGTATGCCGGTTGCCCGCAGCAGGTTTGCCCTTGCGGATATTCCACCCGGATTCCTTCGCGCTCCAAAAGATGGATCGCGTCCATTCCGGCTTCGGGGTAGAACAGGTCCACCACGCAGGTGCCGAACAGGTAGACCCGTTGCGGTTTTTCGCTGGGGTACTGCCGAGGCTCGGGCAATGGCGGGGCGACACGGGTCGCGTTCGGCACGGCGTTGTAAAAAAGCTCGCTCATCAGGCGTGTCTCCGGGTGGTCCCGGTTATCCGTCCGCTGAGGCTGCTGAATATAGAGATCAAATCTTTCAGCAACCTTGCAGACCCGGTTGTCGATAGCGGACGCCGGAGGGTGTTCCGGCGTCGGTTTTTTCCATGCAGCTTGTAGGACTCAGTGCACCAGCATGCCGGTGAACCAGTAGGCCTGGGCCAACGTGATCAAGCCGACGATCGTTGCAAAGAATAGGCTGTGTTTCAGGGTAAAACGGAACAGATCCGACTCTTTGCCCACCAGCCCGGTGGCTGCGCAGGCCACCGCGATCGATTGCGGCGAAATCATCTTGCCGGTTACGCCGCCACTGGTATTGGCCGCCACGAGCAGCGTGTCGTTGACGCCGATCTGGTGCGCGGTGGTGGCTTGCAGCGAACTGAACAGGGCGTTGGACGAGGTATCGGAACCGGTCAGGAACACCCCCAGCCAACCCAGGAAAGGCGAGAAGAACGGAAACGCCGCGCCCGTGCCGGCCAGCACCAGGGCCATGGTCGACGACATGCCCGAGTAGTTCGTGACGAAGGCGAAGGCCAACACCATACCAATCGACAGGATCGGCCAGCGCAGTTCAAACAGGGTCTCCTTGAAAGTGGTAAGACCAGTCTTTGGACTAATTTTCAGCACCAGCATCGAGATCAGTGCGGAGAAGAAAATCGCCGTGCCGGTGGCCGAGATCGGATCAAGTTTGAACACGGCCGGGATGGCGGTGGGGTTGATCACGATGGGAGCAGCCTTGATCACCATCTGATCCAGGTGCGGGATGGCGAAGTTGAACACCCAGGCGTACATCGAGCCGCCGGCGGCGAACATTGCCTTGAACGGTTTCAAGGTCCAGATCGTGACCAGCACGGTGAGGATCAGGAAGGGCGACCAGGCTTTGATGATTTCCCCCAGGCTGTAGGGCGAAGCCACGGTGCTGCGCGGTTGGCCGAAACCACCGACGCTGGCGATCACCGTTGCGTCGGATGTGGCACCGGCAATCTGTGCACCTGCGCTGCGTTTGGGCTGCCAGACTTTCAGGAACAACGTCAGCGAGATCAGGCTGGCCAGGGCCGAGGTGATGTCTGGCAGTTCCGGGCCGATGAAGTTGGAGGTGAAGTACTGGGTGATGGCGAAACTCAAGCCTGCCACCAGCGCCGCCGGCCAGGTTTCCCGCACGCCGCGCAGGCCATCCATCATGAATACCAGCCAGAACGGCACGAACAGTGACAGCAGTGGCAACTGGCGTCCGGTCATGGCGCCGATCTTGACCGCGTCGATCCCGGTCACCTGGCCGGCCACGATAATCGGAATGCCCAGGGCGCCGAACGCCACGGGCGCGGTGTTGGCGATCAGGCACAGGCCGGCGGCATACAGCGGGTTGAAGCCCAGGCCCACGAGCAACGCGGCAGTAATCGCCACGGGTGCACCGAAACCAGCGGCACCTTCCAGAAAGGCGCCGAAGCAAAAGCCAATCAACAGCACTTGCAGGCGCTGGTCATCGGTGATCGACAGCACCGAGCTGCGGATGACCTCGAACTGGCCGCTCTTGACCGTCAGTTTGTACAAGAAGACGGCGGCGACGATGATCCAGGCGATGGGCCACAGGCCATAGGCAAAACCGTAGCCGGCAGCGGCGAAGGCCATGTCTGCTGGCATGTTGAAGGCAAAGATTGCCACGGCAATCGCCAAGGCCAGGGTGATGCTTCCCGCCACATGCCCCTTGAGGCGAAACACCGCCAGGGCCAGGAAGAAAAATACGATGGGAATAACGGCCGCAAGTGCGGACAAGCCGAGACTGCCGAGCGGGCTGTAAAGCTGTTGCCAGGTTTGCATGGTGGGTGAGCCCCTAATTGTTGTTGGTCAGGCACTGGTCAGCGGTTTTGGTTAATTGGTAATACCAATTTACAAGCGCTGTCGGCTAGGGTAAAAGCCTTGGCTGTCGTGTGTCAATTTGCCTCCCTGAAACTTTCGTCGAATAAGCGGCGCAGATCGGATCTGATCTGTTTGCCTAAATGGCCTCTGGTAGGTGTGGGCAGGGCCCGGATGGGCCAGAATAGAGAGCCCGGCGAGCTGCCGGGATCGTGGAGAGTCGAGTTATGGGGTTTGATCAGATTCGTCAGCGCCGTTTGTCTGACGATATTGTCGAGCGGCTTGAAGGAATGATTCTTGAGGGCACGCTGAAATCCGGCGAGCGGCTGCCGGCCGAGCGGACCCTGGCCGAGCAGTTCGGCGTCTCACGTCCTTCATTGCGCGAGGCGATCCAGAAGCTGACGGCCAAAGGCTTGCTGGTCAGCCGACAGGGCGGCGGCAACTACGTGGTGGAATCGCTGGGCTCGACGTTCAGCGATCCACTGCTGCAGCTATTGGAAAGCAATCCCGAAGCGCAGCGCGACTTGTTGGAGTTCCGGCATACGCTGGAAGCATCCTGTGCCTATTACGCGGCGTTGCGGGCCACGGAGGTGGATCGCGAGCGGCTGACGGCGGCGTTCGATGAGTTGCAGGATTGCTATGCCCGCCACGATGAAGTGAGTCGGGCGGAGGAGGGCGCGGCGGACGCCCGGTTCCACCTGGCGATTGCCGAGGCCAGCCATAACGCGGTCCTGCTGCATACCATCCGTGGGTTGTTCGACCTGCTCAAGCGCAATGTGGTGACCAACATCGGCGGCATGTACAAGCAGCGCAGCGAAACCCGCGACATGCTGATCAGCCAGCATCGGGAGTTGTACCAGGCGATCATGGACGGGCACGCCGAGCAGGCGCGGGAAGTGTCCAGCCGACATATTCTGTATGTGCAGGAAGTGTTGGAGGAGGTGCGCCAGGAAGTCCAGCGAGTGGCGCGGGCAGAGCGGCGCAAGGGGATGTAGCCAGCCGGGTTTTGATAACCCTGTGGGAGCGAGCCTGCTCGCGATGGCGGTGAGTCGGTCAACATCGATGTCGACTGACGATACGCTATCGCGAGCAGGCTCGCTCCCACATTGGATTTTGTGCGGGCTTAATCTTCCTTGCCCTTGTTGCGCACCGCACGCTGCAGTTCGCGACCGGCATCGCGCTCACGCTCGGTATCGCGCTTGTCGTATTCCTTCTTGCCCTTGCCCAGCGCAATCTCGCACTTGATCAGGTGCTTGCTCCAGTACAGCGAGGTGCAGACACAGGCGTAGCCTTTCTGCTGTACGGCAGCGAAGAGCTTTTCCAGTTCGCGCTTGTTGAGCAGCAGCTTGCGCGAGCGCACGGGGTCGGCGATCACGTGGGTGCTGGCGGTGGTCAATGGCGTGATGTGGCTGCCCAGCAGCCAGGCTTCGCCATCCTTGAGCAGCACGTAGCTGTCGACCAGTTGCGCCTTGCCTGCGCGCAAGCTCTTTACTTCCCAGCCGGCCAGGACCATGCCAGCCTCGAAACGCTGTTCGATGAAGTAGTCGTGTCGCGCCTTTTTATTTTGCGCGATGGTCCCTGTGGGGTGTTTCTTCTGTTTAGCCATAGGGGCGGCATTATAGGCAGTTGCGTGCGTGTCGGCTACGGTGAAGCTGCACGCTTGAGCACGTTGAGTGAATCCCGGACAATGCGGCCTCTTTTTTGAACGCTTGGGCGTGATCACGATGTCGACAGACAAGGTTTCTGTCCACGGCAGTTGGGCTAGCCGCTGGGTCTTCATACTCGCTGCGACCGGCTCGGCCGTGGGGCTGGGTAGTATATGGAAATTCCCCTACATGGTCGGCGTCTACGGTGGTGGTGCCTTCGTATTGATGTTCCTGGCGTGCATCGCCCTCATCGGCGCGCCGGTGATGCTGGCCGAGACCCTGATCGGTCGCCGCGCCCGGCAAAGCCCGGCCAATGCCTTGAAGGTGCTGGCCCGGGAGGCGGGGCACTCACCCAAGTGGTCGTGGGGAGCCTTCGCCGGGATGGTTACGGCGCTGCTGATCCTGTCGTTCTACAGCGTGGTCGGTGGCTGGTCGCTGGACTACATCATCGACATGGGGCGCGGCGACTTTCAAGGCGTGGCGCCCGAGCAGGTGGGCGCCTACTTTGGCGGTGTCATTTCTGACCCCTTGAGATTGACGCTCTGGCACACGGTCTTCATGTTGCTTTCCGCCGTGGTGATCGCCAAGGGCGTGGTCGCGGGGCTTGAGCGCAGTCTGCGGATCATGATGCCGCTGCTGTTCGTGATGATCCTGGTGCTGCTGGGCTACAGCATGACCACCGGGCACTTCATGGAGGGCCTGCACTTCATGTTCGACTTCAAGCCGGAGAAAGTTTTGGATGGCTTGCTGCCGGCCATGGGGCATGCGTTTTTCTCCCTGAGCGTCGGGGTTGGCTCGATCATGATCTATGGCGCCTACATGCCCAAGAGCGCCTCCCTCACCAGGACGGTCGTCGGTGTCGCGCTGCTGGATACCTTCGTGTCGCTGATGGCGGGTATGGCGTTGTTTCCGATTGTGTTTGCGGCGGGCCTGAATCCCAGCGAGGGACCGGGCCTGATGTTCGTCAGCCTGCCCTTTGCCTTCGGCAACATGGCGTTCGGCCAGGTGATGGGTGTGATATTTTTCGTCCTGGTTGCCATCGCGGCCTGGAGTTCGGCGATTTCCCTGCTGGAGCCCATGGTGGCCTACCTGGTCGAGCGGACCCGGATCCGTCGCGGCTGGGTGACGTTCTGGCTGGCCTTCACCTGCTGGTTTGTGGGACTGGGGACGGTGTTTTCCTTCAATATATGGAAGCAGGCCAAGTTTTTCGTGAACGAAGACGGCCTGTTCCGCCTCTACCAATGGGGGGCAACCGGAGGGCTGGATTTCTTCGGCGTGATTGATTTCTTTACATCACGAATCATGCTGCCACTGGGTGGTTTGTGTTTCGTGGTATTTGCAGGGTGGATCATGGGCCGGGAAGCCGTACGCGATGAATTGTCGCTGCGCAGCCCGGTATTGTTCGCCTTGAGCCTGTTCCTGATGCGCTACGTGGCCCCGATCGGCATCCTCGTGGTGTTTGCCACCCAGCTGTGGAAGTGACGCTTACATGACGACACATATTCAACGCTCGGCCTTGCTGCCTTATCCGGCGCAGGCGCTGTACGACCTGGTCAACGATGTGGCGAGTTATCCGCAGTTCCTGCCCTGGTGCTCGTCCGCCGAGGTGCTCGAGAGCTCCGAGACCCATATGCGTGCCAGCCTCAACGTCGCCAAGGGCGGGTTGAGCCAGCATTTCGTGACGCGCAATACCCTGGTGCCGGGTCGGTCCATCGAAATGAACCTGGAAGAAGGGCCTTTCAACCAACTTCACGGTATCTGGGTGTTCAAGCCGTTGGGGGAGAAGGCCTGCAAGATCAGCCTGGATCTGTCGTTCGACTACGCGGGCCCGCTGGTGCGTGCCACGCTGGGGCCGTTGTTCAATCAGGCGGCCAACACCCTGGTCGACGCGTTCTGCCAGCGTGCCAAGCAGAATGCCGAGCTCAAGCGTTGATCGAGATTGAAGTGGTGTATGCCACCGTCCAGCGTCAGGTCTTGCGGACATTTACAGTGCCGCAAGGCACGACGGTTCGCGCTGCGCTGGCTGCATCGGGCATTGCCGATGAATTCCCGGAGCTCGACCTGGCCACGTGTTCGGTGGGGATTTTCAGCAAGGTGATTGCCGATCCAGAGCGCCAGCCGGTCCAGGCGGGTGATCGACTTGAGATTTACCGGCCGTTGCTGGCGGATCCGAAGGAAATCCGTCGCCTGCGCGCGGCCAAGGCTGCTCAGGCCCGTAAGCCGAATCAATAATCGGACCTGGATTGCAGGCAATAAAAAACCCGGCATGCCGGGTTTTTTCATGTCGCAATTTATTGCGGCGTGGTATCCAGCGGTTCTGGCGTCGGGACGGGGACGGTTTCGACGCTGTCCACATCCTTCTGGATCTGGTCCAGCAACGAACCTGGCTTGACCGGTTTTTCCGGTTTCGCCTTCTCGCCGTTCTCGGCCGGCGTGACTGTCGTGCCGCTGTCCTTGCCCATGATGGCCTCGTCGCGACTCACGCCAGGCATGAAATCGCCTGACAGGCTGACGAGTTGATCATTGGCGTTGAAGATAACGCTGATGCGCTCCTGCTGGCGCTCACCGCCGCCAGGCTGCAAGCTGTAGAGATAATCCCAGCGATCGGCGTGGAACGTGTCGGTCAGCAGGGGGTTACCCATGATAAACCGTACTTGCCGGCGGGTCATTCCCGGGCGTAACTGGTCTATCATGTCCTGCGTCACGACATTGCCCTGCTGGATGTCGATTTTGTAAACCCCGGGGAATGAACAACCGGCGAGTGCGAGCAGTCCCACGAAGGTGAAACTGGTTAGCAAGAGCTTGGTGTTTTGCATCGGTGGGCGACTTCCACTATCTTGGCTGGGACAACGTAAACGCCGATCATACCCGCATTAAGAGAAGCTGCGAAGCAGCATCGCGAGAAAGCTGACCATGGTTGAAAATAGCGAACTACGCAAAGCCGGCCTCAAGGTGACACTGCCAAGGGTCAAAATTCTGCAAATGCTCGACTCCGCTGAGCAGCGGCACATGAGTGCCGAAGACGTCTACAAGGCCCTCATGGAAGCAGGCGAGGACGTCGGTCTGGCCACGGTTTACCGTGTTCTGACCCAATTTGAGGCTGCCGGCCTCGTGGCTCGCCATAATTTCGATGGCGGTCATGCGGTCTTCGAATTGGCGGATGGGGAGCACCACGACCACATGGTAAATGTGGAAACCCGTGAGGTCATCGAGTTCATCAGTCCTGAAATCGAAAAACTGCAGAACGCAATTGCTGAAGAGTATGGCTTCGAGCTGATCGATCACCATCTCGTCTTGCATGTACGCAAGAAAAAGTAAGCGTGGGTAATGAAAGAAGGCGACCTCAGGGTCGCCTTCTTTCATTTGGGTGATTGTCCCGGCTTCTTCAGGATTTCGCCGCGACGACCATTTTTTTCGCGTGGGCGAGGGATTCCTTGGTGAGATCGATCCCTCCCAGCATCCTTGCCACTTCTTCAACGCGCTCGCTCTTGCTCAGCTTGGACACTGCGGTACGGGTGGCGTCTTCGCCGCGCACTTTATGGACAAATAGATGTTGATGCCCTTGTGCGGCGACCTGAGGCAGGTGAGTGACCGTCAGCACCTGGCCGCGCTCCCCCAGCCTGCGTAGCAATTGGCCGACAATTTCCGCGGTCGGTCCGCCAATCCCCACGTCCACTTCGTCGAATACCAGCGTCGGCACGCGTGAGGTTTGCGCGGTGATGACCTGGATGGCCAGGCTGATTCGCGACAACTCGCCGCCGGAGGCGACTTTTGCCAACGCCTTGAGGGGTTGCCCTGGGTTGGCACTGACCAGCAGTTCGACCTGCTCCAGCCCGTTGGGCTGAAGTTCGTCGCCTGTGTTGGGGCGCAGTTCGATGGTGAAGCGTCCTCCCGGCATGCCCAGGCGCTGGATTTCCTGCTCCACCGCGCTGGCCAGTCCGGTGGCGGCCGTGCGGCGCAGTTCGCTGAGCTCCTTGGCTTTCTCCTGGTAATGACGGGCATAGGAGGCCAGTTCATCCCCCAGGCGCTCGATGGATTCGTCATTGGCATTCAGGGTTTCCAGTTCTTCCAGCAGGCGCTGCTGCAGTTCGATGACGTCGGTGGGCTGGATGCGGTGTTTGCGGGCCAGGGTATAGATCGTGTCCAGGCGCTCTTCCAGGTATTGCAGGCGCGCCGGGTCGGCGTCGAAATGATCGAGGAACCGGTTGAGCTCCCCCACGGCCTCTTCGACCTGGATCTGCGCGCTGGTCAGCAGGTTGGTTGCTTCGCTCAGGGCACCGACGGAATTGTTCACGCTGGAGAGTCGGTTCAGGCTCGCTGTCAGTGCATTGAGTACGTTGCCCGAATCATTTTCGCTGCATTGCTCGACGACTTGCCGGCAGATGCCCAGCAGGGTTTCGGCGTTGGTCAGGTTCTTGTGTTCCTGCTCCAGCTCCTCCAGTTCATTTTCCCCCAGGGCCAGGTTCTCCAGCTCTTCGAGCTGGTAGCTCAACAGTTGGTGGCGGGCACGTTGTTCGTCGCCGGAGTTGGAGAGCCGGTCCAGCTCCTGCCGGGTCTGCCGCCAGCGTTGGGCCGCCAGTTGGACCTGGCGGGCCAGGTCCGTGGCGCCGGCATATTCATCGAGCAGGCGACGATGGGTGTCGGTCTTGAGCAGCGACTGGTGTTCGTGCTGGCTGTGGATGTCGATCAGCAGTTCCCCGAGGGCCTTGAGGTCACCCAGGGGGCAGGGAGTGCCGTTGATGTAGCCTCGGGAGCGGCCTTCGGTGGTGATGACCCGGCGCAGGATGCACAGCCCATCGGTGTCCAGGTCGCGCTCGGCCAGCCAGGCGCTGGCTTCGGGGATGTCGACCAGGTCGAAGGTCGCCAGGATGTCGGCTTTGTCTGCTCCGGGGCGTACGACGCCGCTGTCGGCGCGATCACCCAGTGTCAGGCCCAGGGCATCGAGCATGATCGACTTGCCGGCACCGGTCTCACCGGTAATCACGCTCATGCCTCGGTCAAGTTCGAGGTCGAGGTGTTCGACGATGGCGTAGTTGTGTACGGACAGGTGCACCAGCATAAAGCCGCTCCCAGGCGTTAGGTCTGGTTATTTATACAGTGTTTTGTTTCGGGCTGACAATGCCCTCGCTTAGCTCGATTTGCTTGATGAAGCGAATTTCTTAGCGCGGCAGGTAATAGGTATGCAATTGCTTTTTGTAAGGTTAATTCGTCGGGCGCCCCTTGAAGCCGGAAAACCCGGCCCCATATACGGGGGCAGAAGCGCGAGTCGAGCTCGCGGACGAAGTTGAGAGGAGAAAACTATGGCTGACGAACAGACGCAGGATACGCAAAACCAAGAGGCCAATCAGACCTCCCAGGATTCGGGTGGTGATCTGGCGGCCCGTGTACAAGTGCTCGAAGAGCAACTGGCCGGTGCGCAGGATCAGGCGTTGCGTGTAGCAGCCGACCTGCAGAACGTCCGCCGTCGCGCCGAGCAGGATGTGGAAAAGGCTCACAAATTCGCCCTGGAGCGCTTCGCCGGCGACCTGCTGCCGATCATCGACAGCCTGGAGCGCGGTCTTGAGCTGTCCAATCCGGACGACGAGAACATTCGTCCGATGCGTGAAGGTATCGAGCTGACCCTGAAGATGTTCCAGGACACCCTCAAGCGCTATCAGCTCGAAGCCATCGATCCCCACGGCGAACCCTTCAACGCCGAGCATCACCAGGCCATGGCGATGCAGGAAAGTGCCGACGTCGAGCCAAACAGCGTTCTGAAGGTTTTCCAGAAAGGTTATCTGCTCAATGGTCGTCTGTTGCGTCCGGCCATGGTCGTGGTCAGCAAGACGCCCGCACCGGTTTCACCTTCTATTGACGAGCAGGCTTGAAATCGGGCGCAGCGGCCCCATTAAGAAGTCAAGCGTTTAAGTGCTACCGCGGTTAGCCACCACTGCCGCGGCAACAAAATCCAAGTTCCGGGAGAGTTAACATGGGCAAGATTATCGGTATCGACCTGGGGACCACCAACTCGTGCGTCTCCGTGCTGGAAAACGGCAAGGCCAAAGTGATTGAGAACGCCGAAGGCGCGCGCACTACGCCGTCGATCATCGCGTACGCCAACGATGGCGAGATTCTGGTTGGCCAGTCGGCCAAGCGTCAGGCAGTGACCAATCCGCATAACACCCTGTATGCGGTGAAGCGTCTGATCGGTCGCAAGTTCGACGAAGAAGTCGTTCAGAAAGACATCAAGATGGTGCCTTACAAGATCGCCAAGGCTGACAACGGCGACGCCTGGGTTGAAGTGAACGGCCAGAAAATGGCGCCGCCACAGATCTCGGCTGAAATCCTGAAGAAAATGAAGAAAACCGCCGAAGATTACCTCGGCGAAGCGGTGACTGAAGCCGTTATTACCGTTCCTGCCTATTTCAACGATAGCCAGCGCCAGGCGACCAAAGACGCCGGCCGTATCGCGGGCCTGGATGTAAAACGCATCATCAACGAACCGACCGCGGCTGCCCTGGCCTATGGCATGGACAAGGCCAAGGGCGATCACACCGTGATCGTTTATGACCTGGGTGGCGGTACTTTCGACGTTTCCGTGATCGAAATCGCTGAAGTCGATGGCGAGCACCAGTTCGAAGTATTGGCTACCAACGGCGACACGTTCCTCGGTGGTGAAGACTTCGACATCCGCCTGATCGACTACCTCGTCGACGAGTTCAAGAAAGAAAGCGGCATGAACCTCAAGGGTGACCCGCTGGCCATGCAGCGCCTGAAAGAAGCCGCTGAAAAAGCCAAGATCGAACTGTCCTCGAGCCAGTCGACCGACGTGAACCTGCCGTACATCACTGCAGACGCCACCGGTCCTAAGCACCTGAACGTGAAAATCTCCCGCGCCAAGCTCGAAGCGCTGGTGGAAGACCTGGTTCAGCGCACCATCGAACCTTGCCGCATCGCGATGAAAGACGCCGGTATCGACGTTGGCTCGATCAACGACGTGATTCTGGTGGGCGGTCAGACCCGTATGCCGCTGGTGCAGAAGCTGGTGACCGATTTCTTCGGCAAGGAAGCACGTAAAGACGTGAACCCTGACGAAGCCGTTGCCATGGGGGCTGCCATCCAGGGCGCCGTTCTGGCCGGTGATGTGAAGGACGTCCTGCTGCTCGACGTCAGCCCGCTGACCCTGGGTATCGAAACCATGGGTGGCGTGATGACCGCGCTGATCGAGAAGAACACCACGATTCCTACCAAGAAATCCCAGGTGTTCTCGACGGCCGACGACAACCAGGGCGCCGTGACCATCCACGTCCTGCAAGGCGAGCGCAAACAGGCTGCCCAGAACAAGTCCCTGGGCAAGTTCGACCTGGCCGAGATCCCGCCAGCGCCACGTGGCGTTCCGCAAATCGAAGTGACCTTCGACATCGACGCCAACGGCATCCTGCACGTCGGCGCGAAAGACAAGGCCACCGGCAAGACTCAGTCGATCGTGATCAAGGCCAACTCCGGCCTGTCCGAGGAAGAAATTCAGCAAATGGTTCGCGATGCTGAAGTCAACGCCGAGGAAGATCGCAAGTTCGAAGAGCTGGCCAGTGCCCGCAACCAGGGCGATGCCTTGGTGCACTCGACTCGCAAGATGATCGCCGATGCTGGCGAAAAAGTGACCGCTGAAGAGAAAACTGCCATCGAAGCGGCCGTGGTTGCCCTGGAAGCTGCCGTCAAAGGCGACGACAAGGCTGCCATCGAAGCGAAGATCGAAGAGCTGTCCAAGGTCTCCGCGCCAGTGGCCCAGAAGATGTACGCCGAACAGGCTCAGCCAGCTGAAGGCGCCGCGCAACAAGGCGAATCGGCTGAGAAGGCCGACGACGTCGTCGACGCTGAGTTCGAAGAAGTGAAAGACCACAAGTAATCGCTTGTTGGTCGGCCGGTTGACTGCGTTTGTGCGGTGGCTGGTAGGATGTCGCCGCGCGGGAGCTTGCTCCCGCGTTGGCGTGTCTGGAATCCATGAATTTTTACAGCATGCGACAGCGTTCGGATGCTGGTGGCGTGATCGGGAAAGCTCCTGCTTTTCGTATGACGCCTTAGACCAGGATCGTTGAATCGACGTGGTTGGGTCCGGGCCTGTATGGGGCTCAACGAGTTGGGCGAGGCTCAGGAGGGCTTTGCCGGACGTCCTATAAGAGTGCAAAGACTAATGGCAAAGCGTGATTTCTACGAAGTATTGGGTGTCGAGCGGGGGGCCAGCGAGGCGGATCTGAAAAAAGCCTATCGTCGCCTGGCGATGAAGCACCACCCGGACCGTAATCCCGGCGACAAAGCGTCGGAAGAGATGTTCAAGGAAGCCAACGAGGCTTACGAAGTACTGTCCGACTCCAGCAAGCGCGCGGCTTACGATCAGTACGGGCATGCCGGTGTCGACCCGAGCATGGGTGGCGGCGGTGCCGGTTTTGGCGGCCAGAACTTCTCCGACATCTTTGGCGATGTGTTCAGCGACTTCTTCGGTGGCGGTCGCGGCGGTGCCCGTGGTGGCGCCCAGCGTGGCAGCGACTTGCGCTACACGCTGGAGTTGAACCTGGAAGAGGCGGTGCGTGGCACGACCGTCAATATCCGCGTGCCGACGCTGGTCAATTGCAAGCCGTGTGATGGTTCGGGCGCCAAGAAGGGCTCCTCGCCTGTCACTTGCCCGACCTGCGGCGGTATCGGTCAGGTTCGCATGCAGCAGGGCTTCTTCTCGGTGCAGCAGACCTGCCCGCGTTGCCATGGCCAGGGCAAGATCATTTCCGATCCATGCGATTCCTGCCATGGCGAAGGACGCGTTGAGGAATACAAGACCTTGTCGGTGAAAGTGCCGGCCGGCGTCGATACCGGTGACCGCATTCGCCTGTCCGGCGAAGGCGAGGCGGGTGCCCAGGGCGGCCCGACCGGCGACCTGTATGTGGTCATCAACGTGCGTGAGCACTCGATTTTCCAGCGTGACGGCAAGCACCTGTTCTGCGAAGTGCCGATCGGTTTCGTCGATGCCGCGTTGGGTGGTGAGCTGGAGATTCCGACGCTCGACGGCCGCGTGAAGCTGAAGATTCCTGAGGGCACGCAGACCGGCAAGCAGTTCCGGATCCGTGGCAAGGGCGTCGCGCCTGTGCGCGGTGGCGGTGCGGGTGACCTGATGTGCCGCGTTGCGGTCGAGACGCCGGTCAACCTGAGCCGGCGCCAGCGTGAGTTGCTGGAAGAGTTCCGCAGTTCGCTGGCGGACGACAACAGCCACTCGCCGAAAACCACCGGTTGGTTCGAAGGCGTGAAGCGCTTCTTCGGCGATCTGTAAGGAGGTCGCATGCGACGTATAGCTGTGATGGGCGCCGCTGGGCGCATGGGCAAGGCGTTGGTGGAGGCGGTGCAGCAGCGCTCGCCGCTCTCCGGCCTGACGGCTGCCATCGTTCGGCCTGACAGCACGTTGGTCGGTGCCGATGCGGGTGAGTTGGCGTCGCTGGGACGCATCGGTGTGCCGATGTCCGGTGGCCTGGAAAAAGTGCTCGACGAGTTCGATGTGCTGATCGATTTCACCTTGCCGGAAGTGATGCTGAAGAACCTAGCCATCTGCCGCAAGAACGGCAAGGCCATGGTCATCGGCACCACGGGGCTGGACGCTGCGCAGAAGCAGTTGCTGGCCGATGCAGGCAAGGACATTCCGATCGTGTTCGCGGCGAACTTCAGTGTCGGTGTGAACCTGTCGCTGAAGTTGCTGGACCTGACCGCTCGGGTTCTGGGGGATGACGCCGATATCGAGATCATCGAGGCGCATCACCGGCACAAGATCGACGCGCCTTCGGGGACTGCCCTGCGCATGGGTGAAGTGATTGCCGATGCGCTGGGACGCGACCTGCAGGCCGTGGCCGTGTACGGGCGCGAAGGGCATACCGGTGCCCGTGAGCGGGAGACCATTGGTTTCGCCACGGTACGCGGCGGTGATGTGGTGGGGGATCATACGGTGCTGTTCGCCACCGAGGGCGAGCGCCTGGAGATCACCCACAAGGCATCCAGTCGGATGACTTTCGCCAAGGGGGCTGTCCGGGCCGCGCTATGGCTGGATGGTCGCGAGCCTGGTTTGTACGATATGCAGGACGTACTCGACCTGCGTTGATGTCAATGAGAGCGGGGTTCAGGGTATACTGGACCCCGTTTTGCACCGCTTCGCGACGCCCTGTCGCATTCCCCTGTCTTTAAGGCTCATTAGCGGTGGACCAAAAAAGCCTTTTTCTGTAAGCTACAGCTTTAGTGTGTCCACTAAAAGCGCGCAGAATAATTCAGTGAAAAAAGCGGGGTGACGTGTCCATACGTCACTCCGCTTTTTTACAACCTGCGATCGCCCTTTCAGGCTTTATTTACGGGAGGTCTTCTTGACTAAGCCAGCCATACTCGCCCTTGCTGATGGCAGCATTTTTCGCGGCGAAGCCATTGGAGCCGACGGTCAGACCGTTGGTGAGGTGGTGTTTAACACCGCAATGACCGGCTATCAGGAAATTCTTACCGATCCTTCCTACGCCCAGCAAATCGTTACCCTGACTTATCCGCACATCGGCAACACCGGCACTACGCCGGAAGATGCCGAGTCCGACCGCGTCTGGGCTGCCGGCCTGGTCATCCGCGACCTGCCGCTGGTTGCGAGCAACTGGCGTAACACGATGTCCCTGTCCGATTACCTGAAAGCCAACAACGTCGTGGCGATCGCTGGTATCGACACCCGTCGCCTGACCCGTATCCTGCGGGAGAAGGGTGCGCAGAACGGCTGCATCATGGCCGGCGACAATATCTCCGAAGCAGCCGCCATCGCCGCCGCCCAGGGTTTCCCGGGTCTCAAGGGCATGGACCTGGCGAAAGTCGTCAGCACCCAGAAGCAGTACGAGTGGCGTTCCTCGGTCTGGAACCTGAAGACCGACAGCCACCCAACGATCGAAGCGTCCGAGCTGCCGTATCACGTGGTTGCCTACGACTACGGCGTCAAGGTGAACATCCTGCGCATGCTGGTCGAGCGCGGTTGCCGCGTGACCGTGGTGCCAGCGCAAACCCCTGCGGCTGACGTGCTGGCCCTCAACCCCGATGGCGTGTTCCTGTCCAACGGCCCGGGTGACCCTGAGCCTTGCGACTACGCGATCCAGGCGATCAAGGATGTGCTGGAAACCGAGATCCCGGTGTTCGGCATCTGCCTCGGTCACCAACTGCTGGCTCTGGCGTCGGGCGCCAAGACCCTGAAAATGGGGCATGGTCATCACGGTGCCAACCACCCGGTCCAGGACCTGGACACCGGTGTAGTGATGATTACCAGTCAGAACCACGGCTTCGCAGTGGATGAAGCGACCCTGCCGGCCAACGTGCGCGCGATCCATAAGTCGCTGTTCGACGGTACGCTGCAAGGCATCGAGCGCACCGACAAGAGCGCGTTCAGCTTCCAGGGCCACCCTGAAGCGAGCCCGGGCCCGAACGATGTGGCGCCGCTGTTCGATCGCTTCATCAATGAGATGGCCAAGCGACGCTGACCGCGTGAAGCCCGAGGGCGGCCCCGAGTGCGGCGGCCCCCGCGGGCGCTTCAAAGATTGTTCGACGGCCTAGCCGACTGACCTGCGGATTTGAGTGACAAACCCATGCCAAAACGTACAGACATAAAAAGCATCCTGATTCTCGGCGCTGGCCCGATCGTGATCGGCCAGGCCTGCGAATTCGACTACTCCGGCGCCCAGGCCTGCAAGGCCCTGCGCGAAGAGGGTTATCGCGTCATCCTGGTGAACTCCAACCCGGCCACCATCATGACCGACCCGGCCATGGCCGACGCCACCTACATCGAGCCGATCAAGTGGCAGACCGTTGCCAAGATCATCGAGAAAGAGCGCCCCGATGCGCTGTTGCCGACCATGGGCGGCCAGACGGCGCTGAACTGCGCCCTGGACCTGGAGCGCGAAGGCGTCCTGGAAAAATTCGGTGTGGAAATGATCGGCGCCAACGCCGACACCATCGACAAGGCCGAAGATCGTTCGCGCTTTGACAAGGCGATGAAAGCCATCGGCCTGGAATGCCCACGCTCGGGCATCGCCCACAGCATGGAAGAGGCCAACGCGGTTCTCGAGAAGCTCGGCTTCCCGTGCATCATCCGTCCGTCCTTCACCATGGGCGGTACCGGTGGTGGCATCGCCTACAACCGCGAAGAGTTCGAAGAAATCTGCGCCCGTGGCCTGGACCTGTCGCCGACCAAGGAACTGCTGATCGACGAATCCCTGATCGGCTGGAAAGAATACGAAATGGAAGTTGTCCGCGACAAAAAGGACAACTGCATCATCGTCTGCTCCATCGAAAACTTCGACCCGATGGGTGTACACACCGGTGACTCGATCACTGTCGCACCGGCTCAGACCCTGACCGACAAGGAATACCAGATCCTGCGTAACGCCTCCCTGGCGGTATTGCGTGAGATCGGCGTGGAAACCGGCGGCTCCAACGTCCAGTTCGGCATCTGCCCGGATACTGGCCGCATGGTGGTCATCGAGATGAACCCGCGGGTTTCCCGTTCGTCGGCCCTGGCTTCGAAAGCCACCGGTTTCCCGATTGCCAAGGTCGCCGCCAAGCTGGCCGTGGGTTATACCCTGGACGAGCTGTCGAACGACATCACCGGTGGCAAGACCCCGGCGTCCTTCGAGCCGTCCATCGACTACGTCGTCACCAAGCTGCCACGCTTTGCCTTCGAAAAATTCGCCAAGGCCGACGCCCGCCTGACCACCCAGATGAAGTCGGTCGGTGAAGTCATGGCCATCGGCCGGACCTTCCAGGAGTCTCTGCAGAAAGCCCTTCGCGGTCTGGAAGTGGGTGTCTGCGGCCTCGATCCGAAGCTGGACCTGAGCAACCCGGAAAGCATGAGCGAGCTCAAGCGCGAGCTGACCGTACCGGGCGCCGAGCGCATCTGGTACGTGGCCGATGCCTTCCGTGCCGGCATGACCGTGGAGCAGATCTTCGGCATGAACATGATCGACCCTTGGTTCCTGGTGCAGATCGAAGATCTGATCAAGGAAGAGGAGAAGGTCAAGACCCTGGGCATGTCCAGCATCGACCGCGACATGATGTTCCGCCTCAAGCGCAAGGGCTTCTCGGACCAGCGCCTGGCCAAATTGCTGGGTGTGACCGAGAAGAGCCTGCGCGCTCATCGCCACAAGCTGGAAGTGTTCCCGGTCTACAAGCGCGTCGACACCTGCGCGGCCGAGTTCGCCACCGACACTGCCTACCTGTACTCCACGTACGAAGAAGAGTGCGAAGCCGCGCCATCGACGCGCGACAAGATCATGATCCTGGGCGGCGGTCCCAACCGCATCGGCCAGGGCATCGAGTTCGACTACTGCTGCGTACACGCCGCACTGGCCCTGCGCGACGACGGGTACGAGACCATCATGGTCAACTGCAACCCGGAAACCGTGTCCACCGACTATGACACCTCCGATCGTCTGTACTTCGAACCAGTGACGCTGGAAGACGTGCTGGAAATCGTTCGTGTCGAGAAGCCGAAAGGCGTGATCGTCCAGTACGGCGGCCAGACTCCGTTGAAACTGGCGCGTGCCCTGGAAGCCGCTGGCGTACCGATCATCGGTACCAGCCCGGACGCCATCGACCGCGCCGAAGACCGTGAGCGCTTCCAGCAGATGGTCGAGCGCCTGAACCTGCGTCAGCCGCCAAACGCCACTGTGCGCAGCGAAGACGAAGCGATTCGTGCCGCCGCCAAGATCGGTTATCCGTTGGTGGTGCGTCCGTCCTATGTACTGGGCGGCCGCGCAATGGAAATCGTCTACCAGGAAGAAGAACTCAAGCGCTACCTGCGTGAAGCGGTCCAGGTGTCCAACGACAGCCCGGTGCTGCTGGACCACTTCCTCAACTGCGCCATCGAGATGGACGTGGATGCGGTCTGCGACGGCAAGGACGTGGTGATCGGCGCGATCATGCAGCACATCGAGCAGGCCGGTGTTCACTCCGGTGACTCCGCATGCTCGCTGCCACCTTACTCGCTGCCGGCGCACATCCAGGACGAGATGCGCGAGCAGGTCAAGAAAATGGCCCTGGAACTGGGTGTGGTCGGCCTGATGAACGTGCAGTTGGCGCTTCAGGGCGAAGACATCTACGTCATCGAAGTGAACCCGCGCGCTTCCCGGACCGTGCCGTTCGTCTCCAAGTGCATCGGTGTTTCCCTGGCAATGATCGCTGCCCGCGTGATGGCCGGTAAGACCCTGGCGGAACTGAACTTCACCAAGGAGATCATTCCGAACTTCTACAGCGTGAAAGAAGCCGTGTTCCCATTCGCCAAGTTCCCTGGCGTCGATCCGATCCTCGGCCCGGAGATGAAGTCCACCGGTGAAGTGATGGGCGTTGGCGACACCTTTGGCGAAGCTTTCGCCAAGGCCCAGATGGGCGCCAGCGAAGTCCTGCCGACTGGCGGCACGGCGTTCATCAGCGTGCGTGATGACGACAAGCCACTGGTTGCAGGCGTGGCCCGTGATCTGATCAACTTGGGTTTCGAAGTGGTCGCCACTGCCGGTACCGCCAGGCTGATCGAGGCGGCGGGCCTGAAAGTGCGCCGCGTGAACAAGGTGACTGAAGGGCGTCCGCATGTGGTCGACATGATCAAGAATGACGAAGTCACGCTGATCATCAACACCACTGAAGGCCGTCAGTCGATCGCCGACTCCTACTCCATTCGTCGCAATGCGCTGCAGCACAAGATCTACTGCACCACCACCATTGCTGCGGGCGAAGCGATCTGCGAAGCGCTCAAGTTCGGTCCCGAGAAGACCGTCCGTCGCTTGCAGGATCTACATGCAGGATTGAAGGCATGAGCATAACCAAGTACCCGATGACTGTTCAGGGCGCGAAGGCCCTGGAAGAAGAGCACGCTTTCCTGACCAAGGTCGAGCGCCCGCGCTTGAGCCAGGCCATTGGTGAAGCGCGTGAGCTGGGCGATCTCAAGGAAAACGCCGAATACCATGCCGCTCGTGAAGAGCAGGGCATGGTCGAGGCGCGGGTGCGTGACATTGAAGGTCGCATGCAGAACGCAGTGATCATTGACGTCACCACCATCCCCCACACCGGCAAGGTGATCTTCGGCACCACCGTGGAAATCGCCAACGTCGAGACAGATGAAAGCGTCACTTACCAGATCGTGGGTGAGGATGAAGCTGACATCAAGCTGGGCAAGATTTCCGTCGGTTCACCGATCGCTCGTGCCTTGATTGCCAAGGAAGAGGGCGATGTGGTGGCAGTGAAGACGCCCGGTGGCGTCATCGAGTATGAGATTGTCGAAGTCCGCCACGTCTGAACGAAGGCGCCCGCTGCGTGCGGGCGCCATGCTCTGGCAGCTTGCCCAGATGCTGTGGGTCGGCGGCCTTTGGCTGCTGCACATCGGTCTGCTGCCGGTGCTGGGCCGAATCGGCCTGGCACCGCTGCTGATCGACGAAATTGTGGGCATGCTGACGGCGCTGATGATGGCGTTTTCAGCGGTCTGTGTGACATTCCAGGTTTTGGTGCTGGTTCAGGCCGAGGGCCGTGCCAGCCTATGGCGCGACATTCGTGGGCAATTGCTGCTGATGTCGTTGTATGCCTGCGGAATGTTTCTGGCGGTGAGTCTCGGCTGGCCGGACGCAAGCCAATGGCGGGTGTTCAGCTACGTGGTGCTGGGGCTTTCCGGGTTGGTGCTGGTGTTGCAGCCGGTGCCTGGATGGAGTGGCGGGGCGCGCGAAGCGCACCCCTGACCCTTTGGCATTATTTGAAGCGGTGAACGTTCGACAGCTGCTTGTTGACGCTGAAGTTCTTGCGATAAAGCAATGCCATCTTACCGATGACCTGTACCAGGTCCGCCTTGCCGGTCTTGCACAGTTCTGCGATGGCAGCCAGGCGGGCTTCGCGGTCGAGGATGTTGAGCTTGATCTTGATCAGCTCGTGATCGCTCAATGCGCGCTCCAGCTCGGCCAGTACACCTTCAGTCAAGCCGTTGTCCGCCACAATCAGAACCGGTTTCAGGTGGTGGCCAATGGATTTGTATTGTTTCTTCTGCTCTTGAGTGAGCGGCATAATCTGACCCCTGCGTCTGATCTTGTAAAAAGCGGCGGCCAGTTTACCCGAGCGAGTCCGGGACCGCCCACTTAATCACGACCCGTTTTATGTAGAGGTGGCCTGTGGCCCGTTCCAAGACTAGCCTGAACTGGCTCAAAGAGCATTTCAACGATCCATACGTCAAGATGGCGCAGAAGGACGGCTATCGTTCTCGTGCCAGCTATAAATTGCTCGAGATCCAGGAAAAGGATCGTTTGATCCGTCCCGGCATGACCGTAATCGACCTCGGCGCCGCGCCGGGCGGGTGGTCCCAGGTGACCAGTCGTCTGATCGGTGGTCAAGGACGATTGATCGCTTCCGACATCCTGGAAATGGACAGCATCCCCGATGTGACCTTCATCCAGGGTGATTTCACGGAAGACGCCGTCCTGGCAAATATCCTGGAGGCTGTCGGAAATACACAGGTTGACCTTGTGATTTCCGATATGGCCCCCAATATGAGTGGATTAGCGGCTGTCGACATGCCTCGTGCGATGTTTCTCAGCGAGCTGGCCCTGGATCTTGCCGGGCGGGTTCTGCGTCCGGGCGGTGATTTTCTGATCAAGGTCTTCCAGGGGGAGGGCTTCGACGAATACCACAAGGGCATCCGCAAACTGTTCGACAAGGTGCAGATGCGCAAGCCATTGTCGTC
Organism: Pseudomonas sp. B21-028; assembly: GCF_024749045.1. Classification (NCBI taxonomy): domain Bacteria; kingdom Pseudomonadati; phylum Pseudomonadota; class Gammaproteobacteria; order Pseudomonadales; family Pseudomonadaceae; genus Pseudomonas; species Pseudomonas sp. B21-028. Next base: position 903,392 of record NZ_CP087184.1, read on the forward strand.
CCGTGACCGCTCCCGCGAACAGTATCTGTTGGCGCGAGGTTTTCGCGGAGGAGAAGGTTCGGGCAGTGATGAGCGTCTTTGAAAGACGCCGATAGTTTTTTTTGTTTCGCCTTGCAAACGCCGTATACCGAAAATGATGCGGCAGGTTTCACAAAGGGTTACAGACGGCGCCTGCCAGAGTCGTAGGTAATGTAGTAAGTTAGGCCGGTGAATATCATGCGAAGCTCGCACCGATAGCGGAGCCAGCTTCAGAGGGTAGTTAATTGAACGATATGGCAAAGAATCTGATCCTGTGGTTGATCATCGCCGCTGTCCTTGTGACCGTGATGAACAACTTCTCCAGCCCTAACGAGCCGCAGACCCTCAACTATTCCGACTTCATTCAGCAGGTCAAGGATGGCAAGGTCGAGCGCGTTGCCGTCGATGGCTATGTCATCACCGGCAAGCGTACCGATGGCGACAACTTCAAGACCATTCGTCCGGCCATCCAGGACAATGGTCTGATCGGCGACCTGGTGGATAACCATGTCGTGGTCGAAGGCAAGCAGCCTGAGCAACAAAGTATCTGGACCCAGCTCCTCGTGGCCAGCTTCCCGATCCTGGTGATCATCGCGGTGTTCATGTTCTTCATGCGCCAGATGCAGGGTGGTGCCGGCGGCAAGGGCGGCCCGATGAGTTTCGGCAAGAGCAAGGCTAGGCTGCTTTCCGAAGACCAGGTGAAGACCACCCTGGCCGACGTCGCAGGTTGCGACGAAGCCAAGGAAGAAGTGGGCGAGCTGGTCGAATTCCTGCGCGATCCGGGTAAATTCCAGCGCCTGGGCGGTCGTATCCCCCGCGGTGTGCTGATGGTCGGCCCACCGGGTACCGGTAAGACCCTGCTGGCCAAGGCCATTGCCGGCGAAGCGAAGGTACCGTTCTTCACTATTTCCGGTTCTGACTTCGTTGAAATGTTCGTGGGCGTAGGCGCCAGCCGTGTTCGCGACATGTTCGAGCAGGCCAAGAAACACGCGCCCTGCATCATCTTCATCGACGAAATCGACGCTGTCGGTCGCCACCGTGGCGCCGGCATGGGCGGCGGTCATGACGAGCGTGAGCAGACCCTCAACCAGTTGCTGGTGGAGATGGATGGTTTCGAAATGAATGACGGCATCATCGTCATTGCTGCCACCAACCGTCCAGACGTGCTCGACCCTGCACTGCTGCGTCCGGGCCGCTTCGACCGTCAGGTCGTGGTGGGGCTGCCGGATATCCGCGGTCGTGAGCAGATCCTCAAGGTCCACATGCGTAAAGTGCCGATGGGTGACGATGTCGCGCCAGCGGTCATCGCTCGCGGCACACCGGGTTTCTCCGGTGCCGACCTGGCGAACCTGGTCAACGAAGCGTCGCTGTTCGCCGCTCGCGCTGGTAAGCGCGTCGTGGAGATGAAAGAGTTCGAACTGGCCAAAGACAAGATCATGATGGGCGCCGAGCGCAAATCCATGGTCATGTCGGAGAAGGAAAAGCAGAACACGGCTTACCACGAGGCGGGTCACGCCATCGTCGGGCGCGTCGTGCCGGAGCATGATCCGGTCTACAAGGTGTCGATCATTCCCCGCGGTCGTGCGCTGGGTGTGACCATGTTCCTGCCGGAAGAAGATCGCTACAGCCTGTCCAAGCGGGCGCTGATCAGCCAGATCTGTTCGCTCTACGGTGGTCGTATCGCCGAAGAAATGACGTTGGGCTTCGACGGTGTCACCACCGGTGCGTCGAACGACATCATGCGCGCCAGCCAGATTGCACGGAACATGGTGACCAAGTGGGGTCTTTCCGAGAAGCTCGGTCCGTTGATGTATGCCGAAGAAGAAGGCGAAGTGTTCCTCGGCCGTGGCGGCGGCGGCCAGCATGCAAGTTTCTCCGGTGAGACGGCCAAGCTGATCGACTCCGAAGTGCGCAGCATCATCGACCAGTGCTACGGCACCGCGAAGCAGATCCTCACGGACAACCGTGACAAGCTCGATGCCATGGCGGATGCCCTGATGAAGTACGAAACCATCGATGCCGAACAGATCGATGACATCATGTCGGGTCGGCCGCCCCGTGAGCCACGGGATTGGACCGGTGGTACGGGGACTCCTGGTACGCCTCCGGCGGTGCAGGGCGAGCGCCCGGAAACACCGATCGGCGGTCCCGCTGCTGATGTCTAAGGCTTGAAATGACTTCTGTTCTGTCCTCGACCCGGTTGCCTTGCGGCAACCGGGTTCTTGATTTGGCCCATGTGCATGTCATGGGCATTCTCAATGTCACTCCCGATTCCTTTTCCGACGGCGGCCGGTATGGTCAGCTCGATGCTGCTCTGCGGCATGCAGAGGCCATGGTGGCAGCCGGTGCGACGCTGATCGATGTCGGCGGCGAGTCGACCCGGCCGGGTGCGCGGGCTGTCTCGCCTGTCGAGGAGCTGGAAAGAGTGGCGCCGGTGGTCGAGCGTATACACCGCGAACTGGATGTCATAATCTCGGTCGATACGTCTACGCCGGCGGTCATACGTGAGACGGCTCGCCTGGGAGCGGGCTTGATCAACGATGTCCGCTCCCTGCAGCGCGATGGAGCCCTGGATGCCGCGGCGGCGACCGGGTTGCCGGTGTGTCTGATGCACATGCTCGGCGAGCCGGGCACCATGCAGAACGACCCTCACTATGACGATGTAACCAGGGAGGTCGGCGAGTTCCTGGCCGAGCGCATGAATCAGTGCGCGCTGGCGGGCATTCCCGCCGAACGGGTGGTGCTGGATCCCGGTTTCGGCTTTGCCAAGACCCTGGACCACAATCTGAGCCTGTTCAAGCATATGGATGCCTTGCACGCCCTGGGTCGACCGCTGTTGGTCGGGGTGTCGCGAAAAAGCATGATAGGCAATGCCTTGGGGCGTCCGGTGGGCGAGCGGCTGTTTGGTGGTCTCGCTCTTGCGGCCCTGGCTATTACAAAAGGTGCGCGCATATTGCGGGTGCATGATGTGGCCGAAACGATGGATGTGGTGCGGATGATCGCAGCGGTAGATTCAGCCGAATAAGAATGACGGAGCACTTATGAGCAAGAAATACTTTGGCACCGACGGTATCCGTGGTCGGGTCGGCGAATACCCTATTACCCCTGATTTCATGCTCAAGCTCGGTTGGGCTGCCGGCATGGCGTTCCGCAAGATGGGCGCCTGCAAGGTGTTGGTCGGCAAGGACACGCGAATTTCCGGCTATATGTTCGAGTCGGCTCTCGAAGCCGGCCTGACCTCGGCGGGCGCCGATGTGATGTTGCTGGGGCCGATGCCGACACCAGCCATTGCCTACCTGACGCGTACGTTCCATGCACAGGCGGGTATCGTGATCAGTGCCTCTCATAACCCTCATGACGACAACGGCATCAAGTTTTTCTCCGGCAAGGGCACCAAGTTGCCAGACGAAGTCGAGCTGATGATCGAAGAGCTGCTGGATACACCGATGACGGTGGTTGAGTCGAGCAAGATCGGCAAAGTATCGCGGATCAATGATGCCTCGGGTCGCTATATCGAGTTCTGCAAAGGCAGCGTGCCGACCGGTACCAGTTTCACGGGGTTGAAGATCGTCGTCGATTGCGCCCACGGTGCGACCTATAAAGTCGCTCCGAGTGTATTTCGCGAGTTGGGCGCTGAGGTGGTTGTGCTGTCCGCCCAGCCTAACGGGTTGAACATCAACCACAACTGTGGTTCCACCCATACCGACGCGTTGCAGGCAGCGGTCCTGGCCGAACAGGCCGATCTCGGGATCGCCTTCGATGGCGACGGTGATCGGGTCTTGATGGTGGATCACACCGGGACTGTCGTCGATGGCGATGAGCTGCTGTTCATCATCGCACGGGATCTGCACGAACGCGGCAAGCTCCAGGGCGGGGTGGTCGGCACGCTGATGAGCAACCTCGGGCTCGAGTTGGCGCTAGCGGACCTGGATATCCCATTCGTGCGGGCTAACGTGGGTGATCGTTATGTCATCTCGGAGCTGCTGGAGCGCAACTGGGTCATCGGAGGCGAGAACTCCGGTCATATCGTGTGCTTCGATCACACCACCACCGGTGATGCAATTATTGCTGCTCTGCAGGTATTGATGGCGCTCAAGGCCCGCAACGAGAGCCTCGCACTGTCGCGCCAGTCGTTGCGTAAATGTCCGCAGGTGTTGATCAATGTGCGTTTCGGTGGCGGGGCGAACCCCATCGAGCATGCGACGGTCCAGCAGGCCAGCGAGCGCGTGACCCAGGCGATGGCGGGGCGTGGGCGCGTGCTGTTGCGCAAGTCCGGTACCGAGCCCCTGGTGCGTGTCATGGTCGAAGGCGAGGACGAAGCACAGGTTCGCGGTTATGCCGAAGAACTGGCGAAGCTTGTAACTGAAGTTTCTGCCTGAATTCGGCTTGCCAGTCATGAAACGGTTGGGTAACATCTGCGCCCACTTTGACCGACGAGGTACAGCATGCGTCGCCCTATGGTAGCTGGTAACTGGAAGATGCACGGTACCCGCGCCAGCGTCGCTGAGCTGATCAATGGCCTTCGTCATCTGGCCTTGCCAAGCGGTGTTGATGTCGCGGTATTCCCGCCTTGCCTGTATATCAATCAAGTGGTTGATGGCTTGAAGGGCAAGTCGATTTCGATCGGCGCGCAGAATTCTGCGGTGGAATCCATGCAAGGTGCGCTGACAGGTGAAATTGCGCCAAGTCAGCTGGTGGATGCAGGGTGTTCCCTGGTTCTTGTCGGGCACTCCGAGCGCCGCATGATCATGGGTGAGCAGGACAAGGCCCTGATTCGCAAGTTTGCAGCGGCTCAGGCCTGCGGTCTGATTCCGGTGTTGTGCGTAGGGGAGACCCTCGAGCAGCGTGAAGCCGGCAAGACCCTTGAAGTTGTCGGGCGTCAGCTGGGCAGCATCATCGAAGACCTGGGTGTCGGTGCTTTTGCAAAGGCAGTCATAGCTTACGAGCCGGTCTGGGCCATTGGCACCGGGCTGACTGCTTCGCCGCAACAAGCGCAGGATGTGCACGCCGCCATCCGCGCCCAGTTGGCGGCAGAAAATTCTGAAGTGGCACGAGGTGTGCGGCTTCTATACGGCGGCAGCGTGAAGGCGGCCAATGCGGTCGAACTGTTCGGCATGCCGGATATCGATGGGGGGCTCATTGGTGGAGCGTCCCTGAATGCAGATGAGTTCGGTGCGATCTGTCGCGCCGCGGGAAACTGAAAAAATGCTGGAAACAGTCGTAGTCGTTTTTCATCTGCTGGGTGCATTGGGCGTAGTTGCTCTGGTATTGCTGCAGCAGGGTAAAGGTGCGGATGCTGGTGCGTCTTTCGGTGCAGGTGCTTCAAATACTGTGTTCGGAAGCCAAGGTTCCTCTACCTTTCTTAGTAAGTTTACTGCTATACTTGCCGCCGGTTTCTTCTTGACCAGCTTAGGGTTAGGTTACTTTGCTAAAGAGAAAGCTCATGAGCTGACTCAAGTAGGTTTGCCAAGCCCGGCGGTGTTGGAAGCGCCAAAGCAACAACCGGCTTCTGATGATGTTCCGGTGCTTCAAGAGCAAAAGTCGGCCAACCCGGCGACTGACGTGCCTCCAGCTCAAGAGCAGAAGTAAGAAGGTTTCAAACGCTGTATTGCCGAGGTGGTGGAATTGGTAGACACGCAACCTTGAGGTGGTTGTGCCCATAGGGTGTAGGGGTTCGAGTCCCCTTCTCGGTACCAATTGAATCAGGAAAGCCCGCAATAGCGGGCTTTCCTGTAGGTGGAAGGGTTACATTGACCCTGTAAGGGATCGGTCGTATACTTCCGCCCCAGCTTTGTCGCGGGATGGAGCAGCCTGGTAGCTCGTCGGGCTCATAACCCGAAGGTCGTCGGTTCAAATCCGGCTCCCGCAACCAGTTTCAGGGCCCCTTCCAAGGGGCTTTTTGTTAGCTGGACACTTTATAACGCCGCTGTTCGACGGCGTTTCAGGGATGGGCGATTCGCCCATTTTTTTTTATTTGCACAGCATGCACAAACATGCACGAGGGGGTTCAGGTGTCGAGCAAGCTAGAACAGTTGCAGGCCTTGTTGGCCCCGGTGGTCGTGGCCCTTGGCTATGAATGCTGGGGTATTGAGTTTTCGGCTCAAGGTCGCCACTCACTGTTGCGCGTTTATATCGATAAGGAAGGCGGCGTGTTGGTGGATGATTGCGCCATCGTCAGCCGTCAGATCAGCGGTGTGCTGGATGTTGAAGATCCAATCAGCTCCGAATACACCCTTGAGGTTTCCTCGCCCGGCATGGAACGCCCTCTGTTCAGCCTTGAACAGTTCGCTTCGTTTGCCGGTGAACAAGTGAAGATCAAGCTGCGCTCGCCCTTTGAGGGTCGACGCAACTTTCAAGGCCTTCTGCGCGGTGTAGAAGAGCAGGACGTCGTGGTGCAGGTAGATGACCATGAGTTCCTGTTGCCGATCGATATGATCGACAAGGCCAACATTATTCCCAGTTTTGACTGATACGTGCCAGATACTGCGGATCCCGCGGATCCAATGGCTTGCGAAAGGCGAGGCGTACGATGAGCAAAGAAGTACTGCTGGTTGTTGAGTCGGTATCCAATGAAAAGGGCGTACCGGCTAACGTTATTTTTGAAGCGCTGGAGCTGGCTCTGGCCACTGCTACCAAGAAGCGGTTTGAAGACGAAGTTGATTTGCGTGTGGAGATCAATCGCCACACCGGTTCCTATGAAACTTTCCGTCGCTGGACGGTGGTCGAGGAAGCCGACCTGGATGATCCGGCTATCGAAACCTGGCCGAGCAAGGTTGCAGAAACGCATCCTGGCGCCAAGGTCGGTGATGTAGTCGAAGAGAAGATCGAGTCCATCGAGTTTGGTCGCATCGCTGCACAGACTGCCAAGCAGGTCATTGTGCAGAAGGTTCGCGAAGCCGAGCGCGCGCAAGTGGTTGACGCTTATCGCGAGAAACTGGGCGAGATCATCTCCGGTACCGTGAAGAAGGTCACCCGCGACAACGTGATCGTCGACCTGGGCAACAACGCCGAGGCGCTGTTGGCACGTGAAGACATCATCTCTCGCGAAACTTTCCGGGTAGGCGTGCGACTGCGTGCGCTGCTCAAGGAAATCCGCACCGAGAACCGCGGCCCGCAGCTGATTCTGTCGCGTACCGCGCCGGAAATGCTGATTGAGCTGTTCCGCATCGAAGTACCGGAAATCGCCGAAGGCCTGATCGAAGTCATGGCTGCCTCCCGTGATCCGGGATCGCGTGCCAAGATCGCGGTCCGCTCCAAGGACAAGCGCATCGACCCGCAAGGTGCCTGTATCGGCATGCGCGGTTCACGTGTCCAGGCTGTATCCGGCGAACTGGGCGGTGAGCGCGTGGACATCGTTCTCTGGGACGATAACCCGGCTCAGTTCGTGATCAACGCCATGTCGCCAGCAGAAGTGGCGGCCATTATCGTTGACGAAGATGCCCATGCCATGGACATCGCCGTTGGCGCAGACAATCTGGCTCAGGCCATCGGTCGCGGTGGTCAGAACGTGCGTCTGGCGAGCCAGTTGACTGGCTGGACCCTGAACGTGATGACCGAATCGGACATCCAGGCCAAGCAGCAAGCTGAAACCGGTGACATTCTGCGCAACTTTATCGAAGAGCTCGAAGTCGATGAGGAACTGGCGCAGGTACTGGTGGATGAGGGCTTTACCAGCCTGGAAGAGATTGCCTACGTGCCGGTGGAGGAAATGCTCAACATCGACGGCTTTGACGAAGACATCGTCAACGAGCTTCGTGCTCGGGCCAAGGATCGTTTGTTGACCAAAGCCATCGCTACTGAGGAAAAGCTGGCAGACGCCCATCCGGCCGAAGACCTGCTCTCGCTTGAGGGCATGGACAAGGATTTGGCGATGGAACTGGCGGTGCGCGGCGTAATTACCCGCGAAGACCTGGCCGAGCAGTCTATTGACGATCTGCTCGACATCGACGGCATTGACGATGATCGTGCCGGCAAGTTGATCATGGCCGCCCGAGCCCACTGGTTCGAGTAATTAGGCGCGGCCTGAGGAGAGAAGTGCATGACGCAAGTCACGGTGAAACAACTGGCCGATGAGGTCAAAACACCGGTAGAGCGCCTGTTGCAGCAGATGCGTGAGGCAGGTCTGCCGCACACCGCCGCCGAGGAACATGTGACCGACAGTGAGAAGCAGTCCCTGCTGACCCACTTGAAGAGCAGTCACAAGGCGAAAGTGGAAGAACCGCGCAAGATCACTCTGCAGCGTAAAACCACCAGCACCCTGCGTGTTGCCGGTAGCAAAAGCATCAGCGTGGAAGTACGCAAGAAGAAAGTTTTCGTGCAGCGCAGCCCGGAAGAAATCGAAGCCGAGCGCAAACGCGAGCTGGATGAACGTCGCGCAGTAGAAAATGCCGCGCGCCAGAAGGCTGAAGAAGAAGCCAAGCGCCGCGCCGAAGAAGAAGCGCGTCGTCAGCCTGCATCAACCGCTGCGCAATCCGCTCCGTCGGAAGCCGTCGCGGCGCCTGCCCAGGTGGCTGAGCCCGTACGTGAAAGCGCTCCGGTCCTGGAGGCAGCTCCTGCCCCTGCGGCTGACACTCGCAAGCGCGACGAGCCGCGTCGTCCGGACAAACCACGTGCCGACGAAAGCCGTCGTGGCGGTGGCGATGGCGAGCGCAAGAACGCTCCGCATCGTGCTTCGGTCAAGGAAAAGGCGCCGGCGCCACGCGTTGCTCCACGCACTACCGACGAAGAAAGCGATGGCTTCCGTCGTGGCGGTCGCGGCAAGGCCAAGCTGAAGAAACGCAACGCCCACGGTTTCCAGAGCCCGACCGGCCCTGTCGTGCGTGAAGTGAAGATCGGCGAGACCATCACTGTGGGCGATCTGGCCCAGCAGATGTCGGTCAAGGCTGCCGAAATCATCAAGTTCATGTTCAAGCTGGGTACGCCGGCCACCATCAACCAGGTACTGGATCAGGAAACTGCCCAACTGGTTGCCGAAGAACTGGGCCACAAAGTGACCCTGATCAGCGACACCGCCCTGGAAGATTCCCTGGCCGAGTCCCTGAAGTTCGAAGGTGAAGCGGTTCCTCGTGCGCCGGTCGTGACCGTCATGGGCCACGTCGACCACGGTAAGACCTCGCTGCTCGACTACATCCGTCGTGCCAAGGTAGCTGCTGGCGAAGCCGGCGGTATCACCCAGCACATCGGTGCGTACCACGTTGAAACCGATCGTGGCATGGTCACCTTCCTCGATACCCCGGGTCACGCCGCGTTTACCGCCATGCGTGCCCGTGGTGCCAAGGCGACCGACATCGTGATCCTGGTGGTCGCGGCCGACGACGGCGTGATGCCACAGACCATCGAAGCCGTTCAGCATGCCCAGGCAGCTGGCGTGCCGCTGGTGGTTGCGGTGAACAAGATCGACAAGCCGGGCGCCGATCTCGATCGCATCCGCAGCGAGCTGTCGGTTCACGGCGTGACCTCGGAAGAATGGGGTGGCGACACGCCATTCGTTCCGGTTTCGGCGAAGATGGGTACCGGCGTCGACGAACTGCTCGAAGCGGTATTGCTGCAGGCCGAAGTGCTCGAACTGACCGCCACTCCATCGGCCCCTGGTCGTGGTGTCGTGGTTGAATCGCGTCTGGACAAGGGCCGCGGTCCGGTGGCCACGGTCCTGGTTCAGGACGGTACGTTGCGTCAGGGCGACATGGTACTGGTCGGTTCGAACTATGGCCGCGTTCGCGCCATGCTCGACGAGAACGGCAAGCCGATCAAGGAAGCCGGTCCGGCTATCCCGGTCGAGATCCTCGGCCTGGACGGTACGCCGGACGCTGGTGACGAGATGAGCGTTGTGGCTGACGAGAAGAAAGCCCGTGAAGTGGCTCTGTTCCGTCAAGGTAAGTTCCGCGAAGTCAAACTGGCTCGCGCTCACGCCGGCAAGCTGGAAAACATCTTCGAGAACATGGGCCAGGAAGAGAAGAAGACGCTCAACATCGTCCTCAAATCCGACGTCCGTGGTTCGCTGGAAGCCTTGCAGGGCGCTCTGAACGGCCTGGGCAACGACGAGGTGCAAGTGCGCGTGGTCGGCGGCGGTGTCGGTGGTATCACCGAAAGCGACGCTAACCTGGCACTGGCTTCCAACGCGGTACTGTTCGGCTTCAACGTGCGTGCCGATGCCGGTGCTCGCAAGATCGTCGAGCAGGAAGGTCTGGATATGCGTTACTACAACGTGATCTACGACATCATCGAAGACGTCAAGAAAGCCCTGACCGGTATGTTGGGCAGCGACGTGCGAGAGAACATCCTGGGCGTGGCCGAAGTTCGCGACGTGTTCCGCTCGCCGAAATTCGGTGCAATCGCCGGCTGCATGGTGATCGAAGGTGTCGTTCACCGTAACCGTCCGATCCGTGTACTGCGTGAAGACATCGTGATCTTCGAAGGCGAGCTGGAATCCCTGCGTCGCTTCAAGGATGACGCTTCCGAAGTACGTGCCGGCATGGAATGCGGTATTGGCGTCAAGAGCTACAACGACGTCAAGGTCGGCGACAAGATCGAAGTCTTCGAGAAGGTCCAGGTTGCTCGCAGCCTCTGACTCGCGCACTTCAAGAGCCGCATCGAGTAGCCGCATGAACATGCGCTGCTTCGCTGGCGGACTCTAAACGCAACGCCCGGTCTGGCTTTTGTCAGGCCGGGCGTTTGCCGCTTTCAGACCTCACGGGTTTCACCGTGGGGCAGTAACAGGTAGCAAGACATGGCAAAAGAATATAGCCGTACCCAACGAATCGGCGATCAGATGCAGCGCGAGCTGGCCCAGCTGATCCGTCGCGAAGTCAAAGACCCGCGTGTCGGCCTGGTCACCATTACCGCTGTGGAAGTCAGCCGTGACGTCGGTCATGCAAAGATTTTCATCACGGTGATGGGCCAGGACGGCGCCGATGACGTCGCCCAGAGCATCAAGGTGCTCAACTCGGCCGCCGGTTTCCTGCGCATGCAGTTGGCCAGGGAAATGAAGCTGCGCAGTGTTCCACAGCTGCATTTCCATTACGACGAAAGCGTCGCCCGGGGCGCGCATCTGTCAGCGTTGATCGAGCGTGCCGTGGCTGAAGACAGTCAGCACGCGGCTGAACCCGAAGACACCAAGGAGTAACCGGTGGCTCAGGTCAAACGTATCCGTCGTAACGTCAGCGGCATCATCCTGCTCGACAAGCCGTTGGGGTTCACCTCCAACGCCGCCTTGCAGAAGGTTCGCTGGCTGCTCAATGCCGAGAAAGCCGGGCATACCGGCAGCCTCGATCCGCTGGCCACCGGTGTGCTGCCGCTGTGCTTCGGCGAGGCGACCAAGTTCTCACAATATCTGCTCGATTCCGACAAGGGTTATGAAACCCTGGCGCAACTGGGCAAGACCACTACCACGGCGGATGCCGAAGGTGAGGTTCTGCGCGAGCGCCCGGTGACCGTTGGTCAGGCTGATATCGAAGCGGTGCTGCCCGGATTCCGTGGGAAAATCAGTCAGATACCGCCGATGTACTCCGCCCTGAAGCGTGATGGGCAACCTTTGTACAAACTGGCCCGTGCAGGCGAAGTAGTGGAGCGTGAACCACGTTCTGTTACTATTGCGCGCTTGGAATTGCTGGCCTTTGCCGGTAATACTGCGCGGCTAGCCGTGGATTGCAGCAAAGGCACTTATATCCGGACCCTGGTGGAGGATATTGGTGAGCAGCTCGGCTGTGGTGCGTACGTGGCGGAGTTGCGCCGGACCCAGGCCGGCCCCTTCACGCTGGCCCAGACGGTCACGCTGGAGGAGCTCGAGGCGGTACATGCCGAAGGCGGCAACGAAGCGGTCGACCGCTTCCTGATGCCATCGGACAGTGGGCTGCTGGACTGGCCGCTGTTGCAGTTCTCGGAACACAGCGCATTCTACTGGCTCAACGGCCAGCCGGTGCGCGCCCCGGATGCGCCGAAGTTCGGCATGGTCCGGGTACAGGATCACAACGGTCGCTTCATCGGTATCGGTGAAGTGAGCGAAGACGGGCGCATTGCGCCGCGTCGATTGATTCGGTCGGAATGACCGGAACCCGCCAGTGTAACAGCAGGCGGGCGAGTGTGGCTGTTAACAGGCACGGTCACTACTCATTTATAGATACAGGGATCTGTCCCTGGCCTGTTGGTACGGTTTCCCCGGAAACGGTACCTCACAAGAGGAAAGCCACATGGCACTCAGCGTTGAAGAAAAAGCTCAGATCGTGACCGACTACCAGCAAGCTGTTGGTGATACTGGTTCGCCAGAAGTGCAAGTTGCACTGCTGACCGCCAACATCAACAAACTGCAAGGTCACTTCAAGGCCAACGGTAAAGACCACCACTCCCGTCGTGGTCTGATCCGCATGGTAAACCAGCGTCGTAAGCTGCTGGATTACCTCAAGGGTAAGGACGTAAGTCGTTACAGCGCCTTGATCGGTCGCCTGGGTCTGCGTCGCTAATAAGCGATTGCGCTATGAGGTTGGTGGTCTGTCGGTTGCCTGCGCTTTGCGTCGGCAACCGGCAGGCTCCCAGCCTCAAGTTTTATCTGGACAGTCGTTGGGCCGATTCCCCGCACTGCCCAAGAATTTCGCAAGAAGACAAGTTCCCCAAGAGCCACAAAGAAGGTAGGACACCGTGAACCCGGTAATCAAAAAATTCCAGTTCGGTCAGTCGACCGTTACCCTCGAGACTGGCCGTATCGCCCGTCAGGCCTCCGGCGCAGTGCTGGTCACCGTTGACGACGACGTCAGCGTATTGGTGACCGTAGTGGGTGCCAAGCAAGCCGATCCAGGCAAGGGCTTCTTCCCTCTGTCTGTTCACTACCAGGAAAAGACTTACGCCGCCGGTAAGATTCCTGGCGGTTTCTTCAAGCGCGAAGGCCGTCCTTCCGAGAAAGAAACTCTGACTTCCCGACTGATCGACCGTCCGATCCGTCCGCTGTTCCCAGAAGGCTTCATGAACGAAGTGCAGGTTGTCTGCACCGTCGTCTCCACCAGCAAGAAGACCGATCCGGACATCGCTGCGATGATCGGTACCTCGGCTGCGCTGGCCATCTCCGGCATTCCTTTCGATGGCCCGATCGGCGCTGCCCGCGTTGCGTTCCATGAAAGCACCGGCTACCTGCTGAACCCGACCTACGAGCAATTGAAAGCCTCGAGCCTGGACATGGTCGTTGCCGGTACTTCCGAAGCCGTGCTGATGGTTGAGTCCGAAGCCAAGGAACTGACCGAAGACCAGATGCTGGGCGCCGTGCTGTTCGCCCATGACGAGTTCCAGGTGGTGATCAACGCCGTCAAGGAACTGGCTGCCGAAGCCGCCAAGCCAACCTGGACCTGGGCTCCGCAAGCCGAAGCCACCGAGCTGCTGGGCGCGATCCGTGCCGAGTTCGGCGAAGCGATTTCCCAGGCCTACACCATCACCGTCAAGGCCGACCGTTATGCACGCCTGGGCGAGTTGAAGGATCAGATCGTTGCCAAGCTGTCCGGCGAAGAAGGCCAGCCATCGGCTGCCGACGTCAAGGCTGCTTTCGGTGAAATCGAATACCGGACCGTTCGCGAGAACATCGTCAACGGCAAGCCACGTATCGACGGTCGTGACACCCGCACCGTACGTCCGCTGAACATCGAAGTCGGCGTGCTGCCAAAGACCCACGGTTCGGCGCTGTTCACCCGTGGCGAAACCCAGGCCCTGGTCGTTGCCACACTGGGCACCGCCCGTGACGCGCAACTGCTGGACACCCTGGAAGGCGAAAAGAAAGACCCGTTCATGCTGCACTACAACTTCCCTCCGTTCTCGGTGGGTGAGTGCGGCCGTATGGGTGGCGCCGGTCGCCGCGAAATCGGCCACGGCCGCCTGGCCCGTCGTTCCGTCCAGGCCATGCTGCCGGACGCCGCCGTGTTCCCGTACACCATCCGCGTGGTATCGGAAATCACCGAGTCCAACGGTTCGAGCTCCATGGCTTCGGTCTGCGGCGCTTCCCTGGCGTTGATGGACGCTGGCGTGCCGATGAAGGCACCGGTTGCCGGTATCGCCATGGGCCTGGTGAAGGAAGGCGAGAAATTCGCCGTCCTGACCGACATCCTGGGTGACGAAGACCACCTGGGCGACATGGACTTCAAAGTGGCCGGTACCGCCAAGGGCGTAACCGCACTGCAGATGGACATCAAGATCAAGGGCATTACCGAAGAGATCATGGAAATCGCCCTGGGCCAGGCCCTGGAAGCGCGCCTGAACATCCTCGGCCAGATGAACCAGGTGATCGGTCAGTCCCGCACCGAGCTGTCGGAAAACGCTCCGACCATGATCGCGATGAAGATCGACACCGACAAGATCCGTGACGTCATCGGTAAAGGCGGCGCGACCATCCGTGCGATCTGCGAAGAAACCAAGGCTTCGATCGACATCGAAGACGACGGTTCGATCAAGATCTTCGGCGAAACCAAGGAAGCGGCAGAAGCAGCACGCCAGCGCGTCCTGGGCATCACCGCCGAAGCCGAGATCGGCAAGATCTACGTCGGCAAGGTCGAGCGCATCGTCGACTTCGGCGCCTTCGTCAACATCCTGCCGGGCAAGGACGGTCTGGTTCACATCTCCATGCTGAGCGATGCTCGCGTCGAGAAGGTGACCGACATCCTGAAAGAAGGCCAGGAAGTGGAAGTGCTGGTACTGGACGTGGACAACCGCGGCCGTATCAAACTGTCCATCAAGGACGTGGCGGCGGCCAAGGCATCGGGCGTTTAATCACCCCTTCGCCGGACCGCTGAACAGCAAAACGCCCCGACTGGTTCGGGGCGTTTTGCTGTGTGTGGAAAATCCCTGCGGCACAGGTTGCCTGGCCACGGGACTGGATGCTAGGTTAGCTCACCGCCCGTGTAGCTCAGTCGGTAGAGCAGCGCACTCGTAACGCGAAGGTCGCAGGTTCGATTCCTGTCTCGGGCAAGATCTCCTCTCTCCTTACTTCACCTTCCTGCTCAACTCCTCAACCATGCGCTTGAGCTGATCCATCTCGCGATCCTGATCGCTGATCTTTCCTTTCAACGTCGATATTTCGCTGCTGCTCGAACCCGAGCTGGAACCGCTATTACGCTTGAGCTCTTCCACTTGCTTGCCAAGGTCGTTCAGGTCGCGTTCCTGTTCCTTGACGGTGCGTTTGAGCTCTTCAATTTCCCGGCTGCTGGAATTGGAACTGGAACCGCCGTTGCGTTTGAGCTCTTCGATCTGGCGGGCCTGCTCGGCGAGGGTGCGCTTTTGGCTTTCCAGCTCAGTGGCGTTGGCCTTGGCGGTTTGCCGCGTGTCCTTCAAGTTATCGATGCTGATACCGGTTTTGTAGAAAACGTCGTTGCCAAAGGAGCTGCGAAGGGCCGAAATCTCATCGGATGGCTCTGGAAAACTGGACGAGATTTCAACAGCCGCTTGCGCGGCGCTGGTCAATGTCAGGCTGCCGAGCAGTAGGGTCGCGGTAACAAGCCGAATAGACGGTAACGTTGGAAAGCTGCGCATCACAGAATCCTTATGAGGTGCCGATGTGGCACATCGCTATGACTGGGGGTTCTGATATATGTTCCTTGGCCTCCTGCTGACAGGGGACGAGATTTTTGTGGGACAGATGTAAAGAGCCGTGTAAATCATCAACAAAACATCCTATATTCGTTGCCTGCATGAGCATTGCCCAGCAGTTTTCAAATGATCCACGAATGGTTCCAAGGACCAGGTAAACCGCGCTGCCAGCGGTTCTGTGTCAGAGAGATCCTTGATGATCCAGTCCCATCTTCCATTCCTTCGATCAGCGAGAACGACATGACGGCTAAAGAACTGACCCAAGAAGCCAGACACGAAGAAGCGCTGCGCAAATACGCCCTGGACACGCCTCAGCTACTGGAAGAAATCAGGAACCTGAGCGCCGACGAGCAGAAAGACCAGATCCAGTGGGCCTTCGAAGACGAGGCCGAAGCCCAGGGGCTGCAGCCTTGGGAGTTGACGCTCAAATACACCAGCACCCCTGAAGAGTTCGAGGCGCAGCGTCTGGCCTTGCACAAGGAGGCTGCCGAGGTGCTGGGAGTGGATTGGGATGAGTACTGCGAGATGAATAATCTGGTGGTTTAACGGCCGCTTCGAGCCTCAAGCTGCAAGCTCCAAGACAAGCTCGAATCGCTTGCAGCTTGCAGCTTGCAGCTCTCAAAGACTGAGCCGCATCGACAGATCCACCGCCTTCACATCCTTGGTCATCGCTCCGATCGAGATGTAGTCCACCCCGGTCTCGGCAATCGGCCGCAAGGTGCTTTCGTTGATCCCGCCGCTGGCCTCCAGCTTCGCCTTGCCGCCATTCAGGCGCACGGCCTCACGCATGTCATCCAGGCTCAGTTCGTCGAGCATGATGATGTCGGCATTGGCCGCCAGGGCTTCTTTCAATTCCGCCAGGCTTTCCACTTCGACTTCCACCGGTTTGCCCGGCGCGATCTTGTGGGCGGCCGCGATCGCCTGGGCGATCCCGCCACAGGCGGCGATGTGGTTTTCCTTGATCAGGAAGGCATCGTACAGACCGATGCGGTGGTTATGGCAGCCGCCGCAGGTCACGGCGTACTTCTGCGCCAGGCGCAGCCCGGGCAGGGTCTTGCGGGTATCCAGCAGCTTGACCTGGGTGTCGGCGACGAAGTCGGCCAGGTAGCGGGCGCGGGTGGCGACGCCCGAGAGCATCTGCAGGAAGTTCAGCGCGCTGCGCTCGCCGGTGAGCAAGGAGCGGGCCGGGCCTTCGAGGTGGAACAGCGCCTGGTCGGGGCTCGCTCGGTCGCCGTCGCGCACTTGCCAATGCACCGCGACACGCGGGTCCAATTGCCGGAACACGGCGTCGACCCAGGCCGTGCCGCTGATGATCGCGGCTTCGCGGGTAATGATGGTGGCCTTGGCCAGGCGTTCGGCGGGGATCAGCTGCGCGGTGATGTCGCCGCTGCCGATGTCTTCGAGCAATGCGCGGCGCACGTTGGCTTCGATTTCGGCGGTCAGGTCGGCGAGACGTAGGTTCGGCATAACGGGCTCCACAGGCAAAGTGCGCCGATTATAGGGCCAGTGTCCTGTTGCACAAACATTGTTCACCAGGACCTGCATTTGGTCGGCTTCTCGCAACGTTTTGCCGATTTGCCGGTCATTTATTTCGATGTATTTCAAGCTGGGTCACAGAGTCCTCTGGTGCGACGGGGTTCTTTTACAGATAATTCGCCTTTCGATTGACGTCATGACTTTGACGTTGCCAGCCGAAGGACGCCGTTTCAGGAGGTCAGGATGTATAACGACGGGAATGTAGTGCCTTTGCGCAAGGCGTCTACCGATCAGGCGAATCGCTCGCCACTCGCCCGTTTGCCTGTAATTCTGCTCCAGGTTCGCGACAAGGCCGCGCAACAGCTGCGCCTTGGCTTGCAGAGGCTGTTCGATAACGCCGACGACACCTTGTTCGAAATGGCCGACCGGGCGCGCAACGATGTCGAACAGAATCTGTTCTTCGAAGCCATGCGGGACCTGCGCCTGAAGCGAAAGAGTATCGAACGCGAATTCATCGAGCAGTTCTTCGAGGCGTTCGTCAGCCTCGCCCAGTACGACCTGACTCACGCCTCCTTGAGCACCGCCGTTGCTCCGAGTGTTCCGGTCCAGTCCTCCCATGACGATCTGGAGCGCCATCTGGCAGTGGAAGCCATGGTCACCCGGGTGCTCAGTCGCGATGGGGCCTCCCTCGACCAATTGACGGCCCGGCTCAGCGTACTGCTGGCGCGACCGATGGCGAATTCCGAGAATCCCCTGAGCCCGGCGCTGCTGTGCGAGACCTTTCTGCAGGCCGGGCGCAACCTGGGAGTGGAGATCAAGGTCAAGCTGATCCTGCTGAAGCTGTTCGAGCGGTATGTGCTCAGCGAGTGCGACCAGTTCTATGCCGAGGCCAACCAGTTGCTGGCGGCCACGGGTATCCTGTCGGATCTCAAGATTTCGCCGTCCCGGCGTGCGTCGGATCGTGCCGACGATGCTCCGCGCTCCGCGCCAGAGCGTTCGACCAAGCCCCGGGCCGCCGAGGTCGATGACAGTGTGCAGGAAGTGTTTTCCGCCTTGCAGAAACTGGTGATGCAGGTGCGTGGCAGCGTGGCCCCGACCCTGGAGCCCAGCGCACCGGCGCAGCCCATCTCGACCCGTGACCTGTTGCGCCTGCTCTCCCATTTGCAGCAATACGTGCCGGCCCCCACGCTTCAGGACGAGTTCGATCTGCGCAGCCAGCTCGAACAACTGCTCACCCGGGTCAGCGTCAAGAGCGGCAAGTCGCGGGTGGTCGAAGGTGCCGATGAGGACGTGATCAACCTGATCGCGATGATGTTCGAGTTCATCCTCGACGACCACAACCTGCCGGACTCCCTCAAGGCGTTGATCGGCCGCCTGCAAATCCCGATGCTCAAGGTCGCGGTGCAGGACAAGAGTTTCTTCAGTCGCGGCAATCATCCCGCCCGCCGACTGCTTAACGAAATTGCCGCCGCAGCCATGGGCTGGGGCGATTGCGACGATCATCAGCGCGATAGCCTTTATCAGCGCATCGAACAGGTGGTGCAACGCCTGTTGAACGACTTCGTCGATGACCCGGCGATTTTCTCCGAAGTCCTGGCCGAGTTTCTCGCCTTCACCAGCGACGAGCGACGCCGCAGCGAGCTGCTCGAGCAGCGTATCCGCGATGCCGAGGAAGGGCGGGCCAAGGCCGAGCTGGCACGTCAGCGGGTCGAAGGTGCGTTGAATCAGGTCATGCTCGGCAAGGTGCTGCCCCAGGCCGTGGTGGAGTTCGTGCAGCAGGCCTGGAGCCAGGTGCTGCTGCTGACCGGCTTCAAGCATGGCGAGCAGTCAGCCGAATGGAAGGCCGATGTCCTGACCCTGGAGCAACTGATCTGGAGTGTCCAGTATCACGATGAGCCGGATGCCGGCCTGCGCTTGCTGGCCATGGTGCCGGAGCTGCTCAAGGCCTTGCGCGAAGGGTTGAGCCGTTCGGCGTTCGATCCGTTCGCCACCAGTGAATTCTTCAGCGAACTGGAAGTCCTGCACGTGCAGGCTTTGCAGCGCATGGGCCAGGCCACGGATCAGGCCCAGTCGGCCGATGCGCCGGTGATGATCGAGGTGCGGGAGAAAATTGTCCTGCGCCCCGCCTACAAAGTTCCGGCGGATAACGTGACGGTGCGCTTGCCGGCCGATGACGTGGGCCTGCTTCAGGTCGACCAATTGCGCCTGGGCAGCTGGGTGGAGTTCCAGGAGGATGACGACAACAGCCTGCGTTGCAAGCTGGCGGCGATCATCCAGAGCACCGGCAAATATATCTTCGTCAACCGTACCGGCCTCAAGGTACAGGAACACAGCCGCACCGGCCTGGCCCTGGAGTTTCGTCGAGGGGCCGCGCGCCTGTTGGACGACACTTTGCTGTTCGACCGGGCGCTGGAATCCGTGCTCGGCAATCTGCGCCAACTCAATCGCGGCAAGTGATCGCACAGTCCGGGTCGATCACGGCATACTGGCGGCATCGCCGTCGTCTTCGAAGGAACCTGTATGCAGCTGGACCCCGCGAGCGGTTGGTGCGATGGCGTGCGTCATTGCCCGTCGCCCAACTTCAATGCGCGCCCCGAGGGCGAAATTTCCCTGCTGGTGATCCACAACATCAGCCTGCCGCCTGCCCAGTTCGCCACGGGTAAGGTGCAGGAATTCTTCCAGAATCGTCTGGATGTCACGGAACATCCCTACTTTGCCGGTATCGCCGACTTGCGTGTCTCCGCGCATTTTCTGATCGAGCGTGACGGCGCCGTTACCCAGTTTGTCTCTTGTCTGGAGCGTGCGTGGCATGCGGGCGTTTCGTGCTTCGAGGGGCGGGAAACCTGCAATGATTTTTCCATTGGCATCGAGCTTGAAGGCACCGATGACTTGCCGTTCACCGACGCGCAATATGCCGCCCTGGTGGACCTGACGCGGCAGTTGCAAGCGGCCTTCAAGGCGATCACCGTGCAGCGCATCTGCGGCCACAGCGATATCGCGCCGGGGCGCAAGACCGATCCGGGACCGGCATTTGACTGGGGACGCTATCGAGCGGCCCTGACAGAAGGGGAAGGACAATGAGTTTTCTGGTGTTGCTGCTGGCGGTCTGGATCGAGAAGTTCTCGGCACTGCGCCAGCGAGTCCAGCGTGACGGCGCGTGGCTGGGCGAGCTGAACCGGATCGAGGCGAGCCCTCGCTGGGTCAATCGGCCCTGGCTAGTGCTGCTGGCCATGGTCCTGTTGCCCGTGGCGCTGCTGGCGCTGTTGTTGTGGGTGCTTGAGCCGGTGGCCTACGGATTACTGGTGCTGCCGGTACACTTGCTGGTGGTGATCTACAGCCTGGGGCGTGGGGATCTGTTGGCCGAGCTGGGCCCGTTTCGCGACGCGTGGCGTCGCGAAGACCTGCAAGCGGCCAGCCATGTGGCCAAGCGCGACCTCGATATCGAAGCCGACAATGGCGAGCAATTGCTGGGACGTGTCCAGGGCCATCTGTTGTGGCAGGCCTACCAGAGCTTTTTCGCGGTGATTTTCTGGTACTTCCTGCTGGGCCCGGTGGCGGCCCTGAGTTATCGCCTGCTGGCGCTGGCCGCCGAGCATAGCCAGAACCCCGGCGTGGCCGAACGGGCAGCGCAACTGCGGCATGCCTTCGACTGGGTGCCGGTACGGCTGCTGGCGGCGAGTTTCGCCCTGGTGGGCAACTTCGTGGCGGTCAGCCGGGTGATGCTGCATGAACTGCTGAACTGGAACATCAGCGCCGCTCAATTGGTCGACAAGGTCGGCCTGGTGGCCGGCGAAATTCCTGAGCCCGTGGCCGGGCCGGACGGCATCAACAGCCTCGATCGGCTGTGGGAGTTGCTGCTGCGTGCGGCGGTGCTCTGGTATGCCGGGTTTGCGTTGTGGACGGTGTTGGCTTAATCGAACAGGTTTTCTGTGGCGAGGGGATTATCCCCGCTGGACTGCGAGGCAGTCCCCTCGATACTTGCCTTTGAATTACCAGGGCTGCTGCGCACCCCAGCGGGGATAAATCCCCTCGCCACAGTCGTTAACCTTAAGTTACAAATCTCCCCTCTGATTTAGGCTATACAGGGACGGCGCCCGATAGTGGCTTTCTGCTGTCTCTGTGCGCATACCCCATAACAATAAAAACACTACCGGGAGGCTTCCTTGTGAAGAGTTTGCTCTGGCCCGCCGTCGCCCTGATGAACCGCCTGAGTTTTGGCATGAAGTTCAGCCTGATCAGCGTGTTATTCCTGCTGCCGATGCTGGTGACCAACTTCTTTCTGGTGCGCGATTCCTACCGTGAGTTCCAGGGAACGCAAGTGGAGCTGCAAAGCCTCGACCTGCTGGGCAGCAGCCTGACCCTGCGCCGCGACCTGGAAACCCTGAACAATCTGGTGCAGATCAACGCCAGCCTGGGCCAGTCCGGCAAGGCCGGCGCTGTGGACGCAAAAATAGCCACCCTCGAGCAACAGATCCTTGCGCGTCTGCAAGGCCTGACCGCCATGGCCGTGGAGCCCGAGCAGGCGAGTCTCTTCGAGACCAAGCGTGCCGAAATAATCGCCGCGTTCAAGGCCCAGCAGACCGAAAACTCCCTGCAGAGCAAAAGTGCGCTGATCGGCAAGCTGCTCAACAGTTCGCAGATATTCAGCCAGATCATCGCCAGTCAGGCGGGGCTTAGTCGTGACAACCAGAGCGATATTCGTCAGCTCGGCGAACTGATTACCGGCGTGACCCCCGATGTCACCCAGATCCTGGGTGAGGGGCGTGCGCTGGGTGCTTCGGCCTTGGGCCTGGGGTTTCTCAATTCCGCCTCCAGCACCCGGTTCGATGAGCTGCTGGCGCAGATCGAAAAAGTCCAGGGTGAATATGGCCTGAAGCTGCAAGACGCATTGACCTCCAGCCCGGCGGCGGGACAAGCCCTTGCCGGTTCGGCTGACGCCAGCAAGGTCACCTTGAGGAAGGCCGCTGAGCTGATCGAAGAACAGGTGGTGATGGCCGACACCCTCGATGCGCCCTGGCCGGCATTTTTCGATCAGGTCAGCAGCCTGATGGAACAGACCTACCGGCTGAACGACGCGGTGCTGGGTTTTCTCGGTGTCCAGTTGCAGCATCGCCTGGAGCAGAACCGCAGCCACATGGTGCTGCAAGCCGTGGCGTTGGTGGGGGTGTTCCTGCTGATTTTCTATCTGTACGCCGGTTTCTATGCCTCGACCCGCACCACCCTCCAGTACTTGGGCCGGATGATGGACAAAGTGGCGGCGGGGGATATGACGGTCAATTTCGTGGCTCGCAGCAAGGACGAACTGGGCGAGTTGGGCGAAGTGTTCAACGGCACCGTGGCGAAGATCCACGACCTGATCGAACGGGTGGGTCAGACAGTCGTCGAGGTGGAGCGCCAGGCCGGGCAGGTGGAATCGGTATCGGCCCAAAGCAACCAGGCGGTGGCGGGGCAGCGCAGCCAGATCGAACTGGTTGCCACGGCGATGAACCAGATGTCGGCCACGGCTCAGGAGGTGGCCCGCAGTGCCGCAGCGGCGGTCAGCAGCGCGCACAGCGTGAACGATGAAACACTCAGCGGGCGAGGGTTGGTGGAGTCCCAACAGGGCAGCATCGCCCGCCTGGCCAGCGAAATCGATCAGTCGGTGCAGGTGATCAATCAGTTGGCGACCGACAGCCAGGCCATCAGCCGCGTGCTGGATGTGATCAAGAGCATTGCCGAGCAGACCAACCTATTGGCCCTCAACGCCGCGATCGAGGCGGCTCGGGCCGGTGAACAGGGGCGCGGCTTCGCGGTGGTGGCCGATGAGGTGCGGACCCTGGCCAAGCGGACCCAGCAGTCGACTGAAGAGATCGAGGCGATGATCAGCCGTCTGCACGGCGGTGTGGGGGCGGCGGTCAAGGCCATGGGTACCAGTCATGAGATGGCCAATGGCACGGTCGGTCAGTCGGAGAAGGTCCAGCAAGCGTTGGAGAACATCCTCGGTGCAGTTGGCATGATCGTCGACCAGAATCAGCAGATCGCGGCGGCTGTCGAGCAGCAGACGGCGGTGGCCCATGATATCGACCGGAACATTGTCGAGATCAACCGTGCGGGTGAGCGCACGGCCGAAGGTGCGCATCAGACTGAGGATGCCAGCCGTGAATTGTCTGCGCAGGTGGGGCAGCTCAAGTTGTTGATCAATGCGTTTCGGGTGTGAAGATCGCTGCGGAACCCATGTGGGAGCGAGCCTGCTCGCGATGGCGGTCTTGCGGTTGGCCGGGGTTTTGGGTCGAGTACATATCCATTGCTGCGGTAACGGCGGCTTAGGGTTCCGCCCTTACGGCGGCTTACTTTTTTTCAAACGCCAAAAAAAGTAAGCAAAAAAGGCTTGGCCCCACCACTCGGTGCCTCGCCTGGGCTCGGCATACCCTCACTCCGGCATTACTCCGTGGGCCCGCCGCGAAGGGCCATCCATGGCCCAGCGCGGCTAACCCGGCATCCATGCCGGGTTGCCCACTACGCAATGCCTGCGTTCGGCCGTCGTGGTTAATGGGGCCCGAAGATCAAAAGCAAAAGCAAAAGCAAAAGCAAAGCGAGGCGGTCTTGTGGTTGGCCGGGGGGTTGGGTCGAGTACATATCCGTTGCTGCGGTAACGGCGGCTTAGGGTTCCGCCCTTACGGCGGCTTACTTTCTTTCAAACGCCAAAGAAAGTAAGCAAAGAACGCTTGGCCCCACCACTCGGTGCCTCGCCTGGGCTCGGCATACCCTCACTCCGGCATTGCTCCGTGGGCCCGCCGCGAAGGGCCATCCATGGCCCAGCGCGGCTAACCCGGCATCCATGCCGGGTTGCCCACTACGCAATACCTGCGTTCGGCCGTCGTGGTTAATGGGGCCCGAAGATCAAAAGCAAAAAGCAAAAAGCAAAAAGCAAAAGCAAGAAAGCGAGGCGGCTTTACAGCCGACCTGTCTCTCCTGCGGTACCTCGATCAAATTGTGGGAGCGGGCTTGCTCGCGAAGGCGTCGGTACATCCAGCCTCTCTCGCCCAGGCTGACCGCTTGCGCGAGCAGTCCGCATCGGAGAGTACTGTCACCAGTTGAACAATTGCCGGGCGTTCGCTGTGCTGGCTTCGGCCAGTTGCTCCGGGCTGACTGCCATGATGCCGGCCAGGGCCTCGCAAATCGCCGGCAGGTGTGCCGGGCTGTTGCGTTGGCCGGGGAACATTGCCGGGGCCATGTCCGGGGAGTCGGTTTCCAGCACAATCGCATCCAGTGGCAGTTTCGCCAGGACCCGGTGCATGCGCAGGGCCTGGGGCCAGGTGGCGGCGCCGCCGAGGCCGAGTTTGTAACCGAGCTTGATGTACTCGCGGGCTTCTTCGAAACTGCCGGCGAAGGCGTGGATGATCCCCGCGCGTTTCAGGGGAAGGCGCTTGAGGGTGGCGATGACCGCTGCGTGGCTGCGGCGTACGTGGATGAGTGCCGGCAGTTCGAACTCCGCCGCCAGTTGCAGTTGCGCTTCGAACAGCGTCTGCTGGCGCTCACGGTCCAGGTTCTCGATGTAGTAATCCAGGCCGATTTCCCCCACCGCGCACAATTGCCGATGGCCGGCCAGGCGGGTCAGCCAGTCGCGCAGGTGGGTCATGTCGTCGGGGCGATGCTGGTCGAGGTACACCGGGTGCAGGCCCAGCGCGGCGTGCAGGTCCGGGTCGCTTTGTACCAGGTTCCAGACCCGCTGCCAGTTGTCGCGATACACACCCAGCACCACCATCTGCCGGACGCCCAAGGCGCGGCTTGCGGCCAGCAGCGCCGGACGATCCGCGTCGAAATCGGGAAAGTCCAGGTGGGTGTGGGTGTCGATCAGCTCCACGATTCAGTCCTGGTGGATACGCTGCTTGAAGGTCCGCGCAATGGCCTGTACGCCAGGCTGGTAGTCATCGTTCTCGATGGCCGCCAAGGCCAGTTCCAGCGCCTTGTCGGCGATCAATTGATGTTGCTGGGACATGGCATTGACCGGCAATGGCAGGAAATCCAGCAGTTGCGTGTCACCAAAGGTGCCCAGGCGCAGCGGGCGCGACTTGAGCGGGAAATCGTGCAGGGCGTCGAACACCCCTTGCAGCAGCACGTAGGAAGTGGTGATCAGCGCGTCGGGCAGATGCCCCAAGCGCTCAAGCAAGTCGTCCATCAACTGGCGGCCGCATTCGCGGCTGAACGATTCGCCGTGCTCGATCAGCACCTGGCCATCGAATCCGCTCAGTGCTTCGCGAAAGCCCGCGGCCCGCTCCTGGCTGATACTCAGCTCGGGACGCGCGCCGACCAGCACGATCTGCCGGGGTTGCGTCTCCAGCAGGCTGCGGGTCAGTTGCAGGCTGGCCTGACGGTCGTCACTGATCACCGAACAGAAGTGCTCAGGCTCCATCACCCGGTCGATGGCGATGATCGGAATGCCCTTGGCCTGCAGCTGGCGATAGCTGTCATCCCCGGCCGGCAGGCAGCTGGCGACGATCAGCGCGTCGCAGCGGCGGGCGCGGAACAGCTGCAACAGTTGCCGCTCACTTTCTGGCGCATCATCGGAACTGGCGATCAGCAACTGGTAGCCCTGCGCCCGGGCGCCCTGTTCCAGCAGCTTGGCGATGCGGGCGTAACTGGGGTTTTCCAGGTCCGGCAGGATGAAGCCCAGGGTGCGGGTATGCCGACTGCGCAATCCGGCGGCCTGGGGGTTAGGCGTGAAGCCATGTTCTTCGACCACCGCACGCACCCGTTCGACGGTCGCATTGCTGATGCGTTGCTGTTCGGCCTTGCCGTTGATGACATAGCTGGCGGTGGTGACGGACACACCGGCCAGTTGGGCGATATCACTGAGTTTCAACCCGTTTTTCCTTGTTTTTTCGAGTTTGCCCGACACTGAGCGTCCATCCTAACCGATTCGGCGCGACGGTCGTGGTCCAAACACTGGCGACAAGTTGCACTTCAAGGATGAGAGATTATCGAGTAACGTGCCAATCTTTCTAGATTAAACGTTTCAGCAAGCGTATTTTCAAGGTTAGCAGGATTTTTTGGCCGCACTGCCGCGATACCGCCAAAAGCCGTCCTGTAACGCTAAGCTGTCATTCAAAACAATACCTGGCGCCAACCCGACGCCAAAAAGGAGAAAGCATGCTCGAGCTCAATCCAGAGCAGATATCCATGGCCCAGACCGCCGTGGATAAAGCCGCCGCGCTGCAATTGCTCGCTGACAAACTGGTGGCCGATGGCCTGGTGGCCGAAGGTTATCTCGCCGGCTTGCAGGCCCGTGAAGCCCAGGGTTCGACCTTTCTTGGCCAAGGTATCGCCATTCCCCACGGTACGCCGCAAACCCGCGACCTGGTGCACTCCACCGGCGTGCGCTTGCTGCAGTTCCCCGAAGGGGTGGACTGGGGCGATGGCCAGATCGTCTACCTGGCGATCGGGATCGCGGCCAAGTCCGACGAACACTTGCGCCTGCTGCAACTGCTGACCCGCGCCCTCGGCGAGACCGACCTGGGCCAGGCGCTGCGGCGTGCCGGCTCCGCCGAAGCCTTGCTGAAGTTGCTGCAAGGCGCGCCGCAGGAGCTGGCTCTGGATGCACAGATGATCGGGCTCGGCGTGTCGGCCGATGATTTCGAAGAGCTGGTGTGGCGTGGCGCCCGTTTGCTGCGCCAGGCCGATTGCGTGAGTAACGGCTTTGCCGGGGTGTTGCAGCAGGTCGATGCGCTGCCCCTGGGCGATGGCCTGTGGTGGCTGCACAGCGAACAGACCGTCAAGCGCCCAGGTCTTGCCTTCGTGACACCGGACAAACCCATCCGCTATCTGGGACAACCCTTGAGTGGCCTGTTCTGTCTTGCCAGTCTCGGCGAAGCTCACCAGGCGTTGCTCGAACGACTCTGCGCGTTGCTGATCGAAGGTCGCGGCCATGAGCTGGGCCGTGCCACCAGCAGTCGCAAGGTGCTGGAAGTGCTCGGTGGCGAGCTGCCCGCCGACTGGCCCAGCGCTCGAATCGGCCTGGCCAACGCCCATGGCTTGCATGCGCGTCCGGCGAAGATTCTTGCGCAATTGGCGAAAAGCTTCGAAGGCGAGATCCGCGTGCGCATCGTCGACGGCCAGGACAGCGCCGTGTCGGCCAAGAGCCTGAGCAAGCTGCTGAGCCTGGGCGCCCGCCGCGGTCAGGTCCTGGAATTCATCGCTGAACCGAGCATCGCCGCCGATGCGTTGCCGGCACTGCTGGCGGCCATCGAAGAAGGCCTGGGCGAAGAAGTCGAGCCGCTGCCGCCACCGAGTGCGCCGCAGGAAAGCCCGATGGCCGAAGTCGCCGCCGTGATGCTGGCCCCCGAATCCGGCAGCCTGATCCAGGCGGTGCCTGCCGCGCCGGGAATCGCCATTGGCCCGGCTCATATCCAGGTCGTGCAAGCCATCGACTATCCGCTGCGCGGCGAGTCGGCCGCCATCGAGCGCGAGCGCTTGCAGAACGCCTTGAATCAGGTGCGCCGCGACATCGAAGGCCTGATCGAGCGCGCCAAGGCCAAGGCCATCCGCGAAATCTTCGTGACCCATCAGGAAATGCTCGACGACCCTGAGCTCACTGACGAAGTCGATACCCGCCTGAAGCTCGGTGAAAGTGCGCAGGCGGCGTGGATGGGCGTGATTGAAGCCGCGGCGAAAGAACAGGAAGCCTTGCAGGACGCGCTGCTCGCCGAGCGTGCTGCCGATCTGCGTGACGTCGGCCGACGCGTGCTGGCGCAGTTATGCGGTGTCGAAACCCCGAACGAACCCGAGCAGCCGTACATCCTGGTGATGGACGAGGTCGGTCCGTCCGACGTGGCGCGCCTGGACCCGAGCCGGGTGGCGGGGATTCTCACCGCACGTGGCGGCGCCACCGCCCATAGCGCGATTGTCGCTAGGGCCCTGGGCATTCCGGCGCTGGTGGGGGCGGGGGCCTCGGTGTTGTTGCTGGCCCCAGGCACTTCATTGTTGCTGGACGGCCAGCGCGGTCGCCTGCATGTGGAGCCCGATGCCGCCACCCTGCAACGCGCCGTCGAGGAGCGTGACACCCGCGAGCAGCGCCTCAAGGTTGCTGCCGAACAGCGTCACCAACCCGCGCTGACCCGTGATGGCCACCCGGTGGAGGTGTTCGCCAACATCGGCGAAAGCGCCGGTGTCGCCAGCGCGGTGGAGCAGGGTGCCGAAGGCATCGGCCTGTTACGCACCGAACTGATTTTCATGGCCCACACCCAGGCACCGGACGAAGCGACCCAGGAAGCCGAATACCGCAAGGTGCTCGACGGCCTGGCCGGCCGGCCGCTGGTGGTGCGCACGCTGGATGTCGGCGGCGACAAGCCGCTGCCGTACTGGCCGATCGCGAAAGAAGAAAACCCGTTCCTCGGCGTGCGCGGCATCCGTCTGACTTTGCAGCGCCCACAGATCATGGAGGCACAACTGCGTGCCTTGCTGCGTTCGGCGGACAACCGTCCGTTGCGGATCATGTTCCCGATGGTGGGCAACGTCGAGGAATGGCGCCAGGCCCGGGACATGACCGAGCGCCTGCGCCTGGAAATTCCGGTGGCGGACCTGCAGCTGGGGATCATGATCGAAGTGCCGTCCGCCGCGTTGCTGGCGCCGGTGCTCGCCAAGGAGGTCGACTTCTTCAGCGTGGGCACCAACGACCTGACCCAGTACACCCTGGCCATCGACCGGGGTCACCCGAGTCTTTCGGCCCAGGCCGACGGCTTGCACCCGGCGGTGTTGCAATTGATCGACATCACCGTGCGCGCAGCCCATGCCCATGGCAAATGGGTGGGCGTGTGCGGCGAGCTGGCGGCCGATCCGCTGGCGGTACCGGTGCTGGTGGGCCTGGGGGTGGATGAGCTGAGTGTGTCGGCCCGCAGCATTGCCGAGGTCAAGGCGCGAGTACGCGAACTGAGCCTCGAACAAGCACAAACCCTGGCCCGCGAAGCATTGGCCGTGGGCAGCGCCAATGACGTGCGCGCATTAGTGGAGGCGCTGTAATGGCGAAGATTCTTACCCTGACCCTCAACCCGGCGCTCGACCTCACGGTGGAACTGGCGCGCCTGGAACCGGGCCAGGTCAACCGCAGCGATGCCATGCACAGCCACGCCGCCGGCAAAGGCGTGAACGTCGCCCAGGTACTTGCCGACCTGGGACATACGCTGACCGTCAGCGGCTTTCTGGGTGAAGACAACGCTCAGACGTTCGAGACACTGTTCGCTCAACGCGGTTTTGCCGACGCCTTTATCCGGGTGCCCGGGGAAACCCGCAGCAACATCAAGCTGGCCGAGCAGGATGGCCGCATCACCGACCTCAACGGCCCCGGCCCGAGGGTCGATGACGCGGCGCAGCAAGCGTTGCTGGCGCGCCTGGAGCAGATCGCCCCCGGGCACGATGCCGTGGTGGTGGCAGGCAGCTTGCCCCGGGGTGTCAGCCCGCAGTGGTTGCAGGCATTGATCACGCGCCTGAAAACCCTCGGCCTGAAAGTGGCCCTCGATACCAGTGGCGAAGCCTTGCGCGTCGCGCTGGCGGCCGGGCCGTGGCTGATCAAGCCGAACACCGAGGAACTGGCCGATGCACTGGGCTGCGATGTGGTGACCGAACAGGCCCAGGCCCAAGCGGCGCAACGCCTGCATGCTCAAGGTGTTGAGCATGTGGTGATATCCCACGGTGCCGACGGTGTGAATTGGTTCAGTGTCGGTTCGGCGTTGCACGCTTCTCCCCCCAAGGTCACCGTCGCCAGCACCGTGGGCGCCGGGGATTCGCTGCTGGCGGGCATGTTGCACGGCCTGCTCGGTGCACACGCCCCGGAGCAGACCCTGCGCACCGCCACGGCCATCGCTGCGATGGCGGTCACCCAGATCGGCTTCGGCATTCATGACACCGCGTTGCTGGCGTCGCTTGAACAGGGCGTGCGCGTGCGCCCCCTGACAGAACAATAAGAGGGTTCGCGAGAATGAAATTAGCCATTGTGACGGCCTGCCCGAACGGCATGGTCACCAGTGTGTTGTGCGCCCGCCTGCTGGACGCGGCGGCCCAGCGCCAGGGATGGAGCACCAGCGTCGAAGTCCATGACGCGGCCCATCCGGAGCGCCAGTTGTCGACGGCCACCCTTGAAGCCGCCGAGTGGGTGTTGCTGGTCGCCAGCGGCCCGGTGGACCTGTCGCGGTTCGTCGGCAAACGCCTGTTCCGCAGTACCCCGGCCCAGGCTCTACAGGATGTCGATTCGGTGTTGCGACGTGGCGCCGAAGAGGCGGCGGTGCTGCTCGAGTCGGATGTTCAGCAGGAAGCGGCTGGTGCTGCGCAATCGCCCGGGGCTGCGAGTGAACGTGCGCCGCACCTGGTTGCTATCACCGCGTGCCCGACGGGCGTGGCCCATACCTTCATGGCCGCCGAGGCATTGCAGCAAGCCGCAACGCGATTGGGCTACGACCTGCAGGTGGAAACCCAGGGTTCGGTGGGCGCGCGCAATCCGTTGAGCCCCCAGGCCATTGCCGATGCGGACGTGGTGCTGCTGGCGACCGACATCGAAGTCGCCACCGAGCGTTTTGCCGGCAAGAAGATCTACCGCTGCGGCACGGGCATCGCCTTGAAGCAAGCGGAGGCCACGCTGAAAAAAGCCTTGGCCGAAGGGCAACAGGAAACGGCCTCCAGCAGCAGTGCGGGGCCGGCCAAGGCGGAGAAGACCGGCGTCTATAAGCATCTGCTGACGGGCGTGTCGTTCATGCTGCCGATGGTGGTGGCCGGTGGTTTGCTGATCGCCTTGTCGTTCGTGTTCGGCATCACCGCGTTCAAGGAACCCGGGACGCTGGCGGCCGCGCTGATGCAGATCGGCGGCGACAGCGCGTTCAAATTGATGGTGCCGTTGCTGGCCGGTTACATTGCCTATTCCATCGCTGACCGTCCTGGCCTCGCGCCGGGGATGATCGGTGGGATGCTGGCGAGCACCCTGGGCGCCGGGTTCATCGGCGGGATCATTGCCGGCTTCCTGGCCGGTTACGCGGCCAAGGCGATCAACCGCTACGCCCGTCTGCCCCAGAGCCTTGAAGCCCTCAAGCCGATCCTGATCATCCCGCTGCTGGCGAGCCTGTTCACCGGGCTGGTGATGATCTACGTGGTGGGCAAGCCAGTGGCGGGCATGCTCGAAAGCCTGACCCACTTCCTCGACAGCATGGGTACCACCAATGCGATTCTGTTGGGCCTGCTACTGGGGGCGATGATGTGTGTCGACCTCGGTGGCCCGATCAACAAGGCCGCCTACGCATTTTCGGTGGGGTTGCTGGCGTCGCAGAGTTATGCGCCGATGGCCGCGACCATGGCCGCCGGCATGGTGCCGCCGATTGGCCTGGGCATTGCCACCCTCATCGCTCGCCGCAAGTTTGCCCAGACCGAACGCGAGGCCGGTAAGGCGGCGTTGGTGCTGGGGCTGTGCTTCATTTCCGAAGGTGCGATTCCGTTCGCGGCGAAGGATCCGTTGCGGGTGATCCCGGCCAGTATCGCAGGGGGGGCGCTGACCGGTGCGCTGTCGATGTACTTCGGCTGCAAACTCATGGCACCCCACGGCGGCTTGTTCGTGATGCTCATCCCCAACGCCATCAACCATGCGTTGCTGTACGTGATGGCGATCGTGGCGGGCAGCCTGCTGACGGCGGTGTCGTATGCGCTGCTCAAGCGGCCGGAGCAAGTCGAGATGGCACTGGAGCCCGCCAAGGCCTGAGCCATTTCCTGAGACAATAGGAAGTCCCCTGTGGGAGCGGGCCTGCTCGCGATGCGGTCTATCAGCCAACAACTTTGTTATCTGATACTCCGCCATCGCGAGCAGGCTCGCTCCCACACTGTTTTTTGCAACGTTCACAAACGATTAACACGAGCATGTTCTAGTTTCCCCATTTGGGAGGAACACCATGAGCGAATTCGACCTGGGCCGGCGCCGTGTGATGCAGGCCGTGGGGGCGGGGTTGTTGTTGCCGGGGCTGGCGCCAGCGGTGATTGCCTCGGTCAAGGATCGGCCGGTACTGACCGATGGTGTGCAGTCCGGTGACTTGCAGGGCGACCGGGTGATGATCTGGAGTCGCAGCGACCGTCCGGCGCGCATGGTGGTGGAGTGGGACACCCGCAGCGGCTTCCTCAACCCCCGGCGCGTCGTTTCGCCACTGGCCGATGGTCGCAGCGACTTCACCGCCCGGGTCGAACTCAGTGGCCTGCCGCCCGACCAGGCGATTTTCTACCGCGTCCATTTCGAAGACGCCCAGAGCGGCGTTGCCAGTGAACGCTGGTTGGGCCATCTGCGCAGCGCGCCGCGGTTCAAGCGCCATATCCGTTTTGTCTGGAGCGGCGACACCGTCGGCCAAGGCTTCGGGATCAACCCGGACCTCGGCGGCATGCGTATCTACGAAGCCATGCGCCTGCGCCTGCCGGACTTCTTCATCCACAGCGGCGACACGATTTACGCTGACGGCCCGGTGCCTGCCCAGATCACCACGGAAGGCGGGCGCATCTGGCGTAATCTCACCACCGAAGCCAAGAGCAAGGTGGCCGAGACGCTGGACGAGTATCGCGGCAATTACCGCTACAACCTGATGGACGAGAACGTGCGGCGCTTCAACGCCGAGGTGCCGCAGATCTGGCAGTGGGATGACCACGAGGTGGTCAATAACTGGTCGCCGGGCAAACAACTGGACGAGCGCTACCAGACCAGGGATATCGGCACTCTGGTGGGCCGTGCGCGCCAAGCCTGGCTGGAATACGCGCCGATGCGCTTGCAGCAGGCCGATGGCGGCGGGCGGATCTATCGCAAACTCGCCTATGGACCGATGCTGGATGTGTTCGTGCTCGACATGCGCAGCTACCGAGAGGCCAATGATGCCAACCTCGGCGCGGCCAAACCCTTCCTCGGTCGCGAGCAGTTGAATTGGCTCAAGCGCGAGTTGCAGCAATCCCGCGCTCAATGGAAAGTCATCGCCGCCGACATGCCCATCGGCCTGGGCGTACCCGACGGTGAAGTCAGCCCCGGTGTGCCACGCTGGGAAGCGGTCGCCAACGGTGACCCGGGCCAGGCCCAGGGCCGCGAAGTTGAAATGGCCGAACTGCTTGGCTACCTGCGCAAGCATCAAGTGCGCAACTACGTCTGGCTCACCGCCGATGTCCACTATTGCGCCGCCCACCACTACCACCCGGAACAGGCCGCGTTCCAGGATTTCGAGCCGTTCTGGGAATTTGTCGCCGGGCCGCTGAACGCCGGCAGTTTCGGACCCAATCCCTTGGACAAGACCTTCGGCCCCGAAGTGGTGTTCCAGAAGGCACCCCCGGCCCAGAACACCTCGCCGTTTGCCGGCTTTCAGTTCTTTGGCGAGGTGAACATTGACGGGCAGAGTGGGGAGATGAGCGTGGTGTTGCGGGATCTGGAAGGGGGGGCGGTGTTCGAGAAGAAGTTGCAGCCGGTGTGAGTTCTGCTCCACGACATCCCCCCGAGGGAGCGAGCCTGCTCGCGATAGCGGTGCATCAGACAGTATTTTTGTCGACTGACACACCGCATCGCGAGCAGGCTCGCTCCCACAAGGGGACAGGGTTGTCGGTCAGTAAACGTCCCGCCGATACCGCCCCTGCTCGATCAACCGCTCCACTTCCTCGGCCCCCAGCACGTCGTTGAGCACCTGATCCACCCCCGATGCCATACCCTGCAAGCTACCGCAGACATAGATCACCGCGCCGTCGGCCAGCCATTGCTTGAGCAGCGCGGCGGATTCGCGCAGGCGGTCCTGGACGTAGATCTTCTGTTCCTGATCCCGGGAGAACGCCAGGTCCAGGCGTTCCAGGTCGCCGGAGGTCACCCATTCCTGAAGCTCATCGCGGCAATGGAAATCATGTTCGCGCTGGCGTTCGCCAAACAGCAGCCAGTTGCGTTGCGGGCCTTCGGCGACGCGGGCCTTGAGCAAGCTGCGCAGGCCTGCCAGTCCGGTGCCGTTGCCCAGCAGGATCATCGGCACGCCCTGGGGCGGCAAGTGGAAGCCGCTGTTGCGCCGCACCCGCAGGCTGATGGCGCTGTCCAGTGGGGCGTACTCGGTGAGCCAGCCGGAGCCGATGCCCAGGCTGCCGTTGGCATGACGTTCCTGGCGCACGATCAGTTCCAGCACGCCATCGGCCGGGATCGAGGCGATGGAATACTCACGCGGCGCCAGCGGTGCCAGCGCGTCCAGCAGCGCCTGGGCATGCAGGCCCACCAGATGGGCGCGGTTCTCCGGTAACTGACGGGTCGCCAGGGCCTGTTCCAGGCTTTGCGGCAAACCGTCGACCTGGACGCGAGCGTTGCCGGCGATACCCAGGCCCTCGAGAAAATGCTCGATGGCCAGCAGCTCGTTGCGTGGCAGTATTTCCACCAGGTCGCCGGCCAGCCAGCTGCTTGGCCCAGGCGCGCTGAGGCCCAGCAGGTATACCCCCGAGCCACTGCTGTCGGGGTTGAGCAAGGTGCGCTGGCTGAGCGTCCAATGTTCGAAATCGGGGGCTTTCCAGGTGTCCACTGGCGCGTGCCCGGTCAGCTCGGCCAGTTGCTGTTGCCAGTGACGCAAGGCATATGGGTCGCCGCTGTCGACCTCCACCGGGGCGAACAGGGTCTTGCCGCCATGCTCAGCCAGCCAGGCGTGCAGGCGCCGGGCGAAACCGCAGAAGTTGTCGTACTGCCGGTCGCCCAGGCCCAGCACCGCATACTGCAGGCGCTCCAGGCCCAGGGGGCGGCCCAGCACCTTGCGCTCGAAACCCCGGGCGCTGTCCGGTCCTTCGCCGTCGCCAAAGGTACTGACCACAAACAAGGCGTGGGTGGAATTGCTCAGGTCCTGCTCGCTGACGCCGGCCAGTGGCTGGACGTTCACCGGCAGTCCGGCGGCCTGGAGCTGGCCGGCGGTCTGCCACGCCAGCTGTTCGGCAAAACCGCTCTGGCTGGCGAAGCCGATCAGCCACGCGGGCGCATCGCCGGGGCTGGCGGCCAGCCCCTGGCGTGCCTGGCGGACTTGACGTTTCTTGCGGCGACGGTCCAGGTACAGTAACCAGCCGGTGATGAAGAACAGCGGCATGGTCAGCGCTGCCACCGTCACCAGGATCCGTCCGATCAGGCCGAAATAGCTGCCGACATGCAGGGCATAGATGCTGGTCAGCAGTTGCGCCTTGAGGCTCTTGTCGCTGTAGCGTCTGTGTTGGCTGACGACGCCGGTGGCCGGGTCGAGGATGATCTGGTTCAGCGCCCGGTCATGGGGCGAGTTTTTCAGCAGGTAGAACACCGTCGCCGGTTGTCCGGCCACCGGCGGCATGCGCACATTGTAGGAGGCCAGGTCCGGGCCGGCGGCGCTGTAGATGCTGCTCCACATGGCCCGGTAATCGGCCACCGGCGGTGGGCCGTCAGGCACGGGGCCGCGGTTGCGCACCCGCTCGTTCTTCGGTGAGTCGGAAAGCAGGCGGGTCACACCCTTGTTGTACCAGTCGTAGGACCAGGTCAGCCCGGTCAGGGCCGCCAACAGGTAGAACGCCAGGCA
Source organism: Pseudomonas sp. B21-028 (assembly GCF_024749045.1). NCBI lineage: Bacteria > Pseudomonadati > Pseudomonadota > Gammaproteobacteria > Pseudomonadales > Pseudomonadaceae > Pseudomonas > Pseudomonas sp. B21-028. The sequence goes on from NZ_CP087184.1 coordinate 938,953, forward strand.
CCAGGTCCCGGCCACCGAATGCAAGTCCCAGTTGAAACTGCGGCCTTTCTTCTGCCAATCGAGGGTCAGCCAGGCACGCCAGCTCTTCCACTGGCGCGGCCAACGCAGGTACAACCCGGACAGGCAGAAAAACACCAGGATCAACGTGCAGGCCCCGGTAATCTGCCGGCCTACGTCGTCCAGGGCCAGGATGCGGTGCAGCTTGAGCATCAGGCCGAAGAAGTCCTGGCCCACCACATCGCCCATGAATTGAGCGTTGTACGGGTTGAAATAGCGCATGGGGCCGCGCTTTTCCCCGGGCGGCGCGGCGAAGATCGCCCGTGCGGCATTACCGCTGTCGGTTTCGACCCAGAGCATCGCGACGGTTTTACCGGCGGCAGCCTCGATCTGCTCCACCAGTTCGGCGGGCGGCAGGACACCGGTCGGTTGCTTCTCCACCGTCAGCACCTGCGGGTTCAGCGCCCGCAGGATCTCGTCCTGGAACGACACCGCGGCGCCGGTAATGCCCATAAAAGCCAGGACCAGCCCGGCACTGATGCCGAAAAACCAGTGCAACTGGAACAGGGTTTTCTTCAACACGTCGCCCGCCTTTCATTCATTACTGTTCATCACGGCGTGCATTATGCCGTGTGTTATCGAGAAGCATTCATAAACACACATAAAAGCCCCGCTCATGAAGATGGGCGGGGCTTTTATGTGTGGTCTGCGATGGCGAGTCAAACCCTGTGGGAGCGAGCCTGCTCGCGATGGCGGCATGTCAGACGATAGTGTGATCGATTGATCCACCGCTATCGCGAGCAGGCTCGCTCCACCGGTGACCGCATTAAGGCCCCAGCCATTTCCGGTCAGAAATGGAAGTTGGTGCTCAACAGCGCCGTACGCCCCGCCGCCTGGTTGGCGAAGTGACTTCCGAGTGCCTTGTCGTAGTAGGTTTCGTCGGTCAGGTTCTGTACGTTGAGTTGCAGGTCCAGGTGCTTGCTGACCTTGTAGGCGGCCATGGCGTCGTAGCGCACGTAGGAGTCGACCATGGTGGTGTTGGCCACGTTGCCGAAGACATCGTCGACATAGAAGGCGCCGCCGCCGATGCTCAGCTTCGAAGTGATCGCGTAGGTGGTCCAGACACTGGCGCTGTTCTTCGGCGTGTTCGGCAACTGATTGCCGTTGGTGACGCTCAACGGGCCGCCGTCGACCTGTTCGCTGTCCAGGTAGCTGTAGCCGGCGAACACTTGCCATTTGTCGGTGATCTTGCCGCTGGCCGACAGTTCGAGGCCGTCGACACGGGTCTTGCCGGCGTTCTCATAAGTGGTGGTATCGACCTGGACCCGGGCGTTCTCCTTCTCGGTGCGGAAGACCGCGGCGGTCAGCGAGAGACGACTGCCCAGCAGGTCCCATTTGGTGCCGATTTCGTAGTTCTTGGTGGTTTCCGGCTCCATGTCGCTTGCCAGCAGATTGCCGTTGCGGTCGGGCGTGCCGCCCAGCGGATTGCCCTCCTGGCCTTCCCCGACCATGTTGCCTGGCGGTGTGGCCGAGGTGGCGTAGGAGGCGTAGATGCTGCCGTTGTCAGCGGGTTTCCAGACCAGGCCCAACTGGCCGGTGACGAATTCGCTGACATCGTCGCCCTTGGACGTGGTGGTGCCGGCGGCGTTGTAGGTCTTGTACTTCGTGTCGAAATGGTCGTAGCGCAAGCCCATGTTCACCAGCCACTGCGGCGACAGCTCCAGGGTATCGAACGCATAGAGCGCACGGGTGACGCTGGTGGTTTCGGTGCCGGCGTAGTTGCGTGCGATGGTGCCGTTCCACGGATCGTTCGGGTTCGGGTTGGACAACGAGGTGCAGTTGAAGCCACTGGACGAACCGATCATTGACGGGGTGCAGTTGGTGTTCGCGGCGGCGGTGCCCGGTACGGTGTCGGTGTTGACGGCGTAGGAGGATTTTTCGCCTTTCTCGCGGCTCAGCTCGATGCCGGTGGAGAAGCTGTTCTTGAACCCGGCCACATAGAAATCACCAAACAGGTCGGTCTGGTTGGTGGTGGTGTCGACGTTGCTGACACGGGTATTGACCCGACGCCAGACCGTCCCGTTGTTGACGTTACCCTTGCTGTCGTCGGGCTGGGTCAGGATGTAGTCCTGCATGCTGGAGCCATGGCGCAGGGTGTTCTTGACGGTCAGGGCATCGTTCAGGTCGTGCTCGATGGCGAAGGTCGCGGTGTCGACGCGGGTCTTGCGGAAGTCGCGGTCCAGGCCATAGAAGTTGCTGCTGTCGCCGCCGTCGTTGGGCTTGTCCGGGTTGGACTTGGTGCGGTCGGCCGTTTTCCCTGAGGCCGGCATGCTGTAAGGGATGCCCGAGTCTGGCAGGTCGTTGCTTTCCAGATGGTAGTAGTCGAGGTTGACCCGGGTGTCCGTGCCGAGGCCGAACGCCAGCGATGGTGCGATGCCCCAGCGGTCGTAGTTGACCTTGTCGCGCCCGGCGACGTTGCTTTCGTGGCTCATCAGGTTGAGACGGCCGGCGGCGCTGTCGCTGAACTGATAGTTGCCATCCAGGGTGTAGCGCTGGGTCTGGTCCGTTCCCCAGGTGAAGCCACCGTCGAAGGAGTCGCCCAGGTGCGCCTTCTTGCTCACCAGGTTGATAGTGCCGCCGGCCGCGCCCCGACCACCGATGGCGGAGTTCGGGCCTTTGCTGACTTCAATGGATTCCACGGCGAAGATTTCGCGGCTTTGCGAACCCGTGTCGCGCACGCCATCCAGGTAGGTGTCGCCCTGGGCATCGAAACCGCGGATGAAGGGGCGGTCACCTTGGGGATTGCCGCCTTCGCCAGCGCCGAAGGTGATGCCCGGCACGGTGCGCAGGGCATCCTGCATATTGAGCGCGCCGGTGTCCTTGAGCACTTGCTGGGGAATGACGGTCACCGAGCGTGGGGTGTCGACCAGCGGTGCGGTGTATTTCGGGGAAGAGGCTTTTTCGACCTGATACGACGTCGTGTCCTGGGCTTCGCCGGTGATGCTGGTGGCATCCAGCGCAATGGCCTCGCGCGGGGATTTTTCATCGGTATTCTCCGCCGCCTGGGCCAACTGGGCCGCGGACGTCGCACTCAGCGCGACACCAATGGCAGACGCCAGCAAACGGGGTGATTGGACCGGTAATTGTAATGATTGACGCGACATGAAGGTTGCCTTCCCCAAGGTTTCGAGGCCGCGGAATATAGGGTAAACGTGTATCTGTATCAATTGCGAAATATTGCTATTTGATATGAATTTACATTCTTTACAATTCCCCTTACCCCTTTGGCTTCCGTGACACACAGCAGGGGTTGTGCACAGGCAATAAGAATCACTACCATTGGCGCCCCGTATTTATCCACAGGCTAGATCCCATGTTGCTGCACATCCCCGGTGTGTTTTCTCCTGAAGAAGTGCAGCGCATCCGCGAGGCGCTGGAACAGGCCGAATGGGCGGACGGGAAGATCACCGCCGGTTATCAGTCGGCCAGGGCCAAGCACAACCTGCAATTGCCCGAGGGCCATCCCCTGGCCAAGGAGATCGGCGCCGCGATGCTCGATCGGCTGTGGAGCAACCCGTTGTTCATGTCCGCCGCGATACCGCACAAGGTCTTTGCGCCGCTGTTGAACTGCTACACCGGCGGCGGCAGTTTTGACTTCCACATCGATAACGCCGTGCGCCAACCCAAGGGCAGCGCCGAACGGGTGCGCACCGATCTGTCGGCCACCCTGTTCTTCAGCGATCCCCGGGACTATGACGGCGGCGAGCTGGAAATCCAGGACACCTACGGCACCCAACGGGTCAAGCTACCGGCCGGGGACATGGTGTTGTATCCGGGCACCAGTCTGCACAAGGTCAACCCGGTGACCCGTGGTGCTCGCTATGCGTCGTTTTTCTGGGTCCAGAGCCTGGTGCGCGAAGACAGCCAGCGCGCATTGCTGTTCGAGATGGACGGGGCGATCCAGGCGTTGACCCGCGACGTGCCGGATCACCCTTCGTTGATTCGCCTGACCGGTACCTACCACAACCTGCTGCGCCGCTGGGTCGAGGTGTAGATGGCGGATTTTCGTCTGCGCCGCGAGGAGGTGCTCGATGGCGAACGTCTCAAGGCCATGCTTGACGAAAGCCCGGCGCGGGCGGCCCAGGCGATTCTGCTCGCAGCGGGCGAAGGCATGCTCGACGCCCAGGCGTTGCTGGGTCAGATCCTGCTCGACGGCCGGGGCATCGCCCGTGATCCGGTCCTGGCGGTACGTTGGTTCGGTATTGCCGCGCGGCGAGGGCATCCGATGGCGCGCAACATGCTGGGGCGTTGTCATGAACACGGTTGGGGTTGTGTCGCCGATGCCAGCGTCGCCGCCGGGCATTACCGCCTGGCCGCCGAAGCGGGGTTGGACTGGGGGATGTACAACTACGCCAATCTGCTGGCGACCGGGCGCGGTGTGGCCGAAGACCAGGCGCAGGCCTTGAGTCTCTATCGTCGCGCCGCCGAGTCAGGCCACGCAAAGTCGATGAATCTGCTGGGGCGCTACCTGGAGGACGGACGCTGCTGTCCGGCGGATCCGCTGGCCGCGGCTCAGTGGTATCGACGCTCGGCCGAAGGTGGCGATTTTCGGGGGCAGTTCAGTCATGCGGCGGTGTTGGCGGGGAAGGGGCTCATTGACGAGGCCCTGGGCTGGTTGCGCAAGGCGCTGGCTACCGGGAACGTGAATTTCCTGCGTGTGAGCAGTGAATCGTTATCGGGTGCCTCTCACCCTGAGATTCGCGCCATGGCACATGGTTACCACCAGCGTTTTCTGCAATTGACCCAGTTGCAGTAGCGAGCGGGATGATTCGAGACCTGGCCGCGCAAAAAAAAGGTCCATGATGTCATGGACCTTTCTATCGACAGGGTGCTTTACACGTAGAACGACTTCAGCGGCGGAAAGCCATTGAATTCCACGGCGCTGTAGCTGGTGGTGTAGGCACCGGTCGAGAGCCAGTACAGGCGATCACCGATGGCCAGGTTCAGTGGCAGGCCGTACTTGTAGTTCTCGTACATGATGTCGGCGCTGTCGCAGGTCGGCCCGGCGATGACCACTTCTTCCATCTCGCCTTTTTTCTCGGTCCAGATCGGGAACTTGATGGCTTCGTCCATGGTTTCGATCAGGCCGGAGAACTTGCCCACGTCGGTGTAGACCCAACGCTCGACGGCGGTACGGGATTTACGGGCGACCAGCACCACTTCGCTGACCAGGATACCGGCGTTGGCAATCAGCGAACGGCCCGGCTCGAGGATGATTTCCGGCAGGTCGTCGCCGAAGTCTTCCTTGAGGAAACGGATGATTTCCTCGGCGTAGGTTTCCAGGCTGTTGGTGCGGGTGATGTAGTTGGCCGGGAAGCCACCGCCCATGTTGATCAGTTTCAGCTCGATGCCGTCTTCTTCCTTGAGACGCTCGAAGATCACCTTGACCTTGGCGATGGCGGCGTCCCAGACGCTGATGTCGCGCTGTTGCGAGCCGACGTGGAACGAGATGCCGTACGGCACCAGGCCCAGGTCACGGGCCAGGATCAGCAGGTCCATGGCCATGTCGGTCTGGCAGCCGAACTTGCGCGACAGGGGCCAGTCGGCGGTGGTCGAGCCTTCGGTCAGGATGCGCACATAGACTTTCGAGCCCGGCGCGGCCTTGGCGATGTTGCGCAGGTCGGCTTCGGAGTCGGTGGCATACAGGCGCACGCCCTTCTCGTAGAAGTAGCGGATGTCCCGGGATTTCTTGATGGTGTTGCCGTAGCTGATCTGGTCTGGCGTTACGCCACGGCTCATGACCTTGTCCAGCTCATAGATCGAGGCGATGTCGAAGTTCGAGCCTTTTTCCTTGAGCAGGTCGATGATTTCCACCGCCGGGTTGGCCTTGACGGCGTAGTAGACCTTGGCGAATTCGAAACCGGCGCGCAGGTCGTCATAGGCCTGAGAGATCATCGCGGTGTCGATCACCACGAACGGGGTTTCCTGCTTGTCGGCGAACGCCTTCATTTTCTGAAAGGTTTCGCGCGCGAAATAATCTTCGACCTGGATCGACATACGTTGGGACTCCTACTGGCAAACATCAGGATCAATGGGTTTGAGGGCAAGCTGCCCCCGTGAACGTCCTCCGTATCCCCACTTTGGTTCGCCTACTTCCCAAGGCATGTCGCCGAAAGCAAAAAGGCCATGGGCTGCGTGGTGCCCTTGGCCTTGCTGTCTCGTCGTCAGTACTTGAGCCGGATGGATCGTTTCCAGCATGGACGTTCGGCGCGAACTTTAGGGCGTGAGGGGCCTGAGATCAACTAAAAATGTCGCGTTTTTGCACACATCCGTCGTGCGGCCCGCGACAGCTCTTGATGTAACCGACCTGTGTGACGGATTGATGTTCCCTTGGATCGGCTGCATGTGGACCTGACTGGGTTCAACAGGCATACAAACCCCCTGTGGCGAGGGGATTCATCCCCGCTGGGCTGCGAGGCAGCCCCGGAAGAGGCTCATCGGTGCGTCAGAACATTCGAGACCTTGTTTTTGGGGCCGCTTCGCGACCCAGCGGGGATGAATCCCCTCGCCACAAGGGAATCTATTACCTCAGGCCTGCGCGGTTTCGGCCGGCGAAACAATGCTGGTCTTGCCGCCACGGGAGCGTCCGGAACTCAGGTACTCGGCGATGGACTCCTGGGTCACCTCGCCGAGGAAGACCCGTTCGGCATCCATCACCGGCAGCCACGAGCGATTGAACTCGTACATGCGCGACAGCAGGATCCGCAAATGCTCGTCATAGGCGGCCGTGGCGTTGAATTCCCGCAGGAATTGCCCGCAGGTGCCGGTCTGGCGGTGCAGGTCGCGCCGGCGCACATAGCCCAGGGCCTTGTTCTCGGCGCAGGTGACCACCACGTAGCGACGGTCATGCTCGTCCATCAATTCCAGTGCCTCGGCCACCGGGGTTTCCGGGCTGACCGAGGGCGCGTTGTCGGCCGCGTCCTCGGCCTTGACCAGCAGCAGGCGCTTGAGCGTGCTGTCCTGGCCGACGAAATTGCTGACGAACTCGTCGGCCGGGTGCGCCAGCAGGGTGTCCGGGTGGTCGCACTGGACCAGCTTGCCGGCGCGGAAGATCGCAATCCTGTCCCCCAGCTTGATGGCTTCGTCGATGTCGTGGCTGACCATGATCACGGTCTTGTTCAGTGCCCGCTGCATGTCGAAGAACTCGTTCTGGATCATCTCGCGGTTGATCGGGTCCACCGCACCGAAGGGTTCGTCCATCAGCAGCAGCGGTGCATCGGCCGCCAGGGCGCGGATCACGCCGATCCGTTGCTGCTGGCCGCCCGACAGTTCACGGGGGTAGCGATGCAGGTACTGTTTGGGTTCGAGCTTGATCATGCTCATTAGCTCGCGGGCGCGGTCGTGGCATTTCTGCTTGTCCCAGCCGAGCAGCTTCGGCACCACCACGATGTTCTCCTCGATCGTCATGTTTGGGAACAGGCCGATCTGCTGGATCACGTAGCCAATGTTGCGGCGCAGGGTCACTTCGTCGAGGCCGGTGGTGTCTTCGCCATTGATCAGGATCTTGCCCGAGGTGGGCTTGATCAGCCGATTGATCATCTTCAACGTGGTGCTCTTGCCACAGCCCGACGGCCCGAGGAATACGCAGATCTCGCCTTCGTTGACGGTCAGGTTCACCGCGTCCACGGCTTTCACATCCTTGCCGTTGCTCTGGAAGATTTTGCTGAGGTTTTGAAGTTCGATCATTTCAATAGCCCTTTTGGGGTCAGCGAGCGTTGCAGCCATTGCAGAAGCAGGTCGGCGAAGATGGCCAGGAGGCTGACCAGCACGGCGCCGACGATCAGCATCGACATGTCGCTGCGGCTGATGGAAGCGAGGATGAGCACGCCCAGACCACCGGCGCCGATGGTGGCGGCGATGGTCATGACGCCGATGTTCATGACCACGGCGGTGCGCACGCCGGCGAGGATCACCGGCACGGCGATGGGCAGTTCGACCATGCGCAGGCGCTGGCCGAAGGTCATGCCGATGCCGCGGGCGGCTTCCCGGATACCGGGTTCGACGCCGGTGAGAGCCAGGTAGGTGTTGCGCATGATCGGCAGCAGCGAGTACAGGAACACGGCGGTAATCGCCGGCATCGGCCCCAGGCCCTGGCCGAATTTCGAGTAGAACGGCAATAACAGGCCGAACAGGGCTATCGACGGGATCGTCAGCAGCACTGTCGCGCTGGCCTGCAACGGCCCGGCCAGTGCCGGGAAGCGGGTCATGAAAATGCCCAGGGGCACGCCGATGAGAATCGCCAGGGTCACGGCGATGCCCACGAGGGTGATGTGCTGCCAGGTCAGGTGCATCACCTGCTGCCAGTCGAGATGGGAAAAGGCGTTCAACAGTTCCATGGCTTTTTCCTCAGTCGATAGGGTGCTGGCGCAGGAAATCGGCGGCCACCACGGAAGGGCTTTGATGGTCGACGTCCACGCGGGCATTGAGTTGGCGCATGGTTTCGTCGTCGAACAGCTCGGCCAGCGGCTTGAGCTGCGCGGCCAACTGTGGATGGGCGTCGAGGAACGCCTGACGCACCACCGGCGCGGCGGTGTAGTCGGGGAAGTAGTGCTTGTCGTCTTCGAGCAATTTCAACTTGAAGGCGTTCAACCGGCCGTCGGTGGTGTACACCAGCCCGGCGAACACCTGGCCGTTGCGCAGGGCGGTGTAGACCAGGCCGGCGTCCATCTGCCGGATATTCTTGCGGGTCAGGTTCATGCCGTACTGCTCGACCATGCCCGCCAGACCGTCGGAGCGGTTGGCGAATTCGGTGTCCAGGGCCACCAGGTGGTTCTCGTCCGTTTCGGCCTGCAGCACGCTGTTCAATTGGCTGATGTTGCGGATCTGCGGGTACTGACGGGCGATTTTCTCCGGCAGGGCCAGGGCGTAGGTGTTGCTGAACTTCGACGGCGCCAGCCAGACCAGACCCTTTTTCGCGTCGAGGGCTTTCACCCGGGCGTAGGACTGGGCGCTGTCGAGTTTCTCCGTGACATGGTTATAGGCCACCAGGGATACGCCGGTGTATTCCCAGAGCAGGTCCAGTTGCCCGGTTTCCTGGGCGCTGCGGGCCAGGTTGCTGCCCAGCCCACCGGTGATCTGCGCGTCGTAGCCTTTGCTGCGCAGGTATTGCGCGGTGATCTCCGCCAGCAACGTCTGCTCGGTGAAGACCCGGGCACCGAGGCGGATCACAGGTTTTTCCGCCGCTTGGGCGAACCCGGCGAACAGCAGCACGCAGCCCAGTATCAAGCTCAACTTCTTCATGATGATTCCTTTATCCAGCCGGCTTTATGACGGTCGCAGACCACGTTCCAGCCAGAGGCGGCTGGCCAGTGTCACCAGGCCGTCGAGCAACAACGCCAAGAGGGCGGTGCAGGCGGCGCCGAGCAACAGTTGCGGCTGGTTGTTCAAGGCGATGCCAGGGAAGATCAGGCTACCAAGGCTGTTGGCACCGATCAGGAAGGCCAGCGGCGCGGTGCCGACGTTGATCGCCAGGGCGACCCGCACGCCACCGACAATGATTGGCACGGCGTTGGGCAGTTCGACTTTCCACAGCACCTGGCGCGGGGTCATGCCGATGCCGGTGGCGGCTTCCTTGAGAGAGCCCTGGACGTTTTTCAGGCCTTCATAAGTGTTGCGCACGATGGGCAGCAGCGAGGCGAGGAACAGAGCGAAGATGGCCGGCCCGCTGCCGATCCCCAGGACACCCAGGGCGATGGCCAGTACGGCCAGGGGCGGCACGGTGTTGCCGATGTTGAAGACTTGCATGAAGCGCTCGGCGCGCCCGACCATACCGGGGCGGCTTAAGGCGATACCGGCGGGGATGCCCACGATCAGGGCTGCCACCATGGAAACCAGTACCAGCAGCAGATGGGCTTGCAGGTAGAACAACAAGTCGTCTCGATAATGTCGGATCGTATCGATGCCGATCCAGTGGACCAACAGGGCCAGGAGCGCGACGACGACCACGCCTCCTGTCAGCCCTTTGCCATAGCGGATAGCCACAGGCGGACTCCTTTGTCTTTCAGTCGGCGCACGCTTCCCAGGCGGCAGACCGTGGGGTTGCCGGGAAAACGTTCGCGAGAAGCAGCTCTTTTCGATGCCGGTAAAACGGCAGGTGATCGAGCCATGAGCGCCGCCTCGTCAGGCTAACTTGCTGATTTTTCAGCCCCTGACGAATAAATGCAGCAGGGGGGTGGACGTCTCCATGGCGCAAAAGGTTCCCCTGTCGGGAAGCCTTTGGCCACCTTCGATGTGCTCAACGGTTCGGTTCCTGGCACAAGTTGAGCTATAATCGCCGCCCTTTTTTGAATCACCTGCCAGGCGATTTCCCATGACCAAACAGGCCGCCGAAGTCGCGAAACGCCGCACTTTCGCCATTATTTCCCACCCCGATGCCGGTAAGACCACCATCACCGAGAAGCTCCTGCTGATGGGCAAGGCGATTGCGATCGCCGGCACGGTGAAGTCGCGCAAGTCCGACCGCCATGCCACCTCCGACTGGATGGAGATGGAAAAGCAGCGGGGTATTTCCATTACCACGTCGGTCATGCAGTTCCCGTATCGCGAGCACATGATCAACCTGCTCGACACCCCGGGCCACGAAGACTTCTCCGAAGACACCTACCGCACCCTGACCGCGGTGGACTCGGCGTTGATGGTGCTCGACGGCGGTAAAGGCGTCGAGCCACGGACCATCGCGCTGATGGAAGTCTGCCGCCTGCGGGACACGCCGATCGTCAGCTTCATCAACAAACTCGACCGCGACATCCGCGACCCGATCGAACTGCTCGACGAGATCGAGGCGGTCCTGAAGATCAAGGCTGCGCCGATCACCTGGCCGATCGGCTGCTACCGCGATTTCAAGGGCGTATACCACCTGGCCGATGACTACATCATCGTCTACACCGCCGGTCATGGTCATGAGCGTACCGAAACCAAGATCATCGAAAGGCTGGACTCCGACGAAGCGCGCGAGCACCTGGGCGACGAATACGAGCGTTTCGTCGAGCAACTGGAGCTGGTGCAGGGCGCCTGCCATGAATTCGACCAGCAGGCCTTTATCGACGGCCAGATGACCCCGGTGTTCTTCGGTACCGCGCTGGGCAACTTCGGTGTGGACCATGTGCTCGACGCCGTGGTCGACTGGGCGCCGCGTCCGCTGCCCCGGGTCGCCAACGAGCGCACCGTGGAACCGGTGGAAGAAAAGTTCTCGGGCTTCATCTTCAAGATCCAGGCGAACATGGACCCCAAGCACCGCGACCGTATCGCGTTCATGCGCATCTGTTCCGGCAAGTACGAAAAAGGCATGAAGATGCGCCACGTGCGCACCGGCAAGGACGTGCGCATCGGCGACGCCCTGACCTTCTTCTCCTCGGAGCGCGAACAGCTGGAAGAGGCCTTCGCCGGCGACATCATCGGCCTGCACAACCATGGCACGATCCAGATCGGCGACACCTTCACCGAAGGCGAAGTCCTGGGGTTCACCGGCATCCCGCACTTCGCCCCGGAACTGTTCCGCCGCGTGCGCCTGAAGGACCCGCTCAAGTCCAAGCAACTGCGCCAGGGCCTGCAGCAACTGGCCGAAGAGGGCGCTACCCAGGTGTTCTTCCCGGAGCGCAGCAACGACATCATCCTCGGCGCGGTCGGCGTGCTGCAGTTCGATGTGGTCGCCAGCCGCTTGAAGGAGGAATACAAGGTCGAGTGCTCCTATGAGCCGATCACCGTGTACTCGGCCCGCTGGATCGAATGCGGCGACAAGAAGAAGCTTGAAGAGTTTTCCAATAAAGCCGTGGAAAACCTGGCGCTGGACGGCGGTGGTCACCTGACCTACCTGGCCCCGACCCGGGTCAACCTGGCGCTGATGGAAGAGCGCTGGCCGGACGTGAAATTCCGCGCGACCCGTGAGCATCACTAAGCGCTGAGCCGCAAGACCCAAAGCCCCGTTGCGAAAGCTGCGGGGCTTTTTTATCCCTGCTCGTTACGGCGCCGCCCCTGTAGGAGCGTGCTTGCGATGGCGACAGCCCATTCGATATTGATGTTGCTGACAGACCGCTATCGCGAGCAGGCTCGCTCCCACAATGGAACTGATAGGTAGATGAGATTTGTGTACGACGCCAGGGACTGTGGGAGCGAGCTTGCTCGCGATGGTGGTGGCCCGTTTGGCATGATGTTGGCTGACACATCGCTATCGCGAGCAGGCTCGCTCCCACATAGCGGCTTGGAATAAGGTCTATTCGAAAGCGGTCTGTGCCCAAGCGGCATTTCTGTCCGTGGTTCTGCGTCCTAGTCATACGAGCCAGCCAGTTCGGGATCAGATTCCTGAACGCCGTGGGGGCCCGCTTTTATCCAGGAAAGAGGAAATCGGCTATGAACAGGTTTCTACGCGTGATGTTGTTGCTGAAGGTTTTGGTGATGTTGTCCCTCGGCTCCAGCGCTGTATGGGCCGAGTGCGTCGACCACGAGCAACAGGCTTTGAGCGGGCAAGGGGGGCAGGGCGCGATGATGTTTGCTGCGACCGAAACCCAACCGGGGGATCAGGACGATGATGACTCGACGATAGACGAGGATGGGGATGGAGATGAGGGCGACGAAAGTGATGAAGGCGACAGCCAGACGTAATTTTCCAGATAAGTAGAAAACCGTGGCGAGGGGGATAGCCCCTTCGCCACGGGGTGAGTGGGTCTTGCCCGGATTGTTACGCCGCGCCGTCGAGGAACTGCTCGGCGTAGTGACACGCTACCAGCCGATTATCCAGCGGCCGCAAGGCCGGCTCTTCGGTGGTGCAACGCTCGGTCGCGTACGGGCAGCGCTTGTGAAAGGCGCAGCCGGACGGCGGGTTGAGCGGGTTGGGCAGTTCGCCGACGATCTTGATCTTCGGCTTGTTCGGGTCCGGGTGGATGGTCGGGGTGGCCGACAGCAGCGCCTGGGTGTACGGATGCAACGGGCGGCTGTAGATCGACTCGTTGGGCCCCATCTCCACCGGGCGGCCGAGGTACATCACCATCACATCGTCGGCGACGTGTTGCACCACCGCCAGGTTGTGGGAAATGAACACGTAGGCGGTGTTGAATTCCTGCTGCAGATCCATGAACAGGTTCAGCACCTGAGCCTGGATCGACACGTCCAGCGCCGATGTTGGTTCGTCCGCCACCAGCACCTTGGGTTGCAGCATCATGGCGCGGGCCAGGGCGATGCGCTGGCGCTGGCCGCCCGAGAACATGTGCGGATAGCGCTGATAATGCTCGGGGCGCAAGCCCACCTGCTTCATCATCGCCTGGACTTTTTCCCGCCGCTCGGTGGCCGACAGGCTGGTGTTGATCAGCAGCGGCTCGGCCAGTTGATCGCCGATCTTCTGCCGCGGATTGAGGGAGGCGTAAGGGCTCTGGAACACCATCTGCACGTCTTTGCGCAACTGCTTGCGTTCGGCCTTGTTGGCGCCGGCCACTTCCTGCCCGGCGATCTTCAAGGAGCCGGAGGACGGCTCTTCGATCAGGGTCAGGGCCCGGGCCAGGGTGGATTTGCCGCAACCGGATTCGCCCACCACGGCCAGGGTCTTGCCGGCCTCGAGTTCGAACGACACGCCGTTGAGGGCGCGCACGGTGGCGTGGCCCTTGAACATGCCACGGGACACTTCGTAATGACGGGTCAGGTCACGGGCGGTAAGTACGACGGCCATCACGCCACCTCCTGGTTCAGCGGGTAGAAGCAGCGGGCGAGGCTGTTGGTTTTCGGGTCAAGGGCTGGGCGTTGTTGACGGCAGTTGTCCTGCACGTAGGGGCAGCGCGGCGACAGCAGGCAGCCTTGCGGGCGGTCATAGCGGCCGGGAACGATGCCCGGCAACGTCGCCAGGCGCTCGGCGCCCATGCTGTGCTCCGGAATCGCCGCCAGCAATGCTTCGCTGTACGGATGGGCCGGAATGTCGAACAACTGCGGCACCTTGCCCACTTCCACGGCTTGACCGGCGTACATCACGCAGACGCGCTGGGCGGTTTCCGCGACGACGGCGAGGTCGTGGGTAATCAGCACCAGGCCCATGTTCTGCTCTTTCTGCAGGGCCAGCAGCAGGTCCATGATCTGCGCCTGGATGGTCACGTCCAGGGCGGTGGTCGGTTCGTCGGCGATCAACAGCTTCGGCTCGCCGGCAATCGCCATGGCAATCGCCACGCGCTGGCTCATGCCGCCGGACAGTTGATGAGGGTAGGCCTCCATGCGACTCGAAGCGCCGGGGATCTCGACTTTCTCCAGCAGTTCGATGGCGCGCTTGCGGGCGGCCTTGCCGGACATCTTCAGGTGCAGGCGCAGCACTTCTTCGATCTGGAACCCCACGGTGTAGCTGGGGTTGAGCGCGGTCATCGGGTCCTGGAAGACCATCGCCAGGTCCTTGCCGACGATTTGCCGGCGCTGGCGGGCGCTCAGCTTGAGCATGTTCTTTCCGTCGAAGTTCAGCGCATCGGCGGTGACGATGCCGGGGTGCTCGATCAGGCCCATCAGCGCCATCATGGTCACGGATTTACCCGAACCCGATTCGCCAACGATGGCCAGTACTTCGCCTTTATCCACGCTCAGGTCCAGGCCATCGACCACCGGAACGGCGTTGGCGTCGCCGAAGCGGACGTTGAGATTCTTGATTTCTAGCAGTGACATGGGAATCTCCTCAGGCGGCATTCTTGAGTTTCGGGTCCAGCGCATCGCGCAGGCCGTCGCCCATCAGGTTGATTGCCAGCACGCTGAGCAAAATGGTCAAACCGGGCAGGCTCACGACCCACCAGGCGCGTTCGATGTAGTCCCGGGCCGAGGCCAGCATGGTGCCCCACTCCGGAGTCGGCGGCTGCACGCCCAGGCCGAGGAAGCCCAGGGCGGCGGCGTCGAGGATGGCCGAGGAAAAGCTCAGGGTCGCCTGGACGATCAGTGGCGCCATGCAGTTGGGCAGCACGGTGATGAACATCAGGCGCGGCAGGCCGGCACCGGCCAGGCGGGCGGCGGTCACGTAGTCGCGGTTCAGTTCACCCATGACGGCGGCGCGGGTCAGGCGCACGTAGGACGGCAGCGACACGATGGCGATGGCGATCACGGTGTTGATCAGGCCTGGGCCGAGGATGGCGACGATCGCCACGGCCAGCAGCAGCGAAGGCAGGGCCAGCATGATGTCCATCAAGCGCATGATGGTCGGGCCAAGGATGCGCGGGAAGAACCCGGCGAACAGGCCCAGCAGGATGCCCGGGATCAGCGACATCACCACCGACGACAAGCCGATCAGCAGCGACAGGCGCGAGCCCTGGATCAGCCGGGACAGCAAATCGCGGCCCAGTTCGTCGGTGCCCAGCAGGAACTGGATCTGCCCGCCTTCGAGCCAGGCCGGCGGCGTCAGCAGGAAGTCGCGGTATTGCTCGCTCGGATCGTGGGGGGCGACCCATGGGGCGAAGATCGCGCAGAACACCACCAGGATCATGAACATCAGCCCGGCCACGGCGCCCTTGTTACGGGAAAACGCCTGCCAGAATTCTTTGTACGGGGACGGGTACAGCAGGCTTTGATCGACTGCTACCGCGGTAGTTGGAGTACTCATGGTTTTGATCTCAGCGCTGGTGACGGATGCGTGGGTTGGCAAAGCCGTAGAGGATGTCCACGACGAAGTTGACCAGAATCACCAGGCAGGCGATTAACAGGATGCCGTTCTGCACCACGGGGTAGTCCCGGGCGCCAATGGCCTCGATCAGCCACTTGCCGATGCCCGGCCAGGAGAAGATCGTTTCAGTCAGGACCGCGCCGGCCAGCAGCGTGCCGACCTGCAGGCCGACGACGGTCAGTACCGGGATCAGCGCGTTGCGCAGGCCGTGGACGAACACCACGCGCGCCGGCGACAGGCCTTTGGCCCGGGCGGTGCGGATGTAGTCTTCGCGCAACACTTCGAGCATCGAAGAGCGGGTCATGCGGGCGATCACCGCCAGCGGAATGGTGCCCAGCACAATGGCCGGCAGGATCAGGTGGTGCAGCGCGTCGAGGAACGCGCCCGGCTCATCGGCGAGCAAGGTGTCGATCAGCATGAAGCCGGTTTTCGGCTCGATGTCGTAGAGCAGGTCGATGCGTCCCGACACCGGGGTCCAGCCCAGGGACACCGAGAAGAACATGATCAGGATCAGGCCCCACCAGAAGATCGGCATCGAATACCCCGCCAGGGAGATGCCCATCACCCCATGGTCGAACAGGGACCCTCGCTTGAGTGCCGCGATCACCCCGGCCAGCAGGCCCAGGATACCGGCGAACAACAGGGCGGCCATGGACAGTTCCAGGGTCGCGGGAAACAGTGAGCTGAACTCGGTCCAGACGCTTTCGCGGGTGCGTAGCGATTCGCCGAGATCACCGTGGGCCAGTTTGCCGATGTAGTCCAGGTATTGGGCGTACAGCGGTTTATTGAGGCCAAGGCGTTCCATTGCCTGAGCGTGCATTTCGGGATCGACCCGACGTTCGCCCATCATCACTTCCACGGGGTCGCCGGGGATCATGCGAATCAACGCGAAGGTCAGCAAGGTGATGCCGAAGAACGTGGGGATCAGTAATCCCAGTCGGCGGGCAATAAAACTAAACATCTTCAGGTGTACCTCATCAGCCGGTTAGGCATGTCCGGCACCCCTTTGATCAGGGGATACCGGACGCTTTCTTATCTACTTCACCTGGGTGGTGGCGAAGTTGTTGGTGGTCAGTGGGCTAATGACATAGCCCTCTACGTTCTTGCGCATTGCCGTGAACATCCGGGTGTGGGCCATGCTGATCCACGGCTGGTCCTGGTTGAAAATCACCTGGGCCTGTTCATAGAGCTTGATGCGCTCGTCGGGGTTCACTGTGGCGCGGGCCTGGTCGATCAACGCCTGGAATTTCTCGTTGCACCAGCGGGCGTAGTTCTCGCCGTTCTTGGCGGCCTCGCAACTGAGCATAGGCGTCAGGAAGTTATCCGGGTCGCCGTTATCGCCCGCCCATCCGGCGGAGACCATGTCGTGCTCGCCGTTTTTCGCGCGCTTGAGCATTTCGCCCCATTCCATGACACGGATGTCGACCTTGATCCCGACTTTCGCCAGGTCGGCCTGCATCATCTGCGCGCCGAGCATCGGGTTGGGGTTGGTCGGGCCGCCGCCGTTGCGGGTGAACAGGGTGAACACGGTGCCTTCCGGCACGCCGGCTTCCTTGAGCAGTTGGCGGGCCTTGTCCAGGTCCCGGGGCGGATTCTTCAGCTCGTGATTGAAGCCCAGCAGTGTTGGCGGGTAGGGGTTGACCGCCACGGTGGCGTTGCCCTTGCCGAACAGTGCGTTGACGTAGGCTTCCTTGTCGAAAGCCAGATCGATGGCTTTGCGGACCCGTACATCGCTCATGTATTTGCGACTGGTGTTCAGGGCGGTGTACGAAACTGTCATCGCGTCCAGCTCGGTGACCTTGAGGTTAGGGTCCTTCTTGATGCTGGGGATATCGTCCGGTTTCGGGTAAAGCGCGATCTGGCACTCATTGGTCTTGAGCTTCTGCATACGCACGTTGTTGTCGGTGGCGATGGCCAGTACCAGTGCATCGGCCGGCGGCTTGCCGCGGAAGTAGTCCGGGTTGGCCTTGAAGCGAACCTGGGCGTCCTTGTTGTAGCGCTGGAAGATGAACGGCCCGGTGCCGACCGGCTTGCTGTTGAGGTCGCCGGCCTTGTTGGCCTTGAGCAACTGGTCGGCGTATTCGGCCGGGTAGATCGAGGAGAAGGCCATGGCGATGTCGGCCAGGAACGGCGCTTCGCGGCGGGTCAGGGTGAACTTGACCGTGTGCTCGTCGACTTTCTCGACGCTTTTCAACAGCTCTTTGAAGCCCATGCTTTCAAAGTAGGGGAAGCCCACGCTCGACAGTTTGTGCCATGGGTGATTCGGGTCCAGCTGGCGCTGGAAGCTCCAGACCACATCGTCGGCGTTCATGTCGCGGGTCGGCTTGAAGTATTCGGTGGTGTGGAACTTGACGCCTTTGCGCAGGTGGAACGTGTACGTCAGGCCATCGTCGCTGATGTCCCAGGATTCGGCCAGGGCCGGAATCACTTCGGTGGTACCGGGCTTGAAATCGGCCAGGCGATTGAAAATGGTTTCCGCCACGGCGTCGGCAGTGACTGCAGTCGTGTACTGGACCATGTCGAAGCCTTCCGGGCTGGCTTCTGTACAAACCACGAGGGGCTTGGCCGTGGCGCCAACGGCGACACTCAGCAACGCAGCGGCGATGGCTGCGCGTAGGGGGATCATGTTCATCGTCATATCCTCTGCAATCGGTTGAACGGCAAAAAATCGAACGGTCGACCTTGTGGGTCGACCGTCCGTGCACGGTTAGAGAATGTTGAACGGAACGGTGGTGACCAGGCGGAACTCGTTGATGCTGCCGTCAATCTGGTTACGGCTGGAGCGGTGTTCGGTGTAGGTGGCACGAATCGCCGTGGCCTTCAACGGACCGCTCTGCACCGCGTAGGAAGCACCCACGCCGGTTTCGTAATGATTTTCATCGTTCAGGCCGCGAACGTCATAGGCGGTACCGGTGTAATGAGTGCCGTCGATGCCCCAGCCGCGAGCACGGTAGACGTTGAACTTCAGACCTGGCACGCCGTATTCAGCCATGTTGATGCCATAGGCGATCTGAAAGGATTTTTCGTTTGGGCCGTTGAAGTCCGACAGCAGGGAGTTGGCCAGGTAGATGCCGTTGGTTTCGTGCAGGTAGTCGAAGTATTCGTTACCGTTCACCGCCTGGTAGGAGAACGTCAGGGTATGGGCCTGGTGGGTCAGGCCCAACGACAGCGAGTAGGTGTCGTTGTCGATTTCACCCATCTCCTTTTTGCCTTCGTCCACGGTCTTGTAGTAGTTCAGGCCGGTGGTCAAGGCCAGCACCGAAGCGTCGCCCAGTTCGTGGGTGGCGCCGAAGTAGTACTGGTTCCAGAAGTCTTCGACCTGAGAGGCGTACAGGCTGGTCTTCAGGCTCTTGAGTGGCTGGTAGTTCAGACCGACGACGCTGACCTTGTCGGTTTCTGCGCTGTTGTTGGTGTACTCGGAGCGGAATTTCGACAGGCTCTGTTCGGTACGTGGCGAGACGCGGTCGAACACGCCGGCATCGAACGACAAGTTGCTGAATTCTTCACTGTGCAGGCTTACACCTTCGAAACTCGAAGGCAGCGCGCGGTTGCCGATGACGTCGACGATCGGGGTGCTGAAGTTCTGGCGCCCGGCGGTCAGGGTGGTGTTGGAAACCCGTGCCTTTATGTTGGCCAGGCCCAGCTTGCTCCACTGGTCCACGGCATCGCCGTTGTTCTCGGCCAGGGTGCGGTTGCCGCC
Organism: Pseudomonas sp. B21-028; assembly: GCF_024749045.1. Classification (NCBI taxonomy): domain Bacteria; kingdom Pseudomonadati; phylum Pseudomonadota; class Gammaproteobacteria; order Pseudomonadales; family Pseudomonadaceae; genus Pseudomonas; species Pseudomonas sp. B21-028. Next base: position 958,314 of record NZ_CP087184.1, read on the forward strand.
GTTGGCGATATCCTTGCGGCTACGGTCCAGGACTACTGCGTTATAGGCCGCGACTTCAGTGCTGAAACCGACGGTGCCTTGGGTGAAGCCCGAGGTGTAGTTGAGAATGGTGCCCTGGACCCAGTTGATGCGCCGGTCGGTTGGGCGTGTCTCACCGTGCTTCTGATAACTGAAGTTGCCTCGTTTCAGCAGTTCGTTGGCATACCAGTTCCGTGTTGTGCCCGACAGGCTCTGGCCGTCGAGGAAACCCTTGGCTTCGGATTGGGCGTTGGTGCCAGCCAGTTCGGTCGGCATGAAGTCCTGGCTTTGCGACTCAGCACAGGCTGTCGCGGTAACGCTGCTGATGGCCAGGGCCAGTAACGCGGTGCTGCTCAATTTCATGGGTAACGCTCCTTTTTCTTTCTTTTTAATGCCGGTCTTCTTCAGTGATACGGCTATTGGTTTTACTGCGGACTACAGATCGCAAACGTTTGCAGTTGGCCTGATCGGCGAATTACGGCAAGACCTCTGCGTAAGGGCCCCAAGGGGCCCTCGCTGTAGGACTAATCGGTTATGGGTTCAGACTGACGCCCGAGAACACGTTGCGACCGAAGGGGCTGACCTTGAATCCTTCGACTTTGGCACTCAGCGGCTGGTTGACCGTCGAGTGGGCAACAGGGGTGATCGGCACTTGCTGCTTGAGCAACTGCTGGGCCTGTTTGTAGAGCACGGTGCGCTGGTCGCGGTCGGTGACGACCTTGGCCTGCTTGATCAGCTTGTCGTAATCCTGGTCGCACCACATGGAGTAGTTATTGCCACCAATGGCGTCGCAGCTGTACAGCGTGCCCAGCCAGTTGTCCGGGTCACCGTTGTCGCCGGTCCAGCCGATCAGGCTGATGTCGTGCTCACCGTTCTTGGTGCGCTTGATGTACTCGCCCCATTCGTAGCTGACGATCTTCACCTTCAGGCCGATCTTCGCCCAGTCGGCCTGGAGCATTTCGGCCATCAGCTTGGCGTTGGGGTTGTACGGACGTTGCACGGGCATGGCCCAGAGGGTGATCTCGGTGCCTTCCTTGACCCCGGCGGCCTTGAGCAGCTCCTTGGCTTTTTCCGGGTTGTAGGGAGTGTCCTTGATCGTGTCGTCGTAGGACCACTGGGTCGGTGGCATGGCGTTGACCGCCAGTTGCCCTGCGCCCTGGTACACGGCGTTGAGGATGCCCTGCTTGTTCACCGCCATGTCCAGCGCACGGCGCACTTCGACCTGGTCGAACGGTTTGTGGCGGGTGTTATAGGCGATGTAGCCCAGGTTGAAACCGGGCTTCTCGATCAGTTGCAGCTTGGGGTCGTTCTTCAACGCCGGCACATCGGCCGGACGCGGATGCAGGGTGATTTGGCATTCGTTGGCCTTGAGCTTCTGCACCCGCACCGAGGCGTCGGTGTTGATCGAGAAGATCAGGTTCTTCAGCTTGACCCGCTCCGGCGCCCAGTACTGGGGGTTGGCGACGTAACGGATGTTGGAGTCTTTCTGGTAGCTCTTGAACTCGAACGGACCGGTGCCGATGGGCTTCTGGTTGATGTCGCTCGGCTTGCCGCTCTTGAGCAACTGGTCGGCGTATTCGGCCGACAGGATCGCGGCGAAGCTCATGGCGATGTTCTGGATGAACGCCGCATCGACGCTGTTGAGGGTCATGACCACGGTCAGCGGTCCGGTCTTCTCCACTTTGGCGATGTTCTTGTTCAGGCTCATGCCATTGAAATACGGGAATTCGGTGGGGTAGGCCTTGCGGAACGGATGCTGCGGATCGAGCATGCGGTTGAAGGTGAACAGCACGTCGTCGGCGTTGAAGTCCCGGGTCGGCGTGAAGTATGCGGTGCTATGGAATTTCACCCCTTCGCGCAGGTGAAAGGTGTATTTCAGGCCGTCTTCGGAAATATCCCAACTCGTCGCAAGGCCCGGTACGACATTGGTCGCACCTTTTTCAAACTCGGCCAGGCGGTTGTACAACGGCTCGGCGGCATCGTTATCGGTGGCGGTAGTGTATTGCGCCGTATCGAAACCGGCGGGGCTACCTTCGGAGCAGAACACCAGACTACCGCCGGCGGCGGCCTGGGCCACGGATGTCGCGGCCAGCAGGCCGGTACTCAGCAATGCAGAAAAAATCAGGGTATGGCGCATGACGCTCCCTCTTTCGTTCGGGGTGTTAAACAGTGAACCGGCGTCCATCCGGGGACAGGTCCGGGACACTGAGCTCATTCCATTGCATGCAGCAATGCCACAGGGTCAACAGGTCTGCCAGGATCCAACGGTATGGCCGTGGGTTTGGCAGTCAATGCGTAACGCCTGAAAGACTTGTGAGAAAGGGCTGTACGTCCTCAACCAACTGCCATGCCGCGCAGATGTGTTTGGAAGTAGGCGATTTCCCGGGTCTTGGCAGATAAAACAACGGCGCCGTCAGGAGACGCCGCCGTTGCATACCTCATTTGCTGACGCTGACACCGTAGAAGGAGTTCAGGCCGAATGGGCTGATCTTGAAGTCCTGCACGTTGGTGCGCATGGGTTGGAACACCGTCGAGTGAGCGATAGGTGTCATCGGCACGGCATCCTTGAGGATGTGTTGCGCCTGCTTGTACAACTCGGTGCGTTTGGACTGGTCCGAAGTGCGCTTGGCCTGCTTGACGATGTCGTCGAACTTCTTGTCGCACCACTTGGAGAAGTTGTTGCCCTGCAGCGAGTCGCAACCGAACAGCACGTTGAGCCAGTTGTCCGGGTCACCGTTGTCGCCGCTCCAGCCGATCAGCATCGCGCCGTTCTCACCGCCCTTGGAGCGCTTGATGTACTCGCCCCACTCGTAGGTAACGATCTTGGCCTTGATGCCGATCTTGGCCCAGTCGGACTGCAGCATTTCAGCCATCAGCTTGGCGTTGGGGTTGTACGGGCGCTGGACCGGCATCGCCCACAGGTTGATTTCGGTACCTTCCTTGATGCCCGCTTCCTTGAGCAACTGCTTGGCTTTCTCGGGGTTGTACCCCGCATCCTTGATGGTGGTGTCGTAGGACCACTGGGTCGGCGGCATGGCGTTGACCGCCAGTTGGCCGGCGCCCTGGTACACCGAGTCGATGATCTGCTGCTTGTTGACGGCCATGTCCAGCGCCTGGCGCACTTTCAGTTGGGCCATCGGGTTGGGCTGGTCGCTGCCCTTGATCTTGTCCATCACGTTATAGGCGATGTAGCCCAGGTTGAAGCCCGGCTGGTCCGGCATCTTCAGGTTCTTGTCTTCACGGATGGCCTGCAAGTCGGCAGGACGCGGGAAGAGAGTGATCTGGCATTCGTTCTTCTTCAGCTTCTGGATACGCACCGACGGATCGGTGGTGATGGCGAAGATCAGGTTGTCGATCTTCACGTCTTCCGGAAGCCAGTAGTCCTTGTTGCCGGTGAAGCGGATGTTCGAGTCTTTCTGGTAGCTCTTGAACACGAACGGACCGGTGCCGATCGGCTTCTGGTTGATATCGGAAGGCTTGCCTTCCTTGAGCAACTGGGCGGCGTATTCGGCGGACTGGATGGACGCGAAGTGCATCGCCATGTTCTGGATGAACGCGGCATCGACGGCGTTGAGGGTGAACTTGACGGTCTTGTCGTCGATCTTCTCGACCTTGGCGATGTTGGTGTCCATGCCCATGTCGGTGAAGTACGGGAATTCGGTCGGGTACGCCTTACGGAACGGGTCGTCCTTGTTGATCATGCGGTTGAACGTGAACAGCACGTCGTCGGCATTGAAGGTACGGGTCGGCTTGAAATACGGGGTCGTATGGAACTTGACGCCATCACGTAGATGGAAGACGTAGGTGAGGCCGTCTTCGGAAATGTCCCACTTGGTCGCCAGGCCCGGGATCACGGCGGTACCGCCACGTTCGAACTGGGTCAGGCGGTTGAAGATGGTCTCGGCTGAGGCGTCGAAGTCGGTTCCGGTGGTGTATTGACCCGGGTCGAAACCCGCCGGGCTGCCTTCGGAGCAGAACACCAGGTTAGTCGCCGCGTGGGCGAAAGGGGCGCTGGCTAATAGGCTTGCGCCGACTAAAAACGGAATGACCGCGTGTTTAAGCATGTTGGCCTCATGATTTGTTGTCATTTTTGGATTTGAGGGCGACCTCGTGAGTCGTCCTGCGGATACTTATGCAGGCCCCATACCCAATGCAAGATCCAGAGCGGTTCCAAATCTGAAACAGTGGCACGAACGTACCTTAATGTCGCATCTGTGTAAGTTCTGACGCAGTTGATCGTTTGCGCTGGCGTTTTTGGTGCAAACAGTGCCTTGAATCGGTGCGCAACGGGCTTGTCGCGCACCGGGTTGGGGCGGGTTCTACTGCTGCAAACCCACGCCGTAGAAGGGTGTAAGGCCAAACGGACTGAGTTTGAAATCCACGACTTTTTTGTTTATCGGCTGGAACACCGTGGAGTTGGCAATCGGCGTGATGGGCACCTGTTGCTTGAGGATCTTTTGCGCCTGCCGGTACAGGTCGATCCGTTGTTGGCGGTCGGTCGAGACCTTGGCTTGCTGGATCAGCTTGTCGTAGGCCGGGTCGCACCACTTGGCGTAGTTGCTGCCCTTGACCGCCGCGCAGCTGTAGAGCACGCCAAGCCAGTTGTCCGGGTCGCCGTTGTCGCCGGTCCAGCCGTAGATCATGGCGTCGTGTTCGCCATTCTTGGCGCGCTTGATGTACTCACCCCACTCATAGCTGACGATGTTGGCCTTGATGCCGACTTTCGCCCAATCCTGCTGAATCATCTGCGCCGACATCCGCGCGTTGGGATTGGAGGCGCGTTGCACCGTCATCGCCCATAAATTGATGGTGGTACCTGGCGCCACCCCGGCTTCCTTGAGTAGCGCCTTGGCCTTGGTCACGTCGTGGGGCGCGTCCTTGATGGCCGGGTCGAACGACCACTGGGCCGGCGGCAGAGCGTTCTGGGCCAGTTGCCCGGCGCTCTGGTACACCGCCTTGATGATCGCCGGTTTATCGATGGCCATGTCCAGCGCCTGGCGGACCTTGAGCTGGTCCAGGGGCGGGTGCGTCACGTTGTAGGCGAGGAAGCCCAGGTTGAAGCCGGGTTGCCTGAGCACTTGCAGGTTCGGGTCCTGTTCCATCACTTCGATGTCGGCCGGACGCGGGTAACCGCTGACCTGGCATTCGTTGCGCTTGAGCTTTTGCAGGCGCACGGCGGCGTCGGGGGTGATGGAGAAGATCAGGTTATCGACCCTCACGTCCTCGGGTTTCCAATAGGCCGTATTGGCGGCGTAGCGGATCTGCGAGTCCTTCTGGTAGCGCTTGAACACGAACGGGCCGGTGCCGACGGGTTTCTGGTTGAGGTCGCCGGCCTTGCCTTCCTTCAACAACTGCGCGGCGTATTCGGCGGACTGCACGGAGGCAAAACTCATCGCCAGGTTCTGCACGAACGCGGCATCGACGTTGTTCAGGTTGAAGCGCACCGTGTGCTCGTCGACTTTCTCGACGCTCTTGATCGTGGTGTTCAGGCCCATGTCGGTGAAGTAGGGCGACTCGGTCGGGTAGGCCTGGCGGAACGGCTGTTGCGGATCGAGCAGGCGCTGGAAGGTGAACACCACGTCGTCGGCGTTGAAGTCGCGGGTGGGGGTGAAATAGTCGGTGGTGTGGAATTTCACGCCGTCGCGCAGATGGAAGGTGTAGACCAGTCCATCGGCGGAGACATCCCAACGCGTCGCCAGCCCCGGCTCGACTTCGGTGCCGCCGCGCTTGAACTGGGTGAGACGATTGAAGACGGTTTCGGCCGAAGCGTCGAAGTCGGTACCGCTGGTGTATTGGCTGGGATCGAACCCGGCGGGGCTGGCTTCGGAGCAGTAGACCAGGGTGGTGGCGGCCTGGGCCAGCGGGGTGCAGCCGATCAGGGCGAGGGTGAGCAGCAATGGTTGGAAAGTGGTTCTGTCCATGAAGTCCCTTGGGGCGTGGTGACGGTTTTCATGGAGAGTAGCTGTGTAGTGGAGATGGTTGGAAATATCCAAAAGTGAGGGGGACCCCTGACTTTGGGCATAGCTGCAGGTTGGACGCTGCCCTGTGGCGAGGGAGCTCGCTCCCTCGCCACAGTGTTGTGGTAAGGCTGGAGGCAGCGCGAATCATTCAGGTGCATCGGAAGGATCTTCTGGACCGAAGGGAAACATCCCACGGCTTTTTAGGGTTGTCCCTCGGAAGTGGGCTCTCTAACCTTTGAACGTCGCTGCCATTCAGCGACCGGGTGTGGAAACCTGAACCCTTTAGTAGTGGCCTAGCTGAACATCGTGTTGCCGACGTCCTGTTTCGTCTGCAAACTGCGTTCTGGCAGCTGTGCGTGGGCAGGCTTCGGTCTGGCCGGGTCCTACTAACCGGTATTTCCACCCCGCGTACCGCTGCCACCTTTATTGTCGCGTGGAAACGACACTGGGATGGCTCCAAATTTCACGTTTAGTAGGAACATTGAATATGGACAAGTTGATTCCCGATCCGCCGTTCAACAGAACCAACCCTCTTTCCAGTTTTGACACCCTCGAAGAACTTCTCAAAGACCGCGCCGCTGCCGAGCGGGTGCTCGATCATTACCTCAACCCAAAGCCTCCAGAGCCCAGCACCGACCCGCGCATCGACAGCCTCTTTTCAGTCACCGCCAAAGCAGACGCCGACACGCTATTGACCAGCACCTGCGAAACCCTGGCCTCGGTCAAGGCCATGGCCGAGGATCTGGCCTTCGAGGTGGATGGCACGCGCCGCAGCGTGGCGCTGGGGATTCATCAGTTGGTGGAGTTGTGTCAGTTGCTGGTGGACAAGGCGCTGGATCAGCTTGAGGCGTCGGCCAGTCCGGGTGAGGCGTAGCGCAGGAGCGGTTCAACGCTAACCTGTGGCGAGGGGATTTATCCCCGCTGGGCTGCGTAGCAGCCCCAAAAGGCAGCGACCTCAATCGTCCTGGCACACCGAGGTGTCAGGGTTGGGTCTGCTACGCAGCCCAGCGGGGATAAATCCCCTCGCCACAAAGCGTGTCACTGGGCTGGATATCTCGGTCAGCCCTTTTACTGCATCAATACCTCAATCGCCCCATCCGCCGTCATGCTCACCTTGCTGGTGCCCGCTTCCACTTCAGGCGTGACGGACTCGGCATCCATGGCCCCGGCCTTCATCATCATCGGTGCGCGCATGTAGGGCTGTGGATAACCGTTGGTGTTGAGGTTCAGGTTGACGATTTTGTAGCCCTTGCCACCCAGGGCTTCGGTGGCCAGTTGGGCGCGGGCCTTGAAGGCGTTGACGGCGTCCTTGAGCAGGGCGTCTTCGCTGCTCTGGCGGGTGGCGGTGGAGATGGCGAAGTCCATGCCGCCCATTTTCATGTCGGTCAGCAGTTCGCCGGTGAGTTTGGACAGGGCGGCGAAGTCGGCGCTTTCCAGGCGCAGTTCGGCGCGTTCGCGCCAGCCGGTGATTTTCTGGCCCTTGCCGTCGTAGATCGGATAGCTGTTGCGGCTGCCCTGGCGCAGGGTGATGTCCTTGACCTGCTTGGCCTGGTCGATGGCTTTGTTCAGCGTGGTGCTGACGGCGGCGGCGAGTTTGGCCGGGTCGGTGTTTTGCTCTTCGGTGTAGAGCGTGACGATCATCAGGTCACGGGCCACTTCCTGGCTGGCTTCGGCGCGCAGGGAAATCTGGTTGTAGTGCAGTTCATCGGCGGCCAGCGCCGGCAGGCTGGCGACGGTGCCGAGGCTGAGGGCGAGGAGGGCGGCGGGGCGACTGAACGTGTGCATGAAAGCTCCTTGGGATGATGTGCAGGGGTCAGGTCCGGGCCTGCGTGAACGATAAGACTCTAGCGTTTGCGGTGTGGTTCGCACAGTTACAACTTCTATACAGATGCATAAGGCCAATGACGCACCCTTGTGGCGAGGGGATTTATCCCCGCTGGGTTGCGCAGCAACCCCAAAGGCAGCAACTCAGTCCATCTGATAGGGCGCGGTGTCTGGCTTTAGGTCTGCTTCGCAGCCCAGCGGGGATAAATCCCCTCGCCACAGGGGGGGTGTGTCATTTCGAGGCTGTGGCGCTTTGCCGCATAGCTGCCGCTGTCACCCGCGCCTTGGTTATACTCCGTGCGATTCGCCTGGAGCGCTCATCAGGAGAGCTCATGCTCGTCCCTTTGCAAATGACTTCCGCCTCGCGCCAGAACCTCTGGCGGCTGACGTTCATCCGTATCCTGGTCCTTGCGGCCCAGGCCGGATCCGTGGGGCTCGCCTATTGGTTCGAGCTGTTGCCGCTGCCCTGGCTGCAACTGGCGATTACGCTGGTGTGCGCCTCGGTGCTGTGTGCGCTGACGGCCATCCGCCTGCGCGCCTCCTGGCCGGTGACGGAGCTGGAGTACGCGGTGCAACTGGCCTGCGACCTGTTTATCCACAGTGCCTTGCTGTATTTCTCCGGCGGTTCGACCAACCCGTTCGTGTCCTATTACCTGGTGCCGCTGACCATCGCCGCGGTGACGCTGCCGTGGCGTTATTCGCTGATTCTTTCTGGCATCGCCCTGGCGCTGTATACCTTGTTGTTGGCGCGGTTCTATCCCCTGGAAACCTTCCCCATCGCCCGGGAGAACCTGCAGATCTACGGCATGTGGCTGAGTTTCGCCCTGGCCGCGGCGGTCATCACGTTTTTTGCCGCGCGCATGGCCGAAGAGCTTCGCCGCCAGGAAGAGCTTCGGGCCATCCGTCGTGAAGAGGGCCTGCGGGACGAACAGCTGCTGGCCGTGGCGACCCAGGCCGCCGGCGCCGCCCATGAGCTGGGTACACCGCTGGCGACCATGAGCGTGCTGCTCAAGGAGATGCAGCAGGATCATCCCGATCCGATGTTGCAGGACGACCTCAGCGTGTTGCAGGATCAGGTCAAGCTCTGCAAGGAGACCCTGCAATACCTGGTGCGCGCCGCCGAGGCCAACCGCCGGCTGGCGATCGACATGCAGGACGTCACCGACTGGCTCGACGAGGCCCTCAATCGCTGGCACCTGATGCGCCCGGAAGCCAGTTATCGATTTCGGTGCCTGGGCTACGGCCCGGTGCCGCGCATGGCACCGCCGCCGGATTTGACCCAGGCGTTGCTGAACCTGTTGAACAACGCCGCCGATGCCTGCCCCGAAGGCCTGGAGGTGGCGTTGGAGTGGAATGCCTACGAATTGATCATCAGCATTCGCGACCACGGTGCCGGTGTGCCGTTGGCCATCGCCGAGCAGATCGGCAAGCCGTTCTATACCACCAAGGGCAAAGGCCTCGGCCTGGGCCTGTTTTTGAGCAAGGCCAGCGTGACACGCGCTGGCGGCTCGGTGAAACTCTACCCCCATGAAAGCGGCGGCACGCTCACCGAGCTGCGCCTGCCCCATGCCGACCGAGGAGACGAACATGAGTGACGAGATCCAAGTCGACGGCGAAGAACTGCCGCACCTGTTGCTGGTGGATGATGACGCCACGTTTACCCGCGTCATGGCCCGGGCGATGTCCCGTCGCGGCTTTCGCGTGAGCACCGCCGGTTCCGCCGAGGAGGGCCTGACCATCGCCCAGGCCGATCTGCCGGACTACGCCGCCCTGGACCTGAAGATGGACGGCGATTCGGGTCTGGTGCTGCTGCCCAAGCTGCTGGAACTGGACCCGGAGATGCGCGTGGTGATCCTCACCGGTTATTCGAGCATCGCCACGGCGGTCGAAGCCATCAAGCGCGGCGCCTGCAATTACCTGTGCAAACCGGCCGACGCCGACGACGTGCTGGCCGCGCTGCTGTCCGAGCATGCCGACCTCGACACCCTGGTGCCGGAGAACCCGATGTCGGTGGATCGCCTGCAATGGGAGCACATCCAGCGGGTGCTGACCGAGCACGAAGGCAACATTTCCGCCACCGCCCGCGCCCTGGGCATGCACCGGCGCACCTTGCAGCGCAAATTGCAGAAGCGTCCCGTGCGTCGCTGAACCTGTGCTGAACGGATGTTGTCCACCCCCTCGCGACACATCGGGCCGTTGCTCTATGATCGGCCCGACTCTTTCTCCTTATTGAGCTTTAACCATGAATCAGAACGCTGAATATTCCGCGGTCAACGATACAGTGCGCGGCCATTTTTTCCGCCGTGTCTGGCAGATGACCACGCCGTACTGGCGCAGTGAGGAGAAGGGCAAGGCCTGGACGCTGTTGATCGCGGTCATCGCGCTGTCACTGTTCAGCGTGGCGATTTCGGTGTGGATCAACAGTTGGTACAAGGACTTCTACAACGCCCTGCAAGAGAAAAACAGCGCGGCGTTCTGGCAGCTGATTCTATATTTCTGCGGCATCGCCGCGGTGGCGATCCTGGGCGCGGTGTACCGCTTGTACCTCACGCAGATGCTCACCATTCGCTGGCGGGCCTGGTTGACCGAGCAGCATTTTGCCCGCTGGCTCGACAACAAGAATTACTACCAGTTGGAGCAGGGCGGCTACACCGACAACCCGGATCAGCGGATTTCCGAAGACCTCAACAGCTTCACCAGCAATACCTTGGGCCTGGGGCTGGGCTTGTTGCGCAACGTGGTCAGCCTGGTGTCCTTCTCGATCATCCTGTGGGGTGTGTCGGGCAGTATCGTAGTGTTCGGCTACACCATTCCGGGCTACATGTTCTGGTGCGCGCTGGTGTACGCGGCGGTGGGCAGTTGGCTGACGCACCTGATCGGTCGTCGCCTGATCGGCCTGAACAACAACCAGCAGCGCTTCGAAGCCGACCTGCGTTTTTCCATGGTGCGGGTGCGCGAGAACGCCGAAAGCATTGCGCTGTACAACGGCGAGCCCAACGAAAACCGTCGCCTGAGCGGGCGTTTCGGCCTGGTCTGGCATAACTTCTGGGACATCATGCGGGTGTCCAAGCGCCTGACGTTCTTCACCTCCGGCTACGGCCAGATCGCGATCATCTTCCCGTTCATGGTGGCGGCGCCGCGTTACTTCGCCGGCAAGATCCAGCTGGGCGAACTCATGCAGATCAACTCGGCGTTCGGCAATGTGCAGGAGAGTTTCAGCTGGTTCATCAGCGCCTATACCGACCTCGCCGCGTGGCGCGCCACCTGTGATCGTCTGCTGAGTTTCCGTCAGGCCATGAGCGACAACGAGGCGCGCATACCGGCCATCGACGTGCAGAACCAGGGCAACCAACTGAAAGTGCACCAGCTGGGATTGGACCTGAATGACGGGCGTCATCTGCTCGACGCCGCCGACATGACCGTTGGCGCTGGGGAGCGGGTGATGCTCAGTGGCCGTTCCGGCAGTGGTAAATCCACGCTGTTCCGGGCGATGGGGCACCTCTGGCCCACCGGGCATGGTCGCATTGTATTGCCGGCGGCACGTTATCTGTTCCTGCCGCAGAAACCCTATCTGCCCATTGGCAGCCTGCGCGAGGTGCTGAGTTATCCACAGCCCGGCGACGTCTACCCTAACGAACGTTATGCACAGGTGCTCGAAACCTGCCGCCTGCCGCACCTGATCGCACGCCTGGATGAAAGCAACCACTGGCAGCGCATGCTTTCGCCCGGCGAGCAGCAGCGCCTGGCCTTTGCCCGGGCACTGCTCTACGCACCGCTGTGGTTGTACATGGACGAAGCGACGTCGGCGATGGATGAGGAGGACGAAGCGACGCTGTACCAGGCGTTGATCGATCAGTTGCCGGGGTTGAGCATCGTCAGCGTCGGCCACCGAAGCAGCTTGAAACGATTCCATCCACGACATGTACGTATCGAAAATGGCCAACTGCTGGAGCGGGCTGTAGTCACTTGATGGCCGTGTCTGACCACTGTGGTGGCCAGCAACCCTTGGGAAGGCCGCCAGGGAACACAGTGATCATACAACCACGTTACGCTATGATAATGCGCATTCAATCGCTTGCCGAGAAAGAGCCCCATGGAAAACCCGATCGACGTACCACGCTTTCCCCGTAAGCGCCGCAGCCTGGCGCAGGAGTTGGTGACGGTGCTGACCGAGCAGATCCGTGACGGCCTGCTCAAGCGTGGCGACAAGTTGCCCACCGAGTCGGCGATCATGGAGGCCCATGGCGTCAGCCGCACCGTGGTACGTGAAGCGATCTCACGCTTGCAGGCGGCCGGCCAGGTGGAAACCCGCCACGGCATCGGCACCTTCGTGCTGGACACCCCCAGCCCGAGCGGTTTTCGAATCGACCCGGCCACGGTGGTCACCTTGCGTGACGTGCTGGCGATCCTGGAGTTGCGCATCAGCCTGGAAGTGGAGTCCGCCGGGCTCGCCGCCCAGCGCCGCAGCGACGAGCAGTTGGCCGCGATGCGTACAGCCCTCGATGCACTGAACGAAAGTGCGGCTCACGCCACCGATGCGGTGGCCTCGGACTTCGCTTTCCACCTGGAAATCGCCCTGTCCACCGGCAACCGCTATTTCACCGACATCATGACCCACCTGGGCACCAGCATCATCCCGCGCACCCGGGTGAACTCGGCACGCCTGGCCCATGACGACCAGCAACACTACATGGACCGCCTGAGCCGCGAGCACGAAGAAATCTACGAAGCCATCGCCCGCCAGGACTCGGACGCCGCCCGTGCCGCCATGCGCCTTCACCTGACCAACAGCCGCGAGCGGCTGCGCCAGGCCCATGAAGAAGCGCAAGCGCAGGGCTGAGTCCGCCGGGATACCCTGTGGCGAGGGGATTTATCCCCGCTGGGCTGCACAGCAGCCCCCAACCTGACACCTCGGTGTGTCAGATTAATTGAGGTCGCTGCCTTTGGGGCTGCTGCGCAGCCCAGCGGGGATAAATCCCCTCGCCACAGGATGGTCTACCTCCATACCTATGTGCCTGCACGCGGCCTGAGCCGAAGAACCTTACTCAACCTTCAAGCGCACCGGCGCCGAAACCATCTCATCGCCATAGCCATCGGACTCGCTGAAATACCGGTAACGCAGTTCAACCACCTGGCCGCGATACTTTTCCAGCCTGGCCTTGGGCACTATCAGTTCCAGTACGGTGAGTTTCTGCGCATTGCCCTCGTCGTCATAGCTGGCCAGGGACTTTCGATCGGCCCATTCAACGGGTTCCGAGCCCAGTATCGGGGCGACTTCCCATTCGTATCCGATTTTATCCAGCTCCGGGATTCTGAATTTCAACCCACTCTCCAGATCCGTCAGATCGATGGTGACTTCGTCTGTGTCCGGGAATTGGACGAGAACAGGCTTTTTATAGGTACTCATAGTGTCACTCCTTGAGGGGCCGACCGTGGCGATGTGACTTGAAGGCGCCATCAACCTAATCTGTCCGGTAATCGACATGTCCGACGCTGCCGTCGTCGTTCAGGTGGAATTCCTTGTAAGTAACGATGTGGGCCTGGTCGCTGCCTGGAAACACCACTCGATCGCCTACGTTGACGTGCAGGTCGAATACGGTGAAGTCCAGCGTCTGCTGTTTGGCTTCGTGGGTGTATTGGAATCGATGTTGGGTCTTCATGGTTTGCTCTCCGTGGCTGTTCAGGCTGTTTTAGGGCATCGCCTGACGAGTCGAAACTGTCAAAGTCGACAGTGCGGATGAACGGTCCGCCGGACTTTTTCCCTCCTTGATGACGAAATGCAGTTGACGTTCGTATTTTAAGTTGTACGATGACCTACAACTTCTGGCCGAAGCTTATCTCTCTCAAACATATTTTTGCGTCCCAGGGTGTTCGAATAATGAATCCACAAGAACTGAAGTCCATCCTCTCGTCTGGCCTGCTGTCGTTCCCGGTCACCGATTTTACTGCCCAAGGCGATTTCAATCGCGACAGCTACATCAAGCGCCTCGAGTGGCTGGCTCCCTACGGCGCCTCGGCCCTGTTCGCCGCCGGTGGCACCGGTGAATTCTTCTCCCTGGCCGCCAGCGAGTATTCCCAGGTCATCAAGACGGCTGTCGATACCTGCGCCACCAGCGTGCCAATTCTCGCCGGTGTCGGCGGTGCGACTCGCCAGGCCATCGAGTACGCCCAAGAGGCCGAGCGCCTGGGTGCCAAGGGCCTGTTGCTGCTGCCGCACTACCTGACCGAAGCCAGCCAGGACGGTGTTGCCGCTCACGTTGAAGCCGTGTGCAAATCGGTGAAGATCGGCGTGGTGGTCTACAACCGCAACGTCTGCCGACTGAACGCCGCGCAGCTCGAACAACTGGCCGAGCGTTGCCCGAACCTGATCGGCTACAAGGACGGCCTGGGCGATATCGAGCTGATGGTGTCGATCCGTCGTCGCCTCGGCGATCGCTTCAGCTACCTGGGCGGTTTGCCGACCGCTGAAGTCTACGCAGCGGCCTACAAGGCCCTGGGCGTGCCGGTCTATTCCTCGGCGGTGTTCAACTTCATCCCGAAAACCGCGATGGACTTCTACCGCGCCATCGCCCGCGACGATCACGCCACTGTCGGCAAGATCATCGATGACTTCTTCCTGCCGTACCTGGATATCCGCAACCGCAAGGCCGGTTATGCCGTGAGCATCGTCAAGGCGGGCGCGAAGATCGTCGGCTACGACGCCGGTCCCGTGCGCACGCCGCTGACCGATCTGCTACCGGACGAATACGAAGCCCTGGCCGCGCTGATCGACAAGCAAGGCAAGCAGTAACAGACCCCGGCGAGCCGCTGAGCAATCAGCGGCTCGTTCCCATGCTCCGCGTGGGAACGCTCTCGGAACCAGACAGGCTATTTGTAAGGAGAAGCATCCGTGGCAGATGCAAAGCGTTTCGATAACTACATCAATGGTCAGTGGGTGGCCGGTGCCGACTATTGCACCAACATCAACCCGTCTGACCTGTCCGATGTCATCGGCGAGTACGCCAAGGCTGACGCTGCTCAAGTCAATGCCGCCATCGAAGCCGCCCGCGCCGCGTTCCCGGCCTGGTCGACTTCGGGCATCCAGGCTCGTCACGATGCGCTGGACAAGGTAGGCAGCGAGATCCTCGCCCGCCGCGAAGAACTCGGCCAACTGCTGGCCCGGGAGGAGGGCAAGACCCTGCCCGAGGCCATCGGCGAAGTGACCCGCGCCGGCAACATTTTCAAGTTTTTCGCCGGTGAATGCCTGCGCTTGTCCGGCGACTATGTGCCGTCGGTGCGTCCGGGCGTCAACGTCGAAGTGACCCGTGAAGCCCTGGGTGTGGTTGGCCTGATCACGCCGTGGAACTTCCCCATCGCCATCCCCGCGTGGAAAATCGCCCCGGCCCTGGCCTACGGCAACTGCGTGGTGATCAAGCCCGCCGAGCTGGTGCCAGGTTGCGCCTGGGCCCTGGCGGAAATCATTTCCCGCGCCGGTTTCCCGGCCGGTGCGTTCAACCTGGTGATGGGCAGCGGTCGCGTGGTCGGTGACATCCTGGTCAACAGCCCGAAAGTCGACGGCATCAGCTTCACCGGCTCCGTGGGCGTGGGCCGGCAGATCGCCGTCAGCTGCGTGTCGCGCCAGGCCAAGGTGCAGTTGGAGATGGGCGGCAAGAACCCGCAGATCATCCTCGACGACGCCGACCTCAAGCAGGCCGTCGAACTGGCGGTGCAGAGTGCGTTCTATTCCACCGGCCAGCGTTGCACGGCCTCCAGTCGCCTGATTGTCACCGCCGGCATTCACGACAGGTTCGTCGAAGCCATGGCCGAGCGCATGCAATCGATCAAGGTCGGTCACGCCCTGAAGGCGGGTACGGACATCGGCCCGGTGGTTTCCGAAGCCCAGCTCAGCCAGGACTTGAAGTACATCGACATTGGCCAGAGCGAAGGTGCGCGGCTGGTCAGCGGTGGTGGCCTGGTAACCTGCGACACCGAAGGCTATTTCCTGGCGCCGACCCTGTTCGCCGACAGCGAAGCGGCCATGCGCATCAGCCGCGAAGAAATTTTCGGCCCGGTGGCCAACGTCGTGCGCGTGGCCGACTACGAGGCGGCGCTGGCGATGGCCAACGACACCGAGTTCGGTCTGTCGGCCGGTATCGCCACCACCTCGCTGAAGTATGCCAACCACTTCAAGCGCCATTCCCAGGCGGGCATGGTGATGGTCAACCTGCCGACCGCCGGCGTGGATTACCACGTGCCGTTCGGCGGGCGCAAAGGTTCGTCCTATGGTTCGCGCGAGCAAGGTCGCTACGCGCAGGAGTTCTACACCGTGGTGAAGACCTCCTACATCGGTTCGTAACACGCAACACCGGTCGGCGCCGAAACCGGCGCCGACCGCACAATTTGATTTCCCGTATAAAAATAAATAGTGGAAGTAGATTACATGCAAGAAACCAAGCCGACCCGCGTCCGCTATTTGATCCTGCTCATGCTGTTTTTGGTGACGACGATCAACTATGCCGACCGCGCAACTATCGCCATCGCAGGCTCCAGCCTGCAGAAAGACCTCGGCATTGACGCCGTTACCCTCGGTTATATTTTCTCCGCTTTTGGTTGGGCCTATGTCGCCGGGCAGATTCCCGGTGGTTGGCTGCTCGACCGTTTCGGCTCGAAAAAAATCTATGCCCTGAGCATTTTTACCTGGTCGTTGTTCACCGTGTTGCAAGGTTATGTCGGTGAATTCGGTATGTCGACGGCCGTGGTCGCGCTGTTCATGCTGCGTTTTCTGGTAGGACTGGCCGAAGCGCCGTCCTTCCCGGGTAACGCACGTATCGTCGCCGCCTGGTTTCCCACCGCAGAGCGCGGCACCGCCTCGGCGATCTTCAACTCGGCGCAGTATTTCGCCACGGTGTTGTTCGCGCCGCTGATGGGCTGGATCGTCTACCGCTTCGGTTGGCAGCACGTGTTCATTGTGATGGGCGTGGTCGGCATTGTGTTCTCGCTGATCTGGCTCAAAGTGATTCACAGCCCACGCCAGCATCCGCTGATCAATGACGCCGAGTTCAACCACATCGCCGCCAACGGTGCGATGGTCGACATGGATCAGGACAAAGGGAAGAAAGAGAAGAAGGCCGACGGTCCGAAATGGGATTACATCCGCCAATTGCTCACCAACCGCATGATGCTCGGCGTGTACCTGGGCCAATACTGCATCAACGGCATCACTTACTTCTTCCTGACCTGGTTCCCGGTATACCTGGTTCAGGAACGCGGCATGACCATCCTCAAGGCTGGTTTCATCGCGTCCTTGCCGGCGATCTGCGGTTTCATCGGCGGTGTGCTGGGTGGGGTGATTTCCGATTACCTGTTGCGCAAGGGTCACTCGCTGACGTTCGCTCGCAAGGCGCCGATCATTGCCGGCCTGCTGGTGTCCAGCAGCATCGTGGCCTGCAACTATGTTGAAATCGAATGGATGGTGGTGGGCTTCATGGCCCTGGCCTTCTTCGGTAAGGGCGTGGGCGCGCTGGGCTGGGCCGTGGTGTCCGACACCTCGCCAAAACAGATCGCCGGTCTGAGCGGTGGCTTGTTCAACACCTTCGGCAATCTGGCGTCGATCACCACGCCAATCGTCATCGGCTACATCATCAGTGCCACCGGTTCGTTCAAGTGGGCACTGGTATTCGTCGGTTGCAACGCCTTGGTGGCGGTGTTCAGCTACCTGGTCATCGTCGGGCCGATCAAGCGTGTCGTGCTCAAGGAACCCATGGCCAGGGATGCCGACCTCTCCAGTCTGTCTGAAGCCAAATCCTGAAGGAGCGGCACCGATGCAACTGATTGAACATGCCGATTCGCCCCGCTACATCCGCCTGCACGAGCGGGACAATGTGGTGATCGTCGTCAATGACCAGGGTGTGCCGGCCGGGACCGAGTTTCCGGACGGCCTGGTCACCGTGGACTTCGTGCCCCAGAGCCATAAGGTCACGCTGCAGGACATTCCCGAGGGCGGCGAGGTGATTCGCTACGGCCAGGTCATCGGCTACGCGCTGCAACCGATCCCCCGTGGCAGCTGGGTCAAGGAAGACCAGTTGCGCATGCCCACCGCGCCACCGCTGGACAGCCTGCCGCTGTCCACCGACGTGCCGGCGGCGGATGCGCCGCTGGAGGGTTATACCTTCGAAGGCTACCGCAACGCCGACGGTACCGTTGGCACGCGCAATATCCTGGGCATCACCACCACGGTGCAGTGCGTGACCGGGGTGCTGGATCATGCGGTCAAGCGCATCAAGGATGAATTGCTGCCCAAGTACCCGAACGTCGACGACGTGGTGGCGTTGACCCACAGCTACGGCTGTGGCGTGGCGATCACCGCCACCGATGCGTACATTCCGATCCGCACTGTGCGCAACCTGGCGCGTAACCCGAACCTGGGTGGCGAAGCGCTGGTGATCAGCCTGGGTTGCGAGAAATTGCAGGCCGGCCAGGTGATGCACGAAAACGACAGCTCGGTGGACCTCAGCGAGCCATGGTTGTATCGCCTGCAGGACTCCAGCCACGGCTTCACCGAGATGATCGAGCAGATCATGGCGCTGGCTGAAACCCGCCTGAAGAAGCTCGACCAGCGCCGTCGCGAAACCGTGCCGGCTTCGGAGCTGATCCTGGGCATGCAGTGCGGTGGTAGCGATGCGTTTTCCGGCATCACCGCCAACCCGGCGCTGGGCTATGCCTCGGACCTGTTGCTGCGCGCCGGCGCGACCGTGATGTTTTCCGAAGTCACCGAAGTGCGCGATGCCATCTACCTGTTGACCTCCCGGGCGCAAACCCGGGAAGTCGCCCAGGAACTGGTGCGCGAGATGGACTGGTACGACCGTTACCTGGCCAAGGGCGAGGCGGATCGCAGCGCCAATACCACGCCGGGCAACAAGAAGGGCGGGCTGTCGAACATCGTCGAAAAATCCCTGGGTTCGATCGTCAAGTCCGGCAGCAGCGCGATCAACGGCGTGCTCGGTCCGGGCGAGCGCTTCAAGCAGAAAGGCCTGATCTTCTGTGCCACCCCGGCCAGTGATTTTGTCTGCGGCACATTGCAGCTGGCGGCAGGGATGAACCTGCACGTGTTTACCACTGGCCGGGGCACGCCTTACGGCTTGGCCATGGCCCCGGTGGTGAAGGTCTCGACCCGCACCGAACTGGCCCAGCGCTGGCCGGACCTGATCGACATCGACGCCGGCCGGATTGCCACGGGCCGCGCTTCGATCGAAGAGTTGGGCTGGGAACTGTTCCACTATTACCTTGATGTGGCCAGCGGCAAGAAGCAGACCTGGGCAGAACGGCACAAGCTGTACAACGACATCACCTTGTTCAACCCAGCGCCGATTACCTGATCCTCACTCCCCCTGTGAGAGCGGGCCTGTGGGAGCAAAGCTTGCTCGCGATGAACGATAACGCTGTCTCATGGCGGATCGAGGTGCTTTCATCGCGAGCGAGCTTTGCTCCCACAGGCGCGCTCCCACAGGGGATTTGTGGTGGATGAAGGTTTTCGGATCACCGAAGCATCAATGCGGGAGCGAGCCTGCTCGCGAAGACGCTTCACCAGACGCCAATGCCGTGTGTGGCTTATCATTAGCCACCTAACGACACCCCTCTCAAGGTCACCGGCATGCTGGCAATTTTCCTCGAAACCCTGAACATCACCGCGCCGGTGTTTGCGATGCTGTTCCTGGGGGCGTTGCTCAAGCGCATCGACTGGATCAACGACAACTTCATCCACATCGCCTCGTCCCTGGTGTTCAACGTCACCATGCCGGCGCTGTTGTTCCTCGGCATCCTCCATGCCGACCTGCATGCGGCGTTGCAGCCGGACCTGCTGATCTATTTCTCCGTCGCCACCCTGGTGAGCTTCGCCATGGCCTGGGGATGGGCGATCTGGCGCTGCCCGCGGGAAGATCGCGGCATCTACACCCAAGGTGCGTTTCGCGGCAACAACGGGATCATCGGCCTGGCGCTGGCGGCAAGCATGTATGGCGACTACGGGATTTCCCTGGGGGCGATCCTCGCTGCATTGGTGATCCTGCTCTACAACACCTTGTCGACCATCGTGCTGGCGGTCTACAGCCCGGTGATCAAGTCCGACCCGTGGAACATCTGCAAAAGCGTGTTCAGCAACCCGCTGATCATCAGCGTGATCATCGCCGCCCCGTTCGCCTATTGGCAGATCGGCCTGCCGAACTGGTTCGAGACATCGGGCAAGTACCTGGCGCAGATGACCCTGCCCCTGGCGTTGATCTGCATCGGCGGCACCCTGTCGCTGGCGGTGTTGCGCAAAAGCGGCAGGATGGCCATGAGTTCGAGCCTGGTGAAAATGGTCGGCCTGCCGGTGCTGACCACCCTGGGCGCCTGGCTCTGGGGCTTTCGCGGCGCGGAACTGGGGATCCTGTTCCTGTACTTCGGCAGCCCCACCGCCGCCGCCAGCTTCGTCATGGCCCGCGCCGCCGATGGCAACCATGAACTGGCGGCTGCGATCATCGTCATCACCACGTTGATGGCGGCGATCACCACCAACCTTGGGATCTTTGTGTTGCAGTGGGGTGGGTGGATTTAAGCTCGACGTGTTTTTGTGGATGACAGAATGGTCTGGATGATGGCGTATTGTTATCATTGTGGCAGGACCTGACCACTCTGCCACAAGGAAGCGTACGTGATCACTTTTGAAGAAGCTTTTTCATCCGTCGAAAATGAGAGTTGCTCCATTCTCCTTGCCAATGGATTCTCTCAGGCTTGGAACAGCAATATATTCAGCTATAAAAGCCTATTCTCAAGTGCCGAGTTTGGCGGAAGAGAGTTTGTCATCAGGCGCATTTTTGATACGTTCAAGACGTATGATTTTGAGAAAATCATGAAGAAGCTGATTGCGACTGAAGATATTCTCAGGATCTACAACGCGGATCCGGTGTTGATAGACCAAGTTCGAATGGATCAGGAAATTATCAAGACCGCGCTGATAGAGGTCATTTCGAAGACCCATCCTGAATTACCCCATGACGTCACTGATGCGCAGTATGTGGCTGTAAGAAAGTTTCTCCAGCCATTCCACGAGGTTTTTACCCTTAACTACGATCTGCTGTTTTATTGGGCCAGGAATAAAGATGGTCTCGAGCCGGAAAATTATAAGACCGACGACGGTTTTCGTTGGGGACGGGTATGGGAAGGACCTGATGCGCAGAATGTGCATTTTCTTCACGGGGGGCTGCATATTTACGATACGCAAGCCGGAGTGAAGAAACATGCTTGTACGGATCAGGGCGAGTCGATTATTGAGCAAGTGAAATGGAACATGGAAAATAGGAAGTTTCCCACCTTCGTTTCAGAACCTACCCATGAGCGCAAGAAAGTCAGAATCCAGCATAACCCCTACCTCAGTTACTGCTTTGAGCGGTTGGGTTGGCTGGAAGGGGTATTGTTTATCTATGGTCACTCTTTCGACGACAATGACCGGCACATTTTCGATCAGATAAGAAAGAGCAGGATCGAGAAGGTTTTCGTGAGCGTTTATGGCGACAAGGACAGCGAAGGCAACCTCTTGTTGCAAGGGAACGCTCAAGCTTATCTAGGGGCGCACAGGGTCGTTTTCTTTCAGGCGGAGAGTGCTCGGGTCTGGAGCTAGTATCCCAGCGTCCTGTAGATCCATTCGCGAGCAAGCCCGCTCCCACAGCTGACTGGATTCCTTCAGCAGGAATACGGTCGAATGTGGGAGCGAGCCTGCTCGCGAAGAGGCCCGAGTTGCCGTCACAGGGCCAGCCCATTACTCCGGCTTCTGATACGCCTCGATCACTTCCTGCGCCGCCCGAAACGCATCGATCGCCGCCGGCACTCCCGCATACACCGCGCAGTGCAGCAACGCTTCGCGAATCTCCTCCACCGTGCAGCCGTTATTCAGTGCGCCACGCACATGGCCTTTGAGTTCCTGCGGGCATTTGAGGGCGGTGAGGGCGGCGAGGGTGATCAGGCTGCGGGTTTTCAGCGGCAGGCCTTCGCGGCTCCAGACGCTGCCCCAGGCATGTTCATTGACGAAGTCCTGCAGGGGCTGGGTGAATTCGGTAGCGTTGCCCAGGGCGCGGTCGACGAACGCGTCGCCCATCACCTGGCGACGCATGTCCAGGCCGCTCTTTGGAGTATCGGTCATGGCAAATCCCTCTTGTGGTGTTGGCGACGCCAGGCGCGCACGGAGGTGAACAGCAAGAATGCGAGCAGGACCGGCAGCACGTAGAACAGCATCAGCCGTTCCAGTTGGCCAGCCAGGGGCATGCCGGTGGTGAACGACATCACGTGGAGCCCATAGGCCAGGTACAAGCCCAGGAGCAACAAACCTTCGGCGCGGGTGACCCGGTAGCCGGAATAGAACACCGGCAGGCACAGCACCGCCACGCCGAGCATCACTGGCAGGTCGAAGTCCAGCGCGTTCGGCGAAACCGAAAGCGGCGTCGGCGCGACGAGGGCGGTCACCCCGAGTACCCCCAACAGGTTGAACAGGTTGCTGCCGATCACGTTGCCCACCGCGATGTCGCGCTGGCCGCGCAAAGCGGCGATCAGTGAGGTGGCAAGTTCCGGCAGCGAGGTGCTGACCGCGACGATGGTCAGGCCGATGATGCGTTCCGAAAGTCCCAGATCGGTGGCGACTTCCACCGCCGCGCCCAGCAGCAGATGCCCGGCGAAGATCAGCATCGCCAGGCCCGCGACAATCATCGACAGGCTCTTGAGCCAGGACGCCGGTGTCACGTCGACCGCTACGGCATGGGGGCGCCCGGAGTGTCGCGACTGACGCAGCAACAAGCCCAGGTACACCGCCAGGGCGATCAGCAGCAGCACACCGTCCAGCCGCGTCAGCTCTTCGTTCCAGGCCAGTACGAACACCAACAGGCTGGCAGCGATCATCAACGGGATGTCCAGGCGCACCAGTTGGCGCGAGACCCGCAACGGAATGATCAGCGCCGACAGGCCGAGGGTCACGAGGATGTTGAAGATGCTGCTGCCGATCACACTGCCTACCGCGATGTCGGCGTTCTGCGTCAGGGTCGCTTGCAGGCTGACCGCCATCTGTGGCGCGCTGCTGCCGAAGGCGACGACGCTCAGGCCGATGATCAGGGGGCGGACTTGCAAGCGCGCCGCCAGGCCGACAGCGGCCCGCACCAGCAGCTCGGCGCCGGCGATCAGCAACAGCAGGCCACCGAACAGTTCGATCAGGCTGAACAGCGGTAAATCGGCGAGTAGGGAAATGGCCGGGCTCCGTCTATCAATCGTCGAGGGCTTGCACGCGGACCCGCGCGGTGCCGCTGCGCAACATGCCCAATTGCTCGGCGGCTTCGCGGGACACGTCGATCAGACGGCCTCGGGTGTACGGGCCGCGGTCGTTGATACGGACCACGACACTGTCATTGTTGCCCAGGTTGGTGATTTTCACCCGCGTGCCGAAGGGCAACTGGCGATGGGCGGCAGTCAGGCTGTGCTGGTCGAAACGCTCGCCACTGGCGGTGCGCTTGCCGTGGTGCCGGGCGCCGTAATAAGAGGCCACGCCCGTCTGGTCGTAGCCGTGTGGGTCGACCGTCCCGCTCTGGCTGGCGCAACCGGCCAGCAGGGACAGCAGGGCGCAGGCGCCGAGGAGACGCTTCATGGGAGGATTGTCCGAGGCAAATGAGGGAGCGAACCCGTGGGAGCAAAGCTTGCTCGCGATGAACGATAACGCAGTCTTCTGACGGATCGAGGTGCTTTCATCGCGAGCAAGCTTTGCTCCCAGGGATTCGCTCCCACAGGGGAAAGTGGAGCCAGATTGAAAGACTGGCTCCATGACCATCAGCCCTCGAGCTTGCTTTTCAGCAATTCGTTGACCTGTTGCGGGTTGGCCTTGCCCTTGGAGGCTTTCATGGCCTGGCCCACGAAGAAGCCGAACATCTTGCCGCGCTTGGCTTCGTCCGCCGCACGGTATTGTTCGACCTGCTCGGCGTTGGCCGCGAGCATTTCATCGAGTACGGCGGAAATGGCGCCGGTGTCGGTGACCTGCTTCAAACCGCGCTTCTCGATGATCTCGTCGGCGCTGCCTTCGCCGTTGGCCATGGCTTCGAAGACCATCTTGGCGATCTTGCCGGAGATGGTGTTGTCCTTGATCCGCAACAACATGCCACCCAACTGTTCAGCCGACACCGGCGACTCGTCGATTTCCAGTCCTTGCTTGTTCAGCAGGCTGCCCAATTCGACCATCACCCAGTTGGCCGCCAGCTTGGCGTCGCCGCCGATGCCGACGACTTTTTCAAAATAATCGGCTTGTTCGCGGCTGGTGGCCAGGACGTTGGCGTCATAGCTCGACAGGCCGAACTGCGCCTGGAAACGCTCGCGTTTCTGCGGTGGCAGTTCCGGCAGGGTGGCGCGCACGTCATCGAGGAACGAGTCTTCGATCACCACTGGCAACAGGTCCGGGTCGGGGAAGTAACGGTAGTCGTTGGCTTCTTCCTTGCTGCGCATCGGACGGGTCTCGTCCTTGTTCGGGTCGTACAGGCGGGTCTGCTGGATGACCTTGCCGCCGTCCTCGATCAGTTCGATCTGGCGCTGGATCTCGCTGTTGATCGCCTTTTCGATGAAACGGAACGAGTTGACGTTCTTGATTTCGCAGCGCGTGCCGAATTCGGCCTGGCCCTTGGGACGGATCGACACGTTGCAGTCGCAGCGCAGCGAGCCTTCGGCCATGTTGCCGTCGCAGATGCCCAGGTAGCGCACCAGTGCATGGATCGCCTTGACGTAGGCCACGGCTTCCTTGGCGCTGCGCATGTCCGGTTCGGAAACGATTTCCAGCAGCGGCGTGCCGGCACGGTTCAGGTCGATGCCGGTGGCGCCGTTGAACTCTTCGTGCAGGCTCTTGCCGGCGTCTTCTTCCAGGTGCGCGCGGGTGATGCCAACACGCTTGACCGTGCCGTCTTCCAGGGCGATGTCCAGGTGGCCCTTGCCGACAATCGGCAGCTCCATCTGGCTGATCTGGTAGCCCTTGGGCAGGTCCGGGTAGAAGTAGTTCTTGCGGGCGAACACGTTGTGCTGGCCGATCTCGGCGTCAATCGCCAGGCCGAACATCACCGCCATGCGCACCGCTTCGGCATTGAGCACCGGCAGCACGCCGGGCATGCCCAGGTCGACCAGGCTGGCCTGGGTGTTGGGCTCGGAGCCGAACGTGGTGGAACTGCCGGAAAAGATTTTCGACCGGGTGGTGAGCTGGGTATGAATCTCCAGCCCGATCACGACTTCCCATTGCATGTGTTTCTCCTCAGAAGCCGGTTGGGGTGCGGGTGTGCCAGTCAGTGTGTAACTGATACTGGTGAGCCACATTGAGCAGGCGGCCTTCCTGGAAGTACGGCGCGAGCAACTGCACGCCCACCGGCAGGCCGTCGACGAAACCGGCCGGCATGGACAGGCCCGGCAAACCGGCGAGGTTGGCGGTGATGGTGTAGACGTCTTCCAGGTAGGCAGCGACCGGGTCGCTGTTCTTGGCGCCGAGTTTCCAGGCCGGGTTCGGCGTGGTCGGGCCGAGGATGATGTCGACCTCGTTGAAGGCGGCCATGAAGTCGTTCTTCACCAGGCGACGGATTTTCTGCGCCTTGAGGTAGTAGGCGTCGTAGTAGCCGGCGGACAGCGCGTAGGTACCGACCATGATCCGCCGCTGCACTTCGGCACCGAAACCTTCGCCACGGGAGCGCTTGTACAGGTCGATCAGGTTTTCCGGATTTTCGCAGCGATAGCCGAAGCGCACGCCGTCGAAACGCGACAGGTTCGAGGAGGCTTCCGCCGGGGCGATCACGTAATAGGCCGGAATCGCATGCTGCATGTTCGGCAGGCTGATTTCCTTGACCACGGCGCCGAGCTTTTCCAGTTCCTTGATGCTGTTCTGGATCAGGTCGGCAATGCGTGGGTCGAGGCCGGCACCGAAGTATTCCTTTGGCACACCGATGCGCAGGCCTTGTAGCGAGCTATTGAGGCCGGCGCTGTAGTCCGGCACCGGTTCGTCGATGCTGGTGGAGTCGTTCGGGTCGAAGCCGGCCATGCCTTGCAGCAGGAGCGCGCAGTCTTCGGCGGTGCGCGCCAAGGGGCCGCCCTGGTCGAGGCTGGAGGCGTAGGCAATCATGCCCCAGCGCGACACGCGACCGTAGGTGGGCTTGAGGCCGGTGAGGTTGGTGAACGCCGCGGGCTGGCGGATCGAGCCGCCGGTGTCGGTGGCGGTCGCGGCCGGCAGCAGGCGCGCGGCCACGGCGGCGGCGGAACCGCCGGACGAACCGCCCGGTACGTGTTCCAGGTTCCAGGGGTTCTTTACCGCGCCGTAGTGGCTCGACTCGTTGGCCGAACCCATGGCGAATTCGTCCATGTTGGTCTTGCCCAGGGTCACGGCGCCGGCGGCGGCCAGCTTGGCGACCACGGTGGCGTCGTACGGGGCCTTGAAGTTGTCGAGCATCTTCGAGCCGCAACTGGTGCGCACGCCCTGAGTGCAGAACAGGTCCTTGTGAGCGATCGGCGCGCCGAGCAGGGCGCCGCCTTCACCGTTGGCGCGGCGGGTGTCGGCCGCCTTGGCCTGGCTCAGGGCCAGCTCTTCGGTAACGCTGATGAAGCTGTTGAGCTGCGGATTGAGCTGGGCGATGCGCGCCAGCAGGACCTTGGTCAGCTCTTCGGAGGAAAACTTTTTATCGGCGAGTCCGCGGGCGATCTCGGCCAGTGTCATGTGGTGCATGAGAGACTCTTTCCCTTTAGTCGATGACTTTCGGAACCAGGTACAGGCCGTTTTCGACCGCTGGCGCGATGGCCTGGTAGGCCTCGCGGTTGTCGGGTTCGGTCACGACGTCGGCACGCAGGCGCTGGTTGGCTTCCAGTGGGTGGGCCAGCGGTTCGATACCGTCGGTATTGACCGCCTGCATCTCGTCGACCAGCCCCAGAATGCTGTTCAGGGCAGAAGTGATGTGTGGAAGATCGGCTTCATTGAGGCCCAGGCAGGCCAGATGAGCGATTTTTTCCACGTCGGAGCGTTCAAGCGCCATGGGATTCTCCAGTGGAAAACAGAACGGACGCAGTCTGTCCGTGTGTTAGATTGTCGGAACACTACCGCATTTCTACGGTCCAGTGCCCTGTATCACAAATACTGTTCCTTTTTGACGACGTCTATTACCGTCATGCTGCGTTGCCGCTTCTCGCCATAGCGGGCGATGACTCGTCGCGGCGCCTTGTCTGACGACAATAGCCACTCGTCAAAAAAGGAACGTATCTGCAAAACAGGGCACTGGCCGCGATTGTGGGGTTTGGTGCATAGATAAAGCGGCCAATTTAACATATTGGCGCCTTGCCCAAAATCCCTGTCGTTGTTAGAGTTTGCCGCACTTTTTTACCCACGCGTTGCCTAGGGTCCCTTTCCCATGTTCAAGAAACTGCGTGGCATGTTTTCCAGCGATCTCTCCATTGACCTGGGCACTGCCAACACCCTTATTTACGTGCGCGAGCGCGGTATCGTCCTGAATGAACCCTCGGTCGTGGCCATCCGCACCCACGGTAACCAGAAAAGTGTCGTGGCTGTTGGTACCGAAGCCAAGCGCATGCTGGGCCGTACACCGGGCAACATCGCAGCCATTCGTCCGATGAAGGACGGCGTGATCGCCGACTTCAGCGTCTGCGAAAAGATGCTGCAGTACTTCATCAACAAGGTTCACGAAAACAGTTTCCTGCAGCCCAGCCCTCGCGTGCTGATCTGCGTGCCATGCAAGTCCACCCAGGTGGAGCGTCGTGCCATCCGTGAATCGGCCCTTGGCGCCGGTGCCCGCGAGGTGTTCCTGATCGAAGAACCGATGGCGGCAGCCATCGGTGCCGGCCTGCCGGTGGAAGAAGCCCGTGGCTCGATGGTGGTCGACATCGGTGGCGGCACCACCGAGATCGCGCTGATATCCCTCAACGGTGTGGTCTACGCCGAATCCGTGCGTGTGGGCGGCGACCGTTTCGACGAAGCGATCATCACCTACGTGCGCCGCAACTACGGCAGCCTGATCGGCGAGTCCACCGCCGAGCGCATCAAGCAGGAAATCGGCACGGCCTACCCGGGCGGTGAAATCCGTGAAGTCGACGTTCGTGGCCGTAACCTGGCCGAAGGCGTTCCTCGCGCATTCACCCTCAATTCCAACGAAGTGCTGGAAGCGCTGCAAGAGTCCCTGGCGACCATCGTCCAGGCGGTGAAGAGCGCTCTGGAGCAGTCGCCGCCGGAGCTGGCATCGGACATCGCCGAGCGCGGTCTGGTACTGACCGGTGGTGGCGCATTGCTGCGTGACCTCGACAAGTTGCTGGCCCAGGAAACCGGCCTGCCGGTGATCGTTGCCGAAGACCCGCTGACCTGCGTTGCCCGTGGCGGTGGTCGTGCCCTGGAAATGATGGACAAACACACCATGGACCTGCTCTCCAGCGAATAAGTCTGCCGAGTGATCCATGTTGTTCGCTTCCGGGCAGCACTTTGCAGTGCTGCCCGTTGGCGTTTATCTTCTGTCATTCGTATCCAGGCCGGTTTGATACCGTATGAATAAAGAGAACATTTGCCTGGGAGGAGCGGCTCATTAAACCGCTTTTTACCAAGGGTCCCTCGTTGGGTGTGCGCCTGTTGGTGCTGGCCGTGCTATCGGTTGCGCTGATGGTGGTCGATGCCCGCTTCACACTGCTCAAGC
The DNA here is from genome assembly GCF_024749045.1 of Pseudomonas sp. B21-028. NCBI lineage: Bacteria > Pseudomonadati > Pseudomonadota > Gammaproteobacteria > Pseudomonadales > Pseudomonadaceae > Pseudomonas > Pseudomonas sp. B21-028. Next base: position 986,803 of record NZ_CP087184.1, read on the forward strand.
CAGTGCGCAGCCAGATGTCGCTGGTCCTGATGGAAGCCTATTGGATCGCCGACCTGCCGCAGCGGCTGTGGCAAGGCGTGGCCAGCCAGTTTGGCAGCCGGACCGAACTGGTCGCCGAAAACGAAAAACTCAAGACCGAGAACCTGCTGTTGCAGGGGCGCCTGCAGAAACTGGCGGCCCTCACCGAGCAGAACGTGCGGCTGCGCGAATTGCTCAACTCCTCCGCGCTGGTCAACGAAAAGGTCGAAGTGGCCGAGTTGATCGGCATGGACCCCAACCCGTTTACCCACCGGATCGTCATCAACAAGGGGGAGCGCGACGGCGTCGTCCTCGGCCAGCCGGTGCTCGATGCCCGCGGCCTGATGGGCCAGGTGGTGGAGTTGATGCCCTACACGTCTCGCGTGCTGCTGTTGACCGATACCACCCATAGCATCCCCGTGCAGGTCAACCGCAACGGCTTGCGGGCGATTGCCAGCGGCACCGGTAACCCGGAGCGCCTGGAACTGCGACACGTGGCCGATACAGCCGATATCAAGGAAGGTGACCTGTTGGTCAGCTCCGGCCTTGGCCAGCGCTTCCCGGCCGGCTATCCGGTGGCGATGGTCAAGGAAGTGATCCATGACTCCGGCCAGCCATTCGCCATTGTCCGTGCCGTACCGACCGCCGCGTTGAACCGCAGTCGTTACCTGCTGCTGGTGTTCAGCGACAACCGCACACCTGAGGAGCGCGCCAACGACGCTGCCGTGGCCCAGGAAGCCCAGGACCGGCAGGGCGGCGAAGCGGCTGCACCCGCCACTGGCGCAGCCGTGCCGGCCGCAACGCCGAATCCATCCGTGCCCACACCGGCTACGCCAGCCCCGGTAACCACACCGGCTGCCGCGCCCGCCACTACGCCTGCCAAGCCTGCCGCGTCACCGACCAAGCCTGCCGCTCATGCACCGGCCACTCATGCACCGGCGGCCCAATCGACGCGGCCCGCAGCCAGGGCTCCGGCCGCCACGCCCGTCACCAGGGGAGCACGAGAAGAATGAGCAGTACCCACTCCGGTAACGGCTGGATGGTCTGGTTGACCTTCGCCGTGGGCCTGTTGCTCAGTGTTTCGCCGCTGCCGCAATTCATGGAGATTCTTCGCCCGTTGTGGCTGGCCTTGCTACTGGCGTTCTGGGCGCTGGCGCTGCCGCATAAGGTCGGCATGGTCACCGCCTGGTGCCTGGGGCTGGCCGAAGACGTGCTTTATGGGACGCTGCTGGGGCAGAACGCGCTGATCCTGACCTTGATTACCTTTCTGGTGTTGTCGCTGCAACAGCGCCTGCGGATGTTCCCGATGTGGCAACAGTGCCTGGTGATCCTGGTGATCTTCGGTCTGGCGCAACTGGTACAGCTATGGCTCAGCGCGCTGACCGGCAATCGCCAGCCGACCCTGGCACTGGTGTTGCCGGCCCTGGTCAGTGCCTTGCTCTGGCCTTGGGTCAGCTTCGGTTTGCGTGGCCTGCGCCTGCGTTTCAAGATCAACTGATTCGCTAGGCTCTGTACAAAAGGTCTTGAGACGAAGGTCAGGCACGGCGAAAACAGCCGAGGAACGGCCGGGGTCGCGTCCGACTGTACTGGAGTACATGAGCATTCCGAGGCTGTTTTCAACGCAGCATGAACGAGTATCAAGGCTTTTTGCATAGAACCTAGGGCTCAAGCGGGAGATGCACTGATGAAACCGCTTTACCTCGCCTCAGGCTCGCCGCGTCGGCGTGAATTGCTCACGCAGATCGGCGTGTCCTTTACCGCCATCAGCGCGGACATTGACGAAACTCCCCAGGATCACGAAACCCCATCGGCCTATGTCGAGCGCCTGGCGCGCGGCAAGGCCGAGGCCGGACGGCGGACCTTGCCGGTCGACGACGGTGGTTGCGTACTGGGTGCCGACACGGCGGTAGTGCTCGATGGGCAGATCCTCGGCAAGCCACTGAACCAGGACGATGCGTGCTCGATGCTGCTGAGCCTGGCGGGTCGCGACCATGAGGTGCTGACCGCCATCGCCTTGCTGGACGGTCAGCGCTGCGAATCCCGGGTGGTCCGCAGTCGGGTGCGCTTTCGCTCCATCACCGAAGCGGAAGCGGCGGCCTATTGGGCCAGCGGCGAACCTCGTGACAAGGCCGGCGGCTACGGCATCCAGGGGCTGGGTGCGGTATTCGTTGCCGGGCTCGAGGGCAGCTATTCTGCGGTGGTTGGCTTGCCGCTGTGCGAAACCGCGCAACTGTTGGGCCATTTCGGCATACCCTGTTGGCAAACCTTGAACGTGCGTTGAACGCCGTCTGACCAGATGCAGCCATTATCGTGAAAATGCCTGAACGAGACCCTGCCATGAGTGAAGAGATCCTGATCAACATCACGCCGATGGAATCGCGCGTGGCGGTGGTTGAAAACGGTGTGCTGCAAGAGGTTCATGTCGAACGCACGCAGAAGCGTGGCATCGTCGGCAACATCTACAAAGGCAAGGTGGTGCGGGTGTTGCCGGGCATGCAGGCGGCGTTCGTCGATATCGGCCTGGACCGTGCGGCGTTCATCCATGCCTCGGAGATTTCCATGCGCGAAGGGCCCGCCGTGGAGAGCATCGGCGCGCTGGTCCATGAAGGCCAGAGTCTGGTGGTGCAGGTCACCAAGGACCCCATCGGTTCCAAGGGCGCGCGCCTGACCACGCAATTGTCCATTCCCTCGCGCTACCTGGTGTACATGCCACGCACCGCCCATGTCGGCATTTCCCTGAAGATCGAAGACGAAGCCGAGCGCGAACGCCTCAAGCAGGTGGTCAGCGACTGCGTGGAGAAAGAAGGCATCAAGGAGGCCGGTGGCTTCATCCTGCGCACCGCCGCCGAAGGTGCCGGGGCCGACGAGATTCTCATGGACATCCGTTACCTGCGCAGGCTCTGGGACCAGATCGCCGCGCAGATCAAGACCATTGCCACCCCCAGCGTGATCTACGAAGACCTGGGCCTGGCGCTGCGCACGCTGCGGGACCTGGTCAGCCCCAGGATCGAGAAAATCCGCATCGACTCCCGGGAAACCTTCCAGAAGACCACCCAGTTCGTGGCCGAGCTGATGCCGGAAATCGCCGACCGTCTCGAGCATTATCCCGGCGAGCGGCCGATTTTCGACCTGTACGGCGTCGAGGATGAAATCCAGAAAGCCCTGGAGCGCAAGGTACCGCTCAAGTCCGGCGGCTACCTGGTGGTCGATCCGGCCGAGGCCATGAGCACCATCGATGTCAACACCGGGGCGTTCGTCGGCCATCGCAACCTCGAAGAAACCATCTTCAAGACCAACCTGGAGGCGGCCACTGCCATCGCTCGCCAACTGCGCCTGCGCAACCTGGGCGGGATCATCATCATCGACTTCATCGACATGGAGGACGAAGAGCACCAGCGCCAGGTACTGAGGACGTTGGAGAAACAACTCGAGCGCGACCACGCCAAGACCAACATCATCGGCATCACCGAATTGGGCCTGGTGCAGATGACCCGCAAACGCACCCGCGAGAGCCTCGAACAGGTGTTGTGCGAGCCGTGCAGCGCCTGCCAGGGCCGGGGCAAGCTCAAGACTCCGGAAACCGTGTGTTACGAAATCTTCAGGGAAATTCTCCGGGAGGCGCGCGCCTACCAGGCCACTGGCTATAGAGTGTTGGCGAACCAGAAAGTGGTGGACCGCCTGCTCGACGAGGAGTCGGGTAATGTCGCGGAGCTGGAGGCCTTTATTGGGCGCACGATTCGCTTCCAGGTAGAAACCATGTACTCCCAGGAACAATACGACGTTGTGCTGCTCTGAAGTGGCTCCTGAAGCGGTGGTCTCGCCGATTTGAACATCTTTGCCTGGGGAGTCCACTGACATGGAGCGTTTGACCCGCATACTGGCCGCGCTGACCCGCTGGGGCTTGGGTCTGTGCGCGCTGCTGCTGGTGCTGTTGGCGCTGTACGTCAGCCTGGGGCGGGAACTGGCGCCGCTGGTAGCCGAATACCGTACCGAGATCGAGCACCGGGCCACCGAAACGCTGGGCATGCCGTTGCACATCGGCAGCCTGGAGGGCAAGTGGGGTGGCCTGGCGCCGATTCTGCTGGCTCGCGACGTGATGATCGGCGAAGGCGCCAATGCCATGCACCTGGATGAGGTGCGTGCCGTTCCCGACCTGTGGGCCAGCCTGCTGGCCCGCCAGGTGCGCATTGCCCATCTGGAGCTCGGTGGTCTCAAGATCAGCCTCAAGGAAGGCGCCGACGGCAAGTGGGCCCTGGAGGGCCTGCCGGTCAAGGACGATCAGCCGTTCGACCCGCAGCAATTGTTTGATCGCATGCAGATGGTCTCGAAGCTTTCGATCCTGGACAGCCAGGTGACCTTGCAGCCGCTGGATCAAGCACCGCTGACCCTGACCTATGTGGGCGTGAGTCTCAGGACCGGCGTCAGCCGCCAGCGCCTGGACGCACGCTTGACCCTGCCCGACGGGCAACCACTGGCAATCAACCTGCGTACCCGCATCCGCGCCGCCGACTGGGAGAACGGTCAGGCCGATGCCTACCTGAGCCTGCCGCAGAGCGACTGGTCGAAATGGCTGCCGAAGCGCCTGACCCGCGAATGGAATTTCTCCCAGGCCAAGGCGGGCGGCGAGTTCTGGTTGAGTTGGGCGAACGGGACGCTGCAAAGCGCCGCCGTGCGCCTGAATGCGCCGGACATCAGCGGCGCCTACGCCGACCGCAAGCCGGTACAGATCCGCAACCTGGCACTCAACGGGTATTTCCAGCGTGGTGACGACGGGTTCACAGCGACGTTCGATTCCCTGGCGATGAGCCTGGGCGAAACCCGCTGGGAATCGCGCCTGCAATTGCAGCAGAGCGCGGCCACCGAGAAGGCTGAAGAACTCTGGCATCTACAGGCCGATCGTCTCGACCTGACTCCGATTACGCCGCTGCTCAATGCCTTGGCGCCCTTGCCCGAGGGGGTCGCGACGGCCATCGACCGCCTCAGGTTCACTGGCGCGCTGCGCAACCTGTGGGTGGACTACCGGCCGCAGAATGCCGGCGATCGGAAGGTCAGCTTTGCCACCAACCTGGACACGGTGGGCTTCGATGCCTATCACGGCGCCCCGGCGGCGCGTAACGTCTCGGGCAGCCTCAGCGGCGACCTCGGCGGCGGCGAGCTGCGCATGGACAGCAAGGATTTTTCCCTGCACCTGGACCCGATCTTCGCCAAACCCTGGCAATACCTGCAGGCCAATGCGCGGCTGACCTGGAAGCTCGACCAGCAAGGTTTCACCCTGATCGCGCCCTACCTGAAGGTGCTGGGGGAGGAGGGCCGGATTGCCGGCGATTTCCTGATCCGCCTGCATTTCGACCACAGCCAGGAAGACTACATGGACCTGCGGGTCGGCCTGGTGGATGGCGACGGGCGCTACACCGCCAAATACCTGCCAGCGGTGCTGAGCCCGGCTCTGGATGAATGGCTGCGCACGGCCATCGTCAAGGGGGCCGTGGATGAAGGGTTTTTCCAGTACCAGGGTTCGCTGAACCACGGCGCCGAGGACACGGCCCGCAGCATCAGCCTGTTCTTCAAGGTGCATGACGCCGAGCTGGCCTTCCAGCCGGGCTGGCCTTCGGTTGGCAAGGTCAGTGGCGATGTTTTCGTCGAAGACAGCGGTGTGCGCATCTTCGCCAGCCAGGGGCAATTGCTGGACACCCAGGTCAAGGACGTGGCAGTGAACATTCCCCATGTCCCGAACGGGCAGCATTCCCATCTGCTATTGGAGGGCGGGTTTGCCGGGGGCTTGGGGGACGGGCTGAAGATCTTGCAGACGGCGCCCATCGGCACGGCCCAGACGTTCGCCGGCTGGGAAGGCGAAGGCGGTCTGCAAGGCAATGTGAAGCTCGATATCCCGTTGGCCAAGGGTGACCCACCGAAGATTGTGGTGGACTTCAGCACCGACAACGCCCGGCTCAAGCTCAGCGATCCGGTGCTGGAGCTGACCCAGCTCAAGGGCGATTTCCGCTTCGACAGCAGCAAGGGGCTGAGCGGCAAGAACATCGCCGCCCGGGCGTTCGACCGACCTTTGACCGCGCAGATCTTCGCCGATGGCCGTGCCGGTGCGCTCAACACCCGTGTGGTTGCGTCCGGGCGGCTGGAGGTCAAGAAACTCACCGACTGGCTGAACGTTACCCAGCCGTTGCCGGTTTCCGGGGTCGTTCCGTACCAGTTGCAGGTGATGCTCGACGGGGCTGACAGTCAGTTGTCGGTCAGTTCCAACCTCAAGGGCGTGGCAGTGGACCTGCCGGCGCCCTTCGGCATGACGGCCGATACCGGGCGAGACACGGTGTTCCGCATGACGCTGCAAGGGCCGGAGCGGCGTTACTGGGTCAATTATGGCGACCTCGCCAGCTTCACTTACGCAGCGCCCGGCGGGAAGCCGGCCGACGGTCGCGGCGAGCTGTTGCTCGGGGGCGGCGATGCGGTCTTGCCAGGCGCCAAAGGGGTGCGGCTGCGTGGGACGCTGTCGGAGCTGGATGTCGGGCCATGGCAGGACCTGCTGAACAAGTACGCCGGACAGGATCCGAGCGGCAGCGCCAAGCAATTGCTCAGCGGCGTCGACCTTAAGGTGGGCAAGCTCATGGCCATGGGCACGTCCCTGGACCAGGCATCGGTGCAGCTCGACCGTAAGCCGGACGCCTGGTCCCTGGGGCTCGACAGCCAGCAGGCCAAGGGCAATGTCAGCCTTCCGGATGCGAAGAGCGCTCCGATCGGGATCAAGCTCGATTACGTTCGTCTGCCGGCCGCGGACCCGACGGTGCAGGCCGATGAGAACGCGCCGGACCCGCTGGCATCGGTGGACCCCACCCGGATCCCGGCCATGGATATCGCGATCGATCAGCTGTTCCAGGGACCGGATCTGATCGGCGCCTGGTCGATGAAGGTGCGTCCGACCAGCAAGGGTATCGCGCTGAACAATCTGGACATGGGCCTCAAGGGCATGGTGTTGCAGGGCAGTGGCGGCTGGGAAGGCGTACCCGGTTCCACCCGCAGCTGGTACAAGGGGCGTATCGGCGGCAAGAACCTGGCGGATGTGCTCAAGGGCTGGGGATTCGCTCCAAGCGTGACCAGCCAGGACTTCCACCTGGACGTCGATGGCAACTGGCCCGGCTCGCCGGCGTGGGTCGCGACCAAGCGCTTTTCCGGCAGTCTCGATGCGTCGTTGAGCAAGGGCCAGTTCGTCGAGGTCGAGGGCCGCGCCCAGGCCTTGCGGGTGTTCGGCCTGCTGAACTTCAACTCCATCGGCCGGCGGCTGCGGCTGGACTTCTCCGACCTGTTTGGCAAGGGCTTGAGCTACGATCGGGTCAAGGGGCTGCTGGTGGCGAGCAATGGTGTCTACGTGACCCGTGAACCCATTACCCTGACAGGGCCTTCGAGCAACCTGGAACTCAACGGGACATTGGACATGGTGGCCGACCGGGTCGACGCCAAGTTGCAGGTGACGTTGCCGGTGACCAACAACCTGCCGATTGCCGCGCTGATTGTCGGCGCACCGGCGGTGGGCGGCGCGCTGTTTTTGATCGATAAGCTGATCGGCGACCGCGTGGCGCGTTTTGCCAGCGTAAGATACGACGTCAAGGGACCGTGGAAAGAGCCGAAGATCACCTTTGACAAGCCGTTCTGACAGTCGCCATCAACCCCCTGTGGGAGCGAGCCTGTGGGAGCAAAGCTTGCTCGCGATGAACGATGACGCGGGTTTACAGTTGCACCGAGTCGTCCGTATCGCGAGCGAGCTTTGCTCCCACAGCCCTCACGGCAAGGATAAGGACAGGAGGAAAGCACCATGCCAGTCGCAGTGATTCAAATGGTCAGCCAGAGCGATGTGCTCGCCAACCTGGCGCGGGCCCGTGCTTTGCTGGAACAGGCCGCGGCTGGCGGTGCGCGGCTGGCGGTGTTGCCGGAAAACTTCGCGGCGATGGGGCGGCGGGACGTGGCCGACATCGGTCGTGCCGAAGCCATCGGTCAGGGACCGATCCTGCCCTGGTTGAAACAGGTCGCCCGTGACCTCAGGTTATGGATTGTGGCCGGCACGTTGCCCTTGCCGCCGGTGGACCGGCCCGAGGCCAAGGCCCATGCCTGCTCGCTGCTGGTGGACGATCAGGGCCAGATCGTGGCGCGGTACGACAAGTTGCACCTGTTCGACGTGGATGTGGCCGACAATCGTGGGCGCTACCGCGAGTCTGATGACTATGCTTATGGCGGTAACGTGATAGTTGCCGATACGCCGGTGGGCAGGGTCGGCCTGACGGTCTGCTACGACTTGCGTTTTCCCGAGCTGTACAGCGAGCTGCGGGCTGCCGGCGCCGAACTGATCACCGCGCCCTCGGCGTTCACCGCTGTCACCGGGGCGGCTCATTGGGAGGTGCTGATTCGCGCCCGGGCCATCGAAACCCAGTGCTATGTGCTGGCGGCCGCCCAAGGAGGCGTGCATCCGGGGCCTCGGGAGACCTTTGGCCATGCTGCCATTGTCGACCCCTGGGGACGGGTGCTGGCGCAACAGGATCAAGGCGAAGCCGTGCTGCTGGCCGAGCGTGACAGCAACGAACAGGCGTCCATCCGGGCGCGCATGTCGGTGGCCAGCCATCGGCGCTTTTTCTCGCAGGGCGCTCGACAGCGACCTGTCCAAGACGACGAATTCAAGGCGTAAAACATATGAGCGGGTTGTTGTCCTCAGTCAGTGAACACCTTCTAGCCCCCGGCGGCGTGACCCTCGAAAGCCTGCAAGGCGTGCTGGGCGACCTGGCCGGTCCGGGTATCGACGCGGCCGACCTGTATTTCCAGGGCCAGATTTCCGAGTCCTGGTCCCTGGAAGACGGCATCGTCAAGGAAGGCAGTTTCAACCTTGACCAGGGCGTGGGCGTGCGTGCCCAGTCCGGCGAGAAAACCGGCTTTGCCTACAGCAATGCCATTACCCTGGAAGCCCTGGGGGCTGCGGCCCGTGCGGCGCGTTCGATTTCCCGGGCCGGGCAGAACGGCACGGTCCAGGCCTTCAGCAGCCAGGATGTCGCGCAGTTGTATGCGCCGGACAATCCGCTGGAAGTCATGAGCCGAGCCGAGAAGGTCGAATTGCTCAAGCGCATCGACGTCGCGACCCGTGCCCTCGACCCTCGCATCCAGCAGGTATCCGTGAGCATGGCCGGCGTCTGGGAACGGATCCTGGTGGCCTCCACCGACGGCGGCCTGGCGGCGGATGTACGGCCGCTGGTGCGTTTCAATGTGAGTGTGATCGTCGAGCAGAACGGTCGCCGCGAGCGCGGTGGGCATGGTGGCGGCGGGCGCACCGACTATCGCTATTTCCTCAGCGAAGACCGCGCCATGGGCTACGCCCGGGAGGCCCTGCGCCAGGCGCTGGTCAACCTGGAAGCCATTCCCGCACCGGCTGGCACGTTGCCGGTGGTGTTGGGCTCCGGCTGGTCCGGCGTACTGCTGCACGAAGCAGTGGGGCATGGTCTGGAGGGCGATTTCAACCGCAAGGGCAGTTCGGCCTACAGCGGGCGTATGGGCGAGATGGTCGCTTCGAAGCTCTGCACCATTGTCGACGATGGCACCCTGGCCGGACGGCGCGGCTCGCTGAGCGTCGACGACGAGGGCACTCCGACGGAGTGCACCACGCTGATCGAGAACGGCGTACTCAAGGGCTACATGCAGGACAAACTCAACGCCCGCTTGATGGGCGTGGCCCGCACCGGCAACGGTCGTCGCGAGTCTTATGCGCACCTGCCGATGCCCCGGATGACCAACACCTACATGCTGGGTGGGCAAACTGATCCGGCGGAAATCATCGCTTCGGTGAAAAAAGGCATCTATTGCGCCAACCTCGGTGGCGGCCAGGTGGACATCACCAGCGGCAAGTTCGTGTTCTCCACCAGCGAGGCCTACCTGATCGAGGATGGCAAGATCACCGCTCCGGTCAAGGGCGCGACGCTGATCGGTAACGGACCGGAGGCCATGAGCAAGGTGTCGATGGTCGGTAACGACCTGGCCCTGGACAGCGGTGTAGGAACATGCGGCAAGGACGGGCAGTCGGTGCCCGTGGGTGTCGGTCAGCCGACCCTGAAGATCGATGCGATTACCGTGGGTGGCACGGGCGCGTAGGCGCTGCCGAAGGCTGCGATCTTGATCTTTCGCCGTGGATTCAATGGCACGGGGAAAGATCGCAGCCTCGCTGCACTCGGCAGCTCCTACAGGACGCTACTCAACGCAGACCGCGTTGAGTCTCGTCCAGCTCACGGATGTACTTGAAGATTTTACGGCTCGAAGCCGGTGGCTTGTTCTGTGCCACTTCGTGCTGGGCCTGACGGATCAGGGAGCGCAGCTGCTGGCGATCGGCCTCGGGGTAGTCGACGACGAATTTTTCCAGGGTGCCGTCGTCGCCTGCGATCAAGCGATCGCGCCAGCGTTCCAGGTTATGGAAGCGTTCGTTGTACTGCCGGGTGGAGGCGTCGAGTTGATCGAGCAGAACCAGGATGGCGTCAGTGTCCTGATCGCGCATCAGTTTGCCGATGAACTGCAGGTGCCGTTTACGCGCAATATTCGCGGTGTGCTTGGGCGCATCGGCCAGGGCCCGGCGCAAGGCGTCGGTCAAGGGCAATTTGGCCAGCAAGTCAGGCTTGAGTGTTGTCAGGCGCTCGCCGAGGTCAACCAGAGCATGCAGCTCGCGTTTGACCTGGGATTTGCTTTTTTCACCCTCGTAGAGGGAGTCGTCGTAAGAATCAACCATGGGGGCAGTCCGCAAAGAAACGCCGCCATGATAACCAGTCGGGGGCCGCTTGTCCGGCCCGGTCGCTCGAAGGCCTTACCGAAAGCAGAATTTGAGTGGAGAAAGCCATGAGTGCAGTTCAGAGCGTCGGCCCGCAAGCATTGCCGGCACTGCAGGAGCAGGTCGAGCAGATCCTTGCCGAAGCCAAGCGACAGGGCGCCAGCGCCTGTGAGGTGGCGGTGTCCCTGGAGCAGGGCCTGTCGACGTCGGTACGCCAGCGTGAGGTGGAAACCGTCGAGTTCAATCGCGACCAGGGTTTCGGCATCACCTTGTACGTCGGCCAGCGCAAGGGCTCGGCCAGTACTTCAGCCAGCGGCCCGGACGCCATTCGCGAAACCGTTGCCGCGGCCCTGGCGATTGCCCAGCACACCTCCGAAGACGAAGCTTCGGGCCTGGCCGATGCCGCCCTGATGTGCAAGGAGTCGCGGGACTTCGATCTGTTCCACGCCTGGGACATCACTCCCGAACAGGCCATTGAGCAGGCGTTGCGTTGTGAAGCGGCAGCATTCGATACCGATCCGCGAATCAAAAACGCCGACGGCACGACGCTCAATACCCATCAGGGGTGCCGGGTGTACGGTAACAGCCACGGTTTCATCGGCGGTTATGCGTCGACCCGTCATAGCCTCAGTTGCGTGATGATTGCCGAGGCCAATGGCCAGATGCAGCGCGATTACTGGTACGACGTGAACCGCCAGGGCAATCTGCTGATGGATCCGCTGGTGATCGGCCAGAAAGCCGCGCAACGGGCGGCCAGTCGCCTGGGCGCGCGACCGGTGCCGACCTGTGAAGTGCCGGTGCTGTTTGCGGCCGAGCTGGCGGGTGGGTTGTTCGGCAGCTTCCTGTCGGCGGTGTCCGGCGGCAACCTGTATCGCAAGTCTTCGTTTCTCGAAGGTGCCCTGGGCCAGAAACTGTTCCCGGAATGGATGACCATCGATGAGCGCCCGCACCTGATGCAGGCCATGGGCAGTTCGGCATTCGACGGCGATGGCCTGGCCACGTATGCCAAGCCGTTCGTGGAGAGGGGGGAGCTGGTGTCCTATATCCTCGGCACCTATTCGGGCCGCAAACTCGGCATGCCGAGCACCGCCAATGCCGGTGGCGTGCACAACCTGTTCGTGACCCATGGCGAAGAGGACCAGGCGGCCTTGCTGCGGCGGATGGGAAGAGGATTGCTGGTGACCGAGCTGATGGGTCATGGCCTGAACATGGTGACCGGCGATTACTCCCGGGGTGCGGCCGGGTTCTGGGTCGAAAATGGCGAGATTCAATTCCCGGTCCAGGAAGTGACCATTGCCGGCAACATGCGCGACATGTTCAAGCAGATCGTGGCGGTGGGCAATGACCTGGAGCTGCGCAGCAACATCCGCACCGGTTCGGTGCTGATCGAGCGGATGACGGTGGCGGGTAGCTGACCTCGTCGCAATAAAAAAGGCGCGGCATCCCTAATGGGTGACGCGCCTTTTTTGTACCCGCAGAAAACCTGTGGCGAGGGGATTTATCCCCGTTGGGGTGCGTAGCGCCCCCTAAATAGGGCTGCTTCGCAGCCCAGCGGGGATAAATCCCCTCGCCACGACAGCCCTGCGGTGTCAGCCACCTTCATCGAAGTAGTTGTTGATCAGGACCACCAGCGCATCCATCGCCTCCTGCTCCTGCTCGCCTTGGGTTTCCAGGTAGATCTTGGTGCCCTTACCCGCAGCGAGCATCATCATTGCCATGATGCTCTTGCCGTCGACCGTGGCGTCCTTCGTACGGCCAACGCGGATGGTCGTCTCCTTGAACTGACCGGCCACGCCGACAAACTTGGCTGAAGCCCGGGCGTGCAAGCCCAGCTTGTTGATGATTTCAATTTCCCGAGCAGGCATCGCGATGTGGATCCTTTAGCTGAGGTCGCGGTGGCGAACCTGGACGTTCTTCAGGGATTGTTGCAGGAGTTGGCCCAGGCGCTCGGTCAGGTAGACGGAGCGGTGATGACCACCGGTACAGCCGATGGCAATCGTGACATAGGCGCGGTTGCTGGCGGCAAACCGGGGCAGCCATTTAAGCAAGTAGCCGGAGATGTCCTGGAACATCTCCTCGACATCCGGTTGGGCAGCCAGGTAGTCGATCACCGGCTGGTCGAGCCCGGATTGCTCGCGCAGCTCCGGTTTCCAATAAGGGTTGGGCAGGCAACGGACATCGAACACCAGGTCGGCATCTACCGGCATGCCACGCTTGAAGCCGAACGACTCCACCAGGAACGCCGTGCCTGGCTCCGGCTGGTTCAGCAGGCGCAACTTGATGGTGTCGCGCAACTGATACAGGTTCAGGTTCGTGGTGTTGACCTTAAGGTCCGCCAGGTCGGCGATCGGCCCGAGCAACTGGCTTTCGTCTTCGATGGCTTCGGCCAGCGAGCGGTTGGCATTGCTCAGCGGGTGGCGCCGCCGGGTTTCGGAGAAGCGCTTGAGCAGCGTTTCGTCATCGGCATCCAGGTACAGCACATCGCACTGGATATGCCGGTTGCGTACTTCCTCGAGCAGTTCGGGGAAACGCGACAGGTGGCTCGGCAGGTTGCGTGCGTCGATGGAGACCGCTACCAGCGGTTGCGCCAGCTCGGTGTGGATCAACGCCCGTTCGGCCAACTCCGGCAGCAGGCCGGCCGGCAGGTTGTCGATGCAATAATAGCCGCTGTCCTCAAGCACATTGAGCGCCGTGCTTTTACCGGAGCCGGAGCGACCGCTGACGATGATCAGGCGCATGATTAATGACCGTTCTGCTCGTCCAGGACGACCTGATACAAGGCTTGGTTACTCGGTGCGCTGCGCAGTTTTTCGCGCACTTCCTTGCGGTCCAGCATGCTGGCGATCTGGCGCAGCAGCTCAAGATGCGCATCGGTCGCCGCTTCCGGAACCAGCAGTACGAACAGCAGGTCGACCGGTGCGCCGTCGATGGCGTCGAAATCTATGGCGGCTTCAAGGTGCAACAGCGCGCTGATGGGCGTGGTGCATCCCTTGAGGCGACAGTGGGGAATGGCGATGCCGTTGCCAAAACCGGTGGAACCGAGTTTTTCACGGGCAACCAGGGCCTCGAAGACGTCCTGCATTTCCAGATCCGGCACTTCGCGGTGGATCAGGTTGGCGATTTGTTCGAGGGCTTTCTTTTTACTGCCGCCCGGCGCGTTCACCATGGAACGGCCGGGGGTCAGGATGGTTTCTAGTCGGATCATGGATTGGGGGGGTTAACGACCGGTAGCGCCCTGGAGGAGGCTCTGGGTCTTTTCCTTATGCTTTTTGAGTTGGCGATCCAGCTTGTCGGTCAGCAGGTCAATCGCGGCATACATGTCTGTGTGCTCCGCGTTGGCAACCACCTCTCCGCCGGGAATATGCAGCGTGGCTTCGATTTTCTGCAGCAGCTTCTCGACGTTCATCGTGACCTGCACGTTGGTGATCTTGTCGAAATGCCTTTCCAATCGGTCGAGTTTTTCGCCGATGTAGGTACGCAGGGGTTCGGTCACTTCCAGTTGGTGTCCACTGATGTTGACTTGCATACAGCTTCTCCTTCGTTGCCAGTGCATAAAGCGGCAGGCAGAAATGCCTGCCACTGGAACGCTGTGGCGTGGCCTTGTTACATCAACCGCTTGCGTTCGCTCGAAGGCGCGATCCCGAGGGATTCACGATACTTGGCGACGGTACGGCGGGCCACCTGAATGCCTTGTGCCTCCAGTAAACCAGCGATCTTGCTGTCACTCAACGGCTTTTTCTGATTTTCCGCGGCCACCAGTTTCTTGATGATCGCGCGGATGGCCGTGGAAGAGCATTCGCCGCCTTCGGAGGTGCTGACGTGGCTGGAGAAAAAATATTTCAATTCGTAGATACCCCGTGGGGTATGCATGAATTTCTGTGTGGTCACCCGGGAGATTGTCGATTCGTGCATGCCCACTGCCTCGGCAATGTCATGCAGGACCAACGGTTTCATCGCTTCGTCGCCGTAGTCCAGGAAACCGCGTTGATGTTCGACGATCTGGGTGGCAACTTTCATCAGGGTTTCGTTGCGACTCTGCAGGCTCTTGATGAACCAGCGCGCTTCCTGCAACTGGTTGCGCATGAAAGTGTTGTCGGCGCTGGTGTCGGCGCGTCTTACAAAGCCCGCGTATTGGGCGTTGACCCGTAGCTTGGGTACCGATTCCTGGTTCAACTCCACCAGCCAGCGATCGTTGTGCTTGCGCACGATCACGTCGGGAACCACGTACTCGGGCTCGGTGGCCTCGATCTGTGAGCCTGGGCGTGGGTTGAGGCTCTGGACCAGTTCGATCACCTGGCGCAGCTCATCTTCCTTGAGCTTCATGCGGCGCATCAGCTGGCTGTAGTCGCGGCCGCCCAGCAGATCGATATAGTCGGTGACCAGTCGCTTGGCTTCGGCCAGCCACGGCGTCTTGGCGGGCAGTTGGCGTAGCTGCAGCAGCAGGCACTCACCCAGGTTGCGGGCGCCGATGCCGGCCGGTTCGAACTGCTGGATACGGTGCAGGACGGCTTCGATCTCGTCCAGCTCGATGTCCAGCTCCGGATCGAAGGCTTCGAGGATTTCCTCGAGGGTTTCGTCCAGGTAGCCCTGGTTGTTGATGCAGTCGATCAGGGTCACGGCGATCAGGCGATCGGTGTCGGACATCGGTGCCAGGTTCAACTGCCACAGCAGGTGGCTTTGCAGGCTTTCACCGGCGGAGGTGCGGGTGGTGAAGTCCCACTCGTCATCGTCGCTGCTCGGCAGGCTGCTGGCGCTGGTCTGGTAGACGTCTTCCCAGGCCGTGTCCACGGGCAGGTCATTGGGGATGCGTTCGGCCCACTCGCCATCCTCGAGGTTATCCACCGTCGGGGCGGCTTCCTCCTGGTAGGACGGTTCCTGGATCTCGGTATTGGGTTTCTGCTCGACGTTGTCGGCCAGCGGATCGGTGTTGTCGAAGTCGTCGCCTTCTTCCTGGCGTTCGAGCATCGGATTGGATTCCAGGGCCTCCTGGATTTCCTGTTGCAGGTCCAGGGTCGACAATTGGAGCAGGCGGATGGCCTGTTGCAGCTGCGGTGTCATCGTCAGCTGCTGGCCCATTCTCAAGACTAGCGATGGTTTCATGGCAGGGGCTTAACACCTTATTCGCCGGCGCACATGCGCCATCCACTACAAGGGCGCCGGAGCGCCAAACCTTAAGCAAATTATATGCCTGAAACTGAAGTGTTTGCCTAGGGGAAGTTCTCAATTAGTTTCCCCATGATAGGGGATTCACTGAGAACATCCCGAGGCGCTGCGCGGTTAAACCAGCGGCGCCGGGACAATTTGCCAGACACTTCGCGCTTACAGGCGGAACTCATGGCCCAGATACACTTCCTTGACCAGTTCGTTGGCCAGGATGGTGGCGGAGTCACCTTCGGCGATCAATTGGCCGTCATTGACGATGTAGGCGGTTTCGCAGATGTCCAGCGTCTCGCGCACGTTGTGGTCGGTGATCAGCACGCCGATCCCCTTGGCCTTGAGATGGTGGATGATCTGCTTGATGTCGCCCACCGAAATCGGGTCCACGCCGGCGAACGGTTCGTCGAGCAGGATGAATTTCGGTGCGGTAGCCAGGGCGCGGGCAATTTCCACCCGGCGCCGTTCGCCACCGGACAGGCTCATACCCAGGTTGTCGCGGATGTGGCTGATGTGGAACTCCTGCAACAGGCTTTCCAGCTCCTGGCGACGACCGGCCTTGTCGAGTTCCTTGCGGGTTTCGAGAATCGCCATGATGTTGTCGGCGACCGACAGTTTGCGGAAGATCGACGCTTCTTGTGGCAAATAGCCGATGCCGGCCTTTGCCCGACCGTGCATCGGCTGGTGGCTGACGTCCAGGTCGTCGATCAGGATGCGGCCCTGATCGGCCTGGACCAGGCCGACGATCATGTAGAAACAGGTGGTCTTGCCCGCGCCGTTGGGGCCGAGCAGGCCAACGATCTGCCCGCTGTCGATGGACAGGCTGACATCGCGCACGACCTGACGGCTTTTGTAGCTCTTGGCCAGGTGCTGAGCTTTCAGAGTTGCCATTACTGGGGCCTTTGCTCGGTTTTCTTTTTCGGCTGGATGACCATGTCGATCCGTGGACGCTGCTCGGTCACCTTGTTGCCGGTGGCGCGGCCGGCGCTGGCGAGTTTCTTGTTCGTGTCGTAGACGATTTTCTCGCCCTGGGTGACGTTGTTGTCCTTGTCGATGACCTTGGCGCGATCGATCAGCACGACGCGGTCCTGGGACGCGTGATACTGGATGGTCACGCCGTAGCCCTGCACGGGCTTGGTGTCGCCGGCCGTTTGCAACTGCTCGAAATAGGCCAGGTTGCCCACCGAGGTCACCACGTCGATATCGCCGGACTGGGTGCGGGTGATGGTCACGGTATTGCCGGTGACCTTCATCGAGCCCTGGGTGATGATCACGTCGCCCCTATAGGTGGCGATACCGTTCTTGTCGTCCAGTTGGGCGTCGTCGGCCTGGATGCGGATAGGCTGGTCGCGGTCGTTGGGAAGAGACCAGGCGCTCGCGCTTCCCAGTGCTGCGCCCAGACTGAGCAAAATAGGGAGGGTTTTAGCGAGCTTCATACTGTCCTCTTACGTTCGATAGCAGGTGTATCCTGCTTTCCTTCAGATACGCTTTCATTCCCGTGCCGGTCGATACACCACCGGCGCCGTCGATTCTAACGGGTTGCTCGGTCTGCGCATATTGTCGCTGCGGGAACACGGTCATGCGAGTGCTGGTGATGATCGTCGTGCGGTTCTTCTCATCGGTTCGTGCGACGCGTACCGAGTCGATCAGTTCCACTTCGGTGCCGCCGGAATTGACTTCGGCGCGCTTGCTCTGCACGTGCCACGGGAATTCCGTGCCACGGAACATGTTCAGGTCCGGATTGGCGACCAGTGAAATGTCGGTGGCCTTGACGTGATCGACCTTGTCGGACGTCATTTCGTACTGCACCTTGCCGTCGGGCAGGTATTGCAGTGTATGCGTGTTGGTCGCATACCAGTCGATATCGTTTTCCGCGACCTGGACGGCAGGGCGATCGAGGAAGCGTTCGGGGCTGATGTTCCAGTAGCCCACCGCCGCGAAAATCGCCGCGATGCACGCGAACAGCAGGATGGTGCGAATCTTCTTGCTCAGCATAAATGGCTCACAGGTACGCGGCGTTGGCCGCTTCGAGGCGGCCCTGGGCGCGCAGGATCAGTTCGCAGAACTCACGGGCCGCGCCTTCGCCGCCTCGCGCGGTGGTGACGCCATGGGCGTGCTCGCGGACGAAACCTGCCGCATTGGCCACTGCCATGCCCAGGCCGACCCGACGGATCACCGGCAGGTCCGGCAGGTCGTCACCCAGGTAGGCGACCTGTGCATAGCTTAGATTGAGTTGCCCCAGCAGTTCGTCCAGGACCACCAGTTTATCCTCGCGACCCTGATAAAGGTGGGGGATGCCAAGGTTCTTCGCGCGCCGTTCGACCACCGGGGTCTTGCGGCCGCTGATGATGGCCGTCTGCACGCCGGCGGCCATCAGCATCTTGATGCCTTGGCCGTCGAGGGTATTGAACGTCTTGAATTCGCTGCCGTCCTCGAGAAAATACAGGCGTCCGTCGGTCAGCACGCCGTCCACGTCGAACACGGCCAGCTTGATGTCTTTACCGCGTTGCAGCAGGTCTGCGTTCATTTACATGACTCCGGCACGCAGCAAGTCGTGCATGTTCAGGGCGCCCACCGGGCGGTCTTCGGCATCGACCACCACCAGGGCGCTGATCTTGTGGTCTTCCATGATTTTCAGGGCTTCGGCGGCGAGCATTTCTGCACGGGCCGTCTTGCCGTGGGGCGTCATGACCTGCTCGATGGTGGTGCTGTGCACATCGATGGTGCGGTCCAGGGTGCGACGCAAGTCGCCGTCGGTGAAGATCCCGGCGAGCTTGCCGTCGGCCTCGATAATCACCGTCATGCCCAGGCCCTTGCGGGTCATCTCCATGAGTGCGTCCTTGAGCAGCGTGCCGCGTTGCACCTGTGGCAACTCTGCGCCGGCGTGCATCACGTTTTCCACCTTCAGCAGCAGGCGGCGACCCAGCGCACCACCGGGGTGGGAGAAGGCGAAGTCTTCCGCGGTGAACCCCCTGGCCTCCAGCAGGGCCACGGCCAGGGCATCGCCCATGACCAGGGCCGCAGTGGTGGACGAGGTCGGTGCCAGGTTCAGCGGGCAGGCTTCGTGCTCGACGTGAACGTTGAGGTTCACCTCGGCGGCCTTGGCTAGCGGCGAGTCCGGGTTGCCGGTGAGGCTGATCAGCCGGATGCCCAGGCGCTTGATCAGTGGCAGCAGCGTAATGATTTCATTGGTGGAGCCGGAGTTGGACAGCGCCAGGATGATGTCGTCCCGGGTGATCATGCCCATGTCACCGTGGCTGGCTTCGGCCGGGTGGACGAAGAATGCCGTGGTGCCCGTGCTGGCCAGGGTCGCGGCGATCTTGTTGCCGACGTGCCCGGACTTGCCCATGCCGACCACGACGACGCGGCCTGTGCTGGCCAGGATCATCTCGCAGGCGCGTATGAAATCAGCGTCGATACGGGGCAGCAAGCCTTGCACGGCTTCGAGTTCGAGGCGGATGGTACGTTGTGCCGATTGAATCAGGTCGCTGGTTTGGCTCATGTCAGAAATCGTATAGCCCGATGAAAAGGCGGCGATTATAGCGGCAATGAACAATTCCCTCACGCTAGTTCGTCATGCTTCGTGCAAACACCCCGCCGGGTTTGAATAAAATGTACTCATTTACCTTAAGTCAGGCTTAACCGGCCAGGGGTGGCCCTTGGGCGCGTGGCCGTTGCAGTGATATAGTTCGCCGCCGGTCCGGATGCCTGGCGGTCCGACCTTTATCGGCTGGCCAGGGCATTCGGATGTGAGGCTGCATCGCAAGGAGTTTAGATGAGTGCCGACAACGCCTACGCGGTCGAGCTGAAGGGGCTGTCCTTCAAGCGAGGGACGCGCAGCATTTTCAATGACATCGATATTCGCATCCCGCGCGGCAAGGTGACCGGCATCATGGGGCCTTCCGGGTGCGGCAAGACCACGCTGCTACGCCTGATGGGCGCACAGTTGCGTCCCAGTGCCGGTGAGGTCTGGGTCAATGGTCAGAATCTTCCCAAATTGTCGCGCAGCGACCTGTTCGATGCGCGCAAGCACATGGGCGTGCTGTTCCAGAGCGGCGCGCTGTTCACCGATCTCGACGTGTTCGAGAACGTGGCGTTCCCGTTGCGGGTCCATACCGACCTGCCGGAGGAGATGATCCGCGACATCGTCCTGCTCAAGTTGCAGGCGGTCGGGCTGCGTGGCGCCCTCGATCTGATGCCGGACGAGCTGTCCGGCGGCATGAAGCGCCGGGTCGCACTGGCGCGGGCGATTGCCCTCGATCCGAAAATCCTCATGTACGACGAGCCCTTCGTCGGGCAGGACCCGATCGCCATGGGTGTGCTGGTGCGCCTGATCCGCCTGCTCAACGATGCGCTGGGCATCACCAGCATCGTGGTGTCCCACGACCTGGCCGAAACCGCCAGCATCGCGGACTACATCTACGTGGTCGGCGATGGCCAGGTATTGGGGCAGGGCACGCCCCAGGAGTTGAAGGCTTCGGACAACCCGCGCATTCGCCAATTCATGAAGGGGGATCCGGACGGTCCGGTGGCGTTCCATTTTCCGGCCACGGATTACCGTACCGATCTGCTGGGGAAGCGCTGATGCGCAAGAAATCATTGATAGAAAGAATTCGCCTGTTTGGCCGTTCCGGCATCGACGTGCTGGCGGTGCTGGGCCGTTCCACGCTGTTCCTGGCCCATGCGCTGCTTGGTCGCAACTCGACAGGCGGCGGTTTTGGCCTGCTGGTCAAACAACTGCATTCGGTGGGGGTGATGTCCCTGGTGATCATCGTGGTGTCCGGGATCTTCATCGGCATGGTGCTGGCGTTGCAGGGGTTCAATATCCTGTCCAGCTACGGTTCGGAGCAGGCGGTCGGGCAGATGGTCTCGCTGACGCTGTTGCGTGAACTCGGGCCGGTGGTGACCGCATTGCTGTTCGCCGGGCGTGCCGGTTCGGCGCTGACGGCCGAAATCGGTAACATGAAGTCCACCGAGCAGCTGTCCAGCCTGGAAATGATCGGCGTCGATCCGCTCAAGTACATCATTGCCCCGCGCCTGTGGGCCGGCTTCATTTCCTTGCCGGTGCTGGCGATCATCTTCAGCGTCGTCGGGATCTGGGGTGGTTCATGGGTGGCCGTCGACTGGCTGGGCGTCTATGAAGGTTCCTACTGGTCCAACATGCAGAACAGCGTCGACTTCCTCGATGATGTGCTCAACGGCGTCATCAAGAGCGCCGTATTCGCGTTCGTGGTGACCTGGATCGCCGTGTTTCAAGGCTATGACTGCGAGCCCACGTCTGAGGGGATCAGCCGTGCCACAACCAAGACCGTGGTGTACGCCTCGCTGGCGGTGCTGGGCCTTGACTTTATTCTGACCGCCTTGATGTTTGGAGATTTCTGATGCAAAACCGCACCCTGGAAATCGGTGTCGGCCTTTTCCTGCTGGCCGGCATCCTGGCCTTGCTGCTGCTGGCTCTGCGCGTCAGCGGCCTGGCGCCGACCGCGAATACCGATACTTATAAACTTTATGCTTATTTTGACAATATCGCCGGTTTGACGGTCAGAGCCAAGGTGACCATGGCCGGTGTCACCATCGGCAAGGTCACGGCAATCGATCTGGATCGCGACAGTTTCACCGGACGGGTGACGCTGCAGCTGGAAAAGCGCGTGGATAACCTGCCGACTGATTCCACTGCATCTATCCTTACGGCGGGCCTGCTGGGCGAGAAATACATCGGTATCAGCGTGGGCGGGGAAGAGACCCTGCTCAAGGACGGCGGGACCATCCATGACACGCAGTCGTCGCTGGTGCTTGAGGACCTGATCGGGAAATTCCTGCTCAATACCGTTAGCAAAGACGCCAAATGAGGAGCCTTTCGATGATCTCTATCCTGCGACGCAGCCTGTTGGTCCTGCTGGCAACCCTGCCGCTGATGACCAATGCCCTGGCGGCGCCTTCCGCCCACGACATCATCCAGGACACCACGACCCGGTTGCTGGCGGACCTTGCCGCCAACAAGGAGAAATACAAGCAGGATCCGGGTGCGTTCTATGACGCACTGAATGGCATTGTCGGTCCGGTGGTGGACGCCGATGGCATCTCCCGCAGCATCATGACGGTCAAGTACTCGCGCAAGGCAACGCCTGCGCAGATGACCCGCTTCCAGGAAAACTTCAAGCGCAGCCTGATGCAGTTCTATGGCAACGCCTTGCTCGAATACAACAACCAGGGCATCACCGTTGGGCCGGCGAAGGACGAAAGTGGTACTCGTACCAGCGTCGACATGCAGGTCAAGGGTAACAACGGTGCGGTCTATCCTGTGTCCTACACACTCGAGAAGATCAATGGCGAGTGGAAGGTGCGCAACGTGATCATCAACGGCATCAACATCGGCAAGCTGTTCCGCGACCAGTTCGCCGATGCGATGCAGCGCAATGGCAATGACCTGGACAAGACCATCGATGGTTGGGCCGGCGAAGTTGCCAAGGCCAAGGAAGTGACCGAGGAAGCCAAGGAGAAGCAGGAGCAATGATCGAGTCGGTGAGTGAGTCGGCCGTTCGTCTGGGCGAAGCCGGTGAATTGTTGCTCAGTGGCGTGCTGGACTACCGCACCGGTCCGGCCTTGCGCAAGCAGGGTCAGGCACTGATCAAGTCCGTCGGTGCCGCCGAGGTGGTCATTGACTGCTCGGCGGTGCAGAAATCCAGCAGTGTCGGCTTGTCGCTGCTGCTGTGCTTCATGCGGGACGCCAAGGCGGCCGGCAAAACATGGAGCATCCGTGGGATGCCCGAAGACATGCGTGAAATAGCCCAGGTCAGCGAACTGACCGAGCTGTTGGCGCACTCCTGATCCACATCGCTGGAAAAGTCCCCCCGTCAGAGTCCTGCTTCGCGGGGTTCGCAGGCGCGGGGCTTTTTTGTATGATGTGCGACCCGCGCGCACAGGGCGCCGATTGAGGTTGAGCATGCAGGCTGTAGAAGTGAAGAGCTTCCTTGAAGGAAAGCTGCCTGGTACGAAGGTGGAAGTTGAAGGCGAAGGCTGCAACTTCCAGTTGAACGTGATCAGCGATGAACTGGCGGCGTTGAGCCCAGTGAAGCGTCAGCAGAGCATCTATGCCCATTTGAACCCATGGATTGCCGATGGCAGCATCCACGCGGTCACGATGAAATTTTTCAGCCGCGCGGCTTGGGCCGAGCGCACCTGAGCCCAAGGGCCTCGAGATTCTTATGGATAAACTGATTATTACCGGCGGCGCTCGTCTTGATGGCGAAATCCGTATTTCCGGGGCAAAGAACTCCGCCCTGCCAATCCTGGCCGCGACCCTGCTGTGCGATGGTCCTGTGACCGTTGCCAACCTGCCGCACCTGCATGACATCACCACGATGATCGAGCTGTTCGGTCGCATGGGCATCGAGCCTGTCATCGATGAGAAACTCAGCGTCGAAATCGATCCGCGCACCATCAAGACCCTGGTCGCTCCGTATGAGCTGGTGAAAACCATGCGGGCATCGATCCTGGTGCTGGGTCCGATGGTTGCCCGTTTCGGTGAAGCCGAAGTCGCGTTGCCTGGCGGTTGCGCCATTGGCTCGCGTCCGGTGGACCTGCACATCCGTGGCCTGGAAGCCATGGGCGCGGTCATCGACGTCGAAGGCGGCTACATCAAGGCCAAGGCGCCTGAAGGCGGCTTGCGCGGCGCGCATTTCTTCTTCGACACCGTCAGCGTGACCGGTACCGAGAACATCATGATGGCCGCTGCACTGGCCAAGGGCCGCAGCGTGCTGCAAAACGCTGCTCGCGAACCTGAAGTGGTGGACCTGGCGAACTTCCTGATCGCCATGGGCGCCAAGATCAGTGGTGCCGGTACCGACACCATCACCATCGATGGCGTCGAGCGTCTGCACTCGGCCACTTACAAAGTGATGCCGGACCGGATCGAAACCGGTACCTACCTGGTCGCCGCCGCCGTCACCGGTGGTCGCGTCAAGGTCAAGGATACCGATCCGACCATCCTTGAGGCTGTCCTGGAGAAACTCAAGGAAGCGGGCGCCGAAGTCACCTGCGGTGAAGACTGGATCGAAGTGAACATGCACGGCAAGCGGCCCAAGGCCGTGAACGTGCGGACAGCTCCATACCCAGCGTTCCCGACGGACATGCAGGCGCAGTTCATCTCCCTCAACGCCATTGCCGAAGGCACCGGCGCGGTGATCGAGACGATCTTCGAAAACCGTTTCATGCACGTCTACGAACTGCACCGCATGGGCGCCAAGATCCAAGTCGAGGGCAACACCGCCATCGTCACCGGCACCGAGAAACTCAAGGGCGCGCCAGTGATGGCCACCGACCTGCGAGCCTCGGCCAGCCTGGTGATTTCGGCCCTGGTTGCCGAAGGCGATACCCTGATCGACCGCATCTACCACATTGACCGTGGCTACGAATGTATCGAAGAGAAATTGCAGATGCTCGGTGCCAAGATCCGCCGCGTACCGGGCTAGTTCCGGCTGCATAGGCACAAGGATGTGCCTGGATTTCGTTTCAAATCGAGGGTGGTGCACCCTCGATGTGTGTCCGGCGCCGCTTGCGTCCGGGCATGAGTACCTTGATAAGGACTGACGTTTCCCATGTTGACCATCGCACTGTCCAAGGGCCGCATCCTTGACGACACCCTGCCGCTTCTGGCTGAAGCGGGCATCGTGCCGACCGAGAATCCGGACAAGAGTCGCAAGCTGATCATTCCCACGACCCAGGCCGATGTTCGCCTGCTGATCGTGCGTGCCACCGATGTGCCGACTTACGTTGAACATGGTGCCGCCGACCTCGGCGTTGCCGGTAAGGACGTGCTGATGGAATACGGCGGCCAGGGCTTGTACGAGCCCCTGGACCTGCGGATCGCCCGGTGCAAGCTGATGACCGCCGGCAAGGTCGGCGCGCCGGAGCCCAAGGGGCGCCTGCGGGTGGCGACCAAGTTCGTCAACGTTGCCAAGCGTTACTATGCCGAGCAGGGTCGCCAGGTCGATATCATCAAGTTGTACGGTTCGATGGAGCTGGCGCCGCTGATCGGCCTGGCGGACAAGATCATCGACGTCGTCGACACCGGCAATACCCTGCGTGCCAATGGCCTGGAACCCCAGGATTTCATCGCTGACATCACCTCCCGGCTGATCGTCAACAAGGCATCGATGAAAATGCAGCATGCTCGCATCCAGGCTCTGATCGATACCCTGCGCAAGGCAGTGGAATCGCGACACCGCGGCTGATTTACCTGCGCGACCTTGAGTCGCGCCCGTCTATCCGTGTCATAGCCAATTTTCTCAGGTGCCCACGCGAATGGACTGGTAGCTTAGGGCGCCTGAGCATTTGCCATTAATGAGGCCCTCGCTATGACCGCTCCCACTTCGATTCGCCGACTCAACGCTGCCGATCCGGATTTCGCGCATCATCTGGATCATCTGCTGAGCTGGGAAAGCGTGTCTGACGACTCGGTCAATCAGCGGGTGCTGGACATCATCAAGGCCGTGCGCGAGCGCGGCGATGCCGCCTTGGTGGAATTCACCCAGAAATTCGACGGCCTGCAAGCGGCGTCCATGGCCGACCTGATCCTGCCGCGCGAGCGTCTGGAGCTGGCCCTGACCCGGATCACCGTGCCCCAGCGCGAAGCCCTGGAAAAAGCCGCATCCCGGGTGCGCAGCTATCACGAAAGACAGAAACAGGACTCCTGGAGCTACACCGAAGCGGACGGCACGGTGCTGGGCCAGAAGGTGACGCCACTGGACCGCGCCGGCTTGTACGTGCCGGGCGGCAAGGCGTCCTATCCCTCTTCGGTGCTGATGAATGCGATTCCAGCCAAGGTCGCCGGCGTGACCGAAGTGGTCATGGTCGTGCCAACCCCACGGGGTGAAATCAACGAACTGGTGCTGGCCGCTGCCTGCATCGCCGGCGTGGACCGGGTGTTCACCATCGGTGGCGCCCAGGCCGTGGCGGCATTGGCCTACGGCACCGAAAGCGTGCCGAGGGTCGACAAGGTGGTCGGGCCGGGCAACATCTATGTCGCCACCGCCAAGCGCCATGTGTTCGGCCAGGTCGGTATCGACATGATCGCCGGCCCTTCGGAAATCCTCGTGGTGTGCGACGGCCAGACCGACCCGGACTGGATCGCCATGGACCTGTTTTCCCAGGCCGAGCACGACGAAGACGCCCAGGCGATCCTGGTCAGCCCGGATGCCGACTTCCTCGACAAGGTCGCGGCCAGCATCGACAAGATGCTGCCGACCATGGAGCGCGCCGAAATCATCAACACCTCGATCAATGGTCGTGGGGCGCTGATCAAGGTCGATGACATGGAGCAGGCGATCGAGGTCGCCAACCGCATTGCGCCGGAGCACCTGGAGTTGTCGGTCGCCGATCCGCAGGCCTGGTTGCCGCAGATCCGTCATGCCGGTGCGATCTTCATGGGCCGCCACACCAGCGAGGCCCTGGGCGACTACTGCGCCGGGCCCAATCACGTGCTGCCGACTTCCGGCACCGCGCGTTTCTCGTCGCCGCTGGGGGTGTATGACTTCCAGAAACGTTCGTCGATCATCTTCTGCTCCGAGCAGGGCGCATCCGAACTGGGCAAGACGGCTTCGGTACTGGCCCGTGGCGAATCGCTGAGCGCCCACGCCCGCAGCGCCGAGTATCGAATTCTTGATGAATCCTCCATTGACGGGCAGGGAAATTGAAATGAGTAAATTCTGGAGCCCGTTCGTCAAGAACCTGGTGCCCTATGTGCCGGGCGAACAACCGAAGCTGACCCGCCTGGTCAAGCTCAACACCAACGAGAATCCCTACGGCCCATCGCCCAAGGCACTTGCGGCGATGCAGACCGAGCTCAATGACAACCTGCGTCTGTACCCGGACCCCAACAGCGATCTGCTGAAGGGTGCCGTGGCCCGCTACTACGGCGTGCAGGCCAACCAGGTGTTTCTCGGTAACGGTTCGGATGAAGTGCTAGCGCACATTTTTCACGGCCTGCTGCAACACGACCAGCCGATCCTGTTCCCGGACATCAGCTACAGCTTTTATCCAGTGTATTGCGGGTTGTATGGCATCCAGTTCGATGCGGTGCCCCTGGACGAGCAGTTCCGGATCGATCCGGCGGACTATGCCAAGCCGAACGGCGGGATCATTTTCCCCAACCCGAACGCCCCGACCGGCTGCCTGCTGGCGCTGGATGCGGTGGAACAGATGCTCAAGGCCAGCCCGGATTCGGTGGTGGTGGTCGATGAGGCCTATATCGACTTCGGTGGCGAGACGGCCATCAGCCTGGTGGACCGCTATCCGAACCTGCTGGTCACCCAGACCTTGTCCAAGTCCCGTTCGCTGGCGGGGTTGCGAGTGGGCTTGGCGGTGGGCCATCCGGACCTGATCGAAGCACTGGAGCGGATCAAGAACAGCTTCAACTCCTACCCGCTGGATCGCTTGGCAAACGTGGGCGGCGCAGCGGCGTTCGACGACCGCGAGTATTTCCAGCAGACCTGCCGGTTGGTCATCGAGCACCGCGAGTGGGTGGTGGCGCAACTGGAGGCCAAGGGTTTTGAAGTGCTGCCTTCGGCGGCCAACTTCATCTTCGCCCGTCACCCCCGGCATGATGCGGCGGGGTTGGCGGCGAAGCTGCGAGAGCAGGGGGTGATCGTGCGGCACTTCAAACAGGAGCGGATTGCCCAGTTCCTGCGGATCAGCATTGGCACGCCGGAGCAGAATAAGGCGCTGATCGACGCCCTGGGCGAGCTCTAAAGCTCTGCGCTGAACTGTAGGAAATCCTCTGTGGGAGCAAGGCTTGCCCGCGATGGCGGTAGGTCAGTGACTCAAATGTCGACTGATCCGGCGCTATCGCGGGCAAGCCTTGCTCCCACGGTGGTTTTCGGCGTTCCTGGATTGCCGTCTCATCGCTGAATCCCTGTGGGAGCGAGCCTGCTCGCGATGGCGTACTTTCAGCTCACGTCTATGTTGCTGACCCACCGCTATCGCGAGCAGGCTCGCTCCCACAGGTTGTGTATCAAGGCCTCATTCGTGATGCGGCTCGCCCAGGAACGTCAGTGAGGTGAACACGCCACGGGTCGCCACGTCCTTGTCATCCTTGAGCGGGATTTCCATCTGCGCGGCGATGACGTTCAAGCCTTCATTGCGCACCAGCACCCGGGCCCGGCCGTCCGCGTCGGTTTCAGTGGATACGGTGTCCGGCGCGCTGCGGTAATCGCCCACCAGCTTTACACCGGCCGCGGGCTTGCCATCCAGCAGGACGCGTACCGGCAATGACTGGCCGGGACCTACGGTCAGCGGGTCGACGTCTGGCAGGATCACGAACTTGATCGGGTCCAGCTTCGGCAGCTCCGCTCCGGGCTCATAGATCGCCAGGCTGTACTTGAAGGTGTGGGTCGATTCGATCGCGCCGGGCACTTTGCTGCGACCTTCGTTGATCCACTTCTTGTCGGCGGTCTGGGACCACATGCCATTGTCCAGCGCCACCGCGAGCACCGCCGGTGGCTTGAGCGGTTGCAGGCGCGCGTGGTCGGGCAGGCGTTGCACCGTGACCGGGATCATCTTGCCGCCCATATCATAGGCCCAGGCCCCGCTGATTTTCTGCGCCTTGAACGCGTTGTCCTCGGCGCCGTGGCCGTAGATCACTTCAATGTTGCCGCGTCGTTGTTCGGTCCACAAACCATGGGCCGAGGCTTGTGTCGCCAGGAACAGGCCGAGCAGGGCAAGTGTCTTGGGGTGTTTCATGCCGATTTTCCTTTTTATAGATCGAGGGTGAGACTGACGGTGAAGTTGCGCGGCTCGCCGGGGTTGACCCAGTAGTTGCTGTAGGAGCGCTCGTAGTATTTTTCGTCGAAGACGTTGTTCAGGTTCAGGCCCACGGTGACGTTGTCGCTGGCCTTGTAATGAGCCAGCAGATCCACGGTGTGATAAGCCGGCAGCTCGAAATCTTTGCCGGCTTCGCCCGAACGATCCCCCACGTAAGTGAACGCCGCGCCGACATCCGAGCCGCGCAGGCGTCCGTCCTGGAATTCATAGACGCCCAGCAGGCTGCCGCTGCGCTTGGCCACGCCGAGGATCCGGCTGCCGGTGGGGATCTCTTTGTCACCTTCGGTCACTTCGGCATCGATGTAGGCGAAGGCCCCGATCACGCGGATGGCGTCGCTCAACTGCCCGCTGATTTGCAGATCTATTCCCTGGCTCCGTGCCTTGCCCATGGCGCGACTGGTATTGGTGCCGGGATCCAGCGCCAGGACGTTTTCCTTCTCTATATGAAATGCCGCCAGGGTGGCGCTCAGGCGATGGTCGAACAGCTCGCTCTTGATCCCGGCTTCATAGCCGACACCTTCCTCCGGGTCGAAGGTCTTGCCGCCGGCGTCCAGGCCGTTGTTGGGTTTGAACGAGGTGGAGGCGTTGGCGAACAGTCCGACTTCAGGCGTCAGTTGGTACAGCAAGCCGGCCCGTTGCGTCAGGGCATCGTGGCGTTGGTGGCTGGTGAGCTGGGTGGTGTGATCATCGATATGTTGGTCGAAATGTTCGTAGCGCACGCCAAGCATGCCCCGCAGCTTTTCGGTGAAGATGATCTGGTCCTGAAGATTCAACGCACGGCTTTGGACATGCTCGAAGAAATCCGTGCCGGTGCGCAGCCCGTTGGGTTTGGGCTGGCCATAAATGGGCTGATAGATGTCGATGGGGTAGGTGCCGCCGTTGATGGTGGTGACGCGCTCGTTCTTGCGGTAATCCTCGTATTCGCTGCCGATCAGCAATTCGTGCTGCCACGGTCCCAAATCGAACAGGCCACGCAGCTCAAACTGGGTGATGCTGTCGTGCCAATCGTTGTCGCGTTCGCGGTAACGGCGGTTGACGGTGTGGCCATCGGTATTCAGCGGACGTGCTTCGGAAGCGAAGCCCCAGAGTTCGCCTTGTTTGTAATGACTGGCCAGGCGCAGTTGCCAGGTGTCGTTGAGCTGATGCTCGAGGGCGGCCTGGAGCATGTTGTTGTGGTTGTCGATGTCACCGTCGTTGGGTTCGCCCAGGAAGGTCGAGCGGGATACGCCGCTCCAGCGATTGTCCGGCGCGACGATGCCACGGTCGAACGTCGAGCTGTGGCGTACGATTTCACTCTCCACCAGCAAGCGTGTGTCGGGATTCAGTTGCCAACTGATGGAGGGCGCCACGAATACCCGCTGGCTGTCGACGTGATCGCGAAAGCTGTGATTGTCCTCCACCGCCAGGTTCACCCTCGACAACACCGTACCTTCGGCATCCAGTGGCGTATTGACGTCCAGCGCGGTGCGGTAGCGGTCCCAACTGCCGGCGCTGGTTTGCAGGGTGGTGAAAGCTTCTGGCTGGGGTTTCTTGGTGACGATATTGACCGTGCCCCCTGGATCGCCTCGCCCATAGAGGCTGGCCGCCGGCCCCTTCAACACCTCGATACGTTCGATGTTGGCGGCGTCCGGCGTGCTCGGGTAACCACGGTTGGCGCTGAAACCGTCCTTGTAGAACTCCGATGTCGTGAAGCCGCGCACGCTGTATTCGTAGAGCGTCAGGCCGCCGAAGTTGTTCTGTTTCGATACGCCGCCGGCAAACTCCAGTGCTCGTTCGACGCTGGTGCTGCCCAGGTCCGTGAGGACGTCAGCCGGGATTACGCTGATCGATTGGGGGATGTCCCGCAGGGCCGTGTCGGTTTTGGTGGCGCTGGCGGAGCGGGTGGCGCGATAACCTTTCACTGGTCCGGTGGGGGATTCGTAATCGGTCGTGACGCTGATGGCGTCCAGTTCCAGGGCCTGGGTTTCCTCGGCAAAGGCCGGGTCGCCCAGCAGGCTCAAGGCCAGGCTGGCGAGGGAAATCCGTTTTAGGGATGACATGTTATGTTGTTCCAATTGTCTTGATTGAAACAATATAACACTACTAATGAGAATTTATGCTATCTGTAGTGTTCGTTAAAGGTGCAGACAACATAATTTCTGTGGCGAGGGGATTTATCCCCGTTGGGCTGCGAAGCAGCCCCAGAGCTTGAATGCGTTCGGTCCGATGTACAGGGTGGCAGCTTTTTAGGGCTGCTCCGCAGCCCAGCGGGGATAAATCCCCTCGCCACAAAGGGAATTGAGCTGGTTACTGCTCTTCCTTAGTCGCCACTGGCGCGGGCGGTGGGCGCAGGCCGATCTCGGCGGTGAGCTTGAGCTCCTTGCCGTTGCGCATCACCTGGATGGTGACTTTGTCGGTGGGCTTGATCCGCGCCACCTGGTTCATCGAGCGACGGCCATCGCCGGCCGGTTCGCCGTCGATGCTCAGGATTACATCACCCAGTTGCAGGCCGGCCTTCTGGGCCGGGCCATCGCGGAAAATCCCCGCCACCACGATGCCGGGCCGGCCGGACAAACCGAAGGACTCTGCCAGCTCCTGGGTCAGCGGCTGCACTTCAATGCCCAGCCAGCCACGAATCACCTGGCCGTGCTCGATGATGGACTTCATTACTTCCATCGCCAGCTTCACCGGAATGGCGAAGCCAATGCCCTGGCTGCCGCCGGACTTGGAGAAGATCGCCGTGTTGATCCCGGTGAGGTTGCCGTTGGCATCCACCAGCGCGCCACCGGAGTTGCCGGGGTTGATCGCAGCATCGGTCTGGATGAAGTCTTCGTAGTTGTTCAAACCCAACTGGTTGCGTCCGGTGGCACTGATGATACCCATGGTCACGGTCTGGCCGACGCCGAAGGGGTTGCCGATGGCGAGGGCGACGTCACCGATGCGGATGCTGTCGGAGCGGCCGATGGTGATGGCCGGCAGATTCTTGAGGTCGATCTTCAGTACCGCGAGATCGGTTTCCGGGTCGCTGCCGATTACCCGAGCCAAGGTTTCGCGGCCATCCTTGAGGGCTACCACGATCTGGTCGGCACCGCTGGTGACGTGGTTGTTGGTCAGCAGGTAGCCTTCCGGGCTCATGATCACGCCCGAACCCAGGCTCGATTCCATACGTTTCTGCTTGGGCGAGTTGTCACCGAAGAAGCGTCGGAATTGCGGATCCTCGAACAGCGGATGACTGGGCTTGTTGATGACTTTGGTGGTGTACAGGTTGACCACGGCCGGCGCGGCGATGGTTACGGCGTCGGCATAGGACACCGGCCCCTGCAACAGCGCCTTGCTCTGCGGCGCCTGCTGCAGATTGACATCGAGGCTCGGCAGGCCGACCCATTCCGGGTAACGCTGGATAATCAGTAGTGCGACAAGCACGCCGGCCAACAGCGGCCAGCCGGAAAAACGCAGCGCCTTGAGCATCTATCACGTCCTACAAAAGTTGCAGGCGGAATGAGACCGCCCATAATGACGCGCATTATACGAGGCCGCGCGCGCCTCGGAACGGGATATTTAGGAGTCTTTTCATGGCCGTAGCCCTGAGCACCCTGGTTGAAGAAGCGGACCGTTACCTGGCAAGCAGCCGGATTGCCGATTATTGCCCAAACGGCCTGCAGGTCGAAGGCGTGCCCCAGGTGATGCGCATCGTCAGCGGCGTGACTGCCAGCCAGGCGCTGCTTGACGCCGCGGTGGAGGCCGGTGCCGACCTGGTGCTGGTGCATCACGGTTACTTCTGGAAGGGCGAAAACCCTTGCATCATCGGGATGAAGCAGCGTCGCCTGAAAACCTTGCTCAAGCACGACATCAGCCTGCTGGCCTACCATCTGCCGCTGGACCTGCACCCCGAGGTCGGCAACAACGTGCAGTTGGCTCGTCAACTGGATATCACCGTCGAAGGGCCGCTGGACCCGGACAACCCCAAGGTCGTCGGCCTGGTCGGTTCCTTGTCCGAACCGATGACGCCTCGGGATTTCGCCCGCAGGGTCCAGGAAGTCATGGGCCGCGAGCCGTTGCTGATCGAAGGCGAGCAGATGATCCGCCGGGTCGGCTGGTGCACCGGCGGCGGCCAGGGCTACATCGACCAGGCGGTGGCGGCCGGGGTCGACCTGTACCTCAGTGGCGAAGCATCGGAGCAGACCTTCCACAGCGCCCGTGAAAACGGCATCAGCTTCATCGCCGCCGGCCATCATGCGACCGAACGCTATGGCGTGCAGGCGCTGGGCGATTACCTGGCGCGACGCTTTGCTCTGGAGCACATCTTCATCGATTGCCCGAATCCGATTTGAAGTGTTCTGGAATTCCTGTGGGAGCGAGCCTGCTCGCGATAGCGGTGGGCCAGTCTTCATCTCTGCTAGCTGATACACCGCCATCGCGAGCAGGCTCGCTCCCACAAAGGGGTATTGCGATGGCCGAACCACCAGGCATATCCATATGCTGTTTCGATCTAGTTGGCGCCCTGATTAGAAGAGGTCGCTGTGCTAGGATTCTTCGCTCGAACACGGCCCGCTGGCCGTTCATAAGAAAGTTTTCGTGAGTAGCCATGGTCGACAAACTGACGCATCTGAAACAGCTGGAGGCGGAAAGCATCCACATCATCCGCGAGGTGGCCGCCGAGTTCGATAACCCGGTGATGCTGTACTCCATCGGTAAAGACTCCGCCGTGATGCTGCACCTGGCACGCAAGGCGTTCTTCCCCGGCAAGCTGCCGTTTCCGGTGATGCACGTCGACACCCGGTGGAAATTCCAGGAAATGTACAAGTTCCGCGATCGCATGGTCGAGGAAATGGGCCTGGACCTGATCACTCACGTGAACCCGGACGGCGTGGCGCAGGGCATCAACCCCTTCACCCACGGCAGCGCCAAGCACACCGATATCATGAAGACCGAAGGCCTGAAGCAGGCCCTGGACAAGCATGGTTTCGACGCGGCGTTCGGCGGTGCCCGCCGCGATGAGGAGAAGTCCCGGGCCAAGGAGCGCGTCTACTCGTTCCGCGACAGCAAGCACCGCTGGGACCCGAAGAATCAGCGTCCTGAACTGTGGAACGTCTATAACGGCAAGGTCAACAAGGGCGAGTCGATCCGGGTCTTCCCATTGTCGAACTGGACCGAGCTGGACATCTGGCAGTACATCTACCTCGAAGGCATCCCAATCGTGCCGCTGTACTTCGCCGCCGAGCGCGAAGTGATCGAGAAGAACGGCACGCTGATCATGATCGACGACGAGCGCATCCTCGAGCACCTGTCCGAGGAAGAGAAGGCCCGCATCGTCAAGAAGAAAGTGCGTTTCCGTACCCTTGGCTGCTACCCGTTGACGGGCGCGGTGGAGTCCGAGGCCGAGAGCCTGACGGACATCATTCAGGAAATGCTCCTGACGCGAACTTCCGAGCGCCAGGGCCGGGTCATCGACCACGATGGCGCAGGCTCGATGGAAGATAAAAAACGTCAAGGTTACTTTTAAGCTTCGAGTTACAAGCGGCAAGCTGCAAGTTAAGGGCGGAATGCGTAACTTCCCAGCTTGGTGCTTGCAGACGGTGCTGCGAGCCGGATTGGATGGCTCGCAATGGATTTCGAGAAACTGATTGTTTGGCAGCGAAGTAAGGATTTGGCGGTAGGGATCTATAGAGAGTTTGCGCGATGTGGGGATTTTGGATTCAAGGATCAAATCACCCGCTCGGCACTTTCGGTGCCTTCCAATATTGCTGAAGGTATGGAGCGCCGTAATGCCAAAGAGAAAATTTATTTCCTTTGGGTTGCGAAAGGTTCCTGCGGGGAGCTGCGTACCCAAATTCTTATTGCTCGGGATATTGCTTACGTCGCAGATTCGCTGGCTGAAAACTGGGTTATGGAAACCCGCGAGCTTTCTCGAATGCTGGGCGGGTTGATCAACAAAATTTCTGACTAGCTGTACGCCGACAAGCTTGCCGCTTGAAGCTTACAGCTCGGAGCTTGAATGCAATGAGCCACCAATCTGATTTGATCAGCGAGGACATCCTCGCCTACCTGGGCCAGCACGAGCGCAAGGAGCTGTTGCGCTTTTTGACCTGCGGTAACGTCGACGACGGCAAGAGCACCCTGATCGGGCGCCTGCTGCACGACTCCAAGATGATCTACGAAGATCATCTGGAAGCCATCACCCGCGATTCGAAGAAGGTCGGCACCACCGGTGACGACATCGACCTGGCGTTGCTGGTCGACGGCCTCCAGGCCGAGCGCGAGCAGGGCATCACCATCGATGTCGCGTACCGCTATTTCTCCACCGCCAAGCGCAAGTTCATCATCGCCGATACTCCCGGCCATGAGCAGTACACCCGCAACATGGCCACCGGTGCCTCCACCTGTGATCTGGCGATCATCCTGGTGGACGCACGCTACGGCGTGCAGACCCAGACCCGTCGCCACAGCTTCATTGCCTCGTTGCTGGGCATCAAGCACATCGTCGTGGCCATCAACAAGATGGACCTCAAGGACTTCGACCAGGGCGTGTTCGAGTCGATCAAGGCCGACTACCTGAAGTTCGCCGAAGGCTTGAAGATGAAGCCCACCAGCATGCACTTCGTGCCGATGTCCGCCCTCAAGGGTGACAACGTGGTGAACAAGTCCGAGCGCTCGCCGTGGTACACCGGCCAGTCGCTGATGGAAATCCTCGAGACCGTGGAAGTGGCGGGCGATCGCAACTTCACCGACCTGCGCTTCCCGGTGCAGTACGTCAACCGTCCGAACCTGAACTTCCGCGGTTTCGCCGGCACCCTGGCCAGCGGCATCGTGCACAAGGGCGACGAAGTGGTGGTGTTGCCGTCGGGCAAGAGCAGCCGCGTCAAATCCATCGTCACCTTCGAAGGTGAGCTGGAGCAGGCCGGCCCGGGCCAGGCCGTGACGCTGACCATGGAAGACGAGATCGACATCTCCCGGGGCGACCTGCTGGTGCATGCCGACAACGTCCCGCCGGTCACCGACAGCTTCGAAGCGATGCTGGTGTGGATGGCCGAGGAGCCGATGCTGCCGGGCAAGAAATACGACATCAAGCGTGCGACCAGCTACGTGCCGGGCTCGATTGCCAGCATCGTCAACCGGGTCGACGTGAACACCCTCGAAGAGGGCCCGGCCAATGCGTTGCAACTCAACGAAATCGGCAAGGTGAAGATTGCCCTGGACGCGCCGATCGCCCTGGACGGTTACGAGAGCAACCGCACCACCGGCGCATTCATCGTCATCGATCGCCTGACCAACGGCACCGTCGGCGCCGGCATGATCGTCGCCCAGCCGCTGGCCCACGGCAGCAGCACGCACCACGGCAAGCTTGCCCATGTGTCGGTGGAAGAACGCACCCAGCGCTTCGGCCAGCAGCCGGCGACGGTGCTGTTCAGCGGTCTCTCGGGCGCCGGCAAGAGCACGTTGGCTTATGCCGTGGAGCGCAAGCTGTTCGACATGGGCCGTGCGGTCTTCGTTCTCGACGGCCAGAACCTGCGCCATGACTTGAACAAAGGCCTGCCGCAAGACCGTACCGGGCGCACCGAGAATTGGCGCCGTGCGGCTCACGTCGCCCGTCAATTCAACGAAGCCGGCCTGCTGACCCTGGCGGCATTCGTGGCACCGAGCGCCGAAGGGCGTGAGCAGGCCAAGGACCTGATCGGCAGGGAGCGTCTGCTGACGGTCTACGTCCAGGCCTCGCCTGCGGTGTGTGCCCAGCGTGATCCGCAAGGGCTGTACGCCGCTGCCGGCGACAACATCCCGGGCGAATCCTTCCCGTATGACGTGCCGCTGGATGCCGATCTGGTGATCGACACCCAGTCGCTGACACTGGAAGAAAGCGTCAAGCAAGTGCTGGATCTGTTGCGCAACCGCGGCGCGATCTAAGCGCAAGCGGCAAACGAAAAGCCCGCCGATGAGCGATCATCGGCGGGCTTTTTCATGTGCTGAATCCAACAAGGTCTAGCTGTGGGAGCGAGCCTGCTCGCGATGGCGGTGGTTCAGTCTCCATCTTTGCAAGCTGATGCACCGCCATCGCGAGCAGGCTCGCTCCCACAAGGGGATCAGTGGTGGGTTGGATACTCGCGGTGCATCTGCTCCAGCAGCGCATCCTTGTCCTGCCACAACTGATTGATCCAGCCCTGGAATTCCAGGCGATAGGCGCCGTCCTGGTCATAGTTCCTGCCGATGAACTGCGGTGGAATCGGCAGTTCCTGGAAATGCGCCACCACTTCTCCAACGTTGCCGCAGAGCAAATCCCAATACCCCGGACGACCGCCGGGATAGTGGATGGTGACGTTGATAATCGATGCCAGCTGTTCACCCATGGCATCCAGTACAAACGCGATACCGCCGGCCTTGGGCTTGAGCAGGTAGCGAAACGGTGATTGCTGTTGGGCATGTTTGCTCTCGGTGAAGCGCGTGCCTTCGGCAAAGTTGAAAATGCCCACCGGGTTGTTGCGAAACTTCGCGCAGGTCTTGCGGGTGGTTTCCAGGTCCTTGCCTCTCTTTTCCGGATACTTTTCCAGATAGGCCTTGGAATAACGCTTCATGAACGGGAACCCCAGCGCCCACCAGGCCAGGCCGATCACCGGCACCCAGATCAGCTCCTGCTTGAGAAAGAACTTCAGCGGCCGCACGCGGCGATTGAGCACGTACTGCAGCACCATGATGTCGACCCAGCTCTGATGGTTACTGGTGATCAGGTACGAGTGCTGATAGTCCAGGCCCTCCAGGCCGCTGAGGTGCCAGCGGGTGCGGCGCAGCAGGTTCATCCAGGCCTTGTTGTTGCTGATCCAGGCTTCATGGATGTGGCTCATCAGCCAGTCGGTGAAGCGTTGGGCGGCCGGGAAGGGCAGCAGGAGCTTGAAGATCGCCACGATGAACAGCGGCGTGCAGCAGGCAATGGTATTGAGCGCCAACAGCAGCGAGGCGATGACGCCTCGCACCGGGGCAGGCAGGAAATCCAGCATTTAAATGTCCATGGGTCGGTTGGCGGCTTGGATCGCGGTGAGGGCGATGGTGTACACGATGTCATCGACCTGGGCGCCACGGGGCAAGTCGTTCACCGGTTTGCGCAGGCCCTGGAGCATCGGTCCGAGGCTGACGCAATCGGCACTGCGCTGGACGGCCTTGTGGGTGGTGTTGCCGGTGTTCAGGTCCGGGAAGATGAACACCGTCGCTCGCCCGGCCACCTGGCTGTTGGGCGCCAGTTGCCGCGCCACGGTTTCGTTGGCGGCGGCGTCGTATTGCAGCGGGCCGTCGATCAACAGGCCATGTTGCGCCTCGTGGGCCAGCAAGGTGGCTTCGCGGACTTTCTCCACCTCTTCGCCGCTGGCTGATTCGTCGCTGGAATAGCTGAGCATCGCCACCCGTGGCGTGATGCCGAACGCGGCGGCCGAGTCGGCGCTTTGCAGGGCGATCTCCGCCAACTCCGCTGCGCTGGGATGCGGATTCATCACGCAGTCGCCATAGACCAGCACTTCCTCGGGAAACAGCATGAAGAACACCGACGACACCAGAGAGCAGCCCGGCGCCGTCTTGATCAACTGCAGGGCCGGACGGATGGTGTTGGCGGTGGAGTGGACAACGCCGGACACCAGCCCGTCGACTTCGTCCAGCGCCAGCATCATCGTGCCGATCACCACGGTGTCTTCCAATTGCTGCTCGGCCATCGGCGCATTCAGGCTTTTACTCTTGCGCAGCCGCACCATCGGCTCGACGTAACGCTCGCGGATCGAGTCCGGGTCGAGAATCTCCAGTCCCGGCGGCAGTTCGATCCCCTGGGCCCGGGCCACCGCTTCGACGTCGGCCGGTTTGGCCAGCAACACGCAGCGGGCGATGCCACGTGCCTGGCAAATGGCGGCGGCCTGGACCGTCAGCGGTTCGCTGCCTTCCGGCAGGACGATGCGTTTATTGGCGGCCTGGGCGCGCTGGATCAATTGGTAGCGGAACACCGCCGGCGACAGGCGCATTTCCCGCGGGGTGCCGCAGCGCTGGTGCAACCACTGAGCGTCCAGGTGACTGGCGACGAAATCGGTGATGATCTCCGCACGTTCGCGGTCGTCGATCGGGATTTCCTTGTTCAAGCCGTTGAGCAGGTTGGCGGTGTCATAGGAGCCCGTGCTCACCGACAGCACCGGCAGGCCCGCCTGCAGGGCGCCGCGGCACAGCTCCATGATGCGTGGGTCGGGCAGGGTGTCGCTGGTCAACAACAGGCCGGCCAGCGGCACGCCGTTGATGGCGGCCAGGCTCACGGCCAGGATGATGTCGTCGCGATCGCCGGGTGTCACCACCAGCACGCCGGGCTTGAGCAGTTCCACGGTGTTGCGCATGGTGCGGGCGCAAATGATGATGTTGCTCATGCGCCGGCTTTCGTAATCGCCGGCATTGAGTACCTGGGCCCCCATCAGGTCGGCCACGTCGCGGGTGCGCGGGGCGTTGAGTTCGGGGCGGAAGGGAATGCAGCCCAGCAGGCGGAAATCGCCGCTGCGCAGCAAGGGTGAGTGTTCCTTGAGCCGGGTGGAAAACGCTTCCATGCTTTCGTCGGTGCGGACCTTGTTGAGGATCACGCCAAGGACTTTCGGGTCTTTCGGCCCGCCGAACAGTTGGGCCTGCAACTCCACCCGCCCGGAAAGCTCGGTCAGCACTTCGTTCTCCGGCGCCGACACCAGGATCACCTCGGCATCCAGGCTCTTGGCCAGGTGCAGGTTGACCCGGGCGGCGTAACTGGCGTTGCGGGTCGGGACCATGCCTTCGACCACCAGTACGTCCTTGCCGATGGCCGCTTGCTGGTAAAGCGTAATGATTTCTTCCAGCAGCTCATCGAGCTGGCCGTCGCCGAGCATGCGCTCGACATGAGCCAGGCCCAGCGGCTGTGGCGGCTTGAGGCCGTGGGTGCGGGCCA
This sequence comes from Pseudomonas sp. B21-028, assembly GCF_024749045.1. Lineage (NCBI taxonomy): Bacteria > Pseudomonadati > Pseudomonadota > Gammaproteobacteria > Pseudomonadales > Pseudomonadaceae > Pseudomonas > Pseudomonas sp. B21-028. The sequence goes on from NZ_CP087184.1 coordinate 1,026,486, forward strand.
CCAGTTCGGTCGAGCGTTCCGGGCCAGTGTCGCCAGGATGAGGCTGGGCGATGGGCTTGAAGAAACCGACCTTCAACCCGGCCCGTTCAAGGGTGCGCACCAGCCCGAGGCTGATGGAAGTCAGGCCCACACCAAAATCGGTGGGCGCGATAAAAAAAGTTTGCATGCGGATTCTCTAAGGGAGCATGGCAAAGGCGAGGCCTATGTATAGCCGTCTACCATTCATTCAGTCATCAAGATTACCGCTAACCGGCGCCTGAGCACACCAGCCGCAATCAAAGGGCTGGCCTATTTTTTCAATACGTTGCGTCGGATCCAGCACCCACGCCCGGGATTGCCAGGGGGGCTGGTGGCGCAGGTGCTGGGTATGCCCGCAGGACAACTCGGCCACCCAGTGGCCCTCCTCGTCCTGATGAAAACCGATGACCGTCGGTCTGGACGCATAAGCCCGTTTGTCAGGGTTCCGTTCGCTTTCGGGCAAATCCTTGTTTAGACTTGTCCGTTCTTCATTCTTATGCAAAAGGTCTCGCCCCATGCTGATCGCCGCCAATAAGGCTGTCTCCATCGACTATACCCTGACCAACGACGCTGGTGAGGTCATCGACAGCTCTGCCGGCGGCGCTCCGCTGGTCTACCTGCATGGCGCAGGCAACATCATCCAGGGCCTGGAAAAAGCCCTGGAAGGTAAAACCACCGGTGACGAATTGAACGTGACCGTTGAACCGGAAGACGCTTACGGCGAGTACTCCGCCGAACTGGTCAGCACCCTGAGCCGCAGCATGTTCGAAGGCGTGGACGAGCTGGAAGTGGGCATGCAGTTCCACGCGTCGGCGCCGGATGGCCAGATGCAGATCGTCACCATCCGCGACCTGGACGGCGACGACGTCACTGTTGACGGCAACCACCCGCTGGCCGGCCAACGCCTGAACTTCAAGGTCAAGGTGGTCGACATCCGCGATGCCAGCCAGGAAGAAGTTGCCCATGGTCACGTCCATGGCGAAGGTGGTCATCACCACTGATTTTCTGCGCTACGCTGAAGTGAAAAGGAAAGGCGCCATGGGCGCCTTTTTTAGTCGGTTACCTGCCACGGCTGTTTCGAAGATCCGCAAACCTGGAGTTCGTCATGAGTGCTTTTCACGACCTTAAACTGAAAGCCCTGGATGGTCAGGAGCTTCCTCTGGCGCCTTTCAAGGGGCAAGTCGTGCTGGTGGTCAACGTCGCCTCCAAATGTGGCCTGACGCCTCAGTACGCTGCGCTGGAAAATCTCTATCAGCAATACAAGTCCAGGGGCTTCAGCATCCTGGGCCTGCCTTGCAATCAGTTCGCCGGGCAAGAGCCGGGTACCGACCAGGAAATCCAGGCATTCTGCAGCAATAGCTATGGCGTGACGTTTCCACTGTCCGGCAAGCTGGAAGTGAACGGCCATGACCGGCATCAGCTCTACCGCCTGCTGGCGGGCGAGGGCGCCGAGTTCCCCGGGGACATTACCTGGAACTTCGAGAAATTCCTGCTCGGCAAGGACGGCCGGGTGCTGGCCCGCTTCTCGCCACGCACGACGCCGGATGACCCGGCGGTGATCCAGGCGATCGAGAAAGCGCTGGGCTGAATCTTCGCCGTTGTGGCGAGGGCGCTTGCTCCCGTGCTGTGGGAGCAAGGCTTGGCCGCGATGAAGATGATGGGGCCTTTCAGAAAACGGGTGCCTGCTTCGCGAGCAAGCTTTGCTCCCACATTCAGGCGCCTTTGCGCGTCCTTTTAAGCCTTTATCACTCCAATCAATAGTGCTACCCAGCACCCCCCGCGCTGCATATTATCCTCGTCATATTGACCTGCGACCTTATCCGTGGAGTGCCCCATGCCTGTAAAAGCCCTGTTCAAACCCTTCCAGCTCGGCACGTTCGAGCTGCCGACCCGGGTAGTGATGGCACCGATGACCCGTTCCTTTTCACCGGGCGGCGTGCCCAACGCCAAGGTCATCGAATATTACCGTCGCCGCGCAGCGGCCGGGGTTGGCCTGATCATCACCGAAGGCACGACAGTCGGGCACAAGGCGTCCAACGGGTATCCGAACGTGCCGCACTTCTATGGCGATGCTGCGCTCGCCGGCTGGAAGCAAGTGGTCGATGCGGTGCATGCCGAAGGCGGCAAGATCGTTCCACAGTTGTGGCATGTGGGCAGTGTGCGTCGCACCGGGACCGAGCCGGATGCCAGCGTGCCGGGTTATGGCCCGACCGAAAAGCTCAAGGACGGCCACGTAGTGGTCCACGGTATGACCCAGGCAGACATCGACGAAGTCATTGCCGCTTTCGCCCAAGCCGCGAAAGACGCCCAGAGCATCGGTATGGATGGCGTGGAGATCCATGGCGCCCATGGTTATCTGGTGGACCAGTTTTTCTGGGAAGGCAGCAACCAGCGCACCGATGGCTACGGCGGCAGCCTGGCCAACCGTTCGCGTTTCGCCATTGAGTTGATTCGCGCCGTGCGTGCAGCCGTAGGCGAGGGATTCCCGATCATTTTCCGGTTCTCCCAGTGGAAGCAACAGGATTACGCCGCGCGCCTGGTGCAGACCCCCGAAGCCCTGGGTGAATTCCTCAAGCCGCTGTCCGACGCTGGCGTGGATATCTTCCACTGCTCGACACGTCGCTTCTGGGAGCCGGAGTTCGACGGCTCCGAGCTGAACCTGGCCGGCTGGACCCGCAAGCTCACCGGCAAGCCGACCATCACCGTCGGCAGCGTCGGCCTGGATGGCGAGTTCCTGCAATTCATGGTCAATACCGACAAGGTCGCGCAGCCGGCCAGCCTGGAGAAGCTCCTGGAGCGCCTGAACAATGATGAATTCGATCTGGTGGCGGTAGGGCGTGCGCTGCTGGTGGATCCGGACTGGGCGCAGAAAGTGCGTGAAGGTCGGGAGCAGGAGATCCTGCCGTTCAGCCGTGAGGCGTTGATGACGCTGGTTTGAGTCGTCTGCACCGACGCTATCGCGGGCAAGCCTTGCTCCCACGTTGGATTTTCAGCAGACAGGTCATTTGTGAATTGCTGATCACCCTGTGGGAGCAAGGCTTGCCCGCGATGCTTTTAGCGATGCGGCACTGCCTGCGGCAGTGCCGATATGGCCTGGCAAGCCCCTCGCAACTGCGCCTCGAACTGCTCGATCACCGACGCCCAACCCTGGCGGCTGGCGTGCTGGCGAGCATTGAGCCTCACGCAACGTAACGCTTCGGGATCTTCCAGCAGCCAGCGGGCCGCATCGCAGAACGCGTCTTCATCCCCGGGCATCGCCAACACGCCGTTGTAGCCATGGCGGATATGCTGTGCCGCGGCGGCCTGGTCGTAGGCCACCACGCCCAGCCCGGACGCCAGGGCCTCCAGCACGACGTTGCCGAAAGTTTCGGTCAGGCTCGGAAAAACGAACACATCCCCGCAGGCATAGTGACTGGCCAGCGTCTCGCCACGCTGGGTACCGCAGAAGATCGCATCGGGCAATTCCTGCTCCAGAGCGGACCGTTGCGGGCCGTCGCCGATCACCACCAGCTTCATCCGCCGCTGCGGGAACGCCCTGCACAACCTGTCGAAACAACGCTTGAGCAGACCGAGGTTTTTCTCTGGCGCCAGGCGCCCAACGTGGATCACGGCAATATCGTCATCGCTCAGCCCCCAACTTTGTCGCAAGGTGACCGAGCGCTTGACCGGATGGAACAACTGGCTGTCGACGCCGCGGGACAACAGCATGACGCGCTCGAAATGCCGTCGTTCCAATTCCAATTGCTGGCTGAGACTGGGCACCAGCGTCAGGTTGGAGCGGTTGTGGAACCAGCGCAGGTAATGGGTGAGCGCGCGACTGAGCAACCCGAGTCCGTACTGTCGGGTGTATTGCTGGAAATTGGTGTGGAAGCCACTGACCACCGAAATACCCAGGCGCCGCGCCGCCCTCAACGCTGATAACCCCAGCGGCCCTTCGGTGGCGATGTACAACACATCGGGCCGCTGGCGCTTCCAGCGTCGCAGCAGCTTGTGCATTGAGACCTGTCCCCACTGCAACCCCGGATACCCCGGCAGCGGCCAGCCCCGGCACAACAGCAACTCGTCGCTGGCCTGGCGTTGATCGGTGGCCTGTCGCGGACGCACCAGCTCGACCCTATGCCCCCGGGCACGCAGGCCCTCGTGCAAGCGGCCCAGGGTATTGGCCACGCCATTGATTTCCGGCGGGAAGGTTTCGGTGATGAGGGTGATATGCAGGTATGTGCTCATGACCCCAGTGTCGACCGGGGCCATTTCGCCAGTGTGACGCCTGAATGATGGATTTGTGACCGGTCAGCCTTGGCGGGCCAACGCCGTCTCGGCACCTTGCTCGCGCACCCAGAACAGGGTCGCCCCGGCCACGGCCGCCGGCATCATCAGGATGTTGACCACGGGGATCAGCAGCACCAGGTACACGCTGCCGCCAAAGCCGAGGCTCTGCCAGCGCTTCTGCCGCAACCAGGCGAGCATCTCGTTCCAGCCCAGCTTGTGGTTGTCCGCCGGGTAGTCGATGTATTGGATCGCCATCATCCACACGCCGAACAGCAGCCACAGTGGCGCGGCCACCAGGTTGAGCACGGGAATGAACGACAATATGAACAGCCCCAGGGCGCGGGGAAGGAAGTAGCCGAGCTTGCGCGCCTCCCGGGCCAGGGTGCGCGGGATCATGGCAACCAATTCACCCCAGCTGAAGGCCGGGAAGTCATCGGTGCCACGGACCACCACCTCGACTTTCTCCGCCAGGAAACCGTTGAATGGCGCGGCGATGATGTTGGCGAGCATCGTGAAGGTAAAGAACACCATCAGCACCACCAGTACCACGAACAGCGGCCAGAGGATGTAGCTGAGGAAACTCAGCCAGTCCGGCAGCGACGGCATCAACGTGTCGACCCACAGGCTGAATTGATGGCCGGCCAGGTAGATCAGGCCGATGAACAATACGAGGTTGATGACCAGCGGCAACAGCACGAACAAGCGCAGGCCCGGACTCAAGACCAGCTTGAGGCCTTCTTGCAGATATTGTGGGCCGGACAGGACGGGGGCGGGCATGGGAAGCTCCGAGAGAAGGTAAACGCGCCGACCTTACCGGCTTTGCCCGGCGCGGGAAAGCGTCTACATGGCATGTAACAGGTTTATTGAACCGGCGGCTCTATTGAAAGCTCCATCCGATATAGAACTCGCCTATGAGCTGGATTGTTAAACCGTATTTCCTTAATCTTCGCTCCCTCGATACGCTGCACCCATTCTTTTTCAGGGCCGTCGAACCAAAGCCTTCCCCAAGTGCGTCAACGGTCCTTTTTTATTCCCGCCGCTCACCCGGCGCTCCGGCCTGCAAGGGCTGGTCAATTGGAGCAGGTCATGTCTGAAGTTCGTCATTCGCGAGTCATTATTCTCGGTTCCGGCCCTGCCGGTTACAGCGCTGCTGTTTATGCGGCCCGTGCCAACCTCAAGCCATTGCTGATCACCGGCATGCAGGCCGGCGGTCAACTGACCACCACCACCGAAGTCGATAACTGGCCGGGCGATGTCCATGGCCTGACCGGCCCGGCGTTGATGGAGCGCATGAAAGAACACGCCGAGCGTTTCGAGACCGAGATCGTCTTCGACCACATCAATGCCGTGGATTTCGCCGCCAAGCCGTACACCCTGACCGGCGACAGTGCGACCTACACCTGCGATGCCCTGATCATCGCCACCGGCGCCAGCGCCCGTTACCTGGGCCTGCCCTCGGAAGAGGCCTTCATGGGCAAGGGCGTTTCCGCTTGCGCCACCTGCGACGGGTTCTTCTACCGCAACAAGCCGGTGGCTGTAGTCGGTGGCGGCAATACCGCTGTCGAGGAAGCCTTGTACCTGGCCAACATCGCCAGTACGGTCACCCTGATCCACCGCCGCGAAACCTTCCGCGCCGAGAAGATCCTGATCGACAAGCTCAATGCCCGCGTGGCCGAAGGCAAGATCATCCTCAAGCTCAATGCCACCCTGGACGAAGTGCTGGGTGACAACATGGGCGTGACCGGTGCTCGCCTGAAGAACAACGACGGCAGCTTTGACGAGATCAAGGTCGACGGTGTCTTCATCGCCATCGGCCATACACCGAACACCTCGTTGTTCGAAGGCCAGCTGGAACTCAAGGACGGTTACCTGGTGGTCAAGGGCGGCCGCGACGGCAATGCCACCGCCACCAGCGTCGAAGGTATCTTCGCTGCCGGTGACGTGGCCGACCACGTCTACCGCCAGGCCATCACCTCGGCCGGTGCCGGCTGCATGGCGGCCCTGGACACCGAGCGCTACCTGGACGGCTTGCAGAACGCTTCGTTCTGATTTCAGCCTGAGGGCAAGCGAAACTCCTGTGGGAGCGAGCCTGCTCGCGAAGGCGGTGGATCAGTCAAGATTATACTGACTGACCCACCGCTATCGCGAGCAGGCTCGCTCCCACAGTGTTTTGTGTGGTCTGTTCAACCCAGCTTCGCCAGGCACGCCTCGAGAATATCCAGGCCTTCTTCCAGCACCGCCGGTTCGGTCGTCAACGGAGCCAGCAAGCGGATGATGTGGCGTGACTTGCCGCTGGGCATCAACAGCAGGCCCGCGTCCCGTGCGAGGGCCAGCAACTGGGTCAACTGCGCCGCTGCCGGGGTACCGTCGGCATGGGCCAGTTCGATGCCGCGCATGGCGCCAACGCCCGTCAGACGGCCCAGGAATGGCGTCAGCCCCCGGCGGCGCCATGATTCGTAGCGGCTGACAATGGCCTCTTCCTGTTGCGTACCCCAGGCGTGCAGGTGCGCGTCGGTCATTTCCTCCAGGGTCGCCAGTGCGGCGGCGCAGGCGATGGGGTTGCCGGAATAGGTGCCGCCCAAGCCTCCCTTGGGCAGGTTGTCCAGCAAAGCCTTGCGCCCCACCACCGCTCCCAGCGGGACACCGCCGGCAATGCTCTTGCCCAGCAGGATCAGGTCGGGTTCGATGCCCAGTCGCGAGAACGCAAAACGCTGGCCGGTGCGCCCGAAACCGGACTGGATTTCATCGATGATCAGCATGATGCCCTTGTCATCACAGAACTGCCGCAGGGCCTGGGCGAACGGGATGTCCAGCGCCAGGAAGCCCGCCTCGCCCTGTACCGGTTCGATGATGAAACAGGCCACATCGTTGACGTCGATTTCCACACTGAACAACCGCTCCATGGCCTGCAAGGCTTCTGCGCAGGTCACGCCGTTGTCTTTGCTGGGATAGGGCAGGTGATAGACCGGTCCTGGCAGCACGCCGATTTTCTGTTTGTAGGGCGCGACCTTGCCGTTGAGGTTCAGGGTGGCCAGGGTGCGCCCATGGAAGCCGCCGTCGAAGGCGATGACGGCAGTGCGGCCCGTGGCCCCGCGTACGATCTTCAAGGCATTTTCCGCAGCCTCCGCGCCGCTGTTGGTGAGCATGCCGCTGATGGGGTAGTCCACCGGGATAAACGCAGTCAGACGATTCATCAATTCAATGTAGGGCGCATGGGGGGCGGCGTTGAAGGCGTAATGAGTCAACCGGGTGGCCTGCTCTCGAATGGCCTCGACGACGCGCGGATGGCAATGGCCGAGGTTCAACACGCCGATGCCACCCACGAAGTCGATGTAGCGCTTGCCGTCGGTATCCCAGACCTCGGCGTTTCTGCCGTGGCTGAGGCTGACGGGGTGCACGATGGAGATCGATTGGCTGATGGTTTCGCTGCTCATGGAGGTCGGCTCGAAGGAAGAGAGGATTTCCTTTATCTAAGCCGTGAGCAGTGGGGGCCGGCAAACGAAATAAAGTTGCCGGGTCAATCTTAAAAGTCGGGATGTGTGCCAATGCCAAGGGAAACGAAGTACCTGTGGCGAGGGGGTTTATCCCCGCTGGACTGCGAAGCAGGCCCAAACTGCCAACCCAGGCGTGTCAGGTTGATCTCGGTTGGCGCCAGGGGCTGCTTCGCAACCCAGCGGGGATAAATCCCCTCGCCACAGGAGTGGATCTGATCCGAGAAGTATCAGCGACGTTGCAGGGGCTGGGCCGCGAACTTCACGCCCGCCAGCCCGTGGACCATCAGTGCGCGGATATTGCCGTGGTCGCTGCCGTCGGGAGTGTCCAGCACCGAGCGGTAATGCTCGCCGAACGCCAGCAGCGCTTCTTCGTCGCTCAAGCCTTCGAGCAGAGCCAGGCCGAGGGTCTTGCAGGAACCTTCGTTCTGCCCGGCCGCGTTTTCCACGTTGCCGTTGGTGAAAGGCTGGGGCTGATAGTCATAGCCATCCTTGATGAAGGCCAGGGTCTCGGCGAAGGTGTGTTCGCCGCTCTGGAGACGGGTACGCAGGGTGTTCAGATCAGGCATCGGGTTTTCCTTTGGCGAACGCCGCTTGTTGTTCGGCGCTGGCTTCTTGCTGGTATTGGGCTTTCCATTCGGCGTACGGCATGCCGTAGACCCGTTCACGGGCGTCATCGAGGCTGACCTCGATCTGGCGTTCATCGGCAGCGGCCTTGTACCACTTGGACAGGCAGTTGCGGCAGAAGCCGGCGAGGTTCATCAAGTCGATGTTCTGCACATCCTTGCGGCTGTCCAGGTGGGCAACCAGCCGACGGAAAGCGGCGGCTTCGAGTTCGAGGCGTTGTTGGTCGTTCATGATGGTCTCTTCGAGACAGCTGCAAGCGGCAAGCTTCAAGCTGCAAGTGGATTGCGATCAGATCTAAAGCTTACAGCTTGCAGCTTGCAGCGGCTACGAAGTAGCCCGGCTTGCCGCCAAGGTAATCGACACCGACTCGGCAAAACGCAAGGCGTGGGGTTTGTCGACTTCGACTTCGGCGTATTGCACTGACTCGTTGCTCATGACCAGGTCCAGCAGCTCCTGGGTCAGGCGTTCCAGCAGAGCGAAGCGATTGCCTTCCACGTGGGCGATGATCGCTTTGGTGATGGTGCGGTAGTTCAGCGCGTGATCGATGTCGTTGTCACGTACCGCTTCCTGTGCCGGGTAGAGGATGGTCAGGTTGATCAAGACATCCTGTTTGTTGAGGATTTCATCCTCATTGATCCCGATGAAAGTGCGCAGGCGCAGGTCCTTGACCCGGATGCGCGCCATGGCTGGCTGAAGTTGTGGCATTTACTTGCTCCGTCGAATCAATTGCAGGAACTCCTGGCGAGTGGTGCTGGATTCGCGAAAAGCCCCGAGCATCACTGAAGTGTTCATGGTCGAATTCTGTTTTTCGACACCGCGCATCATCATGCACATATGCTGGGCCTCGATGACCACCGCGACACCGGCGGCCTGGGTAACCTGTTGCACCGCGGCGGCGATTTGCCGGGTGAGGTTTTCCTGGATCTGCAGGCGGCGGGCGAACATGTCCACCAGCCGGGCGATCTTCGACAGCCCCAGGACCTTGCCGGTAGGAATATAAGCCACATGGGCCTTGCCGATGAAGGGCAGCAAATGATGCTCACACAGGGAATAGAGTTCGATGTCGGCGACGATCACCATTTCGTCGCTGTCCGAATCGAACAGGGCGCCATTGACGATCTGTTCGACGCTTTGCTCATAGCCGTGACAAAGGTACTGCATGGCCTTGGCGGCGCGAGCCGGTGTGTCCAGCAGGCCTTCGCGCTCCGGATCTTCACCCAGGCCGATGAGGATCTCGCGGTAATTCTGGGGCAGGGATAGCGCCATGATGGATCCTCGCAGCAAGGCTATTTGACGTGCCGTCCGCCGTTGACGGTCAGGGTCGTTCCGGTGACATAGGGGTTGTCCAGCAAATACCGCAGGCTCTGGTAAATGACTTCGCTACCGGGTTCGATGCCCAGCGCCGACTTGGCCAGGGTCCTGGCGCGATAAGCTGCGTCGTCTTCGGCCTTGAACAGTAGCAGGGCCGGCGCGATACCGTTGACCTTGATCGCCGGTGCGAACTTCGCCGCGAACGACAGGGTCAGGCTGTCGAGCCCGGCCTTGGTGGCGCAATAAGCGATGTGTTTGCTGCTGCCCTTGCGGGTTACATCATCGCTGATATGCACGATATCCGCGGGGGCCGAGCGCTCCAACAGCTCAGCGCAATGCAAGTTGATCAGATACGGCGCCAGCATGTGCACGCCGAACATGGCATTGAAGGCCGCCGACTCATCGCCTGGCGTTTCGACCAGCCACGCCGAAGCGTTGTGCACGATGGCCCGCAACCGGTCAGTGTGCTGCTTGAGCTGTGCGATGAAGGCCAGGATCCCGGCTTCGCTGGAAAAGTCGGCAAACATCGCGGTCGCCCCCAGATCCCGGAGCGTCTGCACACCTGGACGCTCGGTGCGATAAGTGACGATGACCGGATGACCGTCTTCCAGCAATCGGCGGGCACAGTGCAAGCCGACACGCTGGGCTGCGCCGGTGAGCAGGATAGGGGCGTCGGTACTGGGCATGGAGGGGCTCGGTTCACAGCAGAAGCAAAACTATATCAGTGACTGCGGGATGTACCTATTTGTAGAGGCTGAGCCCTGGGCTGCCCATTCGCTCAGGTATTCATCATGACGGCACGCTCCGAATTATTTTTTGTGTCAAAAAATGAATAATCAACATATCGAGTCGGTTTGCGCTTGTCATCATATGACCAGGAGGGAGTAAACTGGGATCCAATTTACTGTCTGGCCTGTTGGGTGAAAAATGAGCGTAATCACCGACGATCAGTTCGTTTTCCAAACAACAGCGGGCCTGGAGCGTGAAGACCTGTTTCCCATCCGTGAAGTTTCGCGACTCACGGGGGTGAATCCTGTGACCCTGCGTGCGTGGGAACGTCGCTACGGTCTGATCCAGCCCACACGTACCGAAAGCGGTCATCGCCTGTATTCCCTGGGCGATATCGAGACGGTACGCAGCATTCTTGCCTGGATCGAACGTGGAGTCGCTGTCAGTAAAATCAGCAAGATCCTGAGCAAGACCGAATCGTTGCAACCGGTTTCTGCGTTCATTACATCGGATCTGGTGAGGCTCGACTATTCACAATGGCAGCGCCAGGTTTCGGTCGCAGTCGCCAACTTTGACGATGTAGAACTGGATCGCATCTATGGGCAGATTTTTTCCAGCTACGCGGTGCCGATCGTATTTCAGTGCATCCTGATGCCGCTCTGGCGGCAACTGCTGCAACGTCAGCAGGAGTTCGGGCAGACCAGCGAATGGCTGTTTTTCGATGGATTCCTGCGCTCGCGGGTCTCGCAGCGGCTGTTGCTCAAGCGCGAGGATCGGTCGCGACGGGTCCTGGTCAGCGCCATAGCCGGCCAGTGCCGTGAGCTGGAGTTGCTGGTGACGGCGCTGTATGTGTCGAAGGCGGAAGTAGGGATTCGGTTGATGACTGTCGGCCAGCCGTTCGACGAGCTGACCCTGGTATGCCAGAAGACTCAGCCCATGGCGCTGGTGCTGGTGTCCAACCATGCGCCGATTGCCGAATTGCCCAAGCGCCTGAACAGGTTGGCGATGAGCCTGGATTGCCCGTTGATGCTGGCCGGTGATGCGTCCGACCTGATGCAGGAATGCCTGGCAGGATCGTCGATCGGTTGCCTGGGCAATGACGGAACGGTGATTTACCAGCGCTTGCGTCAGATGCTGGCAGGTAACCTGGACACCTAGTGATCGGTGGGGCTAATGCGTACAGGTCACAAGGCTCTGCACGAACTCGTTCATGCTGCGTTGAAAGCAGCCTCGCCTGACCTTCGTCTCAAGACTTTTCGTACAGAACCTAGAGGTGCATGGCCGGGTGAGACAGGCGATGCTGCTGGAGGATGTACTGACGCAGGCGTTCGGTCTCGTCCTGGTCGTTCTGGTTCAAATGATAAGCGTACAAGCCTTGGTCGGTTTCCCGTTCGAAGGTGCCGCGCAACGAAATCCTTTCGTAGCCTGAAGGGCTGAACCACAGGACGAACTGCTTCGGTGGTTTGGTGCGGTTGCGGTTTTCCAGCAGTACACCCTTGCAAGACACCTCATGGACCCACAAGGCCCCGGGCTGGCCCTTGGCATTTTCCAGCGCCACCGGCTCTTCGAGGGTCAGGCGCCATGGGCGTACTTTCGGTCCTTCCTCGTAGATACTCGGCACACCCAGGCGCAGGTGCATCGCGTGGAATTCATCCTCCACCAGCTGCAACGGGAAGGTCATCTGCTGGTTTTCGAAGTTGGCTTGCAGCGTCACCTGCTCATTGGCCGCCAGGCGCGTCAACAAGTCACGGATCTGCGACCCGCTATTGACCAGCAGGCTGGACGTCACATCACGCTCATTCAATTGCGGGATATGTTGCATGGTCCGGATGAAGTCCAACTCGTCCTGAGTCAGGAGGGCGTCACGCTGCATGGTGTGCTCGAAATGATTTTGCGTTTTCACTGGTGATTGTAGTGACTGACCGTTAATTCGTCGTTTTGTTTGCGCCGTTCGTCGCATCGAGCCGGGCAATCGTGGCATGGGCTTCGGCCAGGGCCTTTTCCAGCTGGACGACACGTTGTTGCGCCTTGACCTGGGCCGTCACGTCTTTTTGCACGCCCACGAAATAGGTGTGGCCATCCGCCTCGTTTTTTATCGTGGACAGTGACAACTCATTCCAGAACGGCGTGCCGTCCTTGCGATAATTGCGAAGGACTTCCCGACAGGCACCGCCCTGCTGCAGGGCCTTGCGAATTCGCTCCAGGGAGGGTTGATCGCGATCGCCCGATTGCAGGAAACGGCAATCCTGGTAAAGGATCTCGTCGCGGCTATAACCGGTGAGCCGTTCGAAGGCCGGGTTCACGTAGATCAGAATGTTGTCTTCGCCTTCCTTTTCAGCGATGACGATTCCGTCATTGGAAGCATTGATCACCAGTTGCATCAGTTGCGCATTGATCATGGAGCACGTCCTTCTATAGCCCATGTAAGTACCGCATTATTCGAAGAACCTGATGCGATGTCTACTGGCCATTAGTGCTTGTCGAGCGTCAATCGTAGCCCTACGGCTCAGCCTGTTACTATCACGCTTCTTTTTATTCAGGTTCAGGACCAGATTGATGAAAGTCGCCATCCTTTCCGGCTCGGTGTACGGCACCGCTGAAGAAGTCGCTCGACACGCCGCCCAGCTACTCGGTGATGCAGGCTTTGAAACCCTGCACAATCCGCGGGCAACCCTGGCCGATATCCAGGCATTCGGCCCGCAGGCCCTGTTGGCGGTGACATCCACCACCGGCATGGGCGAATTGCCGGACAATCTGATGCCGCTGTATTCGACTATCCGCGATCAACTGCCGGCGGCCTTTCGCGGCCTGCCCGGTGCGGTGATCGGCCTGGGAGATGCCAGTTATGGCGATACCTTCTGCGGCGGTGGCGAGCAGATGCGCGAGCTATTCGCCGAGCTGGGCGTACGGGAGGTTTTGCCGATGTTGCGCCTGGATGCCAGCGAAAGCGTCACCCCGGAAAGCGATGCCGAACCCTGGTTGGGCGAATTGATCGAGGCGTTGCGAGGTTGATGAAGGCGGCGGGTTCCCTTGGGTGACCCGTTCGGTCACTAAGCTGGCTGCCAAGGCAACTACCGACCCTGGAGGAGCTGACTAGACTGATTCTCTTGGCAAGTACTAGAACGATAAGCCCGAGGTCAGAGCCGTGAGCGTAGCGCCCATCCAATCGACACTCAGCATCAAGGACCAGGTCAGCGCCGCTGAATGGCAAACCCGTATCGATCTTGCCGCCTGTTACCGGCTGGTCGCGCTGCATGGCTGGGATGACCTGATTTTCACCCATATTTCTGCGAAGGTTCCCGGCACCGAGGAATTCCTGATCAACCCATTCGGGTTGATGTTTCATGAAATCACCGCGTCGAGCCTGGTCAAGGTCGATCAGGCCGGCCACAAGTTGATGGACAGTCCCTACGACATCAATCCGGCCGGCTACACCATCCACAGTGCGGTGCATGAAGTACGGGATGATGTCGCCTGCGTGCTGCACACCCATACCGCTGCCGGTGTGGCGGTATCGGCGCAGAAACAAGGCGTGTTGCCGATCAGCCAGCAGTCGTTGTTCGTGTTGTCGAGCCTCGCCTATCACGCTTATGAAGGCGTAGCGCTGAATCATGAAGAGAAGGCCCGCTTGCAGGCAGACCTGGGGGATCGTAACTTCCTGATGCTGCACAACCATGGGCTGCTGACGTGCGGTGGCACCATCGCCGATACCTTTCTGATGATGTTCACTTTCCAGCGGGCCTGCGACATCCAGGTTCTGGCGCAGAACGGCGCGGCTGAGCTGATCGCCATCGGGCCGAACATCCTGGCCGGTGCTCAGGCGATGATAGCCGGGGTCACCAAAAGCGCTCAGGGCATGGGCGGTGCGCTGGCCTGGCCGGCGTTGCTGCGCAAGCTCGATCAACAAGCCCCGGGTTTCAGAAACTGATGCCCATGGTCCAGATTCCGCTGCGTGTATGGCGCCAGCGCGGCCAGACCTTCCTGTTCCGGGGGCACGCCATCCGGTATTGGGTGGCGGGGCATGGCGAGCCGCTGCTGTTGATCCACGGTTTCCCCACGGCCAGTTGGGACTGGCATTACCTGTGGCAGCCGCTGGCGCAGCGTTATCGTGTGATCGCTTGTGACATGCTCGGTTTTGGCGACTCCGCCAAGCCGACGGACCACGTCTACAGCCTGCTGGAGCAGGCGGACCTGCAGCAGGCATTGCTGGCGCATCTGGATGAGCGACAAGCGGTACACATCCTGGCCCACGATTATGGTGACAGCGTGGCCCAGGAGTTGATCGCCCGGCATGGCGAGGCACGCATCGAGGTCGCCAGTTGTGCGTTTCTCAATGGAGGCCTGTTTCCGGAAACCCATCGTCCGGTGCTGGTGCAGAGGTTGTTGCTCAGTCCGGTGGGTTGGCTGATAGGTCGTGCTTTTTCACGCGAAGGCCTGGCCAGGAATTTTCGGCGGATCTTCGGCCCCTGGCGTGGCCCCAGCGAAAGCGAACTGGATGATTACTGGAGCCTGGTGAAAACCCACGACGGCCCCCGGATCATGCACAAACTCATCCGCTATATTCCCGAGCGCCGCGTACAGCGTGACCGCTGGGTACAGGCGATGCAGCGCGGCGAGGTTCCGCTGCGGGTGATCGACGGCGCGTTCGATCCGATTTCCGGTGCGCACATGGTGGCACGTTACGAAGCCCTGATCCCGAATGCCGATACGGTGCTGCTGCCCGATATCGGTCACTACCCACAGACCGAAGCCCCGGTGCAGGTGCTCAAGCATTACCTGGCGTTCCGTGAAAACCTCGCGGAGCCGGTGCGGCTGCGGGCCTCGGTGAAATGTCTGTGACTGACGGCTCCCTATCGCGAGCAGGCTCGCTCCCACCCTGTCCGGGCTGAACCCAATATCTGCGTCCACCGCCCATCCCCTGTGGGAGCGAGCCTGCTCGCGATAACGGCGGGCCAGCTTGCATCGATGTTGGAAGTGCCGCCGCACCCGCATCATCCCCTCACCTTATCGCCTACCATTCACTCGCAACCGTGTTGATTGTGACCGTCAGTCCCGTGCCTGACACTCAGGCTTTAAACCCTCGGCTGGAGTTCTGCCCATGAGTGAGTCTGTGCGCTTCGAAGATAAAGTGGTGATCGTCACGGGAGCCGGCGGTGGGCTGGGGCGGGCCCATGCGCTGCTGTTCGCCAGGCAAGGCGCCAAGGTGCTGGTCAATGACCTCGGCGGCTCCGCCCAGGGAGAAGGGGCCAATGCTTCGGCGGCGGATCGGGTGGTCGCTGAAATCCGCGAAGCCGGGGGCGTCGCCGAGGCGAACCACGATTCCGTCACCGATGGCGACAAGCTTGTGCAAAACGCCCTCGACGCGTTTGGCCGGGTCGATGTAGTGGTGAACAACGCCGGTATCCTGCGGGACAAAACTTTCCACAAAATGGAAGACGCCGATTGGGACCTGGTCTATCGCGTCCACGTCGAGGGTGCGTACAAAGTCACCCGTGCCGCCTGGCCTCACCTGCGTGAGCAGAATTATGGCCGGGTGATCTTCACGGCCTCCACGTCCGGCATCTACGGCAATTTCGGCCAATCCAACTACGGCATGGCCAAGCTCGGTCTTTATGGCCTGACGCGTACGCTGGCCATCGAAGGTCGCAAGAACAATATTCTGGTCAACGCCATTGCCCCCACCGGCGGCACGCGCATGACCGAAGGCCTGATGCCGCCGCAGGTGTTCGAACAGCTCAAACCCGAGTTCGTCAGCCCGTTGGTGGTGTACCTGGCCAGCGAAGCCTGCCAGGAAACCTCCGGGTTGTTCGAAGTGGGTGGCGGCTGGATGGGCAAGGTTCGCTGGGAACGCAGCCTCGGTGTCGGGTTCGACCCAAGCAAGGGCTTCTCGCCCGAAGACGTTGCTGCCCATTGGCAGCAGATCTGCGATTTCGACAACGCCGTGCATCCCAATGACAACCTGGAAGCGCTGAAGGAAATGATGGCGAACATGCAGCGTTACGCCGTGTAGCCTTTCTTGCCCGAGCCGGTTGTCGTTGCCGACGATAACCGTGCTCAGGGAAAGTACTTCTTCACCAAGGCCGCCAGGTTCGCGGCCGTCTCGATGTCCACCACTCCGTCATGTTTCGCCGGCCGAAAGTGCAACTGGAAGGCGCGTACCAGGCGCTGGAAGCCCATACTTGTCGTGGCTGCCGTCGTGTCATACCCATACCTTCTGAACAGCCCCAGTAGATGTTCCCGGGTCGGCACGCCTGCGCATCGGTAGGCCTGCAGAAACGATTGCTGCGTGCTCTCATCGAACCATGCGCCGATGCCTTTCCGATAAAACGCGTGCCAGGGAAACATCGGCCCCGGGTCACTCTTGCGCCCGGCGGCGATGTCCGAATGCGCCACCACATTGACCGGACTGATATCGGGATAACGCCCGAGTATGTCGAGGGCCAACTGTTCCACTGCTTCGATCTGCTGTGGCGGGTAGGGCGGGAAGGTGAATGTTCCCTGGTGATCGGCGGCCAGGTTGACGATCTCGATGCCAATGGACGTGTCGTTCAAATTGTTGCGATTACCCCAACTGCTCACCCCTGCGTGCCAGGCACGCTTGTTTTCGTCCACCAGATTGAAAATCTGCGGCTCGTTGAAACCTGCTTGCGCATAACTCGGGTCAGTGAAGTCCGGAACCAGGTAATGGGCGCTGACGGAGGCGCCGGTCAGTGCGCTGATGGAAGATGAGAAATTGGCGGCCGTGTAATGGAAAACCAGAAAGCGAATGCGGTTGTTGTGGCCTTTGTTTGAACGGTAACGGGTGGAATTTATCGGGTACATAAATGTGCTCATTGATAATTGAAGGGGTCGAAGCTGCGCGCTTCGATTAACTTCAGACTAACAATGATCTTCAAATTGGCTTGTAGTGAGGGTCTTGGCCTTTTGTAGGAATTGGCGTTTGGTTTGTAGGGTTCTATAACCTGAAAGGAAGAAGCCGCTGCACAGACAGCGGCTAATAGTTAGGTGTATCTTTTTTCAAGGACGAATTTCGGTGCTTTCCAGTTTGGGCCTTTGATGGCAACGGGGCCCTCACCATTTGCCAATATCCCCTCTTCAAATAGTTTTGCGTAGGTTCTCAGTAATTCACCATTGGCAATAACTTCAAAACGATAGCGGCCGATCATTCTGTCCAGGGATGGATAAGCCAAGCCAATGCCGAAAGCGGAAAGTATATCGGTGAGTGATTCGTTTTTTACAATTTGCTCAATGGTGTTAATTTAAGATTTCCCTTTAGTATTAATTTGTAAAATCTCTACGTTTGCTTTTCTGCCGCAAGAAGCAATTAAGATGAGTGCAGTACTGATTTGTCGCCTGGTTTGTAGGGCTTCATAACCGGATAGGAAAGAAGCCGCTGCACAGACAGCGGCCAATAGCTAGGTGTATCTTTTTTCAAGGAAGAATTTTGGTGCTTTCCAGTTAGGCTCTTTAATACAGAGCCCTTTTTGGCCGCTTGCCAGTATCCCGGCTTCGAAAAGTTTGGTGTAAGTCCTTTCAAGTTTCCCGTGCTGTACAAGCTCAGGATTATGACGTCTGATCATCATGTCTAGATGTGGGAGGGGCTTTAGTAGCGTAAATACTGTAACGATTTCTTCTAGTGACTCGTTCCTTATTATTTGTTCAATAGTATTCATTAAGATTTTCCTTTCAGAAGTCTGATCCATCCTCTGATCGACGAATAAAGACTATAACTTCGATTCTGAAAACCGAGCAGGTGAGAGATTCCGAAGGTGTTGTAGGAAACAAGAAATCTCACGCCGGAGAAAACCGCACCGCAGAACTCAAGTCAGCTTGGGTACCCATCTGGAAACCATCGATATAAAAAAAGCCGCTGCAAAAAGCAGCGGCCTGAAGATGACGTTGCAAAGGAGCCACAAACCAACGTCGGTAAGCACGGGGTGATGGACCGATACGCCAATCCATCCGAATGACGGTGCGCCAGGCGTGAGGGATGCCATGGCGGGTGCTTGCAGGCCCGTTACCCTGGAAGCCCGGCCAGCATAGGGATCGAGCGCATCGGGAAACAGACCGGATCCGGACATGCACTGTTACGGCGTGCGCAACAGTCGAAACGGGGCGCCGAACATGCGTTGAACTGATGGGCCACTATCCAGCCCATCCATGGCGTGTGCAAAGCCCTGTCTTGTGCGGGCGCTAATCCTTTCGAGCGACAACGTGAATACCTCCTTGGTGCGCTTATCGACCGTGACGGGCGGCAGTAGGGTGAAGTCTCTGTCACTCACCGGGGAAGACGCATGACAACAATAACAATGCGCGCCATCTTCAAGCCGCAGGCGCTGGCCGTCGCGGTGGCCTTGGGCTGCTGCGCCCAGGCCCAGGCCGTTTCATTCAACATTGGCGAGATTGAAGGTCAGTTCGACTCCTCGCTGTCCGTGGGCGCGAGCTGGGGCATGCGCGATGCCGACAAGGACTTTATCGGCACGGTCAACGGCGGTAGGGGCCAGTCTTCCACCGGTGATGATGGGCGGCTGAATTTCAAGAAGGGCGAGACCTTCTCGAAGATCTTCAAGGGGCTGCATGACCTCGAGCTCAAGTATGGCGACACCGGCGTGTTCGTGCGTGGCAAGTACTGGTATGACTTCGAGCTGAAGGACGAAAGCCGTCCGTTCAAGGACATCAGCGACAGCAATCGCAAGGAAGGCGCCAAGTCTTCCGGTGCGGAGCTTCTCGACGCCTTCGTCTATCACAACTATTCCATTGCCGATCTGCCGGGCACCGTGCGCGCCGGCAAGCAGGTGGTCAGTTGGGGCGAGAGTACCTTCATCGGTAACTCCATCAACAGCATCAACCCGGTGGATGTGTCCGCGTTCCGCCGTCCGGGTGCCGAGATCAAGGAAGGTCTGATTCCGGTGAACATGCTGTTCGCCTCCCAGGGCCTGACCGACAAGCTCACCATCGAGGGCTTCTACCAGCTTGAGTGGGACCAGACGGTGGTCGATAACTGCGGCACGTTCTTTGGCAATGACGTAGTGGCCGATGGTTGCACCAGCGGGTACACCGTGGCTAGCCCGGCCATTGCGCCGTTCGTGCCGCTGACCCAGGCATTCGGCCAGGGGATCGAGGTGTCCAGCGAAGGCGTGGTCATTCCTCGTGGCGGCGATCGTGATGCCCGTGACTCCGGCCAGTGGGGCACGGCGTTGCGCTGGCTCGGCGACGACACCGAGTACGGCTTGTACTTCATGAATTATCACAGTCGCACGCCTACTGTCGGCACCACGACGGCTGGAGCGGCTACGCTCGCGGTGGTGGGGAATACGAATCCGGGTGGCATGATCCCGATTGCCGAAGGCCTTGCCCAAGGCGCAGGCGCCGCTCTGGCTTCAAGCGTCATGCTCGGCCGCGGTCAGTACTACCTCGAATACCCCGAGGACATCCGCCTGTACGGCGCCAGCTTCTCCACCACGCTGCCCACCGGCACCGCATGGACCGGTGAAATCAGCTATCGCCCCAACGCTCCGGTACAGCTCAATACCAACGACCTGACCCTGGCCTTGCTCAACCCGATTACCGGTGGCGCAGCGTCACCTATCGCCACTTCGCCGGGTGCCGATAACACCGGCTACCGCCGCAAGGAAATCACCCAGATCCAGAGCACCATGACCCACTTCATCGATCGGGTATTGGGCGCGGATCGCCTGACCCTGGTGGGCGAGGCGGCGGTGGTGCATGTCGGCGGGCTGGAGTCCAAGGACAAGTTGCGTTACGGCCGCGATTCGGTCTACGGCCAATACGGGTTCAACGGTGACACCGATGGCTTCGTCACTTCGACCTCATGGGGCTATCGCGCCCGGGCGATCCTCGACTATTCCAACGTCATCGCCGGCATCAACTTCAAGCCCAACGTGTCCTGGTCCCATGACGTGGCCGGCTACGGTCCCAATGGCCTGTTCAACGAAGGTGCCAAGGCCGTCAGCCTCGGTGTCGATGCCGACTACCGCAACACCTACACCGCCAGCCTGAGCTACACCGACTTTTTCGGCGGCGACTACAACGTCCTCAAGGATCGCGACTTCCTCGCGTTGAGCTTCGGCGTGAACTTCTGATCTGGCTGACAAGGAAAACCCTATGCGCAAGATGATCCTGCAATGCGGTGCTCTGGCTTTGAGCCTGCTGGCTGCAAACGTGATGGCGGCAGTCTCGCCGGACGAGGCGAACAAACTGGGCACCAGCCTGACGCCGCTGGGTGCGGAAAAAGCCGGTAATGCCGATGGCTCGATCCCGGCCTGGACCGGTGGTATCCCGAAAAACGCCGGTGCCGTGGACAGCAAAGGCTTCCTGGCGGATCCGTTCGCCAATGAGAAGCCGCTGTTCATCATTACTGCCGCGACCGTGGACAAGTACAAAGACAAGCTGTCCGAAGGCCAGGTGGCGATGTTCAAGCGCTACCCGGAAACCTACAAGATCCCGGTCTATCCGACCCATCGCAGCGTAGGGCTGCCGCCGGAAATCTACGAGTCGGCCAAGCGCAGCGCGCTCAATGTCACCGCGATCAACGACGGTAACGGCCTGGCCAATTTCACCGGCAACCGCTACTACGCGTTTCCGATTCCCAAGAGTGGGGTGGAAGTCATCTGGAACCACATCACCCGTTATCACGGTGGCAACCTGCGGCGCATCATCACCCAGGCCACACCGCAGACCAACGGCAGCTTCACGCCGATCCGTTTCGAAGAGGAAGCCGCTGTACCGGCCCTGATCAAGGACGCCGATCCGGAAAAAGCCAGCAACGTGCTGACTTATTTCAAACAGGAAGTCACCGCCCCCGCACGCCTGGCCGGCAACGTGCTGCTGGTGCATGAAACCCTGGACCAGGTGAAGGAACCACGCCTGGCCTGGATCTACAACGCCGGCCAGCGCCGTGTGCGCCGCGCCCCACAAGTGGCCTACGACGGACCGGGCACCGCCGCCGACGGGTTGCGCACTTCCGACAACTTCGACCTGTTCTCCGGTGCACCGGATCGCTACGACTGGCAACTGGTCGGCAAGAAGGAAATGTACATTCCATACAACAGCTACAAACTCGACTCACCGAGCCTCAAGTACGAGGACGTGATCAAGGCCGGCCACATCAACCAGGACCTGACCCGCTACGAGTTGCACCGGGTCTGGGAAGTGATCGGTACGGTCAAGCCCAACGAGCGGCACATCTATGCCAAGCGCCACATGTACTTCGACGAAGACAGCTGGCAGGCGGCGCTGGTGGATCACTACGACGGCCGTGGTCAGCTATGGCGTGTGGCCGAAGGGCATGCGCAGTTCTATTACGACCACCAGAACCCCGCCTACACCCTCGAGACGCTCTACGACATCATCGCCGGCCGCTACATTGCGCTGGGCATGAAGAACGAAGAGAAGCACAGCTATGAGTATGGCTTCGAGGCCAGAGCGGCCGACTATACGCCGGCGGCGTTGCGCTCGAGCGGGGTTCGGTAAGCTTCGGTGGTCTTCTGATTGTGGCGAGGGATTTATCTGTGGCGAGGGGGGGATCTGCGGTGAGGGGGGACGATCTGGGGTGAGGATGATCTGTGGCGAGGGGATTTATCCCCGCTGGGGCGCGCAGCGGCCCCAAACCCTGCGGCTCGGTGTATCAGGCTGACTGAGTCGTCTGTGATGGGGCTGCTGCGCAGCCCAGCGGGGATAAATCCCCTCGCCACAGATGAAGCCCTCACCATGGATAAACCCCTCACCACAGATAGATTCCCTCGCCACAAGGGTATCTCTCCGGTCGTTTTCTTATGGGGCGCGATCAGCGCGCTGAATACTTCTCCAAAGGTCGGCGACACAGGGCTAGGGTGATGAGACAACAATAAAAGGGACTCTCGCACATGACCGCCATGACCCCGTGTCCGGACCGTCCTGGATTGCTGCCGCGCCTGTCCTCGACGCATGTGCCGCGCCGGTCCCTGAGCGAGCCCTTGCTCACGTCCGAAGCACGAATAAAGCTGCTCTGCGCGCCGGCGGGCAGTGGCAAGAGTGCGTTGTTCGCCGAGTGTTTCCTCCAGGCTCCGGCTGGATGTCGGTTGCACTGGTTGCCGCTGGGTGGCGCGGCGCTGGACGCGCAGCAGATGTGCGAACAGTTGGCGCATACCCTCGGGCTGCCGGTGATGGAGGAGGCGGCGCTGTTGTCCCATCTGGCGCGCTTGCAAACGCCGACCTGGCTATTCCTGGATGATTATTGCCGGGTACCCAATCCCGAGCTGGACCAGTTGCTCGACCGTCTGCTGAACGCCAGCAGCCCGGCGCTGCACTTGTGGCTCAATGGCCGGCGCCGTCCACACTGCAACTGGTTGCGCTTGTTGCTCGATGACGAACTGCACGAATTCGACGCGAAGGCGCTGGTGTTCAGCCCTGACGATATTCAGCCGTTGCTCGGTCATCTACCCGGCCCTCTGGCGACCCGTACGGCCCGCGAGGTGATACAGCGCAGCGGTGGCTGGTGCGCGGGCGTGCGCATCGCCTTGCTTGAGCGCTGCGAGTGGGCGCGCCGCCACGCATCGCCAGGACGCCCCGGCACCTTGCTTGATTACCTTGAGCACGAGCTGTTCAGCGCGCTGACCCCGGACCTGGCACAGGCCTGGCGCGTGCTGGCCCATCTGCCGCGCTTCAACGCGCGGCTGTGCGAGCATCTGTTCGGTGACACCGTGGGTGCGGAATGCCTTCCGTTGCTGCTGGACCTGGGTTGCTTTATCGAACCGTGGGAACAGTCTTCGGACTGGTTGCAGATATTCCCGGCCCTGGCCCGGCTGGTGCGTGAGGAGCCGTGGCCGCAGGGACGTTCCTGGCATCGACGGGCCTGCCAGTGGTTCGCGGCCGAGCAGGATTGGCCCATGGCGTTCGAGCAGGCGATGTTGGCTGAAGAGTTCGAGGCCGCCGTAAGTTTCTTGCAGCACCTGAGCTTCGAGCACGTCTTGCAGCGTCGCACCGTGGTGCTGTTACTGGACTTGCATGATCGACAGGGCGAAGCGCTGACGCTGGGTACGCCGCAATCGGTGGGTTTGGTCACGGCCGCGCTGCTGTTCGCCGGACGCTTCGATCAGGCATCGGCGTGTATCGAGCAACTGGCCAGGTTCGCACCCCAGCCCACGGCGTGCCAGCAGCGCCAATTGGTTGCGCGGTGGCAGGTCCTCAGTGGCTGGTTGTGGCACCTGGCAGGCGAGGGGGATCAGGCGAGCGAACATTTTCTCCAGGCTCAGAGCAGCCTGGATCCGGAGGCCTGGGCTTCACGGCTGCTATGCCAGTCGGGGCTGACGCAACAGGCATTGCTCAAGGGCGAGCTGGCGACGGCGCAATGGATCAATCGCCAGGCGCTATGCCTGGCGCGCGCGCAGGGTTCGCTGGTGTTCGAGGGGTTGCTGGAGCTGGATCACGCCCAATTGCTGGAGCAACGCGGCGCGCCCCACCGGGCCGACCATCTGTTGGAGGCGGTCCAGGCGCTGCTCGATAAACCAGGCCAGGACTTTTCTCCGTTGCTGGGGCGCATTGCCCTGCGACGCGGGCGCCTGGCATTGCGCATGGGGTTTGAAGAGCAGGCAGCGGAGCAGTTTCAAGCGGGTCTGGAAACGAGCTTGCACAGCCAGGACAAACAAGTGCTCTATGGCTTCCTCGGCAAGGCCAGCCTGGCCGCCAACCAGGGTGACTACGGCGAGGCTTTCGTACAACTGCGTGAAGCCGAGCGGGTCATGCAGCAGCGGCATATTCCCGACACCGTATACCGTGGTGTATTGCTGCAGACCAGTTGCCAGTTCTGGTTGCAACAAGCCCGCCCGGAGCTGGCCCATGAAGCGTTGACCCGGGTTCTGCGGCATTTTCGCGGCCCGCACGCCAAACACGCGCCGCCGGCGACCCTGGAATTGATTCCGCGGCTTGAATACTTGCAGGTACTGGCCGAGGTCTATCTGCAGCGGGCGCAGGATCCGCAGGCCCGGCTGCAGGTCATGATTGCCCAGGCACAGCGCTGTGGCATGCAGGGGTTGGAAACCGAGCTGCATCTGGCGTTGGTCGAAGTCGTCTGGTTATCCGGCGATCATTCCCAGGCCCGTGTCCTGATGCAGGAAGGCCTGGAGCGAGTCGCCTGTTGGCGCGCCCAGCAAGCCTTGTGCGAGCTGCGCTTGCGCCAGCCGGAACTGTTGCGTTGGGCACAAACGGCAGAGCCCGTCGGACAGCCGGCGACCGGCACCGAAGAAACGTTGCTCAGCCAGCGAGAGTTGGAAGTCTTGGGGCTGATTGCCCAAGGTTATTCCAACCAGCAGATTGCCGAACAACTGTTCATATCGTTGCACACGGTAAAAACCCATGCGCGGCGGATACATAGCAAATTGGGCGTGCAGCGACGTACCCAGGCGGTGGCGAAGGCCAAGGTCATGGGCGTCATGGGTTAGCCTGGACTGATCCTGAGCCGGACTCATACCCCATCCGCCAACTCACGGCCCGGGTCGCCGCCAACAGTCGCTGGGCCGCCGGGCCATTTTCATCGGCATGGAACAACGAGGTCGGGCCGACGATGGTCATGACCGCCGTGACCTGGCCGACGGCATTGAAGACCGGCGCGGAGAGGGCATCCACGCCCGGCATCAGCAAGCCATGCACATGGTGCAGTCCTCGACCGCGGATCTGCTCGCACAAGGTGGTATAGGCACGGTCGTCGGCCAGCGCGTGATTACTGGTGCTCGCCACCTCCTGCTCTCGCAATCCAATGGTTTCGCGCTCCGGCAGATAGGCGCTGAACACCAGTCCGGTGGACGAACTGAGCAGCGGCAATACCGAACCCAGTTGCGTCACTACGGTCACGGCGCGCACGGCGGGTTCGATCCGTACCACGGTCGCACCGTGATTGCCCCACACCGCCAGGAAACAGGTTTCGTTCAAGTCATCCCGCAGCTCTGCCAGGGGCAGGGCGGCCACTTGCAGCACGTCCATGCCATTCAGCGCCGCCAGGCCCACCCGCAAGGCTTCACGCCCCAGGCCGTAATGGTTGGTGGCGGTGTTCTGTTCGGCGAAACCGCTGGCTATCAAGGCCTGCAGGTATCGATGCACCTTGCTCGCCGGCATCTGCACGTGTTCGGCCAGGCGCGACAGTGACGTGGAGGGGGAGAGTTCGGCCAAGGCTTTGAGAATGTCGGTGCCGACTTCGGCCGAGCGGACTTTCTGTTTGCCGTTATTGAGCGGGGTTTCCATGGAGGCGCAGGATCCGGGAGCGAATGGGCGTCTTTATAGCTTGACGGTCGCCGTCGAGCAAATTACGTTATGCGTAATTGAATTACGATAAAAATAACAGGTGTTCAGGAGGGCTCCATGAACCTCGATTCCACAGCGTCCGAGCTGGCGTACCAATCAGGCTTCGGCAACGAGTTTGCCAGCGAAGCGCTGCCCGGCGCGCTGCCTGCCGGCCAGAATTCTCCGCAGAAGGCCCCGTATGGTCTCTACGCCGAGTTGTTTTCCGGTACGGCGTTCACCATGGCGCGCAGCGAGGCGCGGCGTACCTGGATGTACCGCATCCGGCCATCGGCCAACCATCCGGCTTTCGTCAAGCTGGAACGCCAATTGGCCGGCGGGGCACTGGGCGAGGTCACTCCCAATCGCCTGCGCTGGAACCCGCTGGATATCCCCGCCGAACCCACTGACTTCATCGACGGGCTGGTGCGCATGGCGGCCAATGCCGGCCAGGACAAACCCGCCGGCATCAGCATCTTTCACTACCGTGCCAACCGGTCCATGGAGCGGGTGTTCTTCAATGCGGACGGTGAGTGGCTGATCGTGCCGCAGTCGGGGCGCCTGCTGATTGTCACCGAGCTGGGGAGGCTGGAACTGGCTCCGCTGGAAATCGCCGTGCTGCCTCGCGGTCTGAAGTTTTGCGTCGAGCTGCTCGATCCGCAGGCCCGTGGCTATCTCGCCGAGAACCATGGCGCGCCCTTGCGCCTGCCTGATCTCGGCCCCATTGGCAGCAACGGCCTGGCCAACCCACGGGACTTCCTGTCGCCGGTCGCGCATTACGAGAACCTCTCGCAGCCGACTACGCTGGTGCAGAAATTCCTCGGTGAGTTGTGGGCTTGTGAACTGGATCATTCGCCATTTGACGTGGTGGCCTGGCACGGCAATAACGTGCCGTACAAATACGACCTGCGCCGGTTCAACACCATCGGCACGGTCAGCTTCGATCATCCGGACCCTTCGATCTTCACGGTGCTGACCTCGCCCACCAGTGTCCATGGCCTGGCCAACCTCGATTTCGTGATCTTCCCGCCGCGCTGGATGGTGGCGGAAAAAACCTTCCGTCCACCGTGGTTCCACCGCAACCTGATGAACGAATTCATGGGCCTGATCCAGGGCGCCTACGATGCCAAGGCCGAGGGTTTCCTGCCGGGTGGCGCCTCCTTGCACAGCTGCATGAGCGCCCACGGTCCGGACGGTGAAACCTGCACCAAGGCGATCAACGCCGAGCTGACGCCAGTGAAGATCGATAACACCATGGCCTTCATGTTCGAAACCAGCCAGGTGCTGCGGCCGAGCCGTTTCGCCCTGGACTGCCCGCAACTGCAAACCGACTACGATGCTTGTTGGGCTTCGCTGCCCGTCACGTTCGACCCGACCCGGAGATAATCATGACCCAAGTTTCCCCTGCCCGTAGCTGGGTTGCCTCCGCCAACGGCCATGCCGATTTCCCGCTGCAAAACTTGCCGCTCGGGGTCTTCAGCGTAGGTGGTGGTGCTCCCCGCAGCGGTGTTGCCATTGGCGATCATGTATTCGATTTGCAGGCCGCGTTGCAAGCAGGCCTGTTCGATGGCGCGGCGCGCGAAGCCGTCGAAGCCATGCGCGATGGCCAGTTGAACGCATTCTTCGAGCTGGGTCGCAACGCCCGGGTGGCCTTGCGTGAACGGCTGCAGGCCTTGTTGGGCGAAGACAGCGCGCAACGCGAGCAGATCCTGGCCCAAGGGGCGAAGATGCTTCCCATGGCGGCGGATTGTCAGATGCACCTGCCGGCGAAAATCAACGATTACACCGACTTCTATGTCGGCATCGAGCATGCGCAGAATGTCGGCAAGCTGTTTCGTCCCGACAACCCGCTGTTGCCCAACTACAAGTACGTGCCCATCGGCTACCACGGTCGCGCCTCGACCATCCGTCCGTCCGGCACCGACGTGCGCCGCCCCAAGGGCCAGACCCTGCCCGCCGGCCAGAGTGAACCGACCTTCGGCCCCTGCGCGCGGCTGGACTACGAACTGGAGCTGGGTATCTGGATCGGCAAAGGCAATGCACTGGGCGAGCCCATTGCCATCGGTGACGCCGCCGACCACATTGGCGGATTCTGCCTGCTCAACGATTGGTCGGCGCGGGACATCCAGGCCTGGGAATACCAACCACTGGGGCCTTTTCTGTCGAAGAGCTTCCTGACCAGTATTTCGCCGTGGGTCGTGACGGCCGAAGCCCTCGAACCGTTCCGTCGTCCCCAGCCGGCGCGGCCGGCAGGCGATCCGCAACCGCTGCCATACCTGCTGGACAAGCGTGACCAGGACGGCGGTGCCTTTGATATCGAACTGGAAGTCCTGCTGCTGACCGAAGCCATGCGCGAGCAGAACCTGCCGGCCCATCGCCTGACCTTGAGCAACACCCGCTACATGTATTGGACCGTGGCGCAGATGGTCGCGCACCACAGCGTCAATGGCTGCCAGTTGCAGGCCGGCGACCTGTTCGGCTCGGGCACCTTGTCGGGTCCGGAAAGCGGTCAGTTCGGCAGCTTGCTGGAGATCACCGAGGGCGGCAAGAAACCGATCGAACTGGCGTCCGGTGAAGTGCGCAAATTCCTTGAGGATGGCGACGAAATCATCCTGCGGGCCCGTTGCAGCCGTGATGGCGTCTCTTCCATCGGTTTCGGCGAATGCCGGGGCAAGATTCTGCCAGCGCGTTGAGGGACAGGGCATGGAACTCTATACCTACTACCGCTCCACCTCGTCTTATCGGGTGCGCATCGCCCTGGCACTCAAGGGCCTGGATTACCGTGCCGTGCCGGTCAACCTGATCGCACCGCCGGGGGGCGAGCATCGCCAGCCGGCCTACCTCGCGATCAACC
Source organism: Pseudomonas sp. B21-028 (assembly GCF_024749045.1). Taxonomy (NCBI): domain Bacteria; kingdom Pseudomonadati; phylum Pseudomonadota; class Gammaproteobacteria; order Pseudomonadales; family Pseudomonadaceae; genus Pseudomonas; species Pseudomonas sp. B21-028. Next base: position 1,055,055 of record NZ_CP087184.1, read on the forward strand.
CGCAAGGTCGGGTACCGGCGTTGCGCACCGATGAGGGCGGACTCTTGGTGCAATCACCGGCCATCATCGAATACTTGGAGGAGCGTTATCCACAGGTGCCGCTGCTCAACCCGGACCTGACGATTCGAGCCCGTGAACGCGGTGTCGCCGCCCTGATCGGTTGCGACATTCATCCGTTGCACAACGTCAGCGTGCTCAACAAGCTGCGGCAGTGGGGGCATGATGAAACGCAGGTGACGGAGTGGATCGGGCACTGGATCGGCCAGGGGCTGGCGGCGGTGGAACAGTTGATTGGCGACGAGGGCTACTGTTTCGGCCCCGCGCCAGGGTTGGCGGATGTCTACCTGATCCCGCAGTTGTATGCGGCTGAGCGCTTCAGCGTGTCCTTGCAAGGCTATCCACGGATCCGCCGCGTGGCGGCGCTGGCGGCTGCCCATGCTGCGTTCCAGAAAGCGCATCCGGCTAATCAGGTGGATACGCCTGCCAGCTGACATTGAGACTGGCTGATCTGACGCCATCGCGAGCAGGCTCGCTCCCACATGGTTCGCGTTGTACGCAGTCCAATGTGGGAGCGAGCCTGCTCGCGAAGGCGGCCTGACAGTCAACAAGAATACCGGCCAGTCCTTCAGATCAATGCACAATCGAATTCGGCGGCAGATGCCCCAGCCGTTCCGTCAGCCGGATCCGCTGGATCGGGTCGTCGCTGAGCATCAGCGCATGTTCCAGGTCGAAGCGTTCGGCATTGGGACAGTCGAGCCGCTGGTACAGGCTGGCGCGGGCCAGGTAGTCGGCGGCACTGGCGTTGCCAAGTTCCAGGACCCGTTCGGCATCGATCAATGCGTCGATGTACTCGTCGTTGGCCAGATGCAACTGCCGGAGATTGCGTGACAGGCGCTGGAGCATCTGCAGCGGCTCGGCGCTGGCCAGGTGTTCAGCCTTGAGCGGCATGTTCGAGCCATATTGGCGCTGCAGCAGCTCCCGGCAGTCGTTGGGGTACAGCCGGCGACCGCCGCACGGGTCGAGCAAGTGATCGGCACCCGGCACCCGGAGCAGGAAGTGTCCGGGGAAATTGACCCCGACCATCGGTATTTCCAGGCCTCGGGCCAGTTCCAGGGCAATCAGGGCGAGGGCCAGTGGTTGACCGCGCTTTCTGGCCAATACCTGGTCGAGCAGCGCCACGCGCGGGCGCAGGGGCGTGAAGTCGTCCTGGGCAAACCCCAGGTCGTTCAGGCAGCGCAACAAGGGCTGGCCCAGCTCCGCGACGGGCAGCAAGGGCAGGTCATGGCTGACCTGCTGTTGCAGATCCCTGAAATCCCTCAGCAAGGCCGGTACGTCGACGTCGCGGTCATGCTCGGCAGCGATCCACAGCGCCGCTTCGAACAGCGCCGCAGGCGAACGGTGCAGACATTCAAAAAAGGCTTGGCGCGGTTTCATCACACTCTCCGGACATTGCCTCGTTTTAGCTCTGCCACGGGCTTTCGTCCAGTCTCGGAGAGATGTGGTAACGGTTATGTCCGAAAAGATGACAGTCGAGGCAGCTTATTCCGGCGTGCTCCAGCAAATTTCAGCTACGCGCCTATACTGGCGAAACAAACAGAAGTGATTCGGGAGCCTGTCGATGTTTGCGCTCATGCAAAGCTCCCGCCTTGAATCGCTGCACTTGAGCGTAGACCCGACAACCGGGTTGAAGGCGGTCATTGCCATTCATAGCAGCCGCCCAGGGCCAGCCTTGGGGGGATGTCGTTATCTATCCTACCCCGACGATGAAAGTGCCGTGGTCGATGCCGTGCGCCTGGCCCAGGGCATGAGCTACAAGGCCGCTTTGGCCGGCCTGCCCGTGGGCGGCGGGGTGGCGGTGATCATGCGGCCGGCCCATGTCGAAAGCCGGGCCGCGTTGTTCGAAGCCTTTGGCCGCTGCATCGAGCAACTGGACGGCCGCTACATCACCGCCATCGACAGCGGTACCTCGGTGGCCGACATGGATTGCATCGCCCAGCAGACCCGTCATGTCACCAGCACCACCGCCTCGGGCGACCCGGCACCGCACGCAGCGATGGGCGTGTTTGCCGGTATTCGTGCCACGGCCATGGCCCGGCTGGGCAGCGACAATCTTGAAAGCCTGCGCGTGGCGATCCAGGGCCTGGGCAATGTCGGGTATGCCCTGGCCGAACAGTTGCACGCGGCCGGTGCCGAACTGCTGGTCAGCGACATCGACCCCGGCAAAGTGCAACTGGCAATGGAGCAACTGGGCGCCCATCCGATTGCCAACGATGCGTTGCTCAGCACCCCGTGTGACATCCTGGCTCCCTGCGGCCTGGGCGGTGTGCTCAACAGTCACAGCGTGGCGCAACTGCGTTGCTCGGCCGTGGCCGGCTCGGCCCATAACCAGTTGAGCAGCCTGCAAGTGGCCGATCAGCTGGAAAGGCGCGGGATCCTCTACGCGCCGGACTATGTGATCAACTCCGGCGGCCTTATCTACGTTGCCCTCAAGCATCGCGGCGAAGAGCTGCCGACCATCACGGCCCACCTGTCGAAAATCGCTGCCCGGCTCACGGAAGTCTTCGCTCATGCCCAGGCGGAGAAACGCTCTCCCGCCCGGGTGGCGGATGAATTGGCGGAGCGTCTGTTGTATCGATGAAAACGGCTCGCAGCGCAACCGCGAGCCGTCATGATCAGTTGCCGGCAGCGATGACGGCGGTTTTGTCTTGTCGGGTATAGGTCAGGACGAAATGCGCCACGAGGCCGAAGATCAACCCCCAGAATGCCGCGGCCAGCCCCAGAAAACTCATGCCCGATGCGGTCACCAGGAAGGTGATCAGCGCGGCTTCCCGCTGCTTCTCATCGGCCATGGCACCGCTCAACCCGGCGCTGATGGCACCGAACAGGGCGAGGCCGGCGAGGGAGGCGATCAGTTCTTTCGGCAGGACGGAAAACACCGAGGCCAGCGTCGCGCCGAAGATGCCCATCAGGATGTAGAACACCCCGCAGGCAATGCCGGCGATGTAGCGTTTGTCACGGTCCTCATGGGCTTCGCGACCGGTGCAGATCGCTGCCGTAATGGCCGCCAGGTTCAAACCGTGGGAGCCGAAGGGCGCCATCAGGGCCGAGCCAATCGCGGTGACCGAAATGATAGAACGCGCCGGCGTGTTGTAGCCCGCGGTCCGTAACACCGCCATGCCCGGTACGTACTGGCCGGTCAACGTCACCAGTGCCAATGGCAGACCGATATTGATGATCGCGTGCCAGCTCCATTCAGGGGCGATAAAGACCGGATGGGCCACCGCGATGGTGATCGAGCCACTGTTGAGTTCTCCGAACGCGGCAGCCATCGCGCAGCCGACCACCAGCACCGACAGGATCGCGTAGCGCGGCGAAAAGCGCTTGCAGGTCAGGTAAGCCGCGATCATCGACAACACCAGTGTCGGCTGCAGCTTGATCGAAGTGAACAGCTCTGCGCCGAAGCGGAACAGGATGCCGGCGAGCATGGCGGCGGCGATGGCTTTGGGCAGGCGGCTCATCAGTTTGTCGAACGCGCCGGACAATCCCACCACGACAATGATCAACGACGCCACCACATAGGCGCCGATGGCCTGGGGCAGGGTGACAGTCGGCAGCATTGACACCAGCAACGCCGCGCCGGGTGTCGACCATGCGGTAATCACCGGGATACGCAGGCGCCAGCTCAGGAACAGGCCGGTGATCCCGCTGCCGATGGAAATGGCCCAGATCCATGAGGACACCACGTCGTTGGCCAGGTGTGCCTCCTTGGCTGCCTGGAACACGATGATGAGGGGACCGGCATAGGAAATGATCACGGCGATAAAGCCCGCGATGATCGCTGACAGGGATAGATCCTTTCTGAGTGTGGCCATGATGTCTCGACTTGGCGCGGCAAGAGCGCGCAGTGATCAGGGAGGGATTGAGTCGATTGATGCGATTCTAGATGAGTGTATTTGAATAAATTGAATTGATTCAATGGGTCATTCATGGGTTTCGCAATGTTTTACTTTTGATCTGAATTAACTAAATGAATTTATTAGTAATTTATTTTTAATGGATAGCTATGTGAGCGGCTGTCGCTGATTGGATATCGAATCAATCGACTCAATTTTTCGATTTCTCTCGTTGTAAGTGGCCTCGCCTTGATGTGATATGCTCGCAACTCATCATTTCTACGATGGCAGCGATCATTCATGTGGGTACCCAAGCTAAGCGAGTCCAACCAGCCGATGTACCTGTCGATTGCCGACGCCTTGGCGCGGGACATCGGCAGCGGTGTGCTGAACGAGGGCGATCGCTTGCCGACCCTGCGGGAGCTGGCCAATGCCTTGGATGTCACGCCGGGTACCATCAGCCGGGCCTATGGCGAGGCCCATCGGCGCCGGCTGGTGCAGGGGGAGGTGGGGCGTGGCACCTATGTACTCAGCCAGCAGCCGTTGGGATTACCGACAACCCATGGCGCCGCGTCATTGAACCTGGGGCAACCCGAACTGCTCGATCTCTCGATCATCAAGCCCTCCAGCGAAACCCTGGAGTACTGGCTGCGTGGCGCGCTGGTGGGCATGGCGAAAAGCGTCGATTTTGCCGGCGCCCTGGATTACGCCCCGGATGGCGGTCACCCGGCCCATCGTGAGGCAGGCGCACAGTGGTTGCGCCATTCATTGCCCGATGCGCAATGGCAGCAAGTGGTGATCACCGCCGGGGCACAGCATGGCCTGATGGTCGCGATGAGCGCCCTGACCAACGCCGGCGACCTGGTGCTCTGTGAAGCGCTTTGCTACCCAGGCATCATTTCCCTGGCCCATGGCCTTGAACGTCGCTTGCGCGGTGTGCCGATGGACGACGAAGGCATCATTCCCGAGGCGCTGCGCGAGCTGTGCCTGCGCGAGAAACCGGCGATGCTGGTATGCGTGGCGACGTGCCAGAATCCGACGACGGCGATCATGTCGCAAAAGCGTCGGGCCCAGATTGCGGCGCTGGCCGAAGAGTTCGATTTCATCATCCTGGACGATGATATCTATGGCTTCCTCGCCACCGACCCGTCGACCAAACCGCTGTCGGCCTTTGCGCCGGATCGGTCGGTGTACCTGACCAGTTTGTCGAAGTCGGTCATGCCGGCGCTTCGGGTCGGTTATCTCTACAGCCCGCCGAAACTGCTGTCACGGCTGAGCTCGATGGTGCGCAGCAGTGTGTGGATGCCATCACCGTTGACCGCGCAACTGGCGAGCAATGTGATCACCGAAGGCCTGGACAGGAAACTGGTTCGCATCCAGCGCAACGAAGCCGCCGGGCGACAAGCGATTGCCCGGGAAATCTTTGCCAGCTTCGAACTCAAGACCCAGCCCTATGCGTACCATGTCTGGTTGACGCTGCCCGAACCCTGGACCGGCGACGAGTTCGCCATGCTTGCCCGGGCCAATGGCGTACTGGTGCTCAGTGGCTCGCAGTTCCAGGCTGAACGCTCCGGTACCAGCCGAAGCGTAAGGGTGGTGCTGATGTCCCCTACCAGCCAGGACGAACTGCGTTTCGCCCTGACAAAACTGGCCAGCCTGATCGATTCAGACCCGCGCCGTTACTATTGAGTCGCCCCGCCGTCGAGACGATATAGCAAGCTCACTCGCTTTCTTCGGAGCCTAGAAGTTCTCCGAGAGCGGCCGCGTTGCTTTTGAAGGCTGCTGCAAACGCCGCTCTGTTTTTTGCCATGAAGATGCTGGCATCCTCGGCCTGCTTTTCGTTCAGGCCTTGCACATTCTTCATCAGAACAGTGGTCAGCACCTCCGCCAGTTCAAGCATCTGGTCATGGGCATCAGCGAGCTTACGGTCCAAAAACGTAGTCTCCAAATCACGTGTACTGCGGTACAGAATCTCAACAGCCATGGCTGGCCTCTCGTTTGTTTGCATGTCTGCCGCAAGCCTGGGAAGCCAGGCTGCGGAATCTATAAAAATCAAAGCATCACGGCTTCGGGTCGCGACGGTTCCGTCTCGTGCCTTCAGGCCGCTTTTTTGCAAATACTGTATTTATATACAGGGCTGAGGATAAGCGAATCCTTTCCCTTTGGGTAGTGGCTTTTTAATGTAGACCGGTTTCGGCGTTTGTCGTGGGATGGAAGTGTCGGTTGCCAGCCTTTCGCCATCTCACATCGCCACTGGCCTTTTTTCTGCATGCAGAACAACCGTCATGTCTAACCCGCATCATCGGTCGAGTCGACCTGAGGAAACCGCATCGTGAAAATCAACTGGGCCGAGAACCTGCGCCAGAACGTCCATCAGTTGGCCGAGTCCCTGGGCAACCTGTTCGTCGAGACGTTCCACTATCTGGCGCTGTTCGCCATCGGGGCGGTGACCGCATGGGCGGCGGTCATGGAGTTTTTGCAGATGATCGAGGCAGGGCATATCAAGATCGACGATATCCTGCTGCTATTCATCTATCTGGAATTGGGCGCGATGGTCGGGATCTACTTCAAGACCAACCACATGCCAGTACGGTTTCTGATCTACGTGGCCATCACCGCATTGACCCGCCTGCTGATCTCCAACGTTTCCCATCACAGCCCGCCGGACCTGGGGATCATCTACCTGTGCGGCGGGATCCTGCTGCTGGCGTTCTCGATTCTGGTGGTGCGCTACGCGTCGTCGCAGTTCCCGTCGGTGAAGATCGAGCACCCGCACCGTAAGGTCGGCGCGGGTTCCAGCGAGCATGCGGAAGTCGAGAAAGGGGAGATCTAGAGACTGGCGGAGGCCGGGCCTTGGGAGCGCGGTGGTGGCAGCTTGACGTTGTCGCCGCCGGTCATGGCTTCGAGGATTGCCACGGCGCTGTGGCCCTGCTCGATGGCGATGCCGAACTGAATGCTTTGCACCAGGCGCTTGAGCCGTTCCGGGTCGTTGCGCTGTTGGGCACTGATCATGCGCTTGGCGACGATCCGCCCGGCCCTGGACAGGGTCAGCATGATGCTGCCGTCGAGGCCCTGGATGCTCAGGTTGATTTGATATTGCGGCGCAAAAGCGTCGGTAATGATCTGAAAAGGGTTGTCCATGATGCGTCACCGCCTGATTGAACGTGCAGTTGTTGACCGGCCGTGATCGGGATTAGTTCGCAATACCGGACCACCGGCCATTCCATGATCGTGTTCCATCGTTGGGTGCAGGCAGCCATCAGCAGGCCTGTGCAATAAGACGGTAGCAAGGCGCATGCCGGAAAATCTGTCGGCCAGTGTGCGCGGCGAGATGGCCCGGAACGCTCTGGAAAGGGCCTCCAGTGGTGCCCGTTTCGGGGCGGGGTGTACGTTGACGGTGCGGTGCGGGGCGCAAATTGCGAAAGATGGCGGGGCGAGGAAACTCCCGACATTAACAGCGCTTTTGCCCGTTGTCCGGCTTTATTTGCAAATCAATATTTATCTTTTCCGGGGGCTTGAATTGTTCCTCGGGCAGCCCGACTCTGTATTCAAGGGGCCGTTACGCCAACGTCGACAGGCCCCTGGCGAGCTAGCCGAAATAAGGGATGAACTATGCAAATCCAAGTCAACAGCGATAACCATATTCAAAGCAGCATCCGACTGGAGGAGTGGGTACGTACTACCATCGAAAGCACGCTCGAACGTTATGAAGAAGACCTGACACGGGTCGAGGTCCATCTGGGGGACGAGAACGGCGCCAAGCCTGGTCCCCACGATCTGCGTTGCCAGATCGAAGCCCGGCCGAAGGGCCATCAGCCGATTTCCGTGACGCACAAGGCCGGTTCGCTGGAGGCAGCGATCGAGGGCGCGGCAACGAAGTTGGAGAATGCCCTGGAGCACCTGTTCGGCAAGCTGCGTGGCAAACGCGCCGCTGCGGTCCAGACCGAATCCGTGGCCTTGGCCGATGCGATGCTGGAAGAAGAATTCCTGGAGAACGAGCGGGCCACCCGTCACGGCTGAAACCTCGTTCATCTTTAATCCCAACTGAAAACGGGCCTGCAATTGCAGGCCCGTTTTCGTTTGCAAGCGCTATCAGCGCAAGAAGGCTTGCCGATACTCCCCTGGCGTCGCCCCCAATGCCTGGCGGAAACGGTGGGTGAAGTGGCTGGCGCTGGCGAACCCGCAAGCCAGTGCCACGTCGCCCAGCGGTTGTGAACTGTGGCGCAGCAGGTGCCGCGCCTGTGCCAGGCGTCTCGCCAACACATACTGGTGGGGTGGCAACCCGAAGCTTTCGCGGAACATCCGGGCAAAATGGTATTCGGACAGCGCACACAATGCCGCCAGTTGCCCGAGACTGATGGCGTCGGCCAGATGGCTGTCTATGTAGTCCACCAGCAACCGGCGCTGGTGCGCGGCCAACCCGCCCTTGAGACGCAGGCCCTGGCGCTGGCCGACCTGACTGAGCAGCAGATGGTTGAGCAACTCGTGGGCCAGGCTGGTGGTCAGCAGGCGCTCGCCGGGTTCATCCCAGTTCAAGGCGATCAACTGGCGAAAGCGTTGTGCCTGTTGCTCGTCGTCGAGAAAGGTCGCCTCGCGCAGTTGCACTTGCCGGGGTTCGCGATCCAGCAGCGTGACGCAACCTAAGGCGAATTGTTCGGCGCTGAAGTACAGGTGGGCGAGGCGAATGTCGCCGTTGATGACCCAGGCCGATTCATGGTCCGCCGGCAGGATGCAGAGTTTGTCGGGTGCCCCGAGGGTGTCGGGCCGTTCGCGACGAAAGGTACCGGTGCCGCCGGCGATATAGCAGGACAGCGTGTGGTGGGTCGGCGCCTCGTAGTTCCGGGCGTCATGATGATTGGTCCACAAGGCGGCCGCCATGCCGTCACCGAGCTCGGCACTGTGCTCCAGACGGGCATTGGGCGAGCTGTTGAGGGCTTGGAAGACTTGCAGGGTTTGCAGTGTGGGCATGATCGGTTATCTCCAACGCCTTGCATCCTACTCCGTTGGAAGACCCGTGCCAGCCTGCACGCCGACAAAACCGCAAGTTTACGCAAGTGCCCCGTGGACGACGGCGTGACACTGAATGCCATTGTCAGGAGCCGTCACCATGAACCTCTCGCTATACCTGCTTACCGTACTCATCTGGGGCACCACCTGGATCGCACTGAAGCTGCAACTGGGCGTCGTCGCCATTCCGGTATCGATTGTCTATCGCTTCGGCCTCGCGGCCCTGATCCTGTTCGCAATGCTCCTGCTCAGCCGGCGCCTGCAGGTGATGAACCGCCGTGGTCATTTGATCTGTCTGGCCCAGGGGTTGTGCCTGTTCTGCATCAATTTCATGTGTTTCCTCACGGCCAGCCAGTGGATCCCCAGCGGCCTGGTGGCGGTGGTGTTTTCCACGGCCACGCTGTGGAATGCCCTCAATGCCCGCGTGTTCTTCGGTCAGCGGATCGCCCGTAACGTACTGTTGGGCGGTGGGTTGGGGTTGCTGGGGCTGGGGCTGTTGTTCTGGCCGGAGCTGGCCGGCCATCACGCGAGCCCGCAGACGCTGCTCGGGTTGGCGTTGGCATTGCTGGGCACGTTGTGTTTCTCGGCGGGCAACATGCTTTCGAGCCTGCAACAAAAGGCCGGGCTCAAGCCGTTGACCACCAACGCCTGGGGCATGGCCTACGGCGCGGCGATGCTGGCGGGGTGGTGCCTGTTCAACGGGATTGCGTTCGATATGGAATGGAACCTGCGCTACATGGGTTCGCTGCTGTACCTGGTGATCCCGGGGTCGGTGATCGGCTTTACTGCTTACCTGACGCTGGTGGGGCGCATGGGGCCGGAGCGGGCCGCGTATTGCACGGTGCTGTTCCCGGTGGTGGCGTTGAATGTCTCGGCGTTTGTCGAAGGCTACCAGTGGACGGCTCCGGCACTGGCCGGGCTGGTATTGGTGATGCTGGGGAACGTGCTGGTGTTTCGCAAGCCTCGTCCAGCGGCGCCAAGTGTCGCACTTTGTGGGAGCAAGGCTTGCCCGCGATGAATGCGACGCGCTTTGTCAGAAACCGAGGCGTTCGTTTCGCGGGCAAGCCGTGCTCCCACAAAGCGGGGCGATAGGATGTGGCGCCGGCTTCTATTTCCAGACTTGCGGGTTGACCAGGTTCTGCGGCCGTTCGCCCAGCAGCGCACTGCGCAAGTTATCCACCGCGAGATTGGCCATGGCTTCACGGGTTTCGTGGGTGGCCGAGCCGATGTGCGGCAGGGTGACGGCATTCTTCAGCTGGAACAGCGGTGATTCGCTCAACGGCTCCTTCTCGTAGACGTCCAGCCCGGCGCCACGGATGCGGTTGTTCTGCAAGGCTTCGATCAGCGCCGGTTCATCCACCACCGGGCCGCGGGAAATGTTGACCAGGATGGCGCTCGGCTTCATCAGCGACAGTTCCCGCTGCCCGATCAGGTGGCGGGTCTTTTCACTCAGGGGCACGACGAGGCAGACGAAGTCCGCTTCGGCCAGCAACTGGTCCAGCTCGCGAAACTGCGCGCCCAGCTGGTTTTCCAGTTCGGTCTTGCGGCTGTTGCCGCTGTACAGGATCGGCATGTTGAACCCCAACCGGCCACGCCGGGCGATGGCCGCGCCGATGTTGCCCATGCCGACGATGCCCAGGGTCTTGCCGTGCACGTCGCTGCCGAACAGTTGCGGTCCCACCGTCGCCTGCCATTGTCCGGCCTTGGTCCAGGCGTCCAGTTCCGCAACGCGACGGGCGCTGCTCATCAGCAGGGTGAAGGCCAGGTCGGCAGTGCTTTCGGTCAGCACGTCGGGGGTGTTGGTGAGCATGATCCCGCGTTCATTGAAGTAGGCCAGGTCGTAGTTGTCGTAACCCACCGACACACTGGCGACCACTTGCAGGTTCGCGGCGCCTTGCAGTTGCTCGCGACCGAGCTTGCGGCCGACCCCGATCAGGCCGTGGGCATGGGGCAGGGCTTCGTTGAACTGCGCGTTGATGTCACCCTTCGATGGGTTCGGCACGATCACGTCGAAGTCCTGTTGCAGGCGCTCGACCATCTGGGGCGTGATACGGCTGAAGGCAAGTACGGTTTTTTTCATCGTGCAGAGCTCGTCTTGGAGGCAATACCAAGCACGCTAACATTCCCAGCGAGGGTTAGGCGAGAGGGAGAGTGCAGGTTATGACCTGGAATGATCTGTGGGAGCGAGCCTGCTCGCGATGGTGGCGCACCAGCCAGCATTGATGTTGACTGGCATGGCGCTATCGCGAGCAGGCTCGCTCCCACAAGGGGCCTTTATATCGTCTCTAGGCCGTCTGCAGCGAAATGAACGCGTAATCGGGGGCTGTCTCAGTTACCACCCGCGCGCCACAGGCCATGACCTCGCGGGCGACGTCATCCCCGGACAGATGGAACTGCCATTCACCGGTTTCCGACGCCATGGGCCGCAAGCGCACCTGATCGATGGCGGCCGCGAACGCTGTCATGTCCGGCAGATAGGCGGTAAACCCGTCGCCCTTCAACGCGGTGGTGCGGATTCCCAGGGCCGCACAGATGCGGTCCTTGATCGCGATTTCTTCACGATCGGCCTGGCGCGAACGTTCGATCAGCCCGGCCAGTTCTTCATCGACCAGTTTCCCGCCGACGATCAGTTGCGGTCCGGTTTCCCAGGATTCCGGTGGGCAGTCCTTGGCGGCAGGGTTGAGGGGGATGTGCGGGTTGATTTCCATCGGATAGATGCGGCACACCAGCGGGCGGCGTTCGTAGATGCGGCAGAGGTTTTCTTCGTCGAGATTATGGCAACGGCCGGCGTTATAAGCGGCAAAGGTGATCGCCACGAAGGCATCGCTGCCGCCGCTCCGAACCCTGACGGAACGGCGTTCGGCATGCTCGCGTTGCGCCACCGGCAGGCCTAGGCCATTGGGCAGGAAGGCTTCCACCAGGACAATGACCTGGCCGCCATCGCTTGCCCACATCCGGGCTTCGTCGAGGCTCAGGGGAACATGATGGCCGGAGCAGCATTTGCCGCAGCCTACGCAGGAAAACCTTGTATTCATTGAGCGACCGGTCGAGAGCTGGAAGGCGGCGACAGAAAAACGCCGTGACGAGCCTCGCGAAGCAAGTTATGCGCCACTCACTGCTCGGTCGCGGCGGGGCGGATCGAGTCCCATTCGGTCACATGGGCGGTCTTGGTTTTCTTGCGATAGAGGCATAATTCGGTACCGGTCGCCCCTTTCATGTGTTTCTGCGGGTATTGGCCTTGCAGCAACAGCGCGGTGTAGCCGACCCGGTCGTCGAATTGCGCGGCGGTGCCCACCGGCTCGACGTCCTTCAGGCCACTGGCCTTGATGCAGCTGGCCAGCACGGCTTTGTCGTAGGCGGCCCAGGCCTCCGGGCTGGACGCGTGGGCCTGGGAGGCCAGGGCAGCGAAGCCAAGGAGAATCAATGCGCGGGTTTTCATCGGGATGTCTCGTTCCGGAAAGTCAGGGCAAGAGTATGCCTGAGGTTACCGGACCCTGATCGCTCCCACGCCGGAACGCAGGAGCACACCATCGGTACAACTCAGTGGCCTTGTTCGGCCACCGCCTTGGCCGCTGTGATCAGGCACTTGGTCAGTTCTGGCGAGGAAAATTTGGTCAGTACCCCGTTGGCGCCGGCCAGCCGGGCCTTTTCACTGTTCATGGCGCTGTCCAGCGAGGTGTGCAGCAACACGTAGAGATGGGCGAAGTCCGGTGTTTCCCGCAGGGTGCGGGTGAGGGCGTAACCGTCCATTTCCGACATTTCGATGTCGGAGACGATGAGGTTGATCTGGTTGTCCGTGCCTTGCAGGTCCAACAGGCATTCGATGGCTTCCTTGGCGCTGCGGGCGGTGTGGCATTGCAGGCCCAGGTTGCGCAGGGTGTGTACCGATTGTTGCAGTGCCACCTGGCTGTCATCGACCACCAGGATCCGTGCGTTGCCCAGCACTTCGGCGTCTTCCATGCTCAGTTCGGTGGGCGCGGTTTCGATCTGCGCCGGGGCGATGCCATGGATGACCTTCTCGATGTCCAGTACCTGCACCAGCGTGCCATCCACCGACGTTACGCCGGTGATGAACGCGCGGTTACCGCCGGAGCCGTAAGGCGGTGGCTTGATGTCGGTGGTCAGGCAATGGACGATCTTGCTCACCGCCTGCACATGCAGGCCCTGCTTGGAGCGGCTGACGTCGGTGACGATCAGGCAGCCACCATCCGGATCTTCCAGCGGCCGCTCGCCGATGGCGCGGCTCAGGTCAATCACCGACAGCGATGCGCCACGCAGGGTCGCGATGCCTTTTACGTGCGGGTGCGATTCCGGCAGTTTGGTCAGTGGCGGGCACGGGATGATCTCACTGACTTTGAGCAGGTTGATTGCCATCAGCTTGCCGCTGCGCAAGGTAAACAGCAGAAGCGAAAGTGAATCTGCGCGGGCTTTGTTGGAAGACATAAAAACCTTCTGTGTAAAAAGGTGGGGCGAACGTGAAGATCGCCAAAACAGCTTTTGATATCGGGTTATCGACTTGTTGGGGGCAGGCTTTAGGGTGAAAGCTGCCGACATCCGATTTCGGGGTCAGCGGCCTGTGAATACACAACCTGTGGCGAGGGGATTTAGCGAAACGTCGCACCGCCCCGTTGGGTTGCGAAGCAGCCCCAAATCAGCAAATCCAATCTGCCTGACACACTGCATTGCCTGATTTTAGGGCCGCTTCGCAGCCCAACGGGGCGGTGCGACGTTTCGCTAAATCCCCTCGCCACAAGGGCTTGAGCAACTTGAGGGCGTTACTTGAGCCCCAACCGCCGTGCCATCCGACCCAGGTTCGCTCGATCCAGCCCCAGTTCCCGGGCGGCGCTGGCCCAGTTGTGCTGATGGCGTTCCAGGCTGGCGCCGATCAGCCGGCGCTGGAAATCATCCATGGCTTCGCGCAGGTCACCCGTCACCGGTTCCATCGCTGTTGCAGAGGGGGGAAGTGAGGGTTCTGACGTTGGCTCGGCGGCCTGGGGCAGGTCCAGGTCCTGGGCGCCGAGGCTGAGGATCTTCGGGCGCATCGGGCATCTGCCCAGCGCTTTCAGGGCGCTACGGCCGATCAGGTGCTCCAGTTCACGCACGTTACCCGGCCAGTCGTAGGCCAGCAACGCGGCCTGGGCGTCGCTGCTCAGGCGCAGGCTGTTAAGGCCCATGCGCGAGCGGTTCTGCTCCAGGAAGAAACCGCTGAGCAGCAGTACATCCCGGCCGCGATCCCGCAGCGCCGGTACCTGCAAGGGATACACGCTCAGGCGGTGATAGAAGTCTGCCCGGTAACGGCCGCTGCGCACCTCTTCGGCCAGGTCGCGATTGGTCGCGGCGATCAGGCGGACGTCGACCTGGTGTTCCTTGTCCGAGCCCAGGCGCTGCAACTGGCCGCTCTGCAACACTCGCAGCAGTTTGGCCTGGACAGTCAGGGACAGCTCGCCCACTTCGTCGAGGAACAACGTGCCGCCATCGGCCAGCTCGAACTTGCCGCGCCGGTCGCTCGTGGCCCCGGTGAACGCGCCGCGTACATGGCCGAAGAGTTCGCTTTCCACCAGGGTGTCCGGCAGGGCGGCGCAGTTGAGGCTGATCAGCGGCTGTTCGGCGCGCTTGGAAGCCGCGTGGATGGCTTGCGCGACCAGTTCCTTGCCGACGCCGGTTTCCCCGGTGATCAACACGGTCAGGTCGCTACCGCCCACCAGATTGATCTCTTCCACCAGGCGTTTATGGGCCTTGCTCTGGCCGACCATGTCGCGGGGTTGCTGGCCGCTGGCCTGGCGATAGACCTCGGCGCGACGGTGTTCGTCTTCGGCTTTCAAGGCCAGGTGTTCGATGCGTTCGGCGGCGCTGACCGTGGCGGCGGCGAGGCTGGCGAAGGCCTGCAGGGCACTGAGGTCTATGGGTTCGAAACGCTCCGGATCCAGTGAGTCAAGGGTCAGCAGACCCCAGGGACGCTCGTCGACGAACAACGGGCAGCCCATGCAGTCGTGAACCTCCAGATGGTCGTCGAGACCTTCGACCAGTCCATCGTAAGGGTCGGGCAGGTCGCTGTCGGTGGCGAAACGGGTGGGATGCGGGTTGGCCAGCAATGCTTCGAAGCGCGG
Source organism: Pseudomonas sp. B21-028 (assembly GCF_024749045.1). NCBI lineage: Bacteria > Pseudomonadati > Pseudomonadota > Gammaproteobacteria > Pseudomonadales > Pseudomonadaceae > Pseudomonas > Pseudomonas sp. B21-028. The sequence goes on from NZ_CP087184.1 coordinate 1,070,062, forward strand.
GTGTTCGCTGACCCGGAAGCGTCGGCCCAAGGTGTCGGTGCTCAAGCCATCCACCGCCAGCGGCACCAGGCAGTCCCCGTCCAGCCGCAACAGCGCCGCCGCGTCACAGGGCAGCAAGGCGCGCAGGGCACCGAGCAAGCGGCGATAGCGCTCGCCTTCAGGCAGTTCGCGAGACAGGTCCGCTACCAGTGGCAGCAGGGAAGTCAGCAGGGAGGTTGCGGTCATAATGACTCCATGTAGTCGAAAGGACTATATCCTCGCTCGTGTCTTAATGACTACTTTATTTTTAACTTGCTGAAAATAAAGGAAAATATTTTTGGCATGAAAACTGATAAGCATGGATATCCGTTTCCGTAATACACGAGGAGTCACCTTATGCTCACCCGGGAAGAACGCGCCATCATTCGCTCCACCGTTCCATTGCTCGAAAGCGGTGGTGAAGCGCTCATCACTCATTTCTATCGCATGATGCTTTCCGAGTATCCGCAAGTCCGACCGCTGTTCAACCAGGCTCACCAAGCCAGCGGCGATCAACCTCGGGCCCTGGCCAACGGCGTATTGATGTACGCGCGGCACATCGACCAGCTCGACCAGTTGGGTGACCTTGTGGCGAAAATCGTCAACAAGCACGTCGCCTTGCAGATCGAACCGCAGCATTACCCGATCGTCGGTTCCTGCTTGTTGCGGGCAATTGCCGAAGTGCTGGGCAACGAGATTGCCACGCCCGAAGTGATTTCGGCCTGGGGCGCTGCCTATAACCAGCTGGCCGATATCCTGATCGGCGCCGAAGCCGGCATGTATGACCAGAAAGCCGCTGCGCCGGGTGGCTGGCGGGGCGATCGGGAATTCATCCTGGTGGCCAAGGCCCAGGAAAGCTCGGAGATCACCTCGTTCTATTTCGAGCCGGCGGACAAAGGGCCGATTCTGCGGGCCGAGCCGGGTCAGTACATCGGCATGAAACTGTTCCTGGATGGTGAGGAAGTGCGTCGTAACTATTCACTGTCGGCACTGGCGGACAACGGTCAATACCGGATCAGTGTCAAGCGCGAGCCAAATGGACGGGTGTCGAACTACCTGCATCATGATTTCCAGATTGGTAGCAGCATCCAGCTGTTCCCGCCGTCCGGGGATTTCTACCTGACCGCCAGTGACAAACCCCTGGTGTTGATCAGCGGTGGCGTCGGCATCACCCCGACCCTGGCGATGCTGCAGGCGGCGTTGCAAACCGAGCGGCCGGTACATTTCATTCACTGCGCACGCAATGGTCGCGCCCATGCCTTCCGTGAGTGGATCGACGACCTGGCCACGCGGCACCCGCAGCTCAAGCGCTTCTATTGCTATGACGAAGACGACGGCTTGAGTCCGGCGGCCGACCGGATTGGCTTGTTGAGCCAGGAACAACTGGCCAAATGGCTGCCGGAACAGCGTGACCTGGATGCCTACTTCCTTGGGCCGAAGGGCTTCATGGCGGCCGTGAAGCGTCATCTCAAGGCCCTGGGCGTGCCGGATGGACAGAGCCGCTACGAATTCTTCGGACCGGCTGCTGCGCTGGAGTAAAGGCAGGCGGCAAGCCTGATAGAGCCGGGTTTGCCTTCATCGCGAGCAGGCTCGCTCCCACAGGGAATTGCGGCGGATGCACTGTTGTGCCCGCCGCAAAAAATGTGGGAGCGGGCTTGCGGTAAGCGCGTCTTCCTGAGCGTCACCAGATCCTGTGGGAGCGAGCCTGCTCGCGATGGGGCCGGCATGCGTTGCACATCCTCAACTGACGTCTTCGCCCGCTCAAAGTTAATCCGCGCTTAACCTTTTTCCTGTCTATTCCCCCTCAACGTTGGCGCAAGCCGCTCGTTCACTGTCATGGCCAACGTGTAGACTTCGGTCATCCGACAGCGCGCCGGGCGTCGCAAGGCTGCGCGTCGATCCATGTATCCAAAGGAAAACGCAATGAGTGAGGAAATGATGCGGTTGGGCCGCGAGCGTCGCTACCTGGTGCTGCTGGGGCTGATCTGCCTGGCGCTGATCGGTGGCGCGCTGTACATGCAGGTGGCCCTCGGTGAAGCTCCGTGCCCGCTGTGCATCCTGCAGCGTTATGCGCTGTTGCTGATCGCAATCTTCGCTTTCATCGGCGCGGCCATGCGCACCCGTCGCAGCCTGACGATCCTTGAGGGGATTGTGGTGCTCTGCGCCGTGGCAGGTGCTGGGGTGGCGGGGCATCATGTGTACACCCAGTTCTTCCCGGCGGTCAGTTGCGGTATCGATGTGCTGCAACCGATTGTCGATGATCTGCCCCTGGCGAAGATCTTCCCGCTGGGTTTCCAGGTCGATGGGTTCTGCTCCACCCCGTACCCGCCGATCCTGGGCTTGTCTCTGGCGCAGTGGGCGCTGCTGGCCTTCGTGTTGATCGTGGTGCTGGTACCCTTGCTGGTATCGCGTAACCGCAAGACCCTTCGCTGACGCGACTTGGTGAAACGCCCCGGTTTCTCTGTTGGAGAACCGGGGCGTTTTGCGTTTCAGCCCTCGAAAGGATCGGCCTTGATCCGGGACAAGAATGACCTGCGACACTGTGCGACACGTTGTCACACATTTCCCGGTTTCGGAGTCGTTCGCTACCTGGATATGCGCCTTGTCCTGTAACAAAAAAAACGTTCCGACTTGCCATGCCTGCCATCTTTGCGGAGTAGGCAGCAGGCATTTTTAACAGCGTAGCGCCATTTGGCGAGCCCCCCGAAAAATGGGCGTTTGCCGGGAAAAAAGCCATCAGTGCATGCCGTTCATGCTGTCTGAATCGGGCGTAGTAGGCCTACGTTTTTTGGGGTTCTTGTTGAGAATCAATTTCGATAACATGCCGGACCGTTGCGGTATCCGGAAGAGATTGTTGTCGGTTTGGATAAAAATTATTTCGGGATGAGACATAGTCTCCGGCGCTTCAGCTCACTACAATCGGCCGCACCGAATATCCGACCCGGCTCAGGCTTGAGCACGAGAGGTGGTCGAAGGGCGCCAGCGCCCCATGCGACCCAGGTGTCGGTGCCTTCCAACTACCCGCACCAAATGGAATTGGGCTGTAACCAAGGCCTTTTACCGACGAATTCGAATAAGAACTCACTGCTGGCCCAGGATATGTCGAACAGCGTCTGACGCGCGACGGGCAGCCCTTATTCAAATCCAAGAAAATGCCAACCCTTGGCAGGGTGAAGTGTTGGCGATCAAAACCCAACTGCATTGCGCAAGCTGCTTTAGAGGTCGTGAGATGAGTAAAAACAGGTACCCCCGATTACTAGGCTTGCTGCCGCTGCTCGGCACGTTGCTGCTGGGAGGCTGCAACATGACCTTGCTCGATCCCAAGGGCCAGGTCGGCCTGGATGAACGAAACCTGATCATCACCGCCACGCTGCTGATGTTGCTGGTCGTCGTGCCGGTTATCGTCATGACGTTCCTGTTCGCCTGGAAATACCGCGCTTCCAACACCAAGGCCGTGTACACGCCGAAGTGGTCGCACTCCACCAAGATTGAAGCAGCCGTGTGGACAATCCCGGTCCTGATCATCATTGCCCTGGGTTATGTCACCTACAAGTCGACCCACGCCCTGGACCCGTACCGTCCGCTGGACTCCGACGTCAAGCCGATCACCATTGAAGTGGTCTCGATGGACTGGAAGTGGCTGTTCATCTATCCGGAACAAGGCATCGCCACCGTCAACAAGATCGTGTTCCCGGCCCACACGCCGATCAACTTCAAGGTCACCTCCGACACCGTGATGAACTCGTTCTTCATCCCGGGCCTGGGCGGCCAGATCTACGCGATGGCGGGCATGCAGACCAAGCTGCACCTGATCGCCAACCAGAATGCCGAACTCGAAGGGATCTCCGCCAACTACAGCGGCGCGGGTTTCACCGGCATGAAGTTCAAAGCAATCGCCACCACTCAGGAGGACTTCGACGCCTGGGTCAACGATGTGAAGAAGGCACCTAAACAGCTTGAAAAAGCTGAATACGAAGCCCTTTCCAAACCGAGCCAGAACAACCCAGTCGAACTCTACTCCGCGGTCACGCCGAACCTGTTCCAGACCATCATCGACAAGTATGAAGGGATGAATCCGGGCAAGCCGATGCACCACGAGAAGAAAGAGCAGGAAGAAGTGGCGCACAACATGGAAGGGATGGACATGAGTTCGCATTCAGCTGCCGGGGCAGAGGAGTAAACGATGTTTGGTAAATTAAGTTGGGAAGCGATCCCGTTCCACGAGCCGATTGTCATGGTGACCCTCGCCATCATCGCGCTCGGTGGTCTGGCGCTGTTCGCCGGGATCACTTACTTCAAGAAGTGGACCTACCTGTGGACCGAGTGGCTGACGTCGGTCGACCACAAGAAAATCGGCGTGATGTACATCGTCGTCGCCATGGTCATGCTGCTGCGCGGTTTTGCCGACGCGATCATGATGCGTACCCAGTTGGCCATGGCCACCGAGGGTTCGCCTGGCTACCTGCCGCCTGAACACTATGACCAGATCTTCACCGCCCACGGTGTGATCATGATCATCTTCATGGCGATGCCATTCTTCACCGGCCTGATGAACCTGGCAGTGCCGCTGCAGATCGGTGCCCGTGACGTTGCCTTCCCTTTCCTGAACTCCCTGAGCTTCTGGCTGCTGGTGTCCGGCGTCGTGCTGATCAACCTGTCCCTGGGTGTTGGTGAATTCGCCAAGACCGGTTGGGTTGCCTATCCGCCGTTGTCGGGGCTGCAATACAGTCCGGGCGTGGGTGTGGATTACTACATCTGGGCGCTACAGCTATCCGGGTTGGGGACGACGCTGACGGGGGTCAACTTCCTGGCCACCGTGCTGAAAATGCGTACCCCGGGCATGAAGCTGATGGACATGCCGATCTTCACCTGGACCTGCACCTGGGCCAACGTCCTGATCGTCGCTTCGTTCCCGATCCTGACCGCTACCCTGGCACTGCTGACGCTTGACCGTTACATGGATTTCCACATTTTCACCAATGAACTGGGTGGAAATCCGATGATGTACGTCAACCTGTTCTGGGCCTGGGGTCACCCCGAGGTGTACATCCTGATCCTGCCGGCGTTCGGGATCTTCTCCGAAGTCATCTCGACCTTCTCCGGCAAGAAACTGTTCGGCCACCACTCGATGATCTACGCTTCCGGCGCGATCTCGGTGCTGGGCTTCATGGTCTGGCTGCACCACTTCTTCACCATGGGTTCGGGGGCCAGCGTCAACGCCTTCTTCGGCCTGGCGACGATGCTGATTTCGATCCCGACGGGGGTGAAGCTGTTCAACTGGCTGTTCACCATCTACCAGGGCCGCCTGCGTTTCACCAGCCACGTGCTGTGGACCCTGGGCTTCATGGTGACCTTCGCCATCGGCGGTATGACCGGCGTACTGCTGGCCATCCCGGGTGCCGACTTCGTCCTGCACAACAGCCTGTTCGTGATCGCGCACTTCCATAACGTGATCATCGGCGGCGCGGTGTTCGGCTACATCGCCGGCTTCGCCTTCTACTTCCCGAAAGCGTTCGGCTTCAAGCTGCACGAAGGCTGGGGCAAGGGCGCGTTCTGGTTCTGGATCACCGGCTTCTTCGTCGCGTTCATGCCGCTCTATGTACTGGGCTTCATGGGCATGACCCGTCGCCTGAACACCACCGCCAACCCTGAGTGGGTGCCGTACCTGTACGTCGCCATGTTCGGTGCGGTGCTGATCGCCGTCGGTATCGCCTGCCAGCTGATCCAGCTGTACGTCAGCGTGCGTGACCGCAACAAGCCAGAGAACATGTGCGAACACGGCGATCCGTGGGATGCCCATACCCTGGAGTGGTCGACCTCTTCGCCACCGCCGTTCTACAACTTCGCCGTGCTGCCGAAAGCGGACACCATCGACCCGTTCACCGAGGCCAAGGAAAACGGTACTGCGTACCAGCCTGCGGCCAAGTACTCGCCGATCCACATGCCGAACAACACCGCTACCGGTGTGGTTATGGGCGGCCTGTTGACTGTGTTCGGTTTCGCGATGATCTGGCACATCTGGTGGCTCGCCGCCGCCAGCCTGGTCGGCACCGTGGTGTATTTCGCCATCCATGCCGCCCGCGACGATCAGGGCTACATGGTGCCGGTGGATGTCATCGAGCGCATCGAAGCCGAGCAGCACAAACGTCTGGTCGCGGCCGGGAAAGTCCGGGCCACCGCCACCCGTGTTGAAACCTCGTTGGAACAGGCTTAAACCATGTCGAACTTAGTGACCAATGTTGGACACGCCCATGGTCATGACCATGGGCACGATGACCATCACCACGACTCGGGCGAGATGACCGTATTCGGTTTCTGGCTCTACCTGATGACCGACTGCATTCTGTTCGCGTCGATCTTCGCGGCCTACGCGGTGCTGGTAAACAACGTCGCCGGTGGCCCGTCGGGCCACGACATCTTCGAGCTGCCTTACGTACTGGGCGAAACCGCTCTGCTGCTGTTCAGCTCGATCACCTACGGCTTCGCCATGCTGGCGTTGTACAAGGGCAAGAAAACCCAGGTCCTGGGCTGGCTGGCCATGACCTTCCTGTTCGGTGCCGGCTTCATCGGCATGGAGATCAACGAGTTCCACATGTTGATCTCCGAGGGCTTCGGTCCTAACCGCAGCGGCTTCCTGTCCGGGTTCTTCACCCTGGTCGGCACCCACGGTCTGCACGTGACCAGCGGCTTGATCTGGATGGCGATCATGATGTACCAGGTCCAGAAAAATGGCCTGACCGCCACCAACAAGACTCGCCTGAGCTGCCTGAGTCTGTTCTGGCACTTCCTGGACGTGGTGTGGATCTGCGTATTCACCGTTGTTTATCTGATGGGGACCCTGTAAATGGCTAACGCACATTCCCATGATGGTCATGACGCCGGTCACGGCAGCGTCAAGTCCTATGCCATCGGCTTCATCCTGTCGGTGATCCTGACCATCATCCCGTTCGGCCTGGTGATGTACCCCTCGCTGCCCAAAAGCCTGACCCTGTGGATCGTCCTGATCTTCGCCGTGGTCCAGGTCCTGGTGCACCTGGTGTACTTCCTGCACCTGGACCGCTCCGCCGCCCAGCGTAACAACGTGATTGCGTTTGTCTTCGCGGCGTTGGTGATCGTCCTGCTGGTCGGCCTGTCGTTGTGGATCATGTTCAGCATCCACACCAACATGATGGCGCACTGAGGAAAGTCCGGATGTCCTTAAAGCACTTTATCCAAATCACCAAGCCGGGGATCATTTTCGGTAACGTGCTTTCTGTGGCAGGCGGGTTTTTCCTGGCCTCGAAAGGGCATGTCGATCTGGCCATCTTCCTGGCGGCGATGATCGGCACCTCCCTGGTGGTGGCGTCCGGTTGCGTGTTCAACAACTGCATCGACCGCGACATCGACATCAAGATGGAGCGCACCAAAAACCGTGCGCTGGTCCAGGGGCTGATCCCGGTACAACTGGCCCTGGCGTTCGCCACGGTGCTGGGCGTGGCCGGTGTGGCGCTGTTGTACCGCGTGGCCAACCCGTTGGCGGCGCTGTTCGCGGTGATCGGTTTCGTCATCTACGTCGGCCTCTACAGCCTGTACCTCAAGCGCAAGTCGGTTCACGGCACGCTGGTGGGCAGTCTGTCGGGGGCGATGCCGCCGGTGATCGGCTATGTGGCGGTCAGCAACAGCTTCGACATGGCTGCGCTGACGCTGCTGGTGATGTTCAGCCTGTGGCAGATGCCGCATTCCTATGCCATCGCGATCTTCCGCTTCAACGACTACCTGGCCGCCTCGATTCCGGTGTTGCCGGTCAAGCGCGGCATTCGCGTGGCCAAGAAGCACATCCTGCTCTACATCCTGGCCTTCCTGGTGGCGACCTTGATGCTGACCTTCAGCGGCTACGCCGGCATGAGCTACCTCGCCGTCGCCGCCGCCATGGGCATGTACTGGCTGTACATGGCCTGGACCGGCTACAAGGCCGTGGATGACACGGTCTGGGCACGCAAGCTGTTCGTGTTCTCGATCTTCACCATCACCGCCCTGAGCGTCATGATGTCCCTGGACTTCAAAGTGCCAAGTGAGCTGCTGCTGACCTACGCACCTTAAGCGCCAGACGCTGTACAGAAAGCCCCGCCTTCGAGAGAAGCGCGGGGCTTTTTCTTGGGCGCTGCCCTGAGTGGTAAGGTCTGTCATTTAGAGCAACACAATGTTGGATGTTGAACTATAGGCAGATTGCCTATAGTTTGGCCATGCGAACCTTATTTTTTGAAACCTCTTCATTTACCGCCACGGTAGGCCGTTATCTGACGGACGATGAATATCGCTTGCTTCAATCTCATATGTTGCAGCATCCAGGAGCGGGCGACCTGATGCCCCGCACAGGTGGCTTTCGTAAATTGCGTTGGCCGGATGGACGTCGTGGCAAAGGGAAGCGAGGAGGGTTGCGAGTTATCTACTATTGGCTTATGAATGATGGTCAATTCTGGATGTTTGCGATTTATGACAAGGATGAATTGGAGAACTGACCTCCGAGGAGGAGAAGACGCTCAAGCGCGCCATAGAAGTGGAGTTGAAAATACGAGGTACCTTATGAAAAAGCGCGACCTATTTGCCGAGTTGATGCAAGGCGTTGAGGAGATGGCTTCTCATCGAGAGGGCAAGATCACCCTCCGCCAGATATCGGCCGAAGACAAGCCTGCTCCAGAGGTCTCGGCGCAAGAAATCGTGGCTCTGCGGGACAAGCTCCGTATGTCTCAGGCCGTTTTTGCAAGGAGCATCAGGACCAGCCCCGGTACGCTTAGAAACTGGGAGCAGGAGAAATCCAAACCCAACGCGCAGGCCGCTTTGTTGATCAAACTGGTCGAAAAATTTCCAGATATGGTCGAGCGGCTCGGCGCTGTCTGATCAATCAGTGCCATGAAAAAGCCCCGCCTTCGAGAGAAGCGCGGGGCTTTTTCATGGGCACTGCCAGGGCTGGTGATGTCTCTGTGGGAGCGGGCTTGCTCGCGAAGACGTTGGCACATTCAGTATCCATGGTGGCTGACCCACTGCTATCGCGAGCAGGCTCGCTCCCACAGGTATTGGGTGAGGCACATCACCAGCGAGCACTGCTGAACCAGTGCGGGAGCGAGCCTGCTCGCGATGGCGGCGGTACATCCAACATCAATTCAAACTGATCCACCGCCTTCGCGAGCAAGCCCGCTCCCACAAGGCTCTGGGGTTTATTGCTGGGCGATGCTATAGCCGTCAAAGGCCTTTTGCTGTTGCAAAGCGGTGATAATACTTTTGCGGGTGGCCTGTTGTTCGGTGCCGTCGTTGTCGAGGAACAGGTCGTTTTCCAGTTCGGCCTCGTCCCCTTCGCCGACGAAATTGAAGCCCAGGAATTCGAAGGCCTCACGGTCGACGTTCGGCTTGGAACTCGGGGTGCGCAGGGGCAGGGTGACGCTGATGCCGTCCTTGCTGATGACAAATACTTGCGCTTCCTTCTTGGCCCGCGAGGCCTTGCCCTTGCTGCCGCTCGGGTTGCTGATGGCCTGGTGGGTCTGGTTCAGCACCTTCAGGGCCAGGCCATAGACCAATTCCTGGAAGGCCGGGTCGTCCTTGTAGCTGGAAAGAATCCGGCTGATGGGGAAGCGGCTGCTCAGGTCTTCCAGTGCGGCGAAATCGGCCGCTTCGGCGTCCTTGAGCTGCTTGAGCTGGCCCATCAGTTCGTAGGCCTTGTCGTCGTCGAACGCATCGTGGGCCTGGCGGATGGCGCCGCGCAGCTCGCGGATCTGGTCGCTCTCGCGGTTCGACTGGAAGGCATCCAACACCATCTCACTGATGGTCTTGGCCTGGGGCAGATGCTGTGAAAGATTGATGGAGTTTTCGTATTCCGCTTTGGACGACAGGGTGACTACGGATTCAGCGGTATTGGAATCGGACATTGAAATTTCACTACTTCTGTTAGCTGGATAAGACGAGAAAGGCATTGAGCTTTTTTTCGGTCGCCTAATCTATTGGACGCGGGCGGTGTTGTCACGGCTGATCCGGTGGCTGGTCGGCATTTGTTGCCGGCACCGGCGTTCAGGTGCGCATCAGCGCCTCCAAGCGCAACGCGTCGGGGATGGCGGCGCCACTGGCGGTGTTGTCGAAGATGCACCAGGTTGGCGTATCGGGCTCGCGTTTCAATTGCCGGGCGAGTTGCTCCAGCCAAGTGTCCTCATAGCGGGAGTGGTAGATCCGCGGTGAGCCGTGCAGCCGGTAGTAACGCACCCCAGGCCAGCCTCCAGGCTGATCGCAGCCGGGTAAGGGCGATGGATCGGCGGCAACGCGGCCGATGTGTTCATCGTGCAGCAATGCCGTGACGTGCGCGGCCAGCCAGCTTGGATGTCGGGGCTCAAGCACCGCGTGGCCCTGATAGTGGTCCCGCAAGGCGCTGAAAAACGATTCGGCCACCGCCGCATCGAAGGCCAGTGAGGGTGGCAGCTGGATCAACAGGCAGCCCAGCTTTTCCCCCAATTGCGAACATTGCCCGAGAAACTCATCCACAAGCCCGTCGCAATCGCGCAATCGCCGTTCATGGGTGATCTGCTTGGGCACCTTGACCGAGAAGCGGAAGTCCGGCACGACGCTGTCCGCCCACTTGGCATAGGTGGCGGGACGGTGCGGGCGGTAGAACGAACTGTTGATCTCCACGGCCGGGAAGCGGGCGCTGTAGCGTTGCAGGTGGGTGCCGTCCTCGGGAAAGGCCGGCCATTGCTCTCGGGGCAGCGACCAGCCGGCGCAGCCCAGGCGAAGGAGAGAGTGGTAGAGTGAAGTCGGCAAGTGCGAAGGCCCGATTGCAAGCGTTACAATCTGTGACCGTTGCATTTGCTTCAAAACTGCAAATTTTTTGGGTGTAGCCTCGAGAGGCTACATCGAGCAAAGTAGCCTTTTAAGGCTACAGACTGCTCATTGGGATTTCAGGATATACGTCACAAGCAGTCCCACTCCGATGCTTAGGCTGAAACTTAGCAGTGTTCCCAGCAGCACATACTCACTTATGGATCGCACCTTGGCGTTCTGGATTTCATTGAAGCGCAAAATGCTTTTTGCCGTCAGGAGAAAACCGACCGCTTCCCATTGTTCCAGTAATACAAACGTCAAAATCAGAAGCCGTTCCAGATAGCCGATCAATGTTCCGGCGTTGGCCAGGGAGCCGGTATTGTCGATCTCCTTGATCCATGGGCTGAGTATCGTGCTTATCATGGCGGAAGCGGGACGCAGCATCGATATGTAGGCAAGACCGACTGCAAGTAATGGTGTGGTGATCAGCTTGGTCAAAGAAACCTGGAGACTCGCAGCGTTGTTTTCGGAAATCAGCCAGACCGCAACCAAGCTGGTCACTAGGATGGCTTGTCCGGACAGCAATACCAGAGTCGGAGATTTGGATGCGCTCGGAGTAAGAATGAGGGTTAGAAATCGAGCGACTGCCATGAGTAACCCGGCCTTCCAGGCGAAGATGTCATTATCACGCAACAGAACCATCAATAATGAAAAAACGATGAAATAGACGCCTGCAATCAACAGACTGATAATGACCTTCCGGCTAAAGTGGAAGGGCGGTTGCAAGATACTGTGACTGGATATCCAGAAGCCCAGCACCACGTGCGCCAATATCAAAATGACGAGCAAGGCCGATGTCTCAACCATGGGACAGCTCTCTGATCAGTCGGCTGGTGTAGGCCAGATATTTATCCAGCAAACGTGCCTGGGCACGCTGCAACGCTTTGTTAATGGTGATACGAGATTTTCCTAGCGCATCGGCAATGCTCTGTTGGTCGGTCGCTTCGATCAGATGAATAGCGTAGGTTTGAGCTTCGACAGCCGTCCATTGATCGAGTATGGCGGCTACGAACTCTGTCAGCAGCTCCGTACGTTCTTGGAACGCCTGATAGCCGCTGAATATTGCCAGGGTGTTTTTCTTCATGCTGTCGAGTCCTTGGCCGGACAAGACGAAGGCTTCGCGGTAGGTCTGCGACTGCTGTGCAGAACCTATGCCTATCGCTATCCGTGCATCCCAGCGTTCTCTTTCAGGACTAGCTGCCACCAGGGCCGCTCGTAGAGCAATGGCGCAGTGAAGCGCCTGCTCGGGTCGGTTCAGCAAAATCTGAAAACCATCCCCGCGAAAGGTTTCCGCTTTTGCTTTGTAGCGTTTTTCCAGTTGCTTAAGCACCGCTTTCAAACCAGTGATATAGGCGAGCGTATTTTCTGCGCTTTGCGAGTGGATCAAGTCGCCGGTCAATACTGCCTCTAATTTCATTACAAGAGCCCTATCATTTGATGTCTCACCGTAGCCTTTAAAGGCTACTTCTTCAATAGTAGCCTTTAAAGGCTACTTTTTCGTTTCGTCAGTAGATCTCGCCCATTTCTCCAACGCAAACTCCACAAAACTGCGCAGCTTCGGCAACCGGTAGCGATCCTGGGCGTAGATCAGGTTCATTGGCCGATGGGGCAATTGATAATCCTGCAGCAGCGCCACCAGATGACCATCCTTCAGGTCCTGTTCCACCAGCGCATCGGGCAGCATCACCACGCCCATGCCGGCCAGGGCGGCGCGGTGCAGGCCCGCCGAGCTGTTGATCAGCATCGGTCCGTTCACCGGCACTTTGATTTCTCCATCCGAGCCGTTGATGGGCCAGTGGTCCTGAGCGAAGCGCCACTCGTCGCCGGCGGAATAGGCGAACGACAGGCAGTCGTGCCGTTGCAGGTCGGCGGGTTGTTGCGGGGTGCCCCGGCGGGCCAGGTAGGCCTTGGACGCGCAGATCGTCAGGGTGTAATCCATCAAGGGACGGGCGATCAATTTCGGATCGGACAGACCGAGGCGGATGGCGGCATCGAAGCCGTGGTCGAGCAGGTCCAGGCGCTGGTTGGTCAGTACCACGTCGAGTTTGACTTGCGGATGGCGCTGGCTGAATTCGGCCAGGGCCGGCGCAAGGCGTTCGGTGCCGAAGGTCAGCGGCGCGGTGATGCGCAGGGTACCGGCGGGTTCGCCTTGAGTCTGTTCGGCCAGGCGCTCGGAGTCGGCCACCAGCCCCAGGACTTCCAAGCAACGCTGATAATAGGTCGAGCCAAATTCCGTCAGACGCTGCCGACGGGTCGTGCGGTTGATCAGGCGCACCCCCAAGCGTTGTTCCAGTGCCCGAAGGTGATTGCCCACCATGGTGGTGGACATTTCGCATGCCTGGGCCGCCGTGGTCAGGCTCCCGGTTTCTACCACTTTGACGTAAACCGTCATTGCCTGGAACAGATCCATTATCAAGCCTGGCTTCTAAATGATTGAAGTAAAGCAGCGTTTATCCAGCAGAGGTGGCTAACCATACTGGAAAAAACCACCCGATGGAGCTTGATGTCATGACCGCCGCCTGCCTGATGACCACCTACCAACCCTTGGCCCTGAGTTTTACCCACGGGCTGGGGACACGCCTGTGGGACCAGGACGGTCGTGAATACCTCGATGCGGTGGCCGGTGTGGCGGTGACCAATGTCGGTCACTCCCATCCCCGGCTGGTAGCCGCCATCAGCGAGCAGGCCGGTCTGTTGCTCCACACGTCGAATCTGTACAGCATCGACTGGCAGCAACGGCTGGCGCAGAAGCTCACGCAACTGTCGGGGTTGGAGCGGGTGTTTTTCAATAATTCGGGTGCCGAGGCCAACGAGACCGCGTTGAAGTTGGCGCGTCTCTACGGCTGGCACAAAGGCATTGAGCAGCCCCTGGTGGTGGTCATGGAAAACGCTTTTCATGGACGCACCCTGGGTACCCTGTCCGCCAGCGACGGCCCGGCGGTACGGCTGGGGTTCAACCGGTTGCCGGGGGATTTCATCAAGGTGCCGTTCGGCGATCTCGCCGCGCTGGAAGATATCCAGCAGGCCCACGGTGAACGCATCGCCGCGATACTGGTGGAACCGATCCAGGGTGAAAGCGGTGTGCAAATGGCACCGCCGGGCTACCTCAAGGCTTTGCGGCAACTGTGCTCCCGGCGTGCCTGGTTGTTGATGCTCGACGAGATCCAGACCGGCATTGGCCGCACCGGCCAATGGTTCGCGTTCCAGCACGAGGGCATCGTGCCGGATGTCATGACCCTGGCCAAAGGGTTGGGCAATGGCGTGCCCATCGGCGCGTGCCTGGCGCGGGGCAAGGCGGCCGAGCTGTTCACCCCCGGCAGTCATGGCAGCACCTTCGGTGGTAATCCGCTGGCTTGCCGGGTCGGTTGCACGGTATTGGACATCATCGAAGAGCAGGATCTGGTGGGCAATGCCAAGCGCCAGGGTGGGCAACTGCTCGCCCGGCTGCGGGCGGAGCTGGCGGATAACCCGAACGTGCTGGCGATTCGTGGTCAGGGATTGATGATCGGCATCGAGCTCAAGCAACCGGTCCGCGACCTGGCGCTTTGCGCAGCCCGGGACCACGGCCTGTTGATCAATATCACCCGGGGCAAGACCATCCGGTTGTTGCCACCGTTGACGATCGATGGCCGGGAAATCGAGATGATTGTCCGGGGGGTAAGCCGCAGCCTCGTCCAGTGATAAAAATCGACCCAGGCGAAGCGCAGCGTGACGGAATTTTTAACGTTTGCTGCGTTCCAACGCCAGCCAGAGTCGATTGCCCATGCCCTGGCACTTCAGACTGAAAAACCAGGAGCTTGTCCCCATGTTCACCTCGCGTCGCTTGATCGTTGTCGCTACCGCTGTGGCCCTGTTGTCCGGCTGCGCGTCGCCTAACCCGTATGACAACCAGGGCCAGGCCTCCACGGATTCTTCAGGGATGAGCAAGACTGCCAAGTATGGCGGCCTCGGAGCCCTGGCCGGTGCACTGGCCGGTGCGGCCATCGATCACAACAATCGTGGCAAGGGCGCATTGATCGGCGCCGCGGTCGTGGGGGCTTCCGCGGCAGGTTATGGCTACTACGCCGACCAGCAAGAAAAGAAACTGCGGGCCAGCATGGCCAACACCGGTGTTGAAGTGCAGCGCCAGGGCGACCAGATCAAGCTGATCATGCCGGGCAACATCACTTTCGCCACCGACTCGGCGAACATTGCCTCCAGCTTCTACCAGCCGCTGAACAACCTGGCCAACTCCCTCAAGGAGTTCAACCAGAACCAGATCGAAATCGTCGGTTACACCGACAGCACCGGCAGCCGCCAGCACAACATGGACCTGTCCCAGCGCCGTGCCCAGAGCGTGGCGACCTACCTGACGTCCCAGGGCGTCAGCGGCGCCAACCTGAGCGCCCGAGGCGCCGGTCCGGATAATCCGGTGGCCAGCAACGCTGACGTCAACGGGCGGGCGCAGAACCGTCGTGTGGAAGTCAACCTCAAGGCCATTCCGGGCCAGCAGTACCAGGCACCGGCGCAGCAAGGGCAGACTTACCAGCAGTACCCATGATTGCCTGACGGCACATGAAAACGGGGCCCATGGAAACATGGGCCCCGTTTTCTTTGGGGGTTATCAGTTCTTTGGCCTGGCACTGCACCTTGTGGCGAGGGGGTAAATCCCCTCGCCACAAATTATCTTCTCATCACAGAGATGGTCACTTGAGTGATGGGGCTCAGTTGGCCTCTTTCACCGCACTCAGAAACGCACACGTACGTTCCTGCTGCGGGTGCTCGAAGATCTGCGCCGGCGTGCCCTGTTCGTGGATCTGACCCTTGTAGAAGAAGCACACCCGGTCGGCGAATTCCCGGGCGAAGCCCATCTGGTGGGTCACCATCAGCATCGTCAGGTTGTGCTCGGCTCCCAGCCTGCGGATCACATTGAGCACCTCGCCGCACAGTTCCGGGTCGAGGGCCGAGGTCACTTCGTCGAACAGCATCACCTTCGGCCGCATCGCCAGGGCCCGGGCAATGGCCACGCGTTGTTGCTGGCCGCCGGAGAGCTGCGAAGGATAGTGCTCGAGCTTGCTGCCCAACCCCACCATGTCCAACAGATCGGCGGCACGCTCCCGGGCTTCCTTCGGGTTCATGCCCAATACCTGCACCGGCGCCTCGATCACGTTCTGCAATGCGGTCATGTGGGGGAACAGGTTGAAGCTCTGGAACACCATGCCGATCTTGCCCCGCACCCGGCGGATATGCCGGTCGTTGGCCGGCACCAGCACGCCGTTGCGGTTGGGCATGTGGGTCAGTGAATCGTCTTCGATGAAGATCTGCCCATGGTTGATCCCTTCCAGCGTCATCAATACCCGCAGCAAAGTGGATTTGCCCGAGCCGCTGGGCCCGATGATCGCGACCTTTTCACCGGGCGCGACGTCGAGGTTCAGATGATCCAACACAGTAAAACTGCCGTAGCTTTTGCTCACGTCCTGGAAACTCACGATCGGCCGGGACGGTATCGGATCCTGCATGGCCGGGGCCTCCTGCTGCGATGCCAGCGTACTGCGCCGGGACAAGTCGATGGACGAAGACAGAGGTAAAGTCATTAGCGTAGCTCCATGCGCGTTTCAAGGCGCCGTACCAGCCAGGCCAGGGCGAGGCTCAGGGCGAGGAAGAACAGGCCGACCATGGTGATCGGTTCCAGGTAGCGGAAATTCTCGGAGCCGATGTTCTTGGCCTGCTGCATGATTTCCACCACGGTGATTGCCGACAGCACGGGCGTGTCCTTGAGCATCGCCACCAGGTAGTTGCCCAGCGGCGGCACGATTGGTCGCAAGGCCTGGGGCAGGATGATGTTGCGGTAGGCGTCGTAGGGCGCAATGTTCAACGCCGTCACCGCTTCCCACTGCGCCCGTGGCACCGCGTCGAGGCCACTGCGATACACCTCGGCGATGTAGCAGGCGTAGTGCAGGCCGATGCCGAGGATGCCGACTTGCATGGCCGTCAGGCTCAAGCCGTAGTTGGGCAAGACGTAGTAGAGGAAATACACCTGGATCAGCAACGGCGTGCTGCGGATGAACTCGATGACCAATGCGGTCGGCCAGGACAGCCAGAGTTTCTGGCTGCGACGACCAATCGCCAGGAACAGCCCCAGCACGATCGCAATCACAAAGCCGATCAGGGTGATGCCCACGGTGTTGAGGGAGGCGCGCAGCAGGTCCGGCAGGATCTGCGCGGCGTAAGACCAGTCGAACAACGTCATGACAGACCTCCGCGCATCCGGCCCCGGCTCAACCGACGCTCGACGTTGCGCATGCCGAAGTTGATGGCCTGGGCCAGGACGAAATACAGCACCAGCGCCAGGCTGAAAATTTCCAGGGTCTGGAAGGTTGCCTGATCCAACTGACGGGCCCGGAAACTCAAGTCCGACAAGGTGATCAGCGACACCAGCGAGGTATTCTTCAACAACTCGATCAGCAGGTTGGTGCCCGGTGGAATGGCGGCCAGCAAGGCCTGAGGCAGGATGATCCGCTGGAAGCGCTTGAAGCCGCTGAAGTTCAGCGCCGTGCAGGCCTCGTATTGGCCCTTGGCAACCGAGCTGATGGCGCCGCGCATGACCTCGGCCCCGTAGGCACCGATGTGCAGACCCAGGCCGACGATCGCCACGGCGTAGGGGCTCAGCTCGATGTTGAACGGTGGCAGCGGCAACACGAAGAACAGCCAGAACAACTGCACCAGCAGCGAGGTGCCCCGGAATATTTCGATATAGCTGATGGAAAACCAGCGCAGCGCCCGCCATGGCGACAGCCGCCCCAGGGCCGCGAGGACCGCCGCGACAATGGCCAGCAGCGAGCCGAAGAACGTCACCTGCAGCGTGACCCAGGCCCCTTGTATCAATAACGGAAGTAGTTCGCCCATGGTTCAACCCGATATCCGATGAAGCAGGGAACAGGCATCACGCCGTATGCGTCATGCCTGTTTCGAAGCGCCGGTTTCTACTGGGCGCAGAGTTCGGCGGCGGTTTTGCTGGTCACGTTGGACTTGTCGAAACCGAACGGCGCGACGGCCTTGAGGTGTTCCTCGGAGCCCAGCCACTTTTTCAACTCGGCATTGACCGCGTCGCGCAGGTCCTTATCTTCGGGACGGAAGGCGAGGGCGCCGTAGCCGATGTGGGACGGATCGTCCTTGAATTCGGACATGGCCTCGACCTTGTCGCCACCCTTGGCCGCCAGGCCTTTCATGGTCAACTGGGTGCCGACGGCCGCATCGGCGCGACCGGCGCGCACCGCCTGCAACTGAGCGGTGGTGTCGGGCACCTGGAGGATCTGCTCGTCCTTGACTCCGGAGTCGCGGGCGTAGGCCAGGTTCACCGTACCGGCCATGATCGCCAGCTTCACATCCGGCTGCTTGGCGATGTCTTCATAGCTGTGGAGTTTTTTCGGGTTGCCCTTGGCGACGAGCAAGGCGTCGGGCAATTGGTATTGCGGATCGGTGAACAGTACCTGCTTGCAGCGCGCCGGGGTGATGTACATGCCGGCGGCGATCACGTCGAAGCGACCGGCGCGCAGGCCGGGGATCAGCGAGCCCCATTCGGTGAGCACGCCGTTGACCTGCTTGATGCCCATCTTGGCGAAGATGATCTTGGCGATTTCCGGCGATTCACCGGTCACGGTACCGTCGGTTTCGGTGAAGGCGAACGGGGTTTCGTTGGCGTAGCCGATCCGGATACTGTCGTTGCTTTTGACCGTCTCCAGGGTACTCGCCTGGACGCTGCCGGCCAGGCCGAGTACGGCGCAGGTCAACAAGAACCGACGCAAGGGCGCGCAGGTGCCGGGAAGAAAATTGCTCATCGATGAAATCTCCTGTTTCTTGTGGATCCGTCAGCCGACGGTTCTGTGGTAGGAGGCAGTGTTACAAGAGCAAAGCGTACAGCGGCTGATCCGGGCCGGACCTTGGAAATGCGCCGGTACAGGTCGATCCGGCTTGTTGTCAGGGTAGCAACTTGCCTGGACGACGACCTTGGACCGGAGCATACAAAAGCCTCGGCAATGATTGCATTGCACTAGGACAATTGCTTTGCCGCGATTCCCGCGGGATGCTGTGCGCACCAGAATACACGCGGGTTGCAGCGTCATGGATAAATGGAAATCGGCCCTGGATGTCGCCCGCAGCGGTGAGTCCAAATACAAGATTCTGGTCCAGGCCATCGCCGAGGATATCGAGCAGGGCGTCCTGGCCAACGACCAGCGTCTGCCGCCGCAACGGCAAATGGCCGACGCCATGGGCATCAGCGTGCAGACCGTGACCAATGCCTATAAGGAACTGGAGCGCCAGGGGCTGGTGCGTTGCGAGGTGGGGCGCGGCAGTTTCGTTTCGCGGCGCATGAGCGACCGGGTCGCGACTTACATCCTCGACAGCCCCGAGCGGGCGCTGGTGGATTTCTCCAATGCGCGGATCCTGCACACCCGCGAGCACGACCAGTTCTGGCGTGATACCTGCGCCGAGTTGAGCACCGAAGAGGACCAGCCGTGGATTCACGCCTTCCGGCCGATTGCCGGCTACGAATCCCACCGCGAAGCGGCTGCCCAGTGGATCGGCCGACAGAAGCTGAAGGTCGACCGCAATGACATCCTGATCACCAACGGCGCCGCCCATGGGATCTTTCTGGCCCTGGCGTCGCTGGCCGGACCCGATGACGTGGTGCTCTGCGAAGGGCTGACGGATCACGGCGTGATTGGCAACTCCCAGGTACTGGGCTTCACCCTCAAGGGCCTCGAAATGGACCGGTATGGCATTGACCCGGAACACTTCGAGGACATGTGCAGCAACGAGCGCATCACCGCCCTGGTGTGCACACCGAACCTCAACAACCCCACCACCAGCCTGATGCCGGATGCCCGTCGCCGGGAAATCGCCGGGATCGCCCGGCGTTTCGGGGTGCACATCATCGAGGATGACGTGTATGGCCCGCTGCTGGACGAACGCCGGGCGCCGCCTGTCAGCCATTACCTGCCGGAGCTGTCGTTCTATTGCACCAGCATGACCAAATCAGTGCTCACCGGGCTGCGCACCGGCTACCTGGTGGTGCCCAAGCGCCTGGCATTGCGCACCGAGAGCATCTTGCGGGTCAACAGCTGGATGGGCACGCCGATGGTGTCTGAAATCGCGGCCCGCTGGATTCGCGACGGTCGTGCGGATGCCCTGGTGCACTTGCAACGCCGGTTATTGACTGGGCGCCAGGCAATGGTGACCGAGTACATGGGCGAGCACGTGCTAGGGCAGCATCCTCACGCATTGAACACCTGGATCGGCATCCCGCCCCATTGGGAAGTGGACAGCCTGGTGCGAGCGCTACGGCACAAGCACATCGCCGTGACCTCCCCCGATCCGTTCACCGTCCGCGGCACCCCAAGGCCCCGGGCGGTGCGGGTGTGTGTCGGTGCCGAATGCAGCGACGAGGAAATGCGTCATGCGCTGATCGGCATGCGGGAGATCTTCAACCAGTACCCGCAGATCCATGATTTCTGAAGACCTCAACACCGCCCCTTGTGGGAGCGAGCCTGCTCGCGATGGCGGCGTTACATTCAACACTTGTGCAAGCTGACACACCGCTATCGCGAGCAGGCTCGCTCCCACAGGGATTTGTGGTGTGTGGAGAATTAAATTGCCCTAGTACATTCATCACCACAATCCAGCCCTCTTAGACTGCGCCCAACACATCAACCCGGGACGCGGTCATGGCAGTCTTGCAGCTTCAGGATATCTACCTCGCTCGCCAGCGCATCGGGGCACTGGTGCGGCGTACGCCAATGGAACATTCCCCCAGCCTGTCGCGGTTGATGGGCGTGGCGGTGTACCTCAAGCTTGAATCCCTGCAGATCACTGGCAGCTTCAAGCTGCGCGGTGCGAGCAATGCCGTGGCGCAGCTCAGCCCGGCGCAAAAGGCCCAGGGTGTGGTGACCGCGTCGACCGGCAATCATGGCCGGGCGCTGGCCCATGCCGCGTCGCAACAAGGGGTCAAGGCGATTGTCTGCCTCTCCAACCTGGTGCCGGCCAACAAGGTCCAGGCAATCCGTGACCTGGGCGCCGAGGTGTGCATCGTCGGCCAGTCTCAGGACGACGCCCAGCGCGAAGCCGAGCGCATCGCCACAGAGCAGGGCGCGACCTTCCTGCCGCCCTTCGATCACCCGGCGATCATCGCCGGCCAGGGCACCCTCGGCCTGGAAATCCTCGAACAGCAACCGGACGTGGCCCAGGTGCTGGTGCCGTTGTCCGGCGGCGGGCTGTTCGCCGGTGTCGCCCTGGCGCTCAAGAGCGCCAACCCGGCCATCCAGGTCCACGGCATCAGCATGGCCCGTGGCGCCGCGATGCACGCCAGCCTCGCGGCCGGCCATCCGGTGGACGTCGAAGAACTGCCGACGCTGGCCGACTCCCTCGGTGGCGGCATTGGCCTGGACAACCGCTACAGCTTCGCCATGACCCGCCAACTCAGCGACAGCGTGCACCTGCTCTCGGAAGCGTCCATCGCCAGCGCCCTGCGCCATGCCTATCACCAGGAACGACTGGTGTTGGAAGGCGCGGCGGCGGTGGGCATCGCGGCGTTGCTCGACGGCCTTATCGAGCCACGCGGGCCCATCGTGCTGGTGGTCAGCGGCCGCAACGTCGACACCGAACAACATGCCCGCGTGCTCGCCGGCGCCGATCAATAACAACGCACAACGGAGCCTGTCATGAGTCAAGTCACCTTATTGAGCGAAGCCGACCTGCGCAGTTGCGTGGCCCTCGACCTGCCCAGCATCGACGCCATCGAACAGGCCTTCGTATTGCTGGCGACGGCGGCGGTGGCGATGCCGCCGATCCTGCGCCTGGACATTCCCGAGCATAACGGCGAAGTGGACGTGAAGACCGCCTACCTGCCGGGCCTGGAACGGTTCGCCATCAAGGTCAGTCCCGGTTTCTTCGACAACCCCAAGCTGGGCCTGCCCAGCCTCAACGGCATGATGATGCTGCTGTCGGCGCGCACCGGCCTTCTGGAGGCGCTGCTGCTGGACAATGGCTACCTCACCGCCGTGCGCACGGCGGCGGCTGGCGCCGTGGCGGCGCGCTGCCTGTCGCGTCAGCAGAGTCGCAGCGTGGCGTTGATCGGC
The DNA here is from genome assembly GCF_024749045.1 of Pseudomonas sp. B21-028. Classification (NCBI taxonomy): domain Bacteria; kingdom Pseudomonadati; phylum Pseudomonadota; class Gammaproteobacteria; order Pseudomonadales; family Pseudomonadaceae; genus Pseudomonas; species Pseudomonas sp. B21-028. The sequence continues at coordinate 1,092,033 of NZ_CP087184.1, forward strand.
GCGGGGGAGCAGGCGGTGTTGCAGCTTCAGGCGCTACGGCTGGTGCGACCTGTCGATGAGGTGCGGGTCTGGGCCCGCGATGAGCAAAAAGCCAAGGCTTTCAGCGTCGAACTGGCCCGCAATACCGGCCTGTCGGTGACGATGTGCCCGGACATCGACAGCGCAATGGAAGGCGTGGACATCGCCATCACCTGCACCCCCAGCCGCGAGCCGCTGATCGAAGCCCGGCACCTTCATCCCGGCCTGCACATCACCGCGATGGGGTCGGACGCCGAACACAAGAACGAGATTGCCCCCCAGGTCCTGGCCGCCGTCGACCGCTACGTCGCCGACCGCCTGAGCCAGACCCGGGTGCTTGGTGAGCTGCACCACGCCCTGGCCGCCGGCGCCGTCCACGACGAGTCCGCCCTGGTGGAACTGGGCCAGGTGTTGGCCGGGCAGCGGCCCGGGCGTACCGATGAAGCGCAGGTGACCTTGTGCGACCTCACGGGCACCGGCGCCCAGGACACCGCCATCGCCAACCTGGCGTTCGAGCGAGCCAGGGCCGCGGGCAAGGGTTACCCATTCGGTCGTTAACCATTTTCCATTCGTGCGTCATTGAACAGAGGACAAGTGGATGTCAGAGATAGTCGTCAAGCTTCCGTTCCAACGGGAGGAATACGCCCAGCGCCTGGCGAAGGTCCGCGTGGCCATGCAGGCCCAGGGCCTGGAGCTGTTGCTGGTCACCGATCCATCGAACATGGCCTGGCTCACCGGCTACGACGGTTGGTCGTTCTACGTGCACCAGTGCGTGCTGCTGGCGCTGGACGGCGAGCCGGTGTGGTTCGGTCGCGGACAGGACGCCAACGGCGCCCGGCGCACGGTGTTCATGCAGGCCGACAACATCGTCGGTTACCCGGACATCTACGTGCAGTCCCGCGAGCGCCATCCCATGGACTACCTGTCCCGGGAAGTGATCATCGCCCGGGGCTGGGGCGCATTGACCATCGGCGTGGAAATGGACAACTACTACTTCAGCGCCGCCGCCTACCTGTCGCTGCAACGCCATTTGCCCCAGGCAAAGCTGGTGGACGCCGTGGGCCTGGTGAACTGGCAACGGGCAGTCAAGTCGCCCCAGGAAATCGCCTACATGCGCATCGCCGCGCGCATCGTCGAAAACATGCACGGGCGCATCCTCGAGCGGATCGAGCCGGGCATGCGCAAGAATGAACTGGTGGCCGACATCTACCAGAGCGGCATTCTTGGCGCCGACGGCCATGGCGGCGATTACCCGGCCATCGTGCCGTTGTTGCCCACCGGTGCCGACGCCAGCGCGCCGCACCTGACCTGGGACGATTCGCCGTTCGAAAAGGGCGCCGGCACCTTCTTCGAGATCGCCGGTTGCTACAAGCGCTATCACTGCCCGCTGTCGCGCACCATTTACCTGGGCAAGCCGCCCCGGCATTTTCTCGACGGCGAAAAGGCCGTGGTCGAAGGCATTGCCGCCGGCCTGGACGCGGCCAAGCCGGGCAACACCACGGGGGACATCGCCGTGGCGTTCTTCAAGGTGCTGGAGAAATTCGGCATCCACAAGGACAGTCGTTGCGGCTACCCCATCGGCATCAGCTACCCGCCGGATTGGGGCGAACGCACCATGAGCCTGCGTCCCGGCGACACCAGTGTGTTGCAACCGGGCATGACCTTCCACTTCATGCCGGGGCTGTGGATGGATGACTGGGGCCTGGAAATCACCGAGAGCATCCTCATCACCGAGACGGGCGTCGAGACGCTGTGCAACGTGCCCCGCCAACTGTTCGTGAAGGATTGAACCATGAGTGATTTGCCCGCCAATCCCATCCACGCCACGGTCGACTTCAGCCGCGAGGGCGTGCAGCACGGTTTTCTCAAGCTGCCGTATTCACGGGACGACTCGGCCTGGGGCGCGGTGATGATCCCCATCACCGTGATCCAGCGCGGCAGCGGCCCGACGGCCCTGCTCAGCGGTGGCAACCATGGCGACGAGTACGAAGGTCCGGTGGCGCTGAGCAAACTGGCGCAGCGCCTGACGGCCGAGGAGGTGAGCGGACGCGTGATCATCGTGCCGTTCATGAACACCCCGGCGTTCCACGCCGGGCGGCGGACGTCGCCCATCGACAAGGGCAACCTCAACCGCAGTTTCCCTGGCCGGCCGGACGGCACCGTCACCGAGAAAATCGCTGACTATTTCAATCGCACGTTGTTGCCGTTGGCGGACATTGTCCTGGACATCCATTCCGGTGGCCGGACCCTGGATTTCCTGCCGTTCGCTGCCTGCCATGTGCTGCCGGACAAGCAGCAACAGGCCCGCTGCGAAGCCGGGATGCTCGCCTTCAACGCGCCGTACTGCATGCGCATGCTGGAGCTGGACGCCGGGGCGATGTACGACACGGCGGCCGAATCCCAGGGCAAGGTGTTCGTCACCACCGAACTGGGTGGCGGCGGTTCATCGACCGCCCGCAGCGTGGCGATTGCCGAGCGCGGGGTACGCAACCTGTTGATCCATGCGGGCATCCTGCGGGGCGAGATCCAGTTACAGCCGTCGCTGATGCTCGACATGCCGGACGCCAGTTGCTTCATCGCCAGTGAGCATGATGGCTTGCTGGAAATGTGCCGCGACCTGGGTGAACACGTGACCCGCGGCGAGGTGGTGGCGCGCATCCACGACGCCACCCGCAGCGGCGTCGCCCCGGTGGAATACCGCGCCGCCCGCAGCGGATTGCTGGCGGCGCGGCACTTTCCGGGGCTGGTGCAGTGCGGCGATACATTGGCGGTGATTGCGGATGTGTTGGCGTGATTGCCTGGCCAAGCGGCACACCCTGTGGCGGGAAGGTTGTGAGAGCAAGGCTTGCCCTAGTACCAGACAGTTAAGGATCAAACGGCGCAACACCTGTGGGAGCAAAGCTTGCTCGCGATAGTGGCAGGCCAGTCGATATGGTTGATGACGGACTTGGCGCAATCGCGAGCAAGCTTTGCTCCCACACATTCTCTCGGTTTCTGGAGACTCTCCTCGTGCACAAACTCGATCGCTACGACCTCAAGATCCTGCAGATCCTCGCCGAGGATGGGCGGATTACCAAGTCGAGCCTGGCCGAGGCCGTCAACCTGTCGGTGACGCCGACCTGGGAGCGGGTGCGCAAGCTGGAAATGGCCGGCTTGATCACCGGCTACCAGGCTCAGATCGACTGGGGGGTGGTGTTCAAGCGCCAACAGGTGCTGGTGGAGATCACCCTCGCCCGGCACACCGCACAGGACATGCGTCGTTTCGAACAGCGCATGGCCACGGCACCGGAAGTCGCGTTCTGCTACGCCACCGGTGGCGGGGTGGATTACCTGGCGATGATCCAGGCGCCGGACGTCGATCATTACCAGCGTTTCGTCGATCAACTGCTGCTCGAAGACCTTGGCATCGAGCGCTATTTCACCTACGTGGTCACCAAAACCATCAAGACCGCCGGGGCCGTCCCGGCGGAGTTGGCGCAGTCGTCCTGAGCACCGCAGAAACCACTTTTCCGCGCTGCTGTTTCAGAAAAAAGCCACCGTTTCACCCCGGCAATCACCCGATTACTCAAGTGCCGCTGCCCTAGCATGGGTTCACGCACACGCTCTGGAGTGAACGTCATGCCTTACCAACATCCGCTGCTGTTCAAAGCGCTTTGCTACATCGATGGTCATTGGGTCCACAGCGACAGCGGTGACAGTATTGCCGTGCATAACCCCGCCACCCGCACGGTGATCGGCCATGTGCCCATGCTCGACCCGCCGCAGATCGTCGCGGCGGTGGACGCGGCGCATCGTGCGTTCCCGGCGTGGCGCGAGCTGAGCCTGGACGCCCGTGGCGCTGTCCTGCAACGCTGGGCGGCGCTGATCCTCGAACACCGCGAAGACCTGGCGAGCATTCTCAGCCTGGAGCAGGGCAAGCCACTGGCCGAATCCCGTGGCGAAATCGCCTACGCCGCGAGTTTCATCCCGTGGTTTGCCGAAGAGGCCCGGCGCTTGTACGGGCAGAACATTCCCAGCCACATTCCCAATGCGCACCTGGGCACGATCAAGGAGCCGGTCGGCGTCTGCGCCTTGCTCACGCCATGGAACTTCCCCTCGGCGATGATCACCCGCAAGGCCGCCGCCGCGCTGGCCGCCGGTTGCACCGTGGTCATCAAGCCGGCCCACGAAACGCCATATTCGGCCCTGGCCCTGGCGCAACTGGCCGAGGAAGCGGGCTTTCCCGCCGGGGTGTTCAACGTGGTGCTGGGCGAGCCGCAAATGACCATGGAAACCCTGGTCAAGGACCGTCGCGTGCGCTCCGTGAGTTTCACCGGCTCCACCCGGGTCGGCAAACTGGTATTGCAAGCGGCCGCTCACGATGTGAAGAAAGTCGCGTTGGAGCTGGGTGGCAACGCACCGTTCATTGTTTGCGCCGATGCCGACCTGGCGCTGGCGGTCAAAGTGGCGGTGGAAGCGAAGTTCCAGACCTCGGGCCAGGATTGTTGCGCGGCCAACCGGATCATGGTCCAGCGTCCGGTGTACCAGGCGTTCCTCGGCCGTTTCGCGGCGGCGGTCCGTGCCTTGCGGGTCGGGCCGGCCATGGTCGATCAACAGGAGCAGGACGTCGACGTCGGTCCGTTGATGCACCAGGCCGCGTTCGATGTCACCGCCGACCGGGTTGCCGACGCGCTGGCCCTTGGCGCGCAACGCCTGGTGGGGGGCGAGGCGCATGCCCTGGGCGGGTTGTTTTACCAGCCGACGGTGCTGGCCGATGTCACCCCGCGGATGCGCATCTATCGTGAAGAAAACTTCGCCCCCATCGCCGGGGTGATGCCGTTCGACACCCTGGATGAAGCCATCGAGATGGCCAACGACACCGAGTACGGCCTGGCAGCCTATATTTGCTCCAACCGCCTGGACCTCATCTATCCGCTGATCCGCCGTCTCGATCACGCCATGGTGGCAGTCAACGGCGTCAAATTCACCGGCCACCCGATCCCCTTCGGTGGCATGAAAGCCTCGGGCCTCGGCCGTGAGGGGGGCAGCGAGGGCTTCGAACCCTTCGTCGAAACCAAATACTTTTGCCTGCACCATCAAGGCCAGTTCCCAGGAGAATCCGCATGAGCCAAGAACTCAACACGCTGTTCGAGCAAGACCGCGCGCATTTCATGCACCCGTCGACCCACGCCCATGACCACGCCAGCGGTGCGCTCAAGGGACGGATCATCAAGAGCGCATCGGGCGTGCGCATCCGTGACCATGAGGGGCGCGATTTCATCGATGCCTTTGCCGGCCTCTACTGCGTGAACATCGGCTACGGCCGCACCGAAGTGGCCGATGCCATCTACAAGCAGGCCAAGGAGCTGGCCTACTACCACACCTATGTCGGCCATTCGAGCGAGGCAATCATCGAACTGTCGAGCCGCATCATGGACTGGGCGCCGGAGGGGATGAAAAAGGTCTACTACGGCTTGTCCGGCTCCGACGCCAACGAAACCCAGGTCAAGTTGGTGCGCTATTACAACAACGTGCTGGGGCGGCCGCAGAAGAAGAAAATCATCTCCCGTGACCGGGGCTACCATGGCTCGGGCATCATGACCGGCAGCCTGACCGGGTTGCCCACTTTCCATCAGCACTTCGACCTGCCGGTGGAAGGGGTCAAGCACACGGTCTGTCCGCACTGGTATCGCAAGGCACCGGCGGGCATGGACGAAGCGACTTTCGTGCGTTATTGCGCCGATGAGCTGGAAAAGATGATCCTGGCCGAAGGGCCCGACACCGTCGCGGCGTTCATCGGCGAACCGTTGATGGGCACCGGTGGCATCATCGTTCCGCCGGCCGGTTACTGGGCGGCGATCCAGGCGGTGCTGAATAAATATGACGTGTTGCTGATTGCCGATGAAGTGGTCTGCGCATTCGGTCGCCTCGGCTCGAAGATGGGTAGCCAGCGCTACGGCCTCAAGCCGGACCTGATCACCACCGCCAAGGGCCTGACCAGTGCCTATGCACCGCTGTCGGCGGTGATCATCGGCGAGAAGGTCTGGGGCGTGATCGAAAAAGCGTCGCAGTCCGAAGGCGCCATGGGCCATGGCTGGACCTATTCCGGGCACCCGATCTGCGCGGCGGCGGCACTGGCCAACCTCGACATCCTCGAGCGGGAAAACCTCACCGCCAATGCCGAGGAGGTCGGTGGCTACCTGAACCGGCGGTTGCGTGAAACCCTTGAAGGTCATCCGCTGGTGGGCGAAGTGCGCGGGGACGGCATGCTGGCGGCGGTGGAGTTCATGGCCGACCGCGAGCAGCGCACGGCTTTCGACCCCACCCTGAAAGTCGGCCCCAAGGTCTCGGCCGCCTGCCTGGAACGCGGCATGATCGCCCGCGCCATGCCCCACGGCGACATCCTGGGCTTCGCTCCACCGCTGATCCTCAGCCGTGAAGATGCCGACCTGATTGTTGACATCACCAAGGAAGCCGTCGATCAGGTGGCGGGTGAAGTGCTGGGGTGAGGCTGCGATAGCGTTTATCCGAACCGGTGGGGCTGGATCTGCTGCCGTCATCGCGAGCAGGCTCGCTCCCACAGGAGATCTGCGGTGAATGCACTATTCGGGACACAGCAGATCCTTTGTGGGAGCGGGCTTGCTCGCGAAGGCGTCGTGTCAGTCAGGCATCCATCAACTGATACACCGCTATCGCGGGCAAGCCCGCTCCCACAAGATCGGACACACCGCAGATCCACTGTGGGAGCGAGCCTGCTCGCGATAGCGGTCTACCAGAGTCGGTGAAGCCCGCCCTCAACGCGGCCCCAGCATCCGCGTTGGCGACTTGCCGTTGGCGTTGTGCTGGTAGATCTGCGTCGGCTGGCCTTGCTCATTGAAAAACACTTGCCCGATCCCGGCCGAGTTCCACAAGCGCTCACCCGCCTCGGCGTGTTCCGGGGTGTGGGGAACGATGCGCATGCGTCGGCGCTGGGTGAACCAGTTCAGGGGCGAGCGTGGGGCGTAGAGCCAGCGGTTCAGGCGGTCGAACCATTCCAGCAGCGCCGGCGGAAATTCATTCTTGATGCCACTGCTGGTGATCTGCCAGATCCGCGGGCCACCTTTGCGATGGGGGATCAACACTTCGTAGACGAAGGAATAATGCACATCCCCTGACAGCACCACGTAGTTACCCGGTGTCCGCGAGTGTCGGAAAATGTTCAGGATCACCTGGGCCGCGCCGCGGTGGGCCATCCAGTTTTCCGCGTCCACCAGCAGTGGATAACCACACCAACTGAACACCCGCTGCACGGTTTCGATCAGCTTTACCCCGAAGATCGGGGCCGGCGAAACGATGATCGCCGAAGGGTGGTCCAGCAGTTCCTGTTGCAGTTCGCTCAGGGCTTCCCAGTCCAGCAGACCTGAGGGATGCCTGAGGTTGCGTTCGCTGCGCCAGCGACGGGTACGGGTATCGAGCACCACCAGGGCCGGGGTGCTGGGCAACACGTAGTGCCACTGCTGGAAGCCCAGCAAGGTATCGATCAGGGTGTCCTGGGGCCCGCTGTCGAGGTAGCGGTCCCGTGCAGTGTCGCTCAGGGCCACGGTCTGGCGGACCACATCCTCGAACGCATCCGGGTTGTTGCCCCAGCCCTGGCAGAGCATGTAGGCGATCAGCGCGTTGCCGATGATGCGTTTGGAGAACGGATGGCCGTAGGCCGTTTCTTCCCACTGCGCGGACAGATTCCAGTCATCGGTAATGTCGTGATCGTCGAAGATCATCAGGCTCGACAGGTGCGCGAACACCCGCGCCACGCCACCCAGTCCGGTCCTGAAGCCATCGATGCGTTGCTGTTCCAACGCGTAGCGCTGGCGTCGCTCGGCGGTCAGCTCGGGTGGCTGCGGGTCGATCAGCGTCCAAGGCACCGGCGACCAGACCAGCAGATACATCGCCATGACCTCGGCGAAGGTCACCAGATGATTGTCGGCACTGCTGCTGGTGAAAATCGGCTTGCGCGCGCCACCGAAAAATCGCTCGCGCAGGGTTTCGTTGCTTTCCAGGGCCGGCAACAGATCGGCGCGATGGTAGTAGCTGGCCGGGTGTCGATAGAGCCGGGCGCTGTCTTCCACCACCGCACCGTCCAGGCACTCCTCGAACAGCCCCAGCCGCTCGATCAGCGCATGAATCGCCCGCAGCATCGGCCCGGCCACGTCATCGGCGTAGACTTGATCGCCACTCATCATCAACAACGCCGGCCGTTGCTCAGGCGTCTGGGCGAGCAACCGGTCGACACAGAGCAAACCGTCGTTGGCCGGATGATGAGGCTTGCGACACGAGCCGTGGACCAGTTGCCCGATACGCGAGTGCAGCACGAAGTTCGGCCGTTTCGCCTCGCCATACAGCAGGTGCGGCGCCCACTCGGCGATGGGCGCGCCGTCCACCAGGAGGTCGTATTCAAGCGCGACGTCCTGGGGCAATGGCTGGTCGAGCCGGACATCGATCAGGTGCACAAACGCTTGCTGGCCCACTGGCACCACTGTGCAGCGGTCGGTATCCAGCGCCAGATCGACCACACCCTCCACCCGCAACGTCAATGCCAGCGGCCGCGTCCCCACCAGCCACATCACCAGCCGCGTGGGCTCCAGCCGCCGTAGCAGCGGGCCGACCAGGACGGGGGGCAGGGCAGTGGAGATATCAGCGGTGGACGGCATGCGTGGGTAAGGCTCTGGTTCAGAACGAGGAGGGGATCATAACGCAATGCGCTTTGGCACTGAGGGATAGGGAGATACACCTCTTGTGGCGAGGGGATTTATCCCCGTTGGGCTAGCAGCCCCAACCAAACTACGAACGTGTCGCACATTCATGAATGAGGGCTGCTTTGCAGCCCAGCGGGGATAAATCCCCTCGCCACAAGAGCGGTGGCCAGTCGATCAGTAGTACGGTCACTGAACCTGATTGGCCGCTTGCGCTGCCTTGAGCAGATCCGTTCCGATCTCCTTCTCGAACTTCGCCCACACCGGCTTCATCTTGTCCCGCCAGGCTTTGCGCTGTTCCGGCGTGAGGGTAATGATCTCGGTGGTCTTGGCGTCCAGGACGTGTTGTTTGTCCTGCTGGTTCAACCGCTCTGCCTCACCGTTGGTATAGGTGGTCACCTCCACCACGATCTTGTCCAGTTCGGCGCGGATATCTGGCGGCAGGCCATTCCAGAAGTCGGAAGTGGTGATCCACATGTAGTCGAGTGCGCCGTGATTGGTTTCGGTGACGTACTTCTGCACTTCATGCAGCTTCTGATTGTAGAAGTTCGAATAGGGATTTTCCGCGCCATTGACGACGCCTGCGCGCAACGCCTGGTACGCCACGGAGAAAATCATCGGCTGCGCCTTGGCGCCGATTGCCTTGAACTGTTCCTCCAATACCGCGGAAGTCTGTATCCGGAACACCAGGCCACGGGCATCCTCGGGCATGCGCAGGGGTTTGTTGGCCGACAACTGCTTCATGCCATTGTGCCAATAGGCCAGGCCGACGATGTTCTTGCTTTCCATGGACTTGAGCAGCTTCTGGCCTTCGGCGCTCTGTTGAAAGCGTTCCACCGCCCCCATGTCGTCAAACAGGAACGGCAGGTCGAACAACTGCACGGTCTTGGTGTACTGCTCGAACTTGGCCAACGACCGCGCAATCATCTGCACATCCCCCAGCAGCAGGGCCTCCATCTCCTTGTCATCGTTGTACAGGGTGGAGTTGGGATACACCTCGACCTTCACCTTGCCCGCCAGCCGCTCCTCCACCAGCTTCTTGAACATCAGCGCGCCCTCGCCCTTCGGAGTATGTTCGGCCACGACGTGGGAGAATTTGATCACGATCGGGTCAGCCGCCATCGCGGTGGCCCATGCGCTGAGGGCGAGGATGCAGAAGAGCGTTTTCCATATCGGCTTGAGCATTGCGGACTTCCCTTTTTATTTGTCTTTATCGTACCGGCTCATTCAACCCCGGCGTACAGCGGACAAGGACAAGTCTAGGGGAAAAAACGCCGGCTGCAGGATGCCTGGCCACGAGAGGGGCGTCCGGTATCTGCTAGGCTATGCCGTCAGAATCGAGACGCCTTGACCCCGGTTTGCAGGCCATGAAGACCACCAAAAGTGAAGACTTTGAAGATGCCCTGAAAGGGCAGCAGGGCGTTATCTTCTTCAAGGGCTTCTGGCGACGGGCAAATGAAACCACGGCCGGTCGCAGTGGGGACCACGTTGACTTATGGAATGGCCGGCGCCTGACGGATTGGATGAGCTACGTGCGTATACAGATGGGTTTTTCGATCGAAGGTACGTTTTCGGATTTCCATGACTCCAAGTACATAGGGTCTGGAGGGGCATATGAACGTCATCAAGGGAGCGTTGTTTGTCCTCCTTATCATTGCTCTTGCAGCGGCGCCCTGAGGGGCGCCGCTGCAAGGCTGAGACTCACACCTTTGCAGGGTTCTGCTTTTGCGGATCAATGCCGTAAAGCCTGATCGCCTCGGCTACTTTTTCCCGGGATATTTTTCCGTCGTCGGCCAGGGCCTTCAACGCCGCGAGAGCGATGAAGTGCCGATCAACTTCGAAAAATCTGCGCAGCGATTCGCGGGTATCCGATTGGCCGAAACCGTCGGTGCCCAGGGCCACGAAGCGTCGATTGGGGACGAATGGGCGTATCTGGTCGGCGAATATCTTCATGTAGTCAGTCGCGACCACTACCGGGCCCTGTTTGTCTTGCAGGCAACTTTCCACGTAACCGATACGCGGCGCATGCTCGGGATGCAGCAGGTTCCAGCGTTCAGCTTCCTGCCCGTCGCGACGCAGTTCGGTCAGGCTGGTCACGCTCCAGACTTCGCTGCTAACGCCGAAGTCCTGTTCCAGCAACTGAGCGGCCGCGACCACTTCCTGGAGAATCGAGCCACAGCCCATCAGTTGGACATGCTTGTCCTCGACCGCTTTTTCAGGCGCCGAGAGCCGGTACATGCCCTTGAGGATGCCTTGCTCGACGCCTTCCGGCATCGCTGGATGGGCGTAGTTTTCGTTCAGCACGGTGATGTAATAGAAGATGTCTTCGTTTTCGGCATACATCCGCCGCATACCGTCCTGGATGATCACGGCCAGTTCATAGGCGTAGGTGGGATCATAGGACACGCAGCACGGGATGGTCGACGACAGCACATGACTGTGACCATCGTCATGTTGCAGGCCTTCACCCATTAGCGTGGTCCTGCCGGAGGTGGCGCCGAGCAGGAAGCCGCGGGCGCGTGCGTCACCTGCCGCCCAGGCGAGGTCGCCGACGCGCTGGAAGCCAAACATCGAATAGAAGATGTAGAAGGGCACCGTCATCACGCCGTGGGTGCTGTAGGACGTACTGGCGGCAATCCATGAAGAAATCCCGCCGGACTCGTTCAGTCCCTCCTGCATGATCTGGCCATCCCGGGCTTCTTTGTAATAGCTCAACTGGCCGGCGTCTTGAGGTGTATACAGCTGGCCCACGTGGGAATGAATACCGATCTGGCGGAACAGGCTTTCCATGCCAAAGGTGCGTGATTCGTCCGGGACAATGGGCACGATCAGCTTGCCGATGTTCGGATCCTTGAGCAACGTGCCGAGGATGCGCACGAATGCCATGGTGGTGGAGATTGCCCGTTCGCCAGTGCCTTTGAGCTGTGTGTCCAGGGTAGACAGAGGGGGAACCTGCAATGGCGCCACAGCATTGAAGCGTGCCGGGATGTAGCCGCCCAATTGGTTGCGCCTGGCTTGCAGGTAAAGGGCCTCGACGCTGTCCGCCGCTGGCTTGAGGTAAGGCATGTCGCCCAGTTGGTCATCGGTGAGGTCCAGTCCGAACCGATCCCTGAACGCCTTGACCGCGTCGTCGCCCATTTTCTTGAGTTGGTGATTGATATTCTGGCCTTCACCGGCTTCGCCCATGCCGAAACCCTTCACGGTCTTGGCCAGGATGACGGTCGGCCCGCCGGTATGGCGCATGGCAGCGGCATAGGCGTTGTGGACTTTCTCCGGATCGTGGCCGCCGCGAGACAGCTTCCAGATATCGTCATCGCTCAAGTCGCTGACCAGTTCCAGCAACTCCGGGTACTTTCCAAAGAAGTGCTCGCGCACATAGGCGCCGTTCTGGGACTTGTAGTTCTGGTAGTCGCCGTCCACGCACTCCATCATCCGCTGGCGCAGCAAGCCGCTCTTGTCCTTTTCCAGCAAGGCATCCCAGCCGCTGCCCCAGATCACCTTGATCACATTCCAGCCGGCCGCCCGGTACAGGCTTTCGAATTCCTGAATCACCTTGCTGTTGCCGCGCACCGGGCCGTCCAGGCGTTGCAGATTGCAGTTGACGACAAAGATGATGTTGTCGAGCTTCTCCCGGCCCGCCAGTGAAATCGCCGCCAGCGATTCCGGCTGGTCCATTTCACCGTCACCGAGGAAGGCCCAGACCTTGCGCCCCTGGTGTTCCTTCAGGCCGCGATCCTCCAGATAGCGCATGAATCGCGCCTGGTATGCGGCCGTGATGGGACCGAGCCCCATGGACACCGTCGGGAATTGCCAGAAGTCCGGCATCAGCCGTGGATGCGGATAGGACGAGACCCCATCGCGATCAGTCTCGCGACGGAAGTTATCCAACTGATCCTCGCTCAGGCGTCCTTCCAGGTAGGCGCGTGCATAGATGCCGGGCGAGGAGTGGCCTTGGATGTACACCATGTCACCGGCGAACTGCTCGGTTCGGCCACGGAAAAAATGTTCGAAGCCGACATCGTACAAAACCGCCGCCGACGCGTAGGACGCGATATGCCCGCCCACGTTCGAATGTTTGCCGGCGCGCAGCACCATGGCCAGCGCGTTCCAGCGGATGTAGGCGTTGATCCGGCGTTCCACGGTCAGGTCGCCGGGGTAAGGTTGCTGGCGATCGACCGGGATTGTATTGACGTAGGGCGTCGTCACGCGACCGTAGAAATCACCGTGGCGGTTGGCGTCGAAATCAAGCATCTGATCGATCAGGTAGTGGGCGCGAGGGCGCCCTTCGACACTCGCCACCGATTCAATGGATTCGAGCCATTCGCGAGTCTCTTGTGGATCCTCGTCGAGAAACATGGATTGTTGTGCCATCGTTGTCGTCTCCTGGACAAGTGCTGCAGCACCGAGTCGTTTGGTGCCTGACTAAGGGGCGTGGGTCGACGCCAACCTTCGAGAATTTTGTAGTTGCAGTTGCAACTACGTGTGAGAACTTAGCCTGCCGCGCGCTACAATTGCAACTAAATCGATTTCCTAGAAAGGGTGTTGCATGTCTTCCAGCGAGCCGGATACCTGGTTCAGATTCGTCAGGGCCCATCGTTGCCTGATCCGCGAAATCGAGCGTCGACTGGCGGCTGCCGGGTTGCCTGCCTACGCCTGGTACGACGCCTTATGGGGCCTGGAAAGCGGTCCGGACGGCGCACGCCGCATGAACGAGCTGGCCGATGTCATGGCCATTGAACGCTACAACCTAACCCGCCTGGTGGACCGTCTGGAGGCGGAAGGCCTGGTCACCCGCAGCCGCGCCAGCGATGACGGTCGAGGGGCGTATGCCGCCATCACCGAGAGCGGAAAAACGTTGCGCAAGAAGATGTGGAAAATCTACGAAGGAGCGGTGGACGAATTGTTCCTGTCACAATTCGACGACGACCAGCAGCGGGTCTTCAGCCAAGCGCTGGAGCGTGCGGCCAATGCCGCGCGCAGCAGCGGTCGAACGAAATGAGCGCGAATTAGCCACATAAGCCACCAGGTTTCATTGCAGCAGGTAACGACTCATTGCCTGTTTGACGCATGCCTGTTCGATGACACCTTCCTGAGCCAGCGCTTGCAGCGCCAGCACCACGATCCAGTGCTTATCCACGGTTGGCGAAGAGGTCCCGGTCGAGTCGGCGCCAAGCGCAACGAACCGCGACGTGACGTGCGCGCCGATCTGATCGGCGACGTGCTGCGCGTAGCCCGTCACCGCGACGACCGGGCTGCTCCCTGAGCCCAGGCAATCGAGCAAATGCGCAGACCGCCTCGGCTTCTCGGGGTGCAGGCGATTCCAGCGTTGTGCTTTATCCGCGTCACGGGCCAGGCGGGTATAGCTGGGGCAACTCCACAATTCACTCGCGACACCCCAGTGCTCACCCAGCATGCGTGCTGCGCTCACCACCGACTGCAATGCCAACCCCGCGCCCAGCAAGCGAACCTGGGGTGCTCCGACATCCGTCTCGATCTCGGTGAGCTTGTACATTCCCTTGAGCGCCTGGCTCGCGCTGATGTTGTCGACGGGGCCGAGGAAGTCGTTGGGTTCATCGTGAAGCGCCATGTAATAGAAACCGTCGTTGCCTTCCACGTACAGGCTCTGCAGGGCGGCCAGGGCAATGGCCTGCGCTTCGGCACCGCTGGCCGGGTCGAAGGGCAGGCATTGTGGGTTGGCCACCAGCCAGAGCGGCACCCAAGGATGAGCCCCCTTGGGCCATCGCGAGGGCAAGGTTTCGATGTCGTTGCACAAAATGCCCCGGTTGGCGGACTCGTTCGACAGCGCGCAAAGTTCGGCCGAGGTCGCCGAGCTGGTCAGGTACAGCAGCGGTTTTTCGCTGGCGCGGGCGACGGGACTCAAACGCAAGGGCCAGGCACTGATGCGGGTGTGACAGTTCTCGACGTCCGGTTGTTTGTTGGCGCGGATCACCCAGACATGCCTGGCGGTTCCCGGGTCCCTCTCGAGGCGATTGGCGATGTCGATCATGGTGTAGAGCGGCGAGGAGAAACCATTCGCGTGCAGATCTGAAAGCGTTCGGATTTTATTGATGCAGGCCTGGGCGGCCAAGCGAGTCTCTGGTGTTTTATTGAAGTTGGCAAAGCCGATCATTCCATAAGCTCCGTGCGTTCCGTCGTGCTTGCACCATACGGCACGGCTCAATATGATTGCAAATGCAATGAAATACACCCGAAATGGAGTTCCTCATGACCACGGCTTCCCCCATCACGTTTTATACGGCTGATACGCCCAACGGGCAGAAAATCAGTATTTTCTTGAAAGAGGCAGGCATCAATTACGACGTGGTGAGGCTCAACCTGTCTGAAGGGCGACAGCATTCACCGCAATTCCTCGCCATAAACCCGAACGGGAAAATCCCCGCCATCGTGGATCATCAGGCCGGGGTCTCGGTGTTCGAATCCGGAGCCATTCTGGGTTACCTGTCGCAGAAGTACGCATGCCTGCAACCTGATACATCTGCTGAACAGCTTGCTGTTCAACAGTGGTTGTTCTTCCAGGTGGGGGCCATCGGCCCGATGCTGGGCCAGCTCTGGTGGTTCTTGCATGGCAGCATCACCCAGAATGAGGAAGCGATCGCTCGTTATCGCAAAGAAGCCTTGCGCCTGTATGGTGTGGTGGACAAGCAACTGGCCGAGCACCGTTACCTGGCGTGCAACGAGTACTCCATTGCGGATATCGCCGCGTTCCCCTGGTTGCGCACCTGCGAGGAGCTGGATCTGGATATCACCACCTTCACTCATGTGCTGCGCTGGCTGGACGCGATCGAGTCGCGTCCAGCCGTACAGGCCGGGCTTGCCGAGTCTCGAGATACGCCTTTCGGTTGATGCCTTCCTGCTCGGGAACGAGCCGCCTGATCTGCAAGAAAAGGGTGGCTCCGCCGGAGTTTAATGTCATCGAGTCTCGCTTCATTCTGGGTCATCGGGTATGTAGTGGTTATTTGGCTTTACTACGAATTGATACTTGGATTGAATGCTTTCCATAACGCGATAACAGGACAACTATACAAAAGTAAATCCATAAAAAAGGGAATTTTTATGAACGGTCAGACTATGAAAGGCAGGCGAGCCATAAATACAGGGTCTGAATTGGATGAAAGACTCAAAAGTACGTTTGAAAAATGCCTGCGGCCGCTGGACGGTTGCCATTATGCTTACTTCGTCATGTATAAAGGGCGAGAGGTAAGACCGAGGATTTTTTCCAACTATCCCAAACGTTGGCTCGATGTGTATAAGGCCGAGAATTATCATCTTATCGATCCGGTCATCAAGCACGGCCTGAAATGCATAGCCCCTTTCTTCTGGCATGAAGCGCTTGAGTCCAAGACATCAGATCAAGGACAGGCGGTTTTTGCTTCCTCGGAAAAATTCCAGATATCGGACGGATTCACGTTCAACTTGCATGATGCCAATGGCTTGTTCGCTGCATTGAGCATCAGCAATACCGAGCGCCGCAAGGATTTCGAGCAGACCATGATGCGCAGGGCGGCAGAGATCCAGATGACGCTCATTCAGTTCCAGGATCGATTGACTGATTGTTTTTCCTTGAGCGAGTTGTTTCCGGAGTTGACTGAGGCCGGACTGTCGGACAGGGAGCTTGGGGTATTGAAATGGGTTGTCATGGGCAAGGCCTACAGCGAAATCGCCGTCATTCACGCCATCTCCGTACGCACCGTGAAATTCCATATGGCGAACATTGTAGACAAGCTGCGCGTCTGCAACGCCAAGCAAGCCGTCTACAAGGCCGTCAGCCTGGGGCTGGTCTGAAGCTGCCCGCGGGTATGCGGGCTAGGTAGATCAACCGTTGCGGTCCCAGGCGCGCCGCGACGCCGTTTCGACGCTATCGTTTGCTCAAGACTCCAAGCGTTCTCAGGGCGCACCGGCATATTGAGCAGCAAGACCTTCTCGCCGGGTGAAGCTTCGCCGATATCCAGGACTTCGTAGCGCCAGCCAGCCCTGAGAACGATGCGCGACATGGCTTGGCTGACGACCGTTATGATCGAATCCAGATCCTGCCCGGCGGCGTGCTCGTGCATGGCCAGAAGCAGCATTTCGGTCAGCGGTGCTCGGTTCAATCCCATGGCTCGGGAACGGGTCTTATCGACAAAGAAACGACTGGATTCGGCAATCGACCGGTCTTTAGGAAGTTTGCATTTGAAGAAATTTCGGAACGGACCTTCGACCATATAAGAGTTCAGCGTATTGATCAAGCGCAAACTACTCAGCGGGCGCCCCGCATAGAGACCTACCAGATAAGTTGCACTGGCGTTGTCATATTCATCGACCTCTCTTCCATGGTGGGTCGTGACACGCCAGTCAAGTCGATCGGAAAAAATTTCCTTCCTTAAGCCATACAGGTCAGCCAATAATTCTTCCGAGGCGTTTGAATGATTTATGACGTGAAAACTGACCTTGTCCATATGTCCTGTAATGTCCCTGGGTATTTGAGTACAGATTATTGGCGCGCGCCGAGCATGGCGATATGGATCAAGGAAAGCAACTGTACCTAGATACAGCGCCAAAAGAAAAAGGCTACACCCAGGTACAGTTGTTAGACAATAAAACAATGTTAACTATAGATCAGGATTTATCTACGGCGCCCCAGTTGGCCAAGTGAGATAAATATCTCTAGCACCTATAGGAATAACAACATGAGTGTCATGACCCGCCTGGATGATAAAGAAGATATCACCCAACATGAAATTTCTGCCTTGAAGACACGCTTCAATCTCGCTGACGCTCATACCCATCAGGACCAAAGTGTCACCCAGCGAGAGATCGTCAACCGCCTTCCCGAACTCTGGTATCGCGCTCAAGGCCAAAGCCAGTATCAGAGCGAGCAGGAATTCATCCGGGCGTTCTTCACTTTCCATGGACAGGAGCATGCGCTCAAGCGTCACGATGAGATTTACCTGGTTTACGCGGCCTCCATTGCGATGCACATCACCGCGACCTACCTGCGCAAACGCAACATGAGCGTAGGGTTGATCGAACCTTGCTTCGACAATCTGCATGATTTGCTCAAACACATGGAGGTGCCATTGACGCCGCTGGACGAGGCCCTTCTGCAATCCTCAACGGATGTCTATGCGAAGCTTCAGTCGGCGGCGGCGCATGTCGATGCGATTTTCCTGGTGGACCCCAACAACCCGACCGGCACCAGCATGTTCGCCCAAGGCGCCGACACCTTTGTGGAAGTAGCGCGTTATTGCAAGGACCACGGCAAGCTGCTCATCCTGGATTTTTGCTTCGCCGCGTTTATCAAAGCCGCCGGAGGTAGTCGCGTTGACGCCTATGCCATCCTGGATGACATCGGTACCCAGTACATCATCATGGAGGACACGGGGAAAACCTGGCCGCTACAGGACACGAAATGCGCCACGATCATGTCCAGCCAGGCGCTTAACGCTGACATCTACAGTCTCGTGACAAGCGTATTGTTGAACGTCTCACCCTTCGTCCTGAATGTCGTGACTCAATATATCCGCGATAGCAGCGATGACGATTTCGAGTCCGTGCGTTCGGTACTTGATGTCAACCGCGCGGCCGCCCGACGCCATCTGCAGGGCAACTTCCTGAACTATCTGACGCCCATGGTCGAGACCAGTGTCGCCTGGTTTGAAATCCTCCGTGAAGACGTCTCTGCCGATGACCTGCAGGCTTACCTGGTAGGGCACGAGGTCTATGTCCTGCCAGGCAAGTACTTTTATTGGAGCCAGCCGCAGGTGGGGCAGAAATACATCCGACTGGCGTTGGCACGCAAACCTGCGGAGTTCGAACAGGCGGTTGAGACCATCGCCTTGGCATTGGAGAGCTATCATGGCTGAGGCACCCATTGCAGTTATCGACGCCACCGTTTTCATGGGCATGCACCACAGCGACCCCGAGGTACGCGCCAAATCGCTGGGCTTTTTCGGTGCGTTCTATTCGCGCCAGGTCATGATGAGTTTCGGTCAGATTGGTATTTGCGATGCCATCATCTGGAAAAAGAGCCGGCACTTGCAGGACGTCTATTACCCATTCATGGACGTCCTTCATACGGACATGGATATCCAGCGCCAGGGCTACTGCAACAAGGTCCTGAAACGCGCCTGTCTGGAGCCTGACTGGGCACACCTGAGTGTGGAAAAAAGATTGTTGGTTGCTCATGTCGTTGAGCACCAGCAACCTTTTTACACTCATGACGATTCTCTGTGCGAGCTGGGCTTGCTCAAGCCGTTCCTTAAAACGTTTCCTTCGACGACTTCGCCGTCCGTATTCCCTGAAAAACTTCAGCGCCTGTACGAGCAGTCCATGGAAATGAGCATTGCAAAGGAGGACTTCCAGCATGTCGGGTAAGCACATCTATGTACCGTTGATCACGCCTCTGGATGATCAGTCGCGCATCTGCGAGGCCAGCGTGCGCCGGTTGCTGCATAGCTCGCGGCCGTTTGTCGATGGATACATTCCATGCCTGACTTCCGGTGAAGGCTGGCGGCTTGGAAAGCGGGACTGGCTGCGAATGTTGGAACTGACGTTGGCGCATGCACAGGACAAAACCGTCATCGCCGGCATTGAACGCGCCACGACGGTCGAAGTCATCGAATATGCACGGCTGGCGCAGGACCTTGGAGCCCAGGCGGTAATGTTCACGTCGCCTTTCGCTTTAGGCACAAGCCAGCAAGACATGATCGATCACTACCGGGCGGTCCATGACGCCACGTCGCTGGATATCTTCATCTACAACGAATCTGCGCTGTCCGGTAATGAGAAAAGCTTCGACACTTTGTTTGCCATCGCCCAGTTACCGAGAGTAATCGGCATCAAGGACTCACCGTCCCAGCCGCGTGTGCAGAGTGAAATCGAGCGCCTGCGCAGCGAGGGGCTGGATTACTTCATCGGTTGGGAAATGCTGCTGGCCAGGGAGCTGGAGTCCGACGGTAACGTCGTGTCGTTGGCCAATCTGGAACCGGCGCTTTGCCGGTTGGCAATCGGTGCTCGACAAACACTGGTCGGTGGACTGGTGGAGGCGCTCAATGACCATTTTGAACTGGCTGCGGACGATTGGTACGCCCAGGTCAAAAAGGAACTCAAAGCACGCGGCGTCATCAGCACCGACCGTGTCTTCGCAGAGCAGGAGGCCATGGCATGAGCGACCTGCAGAAAGCACTGTTCCTGGCGAATCGCGCTTGCATCAAGCAGCTCAAGCCACTGGAAAGCCATATTCTGGCCTTCGAGCGTGATTGGATCGAGTCGACCATCCAAAAGACGCGGACCGTCAATCCGCCGACCGATCTCGCCGCGTTACGCAAGCAATTGGCTGAACTGGTGGAGATGGACCGCAGCGAGGTCCCTCCCAGCGCTGCGTACGTGAGCGATCACATGAACCTCGACGAATTCAAGATCCTGGTACAGGAGTTCGCCCTGGATGGTTTGACCGAGGCGCAGGTGTTTTACCACCTGATGCCCCGGCTCAGCCTGGCCGCGCAAATGCCAATGCTGCGCATGATGATCGACGAGTTCGGGTCCGGTAACCTCAAGCGATCCCACACCACGTTGTATATCGATCTGCTTAAAGAATTGCGGATGCCCACTGATCTGGACTTCTATATCGACGTTAACGCGCCGGCCGGATTTTCGTTTCCCAACATGTTCTGCTGGTTGACGATGAGGGCGGATGATCCGTCGTATTTCGCAGGGGTCATCACTTACTTCGAAACCGTCGTGCCATTCTTCTTTGAATGCTACACGTCGATCTGCTCGCGTTTGCAGATCCAGGCCCACACCTACTATTCCGAGCATGTCCATATCGACGTCTTTCATGCAATTGAAGGCCAGCGTCTGCTCAAAGCGATGGACGTGGCTGGGGACCTTGACCCGGTCAAGGCGTGGGAGGGGATCTGCATGGGGCGCGATATTACCAACGCCGCGTTCGATGGGGCCGTCGATAAGGCGAGGCGCCAGCAGTCTTTCGATAAGGAGCGAATGATTGAACGAGCCATCTGAATTCTATCGCCCAGGCACGTTCGCTGTCGTCATCGACGACCAGCACTTTGAAGTGCCGCATACCTGTCCACACCGCGCCGGATGGCTGGAGCATGGAGTAATCAATCAGCAGCGCAAGAGCATCACCTGCCCCTTGCACTTTTCCGTGTTCAGCCTGGAAACGGGCGAGCAACTCAGTGGTCCGCCTTGTGGGCGTCTTGAGGTGAAGCGCTTGAGCTAGTGCGAGCGTTGACGGCGCGGTTTTTACCGTCGGCAGGCTCGGGCGCGCCCGGGTCTGTCGAATTGACCACGCCCGACAATGTCGTGCTGGCGCTGCGCAAGTTGCTCAATGCGTGACTGGAGTTGCACCAGAGAGACCGGGCTGTCCGCCTATTACCGCTGTCCCCACATGAACTGTGTGGGAGCTTGTTCGCGATAACGGCGGCACATCCAGCATACTTCTTGGAGCTATCGGGTGAGGTTTGCCTTCTAGTTGCGTTTCCAGCACTCCGCAAACCGTGCGCAGACCCCGTAACGCTCATCCATCCGCGCCATCCTTTCCAAGTGACGATCTACTGCTTCGACCGTCACTCCATTTCCGATCCGGAAGTACTCCACCATCATCGCGACGTCCAGATCGATCTCGGCTTTCTCCGGTTTGGCATTGGCGGTCTTGGGCAATGCCCACTGTTCCAACTGCTCGTCCTTCAACTGCCGCAGGCGTACCTGATATTCGTCCTTGAAGCGTTCCAACGAGCGCGCCTTGTTCTGCGCCATTTCATCGCCAAAGGTTTTCAGGTTTTCCCGGTACAGCGTCCAATAGTCAGCCGGCAGATCGAAGCCGAGCTTGGCCTTGCGTTCGCTGATCAACGTGTCCAGTTTCTCTGGCGTATAACTCTCGACCTTTTCTTTGGCCGGGTCGGTTTTCACGGTGACAACCAGGCTTTTATCGATGACCCGGTTCATCAGCTCCAGGCGGTGGGGCGTGTCCGGGTAGGTTCTGGGAAATAGCGCGTTGCGACCGGCGCAGGCGGGGAAGTCTTTTTTCAGGATCGGGATCGGTGTGCGCACGTCCTTGCCGTCGACTCGTTGCAGGCGCTGCAAGTGAGTCATGCAGAAGTTCTTCTCGGACTTGAACGTCACCTCGTATTCCGCATTGGCCTCGGGCGTTAAGTTGAAACCCTTGCCGCACACCGCATAACCGGTATTCATGTTGGTCCGCAGGTGAATCTGTTCACCGGGCTTGAGCTTGACCTCCAGATACCCCTTGGCATCCTTGGGCGCCGGAACGCTCATCCCCACGCGTCGCGCGGTATCGCTCAGCAGCAAATTGTTGAGAATACCCGTGGTTTGCCCGTCGCAATGGGCCGCATCGAAATAATCCAGCGTGGCGTTGCTGGTATCGGCAACGAACCGCAGCTTGGCAGCGTCCGGTTCGATGGCATCGGGATAAGAGCCATTGACGCTGCAGCCACCGAGCAATACGAGCGCGGACAATACGTACAACGATTGTGGATAACGGAGCAGGGCGAACATGGGTCATCCTTGAGCGAGGAAAAAGTCGCTGGATGCTACTGAAATGCCATCATGTCGTCCAGCCAGGCTTGGCCGGTCCTGCCCGGTCTTGTGTTATCCGTTCCACTTCAGAACTCCAGCCGCCCTGCGATCAGGTCAACACGATGACCCTGGAACCGAGGCGTCCTTATCGTGGGCAAGCCTTGCTCCCACAGTCGGTCGGCAGCTCTGTCACTTAGCCTGGTTGGCAGCCTGTGCCGCCTTGAGCAGAGCCGCTCCGATCTCCTTTTCAAACTGTGGGAGAAAACCGCCGCCGCCACGATTCTGGCAGGCAGGGGATCAACTCATCCCCAACCAGTTCGGCAACGCCAGCGAGATCCACGGCACATAGGTAATCAGCACCAGGAACGCCAGCAGGATCATCAACCACGGCATGGCCGCACGGATGGTGGCAGGCAGGGACATGCCGGTCACCGCCGAGGTCACGAACAGGTTCAGACCCACCGGCGGTGTAATCAACCCGATCTCCAGGTTCACTACCATGATGATGCCCAGGTGGATCGGATCGATGCCCAATTGCGTGGCGATGGGGAACAGGATCGGTGCCAGGATCAGGATGATTGCCGATGGCTCCATGAACGCGCCGGCAACCAGTAGCACGATGTTCACTACCAACAGGAACGTCACAGGCGTGAGCCCGGCATCGATCACCCATGCAGTGATTTGCTGGGGAAGTTGCTCGGTGGTCAGCACGTGGGCGAAGAGCATGGCGTTGGCGATGATGAACATCAGCATGATGCTCAGCTTGGCCGACTCCAGCAGCACCTTCGGCGTTTCACGGAACGTGAGGTCCTTGTAGACGAACAAGGCGATGAACGCCGAATACACCGCTGCCACCGCGGCCGCTTCGGTCGGAGTGAACATCCCCGAATAGATCCCGCCGAGGATGATGATCATCAACAGCAGGCCCCACAGGGCCTTGCGCGCGGTGGACAGCCACTCGCGAAACGTCGCCCGGGGCAGGGCCGGCAGGTTCTTTTTCACTGCGACGATGTAGATCGCTACCATCAGCGCCAGGCCCAGCAGCAAACCAGGCACCACACCGGCCATGAACAGCTTGCCCACGGAGGTCTCGGTCGCGGCGGCATACACCACCATTACGATCGAGGGCGGGATCAGGATGCCCAGGGTCCCGGCGTTGCACACGATGCCGGCGCCGAACGATTGTGGATAACCCGAGCGCACCATGCCGGCAATGGCAATGGAACCGACCGCGGCCACGGTCGCCGGGCTTGAGCCGGACAGCGCCGCAAACAACATGCACGCCAGCACCGCGGCAATCGCCAGGCCGCCGCGGATGTGGCCGACGCAGGCGTTGGCGAAGTCGATCAGCCGTCGTGCCACGCCACCGGTGGTCATGAACGCACCGGCCAACAGGAAGAATGGAATGGCCAGCAGTGTGTAGTGTTCAGAGGTTTCGAACAGCTTGATCGCCAGGGAGCGTACCGAGTCCGGGCTGAAGAAAATAATGGTCAGCGAACCGGCCAACCCCAGTGAAATGGCAATAGGCACGCCGATGAACATCAGCACGAACAGTGCCACGAACAGGAAGGCGATGGTCATGGCTTGTCTTCCTCGTGTTCGGTCAACTTAATGGCTTCCGCCGCTTCATCGGCCAGGCCCAGGCCTGTCTGGCGATTCCTCAGGATGCGCACGAGGATTTCCGCGAAGCGGATGAATACCAAGGTGAAACCCACCGGTACGATCAACCCGATGTGCCATTGCATGATGCCGAACTGGCCCAGGTCCTCGGCGCCGATCTGCGCGATCATCAAGGTATTGATCCATTCATAGCTCGCCACCGCCAGCAGCCCGGCGTAGGTCAGGCAGAACAGGCAGGCGATCACGCCGATAAAGCGTTGCACCGGTTTGCTGGCCAGTTTCACCAGCGCGTCGACGCCGATATGCCCGGCGGTGCGCACGCCATACGACAAGCCGAAAAAGATCAACCAGCCGAACAGCGCCTTGGTCAGCGAGCTGCTCCAGGTCATGGCCTGGGCCATGTTCATGATGCCGTCGCCAATGGCAAAGGCCGACTCGCTGGCGGCAGCCCAGTTGTCGCCAATGCTGTAAAAAACGG
This sequence comes from Pseudomonas sp. B21-028, assembly GCF_024749045.1. Classification (NCBI taxonomy): domain Bacteria; kingdom Pseudomonadati; phylum Pseudomonadota; class Gammaproteobacteria; order Pseudomonadales; family Pseudomonadaceae; genus Pseudomonas; species Pseudomonas sp. B21-028. Next base: position 1,116,414 of record NZ_CP087184.1, read on the forward strand.
TGTAGAGGTTATTGAGCACGACATAAACGAAAGTGACCAACGTCATGGCGGCCAGAAGGAAGGCAATGAAACCTTCCTCGAAGTGTTCCCAGATGCGCCGAAAAGCGTTCATGGAGGACATCTCCTGCGGGGGGATGACAAGCCGGCACTGCCAGGGCGGCAGCACCGGCCAACCCATTACTGAGCTTTATTGGAGGCTTCGGCCGCTTTGATCAGATCAGCACCGATGTCGCCTTCGAACTTCTTCCACACCGGTTTCATCTTGTCGCGCCATTCGCCACGCTGTTCAGGTGTGAGCGTGATGATCTCGGTGGTTTTGGCGTCGACGATTTTTTGCTTGGCGTCCTGGTTCAGTTGTTCGGCTTCCTTGTTTACCTGGGTAGTGACTTCCTTGATGATCTTGTCCAGTTCGGCACGGACATCGGGTTGCAGACCGTTCCAGAACGTAGTGTTGGTGATCAGCATGTAGTCGAGTACACCGTGGTTGGATTCGGTGATGTACTTCTGGACTTCATGCATTTTCTGGCTGTAGATGTTCGAGTACGGGTTTTCCGCACCATTGACCACGCCGGTCTGCAGGCCTTGGTACACCTCGGCGAAACTCATCTTGCGCGGGTTGGCGTTCACCGCCTTGAACTGTTCTTCCAGTACGGCCGACGCCTGTACCCGGAACTTCAGGCCACGGGCATCCTTGGGTTCACGCAGCGGCTTGTTGGCCGACAGCTGCTTCATGCCGTTGTGCCAATAAGCCAGCCCGGTGATGTTCTTGCTTTCCATGGACTTGAGCAGCTTCTGCCCATCAGGGCTCAGCTGGAATCGGTCCACGGCAGAAATGTCATCGAACAGGAACGGCAGGTCGAACAACTGCACGCTCTTGGTGTATTGCTCGAACTTGGCCAGGGAAGGCGCAATCATCTGCACATCACCCAACAGCAGGGCTTCCATCTCCTTACCGTCGCCGAACAGTGAGGAGTTGGGGTAGACCTCTACCTTCACTTTGCCCGGCAGACGTTCTTCCACCAACTTCTTGAACAGCAACGCGCCCTGGCCCTTTGGCGTTTGTTCGGCCACCACGTGAGAGAACTTGATGATGACCGGGTCAGCCGCCATGGCCGTGCTCAGTGCGCTGAGGGCGAGGGTACAGACGAGTGCTTTCCAGATAGGTTTGAACATTGTGGGACTACCTCTTTTTTTTGTATTTATCGTGCGGGCTCATTCAAACCTGACGCACGTAGGGACAGTTGCAAGTCTAGGCAGAAAACAGTCTGCCCGGGGATTGTGACGGTCGAAAAGGGAAGAATCGTCCGTATGGGTAATGCCTCAAGGGGAGGCGTCAGGGTCCCCGCGGCCGAGTCGAGCCCCTCGTGACCGACACTGGGTTAAAGACTTCAGCCAACAACCGTAACGAGGGCAGGAAACCATAAATGAGCCGTAATGGCTACTTGCTTTCAATGGCGGCGACGGGTCCAGGTCGAGGGCCGGTGGTGAAGGTCCGTGCTTCGGTCGGACGGTAAAAAGGTCCTCTTGTGGTCCTTGTGAGGTTCGCTCCAACTGCATCACAATTTCATCCGCCAGCCTCTATTGGCCTGGAACGCTTTCCAACTCGAAGGATTTACGGATGATCGACTTCAACAACAAGGGCTTCTTCAAACTCAAGCAGAACGACGAATATGCCGAGCGGGTCACGGCCCTGCTGCTGGACGGCGAACAGGTCATCGACGCCTACAAATCCATGCGTGACGGCGTGGTCTTCACCAACAAGCGCATCATCGCGGTGAACGTGCAGGGCATCACCGGCAGCAAGAAGGACTTCACCTCGCTGCCCTACAAGAACATCGTGGCCTACTCGGTCGAAACGTCCGGCACTTTCGATCTGGATTCCGAGCTGGAGATCTACTTTTCGTCCCTGGGCAAGGTCAAGTTCGAGTTCACCGGCAAGACAGGGATCGTCGAGATCTCGAAGGTGATTTCCCGGCATCTCCTGGCTTGACCTCAGGACTCGCCGGTGGGAGGGGCGCCAGGAATCGGTGCCGTTCCTCAATCGAAGTCCGTCCCACCGGACTTCAACATCAGTAACCGATAAACGCCGTTCTCCACGTCGATCCCATGGGTGTCATGGGTGAAGCCCGGAAAGGATCCATCGAAGCTCTCCAGTGCTTTCAGATAAGCGAGCAAAGGCCCATCCGCGGGGCCGGCGTTTTCCCCAGGCATCAACAAAGGGATACCCGGTGGGTACGGCACGATGCCAGTGGCGGCGATGCGTCCCGCGGCGTCCTTGAGGGTCACCAGCTCGACATCATTGCGCACCAGTTTTTCGTAGGCCTGCACCGGGCTGAACACGGCTGTGGGCAACGTGCCGAACGCCTGGGCCATGGTCGAGGTGGTCTTGTTCTTTTTCATCGCAGCGAAGATTTCATCGGCCAGGTCCTTCAGGCCCATGCCGGCGTAGCGCTGCTGGTTGGCCGCCAGCAGGTCCGGCAGGCACAGCTCCAGCTCGGTGTTTTCGTCATAGTCGCGCTTGAAGTCGAGCAGGGCGTTGACCAGGGTGCCCCATTTCCCTTTGGTGATGCCGATGGAGAACAGAAACAGGATGGTGAAATCGGTGGTCTTCTCGACCACGATGCCCTGGTGCTCAAGGTAGGCCGTCAGGACGCAGGCCGGGACGCCGAAGTCGAGCAGGTTTCCGTCGTCACCCATGCCGGGGCTCAACACCGAGACCTTGATGGGGTCGAGCATGCAGTAGCCTTCTTCGATGTCGCCGAAGCCATGCCATACCTCGTTCGGGTGCAGCACCCAGCAGCTCGGGTCCGTTTTGAGCAATACCGGGTCGACCGCATGGAATGGCATCTGGCTGGCGCCAACGCGCACCGACGGCGGCTGCCAGCAGGTGAAGAACCATTCCTGCTTGCTCAGCATCTCGTTGTGCATGCGCGACAGGACCTGGCGAAACGCGACGGCCTCCTCGATGGATTCGCTGGTCAGGATCTGTCCGCTCGGTGCTTCCATCATGGCCGAGCTGACGTCGCAGGAGGCCATGATTGCGTAGTTGGGCGACGTCGAGGCGTGCATCATGAACGATTCGTTGAACCGCCCGTGTTCGATCGGGTTGCGACCATTGCGCACGTGAATCATCGAGGCCTGGGACAAGGCAGCAAGCAGCTTGTGTGTCGACTGGGTGGCGAACACGGTCGGCTTCGAATCGTCGTGATCGTCGGGGTTGCCGTGCATGGCGAAGCGGTCGCGGTAGAGCGGGTTGAAACGCGCGTAGCCGTACCAGGCTTCATCGAAATGCAGGCGATCGACGCTTTGCCCAAGCAATTCTTCTACGCGGGTGACGTTGTAGGTCAAGCCGTCGTAAGTGGAGTTGGTGATGATCGCGTGTACCGGTGTCGGATCGATGCCTTTCTTGACCAGGGGGTTGTTCGCGATGGCCGCTTTAACCCCTTCGGCGTTCAAGGTTTGCGGCAGGATCGGACCGATGATGCCGTAGCGGTTGCGGGTCGGCACCAGGTAGGTGGGCAGCGCGCCCGACAGGGTCATCGCATGCTCGGCCGACTTGTGGCAATTGCGGTCGCAGAGGGCGATCTGGTTGCGCGTGACGCTGGCCATGAGGATTACGCGGTTGGACATCGAGGAACCGTTGGTGACGTAGTACGTGCGATGAGCGCCAAACACCTTGGCCGCATAGCGTTCACCCTGGCCGATGGGGCCGCTGTGATCCAGCAGAGAGCCCAGCTCCCCGACCGAGATGGACAGGTCGGACCGCAGCAGGTTTTCCCCAAAGAACTCATAGAACGCCCGGCCTGCGGTGCTTTTGAGGAACGCAGTGCCACCCGCATGGCCAGGGGTGTGCCAGGAGTATTCATAGGAACTGGCAAACCTGACCAGCGCACCGAACATGGGGGGCAAGGCGGCTTTGCGATACCGCTCGATGGCCGCCAGGATACGACCGCTGAGGAAACGGCTGGTGTCCTCCGGCAGCCAGATGAAGTCGTCGGCGTACTGCATGACCACCAAGGGAATACTAGAGGCGGTACTGCGATCGCTGATCAGGAAGACCGGTACCCGGGTGTTGCGTTCACGCAGGTTGGTCAGCAGCTTGATACATTCCTCGTGGCCCTCGCTGTCATCCATTTCCCAACTGAGCAGGACACATTGAATGGCCGGGTCCGAATTCAGGATCGACGTGGCATCGCTCAGGGATTCCGACACCAGCATGCTGATTGCCCGTTGCTCCACGTCGCTGATCAGTTGAAGCAGGGCGCGACCAAAGACCGTACGTTTATCCGGCGGGCTGCTGACCAGCAGGGTGAGCATCCCGAGCGTGTGCTTGTTATCCGTCATGGCAGAGCCCCGAAATGGCTTTATTCAAGTGGTTCACCGGTACTGGCTCGCCTTTGAGATGCTGGGCGCTGGCGGTTTGCGTCGGCACTATTCGATTGCACCACCGTCATCCTTCGGTGGCTGACATCCCTGCTTCACTCAATGCGCGGTAAAAACTTAGCTATAGCTGAAGATAGAGATGTCGCAAGGCTTCCAGTGAGGGGCTCCGGGGATCTGTCGGGCGGAAAAACGTTCGCAATCACCCAGGTTCAGTGGCCCGGAAACTCATGCAGATAACAAGCAGGCGAACTCATTTCCGCCTGTTTATCCACCTCATCCTCCAGCCATTCGGCCAGCACCACGGCATTGTTTTCAGTGATCGAGCGGGCAGCGTAAACCAGGGTGAGATTGCCGTTGCGGGCAACGTCCACCAGCTTCCACCAATGCTGCGGTTGCGCGCCCAGTTCCTGGCGATAGGCCGTTCTGAACTGGTCAAAGGACATCTCCCCGCCCTTGAGCGCCTTGCGCAAATCAGAGGAAGGAGCAACGTCCTTGAGCCATGCGTGGATGTTCAGCTCGTCCTTGCGGCAGTTGCGCGGCCACAGGCGGTCGACCAGCACGCGCTGGCCATCGTCGGGGGCGGGCGCTTCGTAGGCGCGTTTGCATTGGATCATGACTGCCTCTCTGCCGGTCGAAGGGAATGAGGTCAGGATAGGCCTTGGGGGCTGTGTTATCACGGGGAGAAAAGGCGATAACAGATGAGATGCCGACGGAGCGCCCGAGCAAACACGGAACCTGTGGGAGCCGAGCTTGCTCGCGATGGCGGCGGTCCGTCCGACATTGATGCAAGCTGACCCAACACCATCGTGAGCAGGCTCGCACACAGGTCTGGTGTCGTACTTCTATTCTTTACTCTCGCACGCCGATAAACAGATCGAGATCCCTGGGCAGTGGTTGCTGGATTGCACGCTCTATCTTTTGAACCTGTTCAGCGGTTAATGGCAGCTCACCCATGGCTTCAGCGATCAGACTTTTCCAGCCGAACTGGAAGCGCACCTGTGTAGGTGCGTGCCTCATGCTACGCACAGGGAATGCTCCCGCCGACGGCAAGCCCCCCTCGCTGGACGTCCCGACTTCCCCTGTCTAGAGTGAATTATCCGCGCTGGATACATCGGGAGGGATTCCAGTGAATCAGCTTAATGACTACACCAGCCTGACTGATCCATTGAATGTAAAAATCATGGAGCTGGCTCCCAAGGAAAAGCGCGATGGCAAAAAAACCAACCTGTTCTTCACCCCCGACACCGCATTCGACGCCAAGCCACTGACCCTGACGACTGGCAGCTATCCCTTCACGCCCATCGGCAGCCTGGGCATCACCCAAGTGGATACCACCGGACAGGAGTGGAGGCATGTACTCAATCAGATCACCAACAGGCATGGCCTCACGTCGGACTACGGCAATCCTGACCGAGCCGATCAACTGGTCTTGCTGGACACCCTGGACGCCGTAAAGATCAAGGAGGCCGTCGCACGGGACAAGCAATTCACCAAAGGCAGCTACTACCACCCCGACGTCGAGCAGGTATTCGGGACAACCAACCCTGTCACCACCTTTGCCGCCCAACAGGTCATCGAGCTCCGAGCCGTCTTGTGTCAACCCGTGCCCGATCCAACTGCACTGAAATACTGGAGCCTGCTCGGCTCGGACCTTGCCGCGCAAACGAAGGTGTACAACTGGCTGCAAACCCATGGTTGGATTTCCCACAAGTTCTCGGTCAATGACAGAAAGTCAGGAAACAGAATCCAGAACCACTTCCAGAACCTGGAGAACTCCAACGCCATACATTTCGCCAGCGAAACCCGTGGGGAATATGCCGCCGCCAAATTGCTGATTACCGTCCTCGGCAACGAGTACCAGATGAAGATCGGCAAAGCCTCTTCAGGCCGCACCAATGGAATCGACCAGATATGGGTCAAGCGCAACCTGGTCAGTGGCGTGGTGGAGGAATACATCATCGTCGAGTGCAAGGGCAGCGTGGATGCGTCGCTCAACGAAGCCAGGTATGGCTGGCAAATGTCGCCCTGCTGGGTCTTCTACTGCCTCGTCGGTCTGCTGGGCACCAACGGCAACCTCGCCAGCACCTCGACCACGGATGTGTTCGCCAAAATCACCATGGTCAGGAAGATCCTCGACGCCTTGATCAATCCGGGTCCCCCCGTGGTGAAAGGCCTGGTCATCCAGCCCATGACCAAATCCGTTACCGCGCCCAATAACATCGAGATGGTCGACCTGGGGACCTATGACCTGGTCGAGCAATATACGAATGCAGTGGCTGGACACTCGAAATTCCATAATGCCCAAGTGTTCACCGGCACTTTGTTCTAGGACGCCCACACCATGAAAAAACAGGAACAAGAGAACCTCCTGCATACCCTGAAGTCCCGTTTCGAGCAAAACCCTCATCGTCACCCGGATCTTCAATGGCCTGACGTCCAGACCCGGCTCGAAAGCCATCCCGCGGCGCTGAAAACCCTCCAGGCCATGGAAACCACCGGAGGCGAGCCGGACGTGATCGGCCACGACGAGCAGACCGGGCGCGTGACCTTCTGCGATTGCGCCAGGGAAACTCCGGCCGGCCGCAGAAGCCTCTGCTACGACCGCGCTGCCCTCGATGCACGCAAGGAAAACAAGCCTTCGGGCAGTGCGCTTGAGCTGGCCGAAGAGATGGGCATCGCCCTGTTGACGGAAGAGCAGTACCGCGAGTTGCAGGCGTTGGAGGCGTTTGATTTGAAAACGTCCAGTTGGCTGGCCACACCCGCCGAAGTTCACTCGCTGGAGGGGGCAATATTCGGTGACCGGCGTTATGGCAGGGTGTTCGTGTACCACAACGGCGTGCAGTCGTATTACGCGGCCAGAGGGTTTCGTGGGGTGTTGGAGGTGTGATGGGGTAAATGCGGGGTTCATCTGGCTCTGAGGCCGACAAGGACTTCACCAATGTTTCCGTGGCGAGGGAGCAAGCTCCTCGCCGCGGATTGAGAGTATCGGGAAACAAAGGATTTCAGCCTCGCAGCTTTCGACTGCATTTACGTGGCGCCGAGGCGGGCCCGCGTCTACTTTTGACAGAACCCCCTATCGTCTTCCCCGGAGAAGCCCATGTTCACGTTCCCTCGAGCGCACCAGAGCACAAGATGGCAAGGGCAGGGTGCGCTGTTCGGCGGGGCGATCCCCTGGTTTGGTGGCGACGGCCTGGGCGTGTGCTTCGGTTTCAGTACGCTCTGGGTCAAGATCGGTGCGCCGTTTGACTGTTTCCAAGCATTGCAGTCAAGGAAGGCCGCGATTGCCGAGACACAGGAAGCACTGAGCGGTGCGATGCATATGTATGAGGTGCGCATGGCGTTGGCTACCACCGCCGAGGACATCATCGGAAGCAATACTGTCAGCGAGACTGCCTACGTCGATGGCGTTGCCAGTCACATCGTCCTCGACATCCTCCAGAGGGCCGGCGCCCGCCACTACGTCGTCTCGTTCTACTTTTCCGGCGGCCCGGAAGGCGCCGGCGCTCATGCGATTGGGGTGTCCTTCGACGCGGGCCAGACGGGGAGGCTTTTCGATCCCAATTACGGTATCGGCGCCTACCAGTCGAGAACCGACCTGTGCAACGACCTGCATGGGTTGCTGGCGAGCTACGTCGTGCCCAACGGGCATATCAGTGCGAGCTATCTCCTGGAATTTGCGGTCGTCGACGATGACGACGGATTTGGTGATTTCGTGAGTGCAGCTGATTTTTCCTGAGTGGATATTCACGTGAGTTGAGTTCAGGCGCAGGACGGCTTTCCAGGTCCTCAATCCCCGGGCACACCTTCCAGCAATACCTGCTCCAACATCCCGAAAAAACATTTGATGTGCGCCTGCTTCAACGCCTGGGGCCGGCTCACCAGATAGACCTCCAGGTCCGGAATATGAAGCTCCGGAAACACCTCGATCAGATCCTGCGCCAATACCCGAGGCAGTGCCGCCACCCCCATGCCTCGCCGCACTGCCTCAAGTTGGGCGGTGAACGAGTTCACGCTGATCGGCGCGCGCTCCAGGCCGCCGGCCTTTGCCGCACGCAGTTGCGGCAACATGTCCAGCGGGGGAAGCAAGGCGATATGGGCCGCCGTGGTCGTGGTGAGCGCTGGCGTGCGCTTCAAATAGTCCGCATCGGCGAAGACGCCATAAGCGACCCGGCCTAGGTGTTTATAGATCAGCGACGGCTCACCCAGATGGGCGGTGCGCACCGCAATGTCTGCCATGCCCCGGACCACCTTATGGAACTCGGCGGTGACCAGCAATTCCACTGAACAATTGGGGTGCAGGGCGGTGAAGCGGCTTGCGGCCTCCAGCACGGAGGAGGAGAACCCTTCCCCGGCACTGACCAGCACGCTGCCACTGAGCTCGGCCTGGCGCCCGGATGGGGTCGCAACGGTTTGCCGGCGCAAACCGGTTTCCGCGGCCAGGGCGACTTCTACCAGCGACTGGCCTCGCGAGGTCAGCCAACAGCCTTCGACGCCCCGTTCGACAAGGGGCTCGCCCAAGGCGCTTTCCAATTGTGTCAGGCGACGGGACACCGTAGACGCCGCGATTCCCAACAATTGCCCCGCCTGAAGAAAACTGCCCCGCCGCGAGACGGCCAGCAGCAGTCGGAGATCGTCCCAATTCGCTTGCAATGCCATGCGTCCTGTCTTCCCTGATCTGCATATGTGCAAAGCCATTATGCAGCAGTCGCTGTTTTTCAAAAGTGGCGACAACGGTATATCTACGGCCCTTCGAAACCCATGGAGTGGACTGCATGACCACCGGCCCCAACGACTACGCGGAACACGCCTCAAGAGCCTTCAATTGCCGTGATGTGGAGGCGATGCTTGCATTGGTGAGCGAAGACTTCATCTACCTCGATGGCTCGGGCATTCAGATTGGTCGCGAGGCCATGCGCAAACGGGAAGTCGCGCTGTTCGAAGCGCTGCCCGATGCCGAAGTGACCTTCAGCCCCTTCGTGATCACTGAGGATCGACTGGCGCTGGTCGCCGTAATGTCCGGCACCTTCACCGCTCCCCTGGTGCTACCGGAGCGGGTAATACCGCCCCATGGCCGGCACATCACTGTTCACTTTGCGGCGCATTTCATCTTCAAGGATGGACTGGCTACCCATGAAGAAGTGTTCTTCGACAGTACGGTGCTGCTGCCGTCCGCCGGACAGGGAGAGGGTTGAACCATGCGCAATGTATTCGTGACCGGCGCAACCGGCTTGCTGGGCAACAACCTGGTACGGGAACTGGTTGCGCGTGGCTACGCCGTCAAAGCCCTGGTCCGCTCCAGAAGCAAAGGCGAACAACAATTCCACGACCTGCCCGAGGTGGAAATGGTCGTCGGGGACATGGCCGATGTCGACGCTTTCGCCACCTCGTTGCAAGGCTGCGATACGGTGTTCCACACGGCGGCGTTCTTTCGCGATAACTACAAGGGCGGCAGCCACTGGGCGGCGCTTGAAGCGATCAATGTCACCGGCACCCGAGAGCTGCTTCATCAGGCTTATCGCACGGGCATTCGCCGATTTATCCACACCTCCTCCATCGCCGTGCTCGACGGCGAACCCGGCGCGTCCATCGATGAAACCTGTCTGCGGGCCGATGCCGATGCGGACGATTACTACCGCAGCAAGATCCTCGCCGACCGTGTCGTGTTGTCCTTCCTGGACGCCCATCCCGACATGCACGCCTGCATGGTCCTGCCCGGCTGGATGTGGGGCCCCGGTGACATGGGCCCGACGTCCTCGGGACAACTGGTCAAGGACGTCGTGAACGGCAAATTGCCCGGGCTGATCCCCGGCAGCTTTGCCGTGGTCGATGCCCGCGACGTAGCCTGGGCACTGATTGCCGCAGCCAAGCTGGGACAGCGAGGCGAGCGCTACCTCGCGGCGGGCCGGCACATGACCATGGGGCAGTTGGTGCCTGTGCTGGGCCGTATCGCGGGCGTGAAAACCCCTTCGCGGCAACTGCCGCTGCCCTTGCTGTACGCCCTCGCGACGGTGCAGGAGATTTATGCACGGCTGACCGGCAAGCCGATCCTGTTGAGCCTGGCGACGTTGCGACTGGTGATACGCGAGGAGCATCGCACCTGTTTCGACCCTCACAAGAGCGAGCAAGCGCTGGGGCTGCGCTTCCGGGATCTGGAAGTGACCGTTGCGGATACGGTGGCGTGGTATCGGGAGCATGGTGGGTTTGCAAAGCACAATGCTGTAAACACTGCATAGCGACTGGGCCGCTCTGTGGCGAGGGGATTCATCCCCGCTGGGCTGCACAGCAGCCCCAACCCCAACTCCCCAAAAAAGCCACCCCCTTGGCCTAATGCCAGTCAGTTAAGCCACAAACCTGTGGGAGCAAAGCTTGCTCGCGATAACGACAGAGCAATCAACATTGCTGCTGACTGACTTACCGCAATCGCGAGCAAGCTTTGCTCCCACAGGTTTTGCGCCGTTCGATTCTTAACCGACTGGATTACCCTCTTAGCCTCGCTGCGAGACCGCTTCAGCACCGGTATCCAACGGGGAAAAGGCCACGGACGATCTGTCCTCTTCAAGTCTTCCCCGCACCTGCCGCTATTGGTATGACGATTTTTACCGACCCCTCGATTGTCTTTGCGATACCTTTGTCTTTCGGCAGTGGGGTTGGCAAAGCACGACAAGAGAACGCAGCGAATGGACGACGGACGAGACGAAAGGAGGGCGGCTGTGGCTGGGGGCGCGACGGTGTCTGCCGATTCGCTGCCGCATATTCTGTTGATCGACGATGTTCCAGAGGACCTCCGTGCCACGCTCATTCTGCTGAAGGCGCAACCCTGGCGCATTTCCCTGGCCAGCGATGCTCACCAGGGCTATCAACGAGCCCTGGCATTGCGTCCAGACTTGATCGTGCTGGATGTACACATGCCGCACATGGACGGTTTCAGCCTGTGCCGGCTGCTGCGCGAGGCACCCTCGACCCGGCAGACGCCCATTCTCTTCTTGTCTTCGGCCAACAGCACCTTCGAGCGTCTGGAAGGACTGACCGTGGGCGCGGTCGATTACATCCCCAAATCCTGCGCCCCCGAAGAAGTACTCGCGCGAATCAAGATCCACCTGCAATTGACCTGGCGCGCGCCGCCGCCCCATCAAGCCAGTCCGGCGGACCCGGAGCCGGAGGGCGACGAGATTGTGCTGCGCGCCGCGATGCGCTGGATTGAACAGCACCTCGATGACATGCCGTCCCTGGTGCAACTGGCGCAAAAAGTCGGCACCCATGAAAAACGCCTTACCCGGATATTTCGCGAGCATCTGGGCCTGACCGTGTTCGCCTACATTCGCGATGCAAGGCTGCGCCGCGGCCAGGCCTTGCTGAGTGAAAGCGCCATGAGCGTGCAAGACGTCGCCGAATTGATCGGCTTTCGCAATGCCTGCAACTTCACCACGGCCTTCCGCCAACGCATCGGCATGACGCCCAGCCAGTTTCGCCAACAAACCCTGGGCGTCGTCGATGCCGAGTCGGCCGGGCGCGCCTGATGCGGTTCCTGCAATTTCTGCTGCTGGCGATGACGCTGGTGTCCGCCGGCCTGTTGCGCGCGGCGCCGGTGGACGTCTGCCAGGCTGAACAGCTGGACGTGATGCCTGCGATGCAGATTCTCGAGGACCCTCAGGCGAGGTTGAGCCTGGAGGAAGTCGCGCAACTGCCCGACGCGCGATTCAGCACCGCGACCTCGAATTGGCCGGCGCAAGGCTACAGTCGCTCGGCATTCTGGTTGAAATTGCAGCTCACCCATGCAAGCGCCAGGGCCTGTTCGCGCCTGCTGGTGGTCGGCGCGCCGCGCCTGGAAGACATCCGCGTCTATCAATCTGTCGACGGACACTGGCGCGAGACCCAGGCCGGCAGCGCCCATCCCTTGGCCGAATGGCCCCAACCGGTGGCGCGCCAACCGGCATTCCCGGTCAAGCTGGCGGCCGGGCAGAGCACCACTTTGTTCATCCGGGTGACCGGCAACTTCCAGATGTTGCTGGAGCCGCAGCTGTGGTCAGAAACGGCGCTGCTGCGCAGCCAGCAGCAGACTTACCTGAGCGACGGTCTGACCCTGGGCATTGTCCTGCTGGTGGTCCCGTTCGGCCTGATTGTCGGCGGGATCCTGCGATCCCGATTGCTGAGCGTGAATGCGGGCGCGGTACTGAGCTATATCCTGCTGACCTGCATCGTGAACGGCTACCTGATCTACTGGCCCGCGGCGCTCGGTTGGACCCGCGAGCTGCTGGCGTGTGCCAGCGTGACCTCGTTCGTCCTGTTCCTCGCCTACATGCGCGTGTTGCTACAGGTGGCCCGGCTGCCCCAGATCATTGGCTGGAGCTATTGGGTGCCGCTATTGGGCTGTGCCCTTGGCCGGGTCTGGTGGTTGAAGGTCGATCCGGTCCAGGGCGCGCAGATGGTCCAGGCGTCGCTCTTGAGTTTCTACGGCGCGCTCCTGGCCACGCTGTTCATGGCGTGGCGCAGGCGGCTCACTTACAACTGGATGGCGTGGCTGGTGCCGGGGCTGCTGGTTTCGCAGGTGTTGATGCGTTATTTCTTCCCTCAGGAACAGTTGCCCTGGCAGTCGCCGCAAAGCAAACACAGCCTGTCGTCGACCCTGCCCGGCGTGGCGTTGCTGGTGTGCACGTTGATCATGGAAGTCAGCCGCAGCCGGTATCGGGAAAAACACGCCCTGTTCTCCCTCGAACAACAACGCCAGGCCGAGCACGAACGCCTGGAAAGCACCGTGGCGCGGCGCACGGCACAGTTGCGCGAATCCCTGGCGGCACGCAGTGCATTGATGGCCCGCATCAGCCACGACCTGCGCTCGCCGTTGGTACGCATCATCGATTATTCGCGCCTGTTACACGCGGGGCCGAACCGGGAGTACCCGGCCACGATCGAGCGCAACGCCCGCCAGCAACTGGAGCTGATCGACGAAATGCTCGAGTTCTCCCAAGGGGAATTGGAGCAGATGCAACTGACCCTCGCGCCCGGCTATTTGTACGGGTTCCTGAAAGAGATCGAAGAGGAGGCGGGCTTCCTCGCCGCACGACAGGGCAACACCTTTGAAGCCGTCCTGGCGCAGGACTTGCCGGCGCTGGTAGAGGCCGATTTCAAACGGCTGCGGCAGGTCCTGATGAATCTGTTGGCCAACGCGGCGAAATTCACCCGCAGCGGCCGGATCCGTTTCGACGTGAGCGCTGCTCCAGGGGCGACCGCTGACAGCGTAGCGCTGTGCTTCAGTGTGATCGACAGCGGCATCGGCATCGATCCACAGGAATTCGAACAACTGCTGCAACCGTTCCGTCGCGGCCGCAATGCGCAACGCTACGAAGGCAGCGGGCTGGGCTTGTCCATCGTCACGCAGCTGCTGGAGCGCATGGGCAGTCGACTCGAACTCCAGGCCGGCGACCAAGGCGGCAGCCGCTTCAGTTTTCGCCTGCAATTGAACTGCGCCCAGGAACACGAGCTTGAAAACGGCATCGTCGATAGCCATGCCGAGCCGTTCGATGGCCAGGGCCAGCATGTCTTGCTGGTGGACGATGTCGAGCAGAACGGCGAATGGCTGTATGACCTGCTGGCCGGCTACGGGTTTGACGTGAGCCTCGCGACGAACGGCGAAGACGCCTTGGCTTGCCTGACCCAGCAGCCGGTCGACCTCTTGATCAGCGATCAGATGATGCCCGGCATGGATGGCTGGGCATTGCTGCGACAAGTGCGCGAGCACGGGCACGATTGCCCGGTGTTGCTCTATTCGGCGGTACCGCCCCGCAGGCCTGAGGGTTATCCCGAGGACCTGGCCTTCGATGCGGTCCTGCTCAAGCCTGCCGACAGCCGTGAATTGTTGGCGTGGGTCAGGGCACTGACTGACTCGGACAGGGTGCGTCGCCCGATGGCACGGGAGCAATAGCATGCTCGGTCGGCGCTATCGGCTGCTTTTGCTCGGCAGCCTGACGGTATTGCCCGGTACCTGGGCCTATGCCGAACAAGCGCCATCGCCGACTACGCCTGCGGCGTCGCCCGGCCCCCTGGTCCTTGAGGAAACCGTGGTCACCGCTCGCCGCCGCGAGGAAGACCCGCAGCACGTGCCGATCCCGATCAACGTCCTCTACGGCGAACAACTGGACCAAGCCGGCCTGCACACGCTGCAAGACATCCAGCAGCGCGTGCCCGGGCTGGTGGTGTCCGGGCATGACGCCCGCTATGCCGGCTTCGGCCTGCGCGGGTTCGGTGCGACGACCTACAACGACGGCCTGGAAGGCAGCGTCGGCACCTACGTCGATGGCGTCTACCAGGCGCGCCAGGGCATGGCTTTCACCGAGTTGATGGACATCGAGCGCATCGAAGTGCTGCGTGGCCCCCAGGGCACCTTGTTCGGCAAGAACACCACTGCGGGTGCGCTGAACATCATCACTCGCCAACCGACGTTCCAACCCGAGGCCAACCTGGAGGCCAGCTACGGGGAGCGCGGTCTACGGGAGTATCGCGGGACGGTTTCCGGGGCGCTGCGCGACGATGTACTGGCCGGGCGGCTGAACGTCTTCGAGCGCTCGGTCGATGGGCAAGTGGAGAACCTGCAAGATGGCGCCCGCCTCGGTGACGCCGACAGCCAGGGGCTGCGCGGGCAATTGTTGTGGACGCCGAACGCGGTCTTCAGTGCGCGCCTGATCGCGGACCATGCCCGGCAGAACGAGGCCGGCAACGTGCTGTTGGTCAACCACTACAGCCAGCAGACGCGCCAGCGGGCCCAGTTCGTCGGCTATCCGCTGCCTGCGTCCGACCCTGACCAACGCGAAGTGCGCATCAACGCGCCGGGGCACCCGCGAACCCTGCAGGACGGTGTCTCACTGGAACTGAACTGGGACCTGGACGAGGCGATGCGCCTGACCAGCATCACCGCCTACCGTGATTGGGACTACCGCGCCACCCGCGACGGCGACAGCACCGCGTTGTCGGTGGCTCAGTCCGAGACCGAACTGGGGCACCGGCAATTCAGCCAGGAATGGCGCCTGTCCGGCACGGCCGGCTCGTCCATCGACTACGTTGCTGGGCTCTACTACCTGCACCAGCAGCTCGACCGTGACATCGACGTCGAATTTGGCAAGGACGCCGCGCCCTGGTTCGTCGGCGACCAACTGGCGCAATTGCAGAAGCTCTATGGCATCACCTTCACCGATCCGCGGCAGGTGCCGGCCCAACTGCTGGAAGGCGCCCGGCAACATTACGACGGCCAGCAAAAGGGCGACAGCCGAGCTGTATTCGGCCAGGTTTCCTGGCGGCCCGTCGACCCCCTCGAACTCACCGGCGGCCTGCGCTACAGCCAGGATCGCAAGGACGGCTGGGTCTCCCGCGACACCAGTAATCTCGCCTCGCTGGCCGGCCTGCCACCGACATTCCAGGCGGGCGGCCAGTTACTGCGGGACATCGCCCTCGGACGTGGTTATTACCGCCAGGACTCGATCGAGGAAGACAACGTCTCCGGCCTGCTCAGCGCCAGTTACCGCTTCAGCGATGCCGTGATGGGCTACGTCAGTTGGTCCCGCGGCTACAAGGCGGGCGGCATCAACTTCGACGTGGTCGGTCCGTTCGCCGCACCCACCTTCGAGCCGGAGCGCGCCACGTCGCTGGAGCTGGGCCTGAAGACGCGCTTCTGGGATGAGCGTGCGCTGCTCGACCTCGCCGTCTATCAGACTGACGTCGACGACTACCAGGCACTCACCTACAGCCCGGCGACATCCGTGTTTGCGCCGCCGCTACGGGACAACCTGATCAACGTTGGCAAGGTGCGCCTGCGCGGCATCGAACTGGACTCGGCCTGGCAGTTGGCCCCCCGGCTCACCGGACGCCTGGGCCTGGCCTGGAGCGACGCACGCTATCGCAGCTTCCCCAACGCGCCATGCCCGCCTGCCTCCGGCCAGTGGACCTGCGACCTCAGCGGCGACCGGCTCTATAACGCGCCGGAATGGAACCTCAGCAGCGGCCTGGACCATACTCATCCGCTGCCGTACGGCCTGGAAGCCTACAGCGGCGTCGACTACAGCTTCCGGACCGGCTACTACGGCACACTTGAAGGCGGCGAAGGCAGCTATCAGCCCAGCTACGGCCTCACCAACCTGCGCCTGGGATTGCGCAGTCAGGACCGTGGGTGGGAAGTGGAAGGTTGGGTACGCAACGTCTTCGACCGTCACTACGTCACCGCTGTCTATTCACTGCTGGGCGCCGGTGACTACGGCGTGCAGCTCGGCAGCGAAAGAACCGTCGGCACCACCGTCAGGTTTCGCTATTGAGGGAAATGAAGCGGGTCGGACAAAACGCCAGACGGTTGCCACCGGCCTTTTTCGACAGGTACATCGCCTGGTCCGCCTTGCTGATCAGCGCGTCGATCTCCTGACCGTGCTCGGGGAAAAACGCCACGCCGATACTGGCGGAAATCTCCACCGTCTGAGCGCCGATCAGGATGGGCGCGCTGGCCGCTTGCAGCATGCGCTTGAGCAACGGCTCGCTGTCTTCCACCTCCTGTAGCCCCACCAACCCGGCCACAAACTCATCACCGCCGAGCCGTGCCAGGGTGTCGCTCTCACGCAGCGTCGCGTTGATTCGTGCGGCGACAATCTGCAACACCCGATCGCCCCAGTCATGCCCATAGCTGTCGTTCAGGGCCTTGAAACCGTCGAGATCGATAAATGCAATCGCCACCTTCTGCTGAAGGAGACGCGCCTTGCCCAACGCCTGGCGCATCCGCTCGGCCAGCAGCAACCGATTGGGCAATTGCGTGAGCGCGTCATAACGGGCGTCGCGCTCCAGCAACTGCAGGCGCTGTTTCATCTGCGTCATGTCGCTGAGCAGCACCACGTAATGTCGAACATTACCGTGCCGGTCATGCACGGCACTGATGCTGATGCGCGACGTCATCTCCCGGCCGTCCTTGTGGCTGCTCTGGATTTCCCCGGACCAGTGCCCGTGGAAATCCAGCGCGTTCTTCATCGGCGCATAGAACGCCGCGAGTCGCCGCACCATGCGATGGGAATTCAAGTCCCGGCCCTTGACCTCGTCTTGCCCGTAGCCGGTCAGGCGCGTGAACGCCTCGTTCACACCGATGACCCGCCCGAAGGGATCGACCAACATCACCCCTTCCCGCGCATGACTGAACACGGTAGCGGCCAGCTCCGGGCAAAGAGCATTGGCCTGTCTGTCCACGGCAACCTCATCACGAGGCACCGGCCACCGCTCGGAATCGAAGCCCAGCTGCGCCAGATAACCGGCCATGAACGAAAGCGTTCGATGCAGACGGGTCAGCGCGCTTATGGCGAGCCTGGACTTGAGGCAATAACTACGGATGGAGGTACGTAGGTTCATGGGGTTTACACGGTGTTGGCGGATAAGGGGACTGCAAGCGAAGCGGGCATTATCGAGGGGGAGAGGGCGCGATGACTTTGCTGGAGCGGATGGGAGCTTTGCGGGAGGGGATGAAACGAAGATTTTTGCCGGGCGGCTAAAAGAAACAGCAGGACCAAACGGTGCAAAACCTGTGGGAGCCAAGCTGAACTGGCCTAATAATTCCGGACACCTCTTAAGGGCGATATGATTTCGCCAACTTGGAGGTTCCATGAACGAAAGAAAGGTCTACACCCGCGAGTTCAAGCTGCATGCCGCCAGCATGGTGCTTGATGATAACTGCCCGGTTCCAGATGTCTGTGCTTCCCTTGATATCGGGCCCACCGCTCTACGACGCTGGGTTGATCAGGTTCGTAAGGAACGCGAGGGCCAGCCAGTTAAAGGCACCAAGGCAATTACCGAAGATCAGCGCCAGATCCAGGAGTTAAAAGCCAAGATCAAGCGTATGGAGATGGAAGCTGAAATCTTAAAAAAGGCTACCGCTCTCTTGATGTCGGATCCCGATCGTTTTCGATGATTGCGGAACTAAGAGAGTCGTTCCCGACGGCTATCGTGTGTCGTGTTTTCGATGTGAAACGCAGCAGCTTTTATGAGTGGCTTCAGCGCAGAGCCCAACCGCGGATCAGACGCGAAGAGCTCAAGCTGAAAGTGGTTGAACTGCACAGTGAAAGCCGGGAGGCAATGGGTTCCAGGATGATCAGCAAGGGCCTGAAGTCTCAGAAAATAACTGCTGGAAGGAGCCTTGTCAGAGCGCTGATGAGGGAGGCTAACATTGTCAGTAAACAACGCCAGCCCCACCCCTTCAGATCCAAAGGTGTAGAAGCATTTGTCGCGCCCAATCGACTTAAGCGCAACTTCAAACCGACTGCAATCGATCAGGTTTGGTGTGGCGACGTGACCAGCCTGATGGTGGGTAAACGCTGGGTTCATCTGGCCATCGTGATTGATTTGTATGCTCGCCGGGTCATTGGCTGGGCTTTTTCTCTGGTTAACGATGCCAACTTGGTCAGCAAAGCGTTACGCATGGCGACAGCGGTACGAACGTACCCGCCGGGACTGATGTTTCACTCAGACCAGGGCTGTCAGGGCGGATTCAACCGGTCGTCGCAACACTGGATTGTTGTACAGACTTTAGATACTCATTCAGTGCTTCGGCAGGTGTTTTCCAGCCGAGTGTTTTTCGAGGTCTAGAGTTAAGTACGTGAGCTACCGCCTGTATTTCTTGGGCACTCCAACGAGAGAGGTCAGTGCCTTTCGGGAAGTATTGCCGTAGAAGGCCGTTCGTATTTTCGTTTGTGCCGCGCTGCCATGGACTATGTGGATCAGCAAAGAAAACCTTTACTCCGGACTCGATGGTAAATCGAGTGTGATCCGACAGCTCCTTCCCACGATCCCAGGTCAAAGATCGCCACAACTCGATGGGAAGATCAGTCACCGACTTCTTCAATGCGTTGGCCATACTAACAGCCCCATAGCCAGCCAGCGCCGAGCCGTTCTTCGTGCGGGGAATTAGCCCATAACCTTTCTCGCGAGGCAGATGGACGAGCATGGTAAATCGAGTTGAGCGCTCGACCAGAGTTCCAATCGCAGAACGGTTCAGACCGATGATCAGGTCGCCCTCCCAATGCCCGGGTACAGCCCGATCTTCTACCTCAGCAGGGCGACTGGAGATCATGACGTCCTCGCTGACGTGTGCCCACACTTTGGTCTGCGCTCTGGCTCTCGGCACGCGCAATGCTCGTCCTGAGCGCAGGCAGGTCACCAGTTCGCGCTTGAGAGCTCCTCGACCCTGAATGTAGAGCGCCTGATATATGGCTTCATGAGAGATACGCATGGATTCATCATCCGGAAAATCGATCTGGAGCCGGTTGGCAATCTGCTCAGGCGACCAGCCATTGACCCATTTACGGTCACTGCGATGCGGTTTATTTCGGCCTTTGAAGGGCGCTTGCCGAGGCCCAGAAATCTCACGACCATCGGCGTCTTGAATCTTGCCCTCAAGGCGGTCGCGTACGTACTGGTGCAGTCGCGGGTTAGTGACCAGTTTCGCTGGTTTCGGCCTCTTGGCCACCAGTTCTGCCTTCCATTGCGCTACTGACGCTCGATATTCAAGCCGACCGCAACGGGTAGCAGCATTTCGTGTCAGCTCCCGTGAAATTGTCGATGGGCTTCGTCCAAGACGACGGGCGATCTCACGAACGCCAACACTTTGCGCTCGAAGCAGCCCAATCTCTTCTCGCTCTGCAAACGATAAGTATCGTCCTGATATGTGATTCGACATGAATAATGGCATCCCGCCTCGATGACGGAACCAGCGTGTACCTACCGCTGTTGATACGCCAACGGCATGTGCCGCCTTTTCGCTAGTGATGCCTGTTGCAATCTGCACCCAAAATAGCCGCTCGATCTCATTACGAAGTGAGGGTGCACCTGGAGAGCGCATCGCTCCCCGGCCCGTCAATTTTTGCATCCATCCCGCGGGTCGTCCCATAAACACCTCGATCAAGGTGTTGCGACGACCGGTTGAATCCGCCCAGTACACCAGTCGCAAGTTTCAAGAAGAACTGATGCGCCATGGCATTCTGCAAAGCATGAGCCATCGCGGGCAGTGTTGGGACAACGCTCCAACAGAGCGATTTTTCGGCACGCTGAAGTCCGAGTGGGTGCCTCGTGGCGGCTACAGCCTGATCGAGGAAGCCAGAACCGATATGGTGCGCTTCTTCATGTACTACAACCGCACGAGGCTCCACAGCTACAACAACTATCTGTCGCCAATAGCCATGGAGCAAAAAGCGGCATAAACACCGTAACCGGTGTCCGGGATTACTTGACCAGTTCAAGCTTGCTCGCGCTAGCGGCAGGTCGTTATTGCTGATTGACTTACCGCAATCGCGAGCAAGCTTTGCTCCCACGGTTATTGCGTTTTTTGCAGATCACTCATAACCAGCTCATTAAAACGATCTTACCAGCTGTTATTTCTGACAGTAGTCGATGGGCGCTTCTGATGCTTATATCTCTTGGCGCTGTCTTATTGGCGCCTTGAGTCACAGCACTGAGGGTTCAAACATGACAACTGACAAGAAAAAACCAGATGCCCGCATGGTAGGCACGATTATCGTCAACACCCCGTCTTCGGTAACTTTTACAGAGGTCAATGCGACGTTGTTCAACAGTGATGGCAACAACGCCAGCGGCGGATTTCTGCAAGGGGGGCTGAAAGCGTGGAAGCGAGGCAAAAAAGACGACGCCGCGATTTTTATCGGCTTCCCGGCCGCACAAGCGGGTAGCGACATGAAAACGTTTCAATATCCCGGTGATTTTGATGGTCCCTCTATACGGTGGATCTTCATCGACCAAGAGGGGAAGCATCATTCGGTTAGCACCGGGACAATCACTATAGAGTTCGGCAGATTCTTCAGCTTTTTCAAAGGTGTCTATTCATTCGCTGATACGGAAGGCCAAGTTGTCAGAGGGTCGTTTGATGTGAGGTATGTGGAGTAATAGGGTCAGCATTGCAGCATCAGGAGACAGCATCTGGCAGCTTGTACGACCCGTTGCCCAATAAGTCTTCTCAATCTGTGGCGAGGGAATTTAGCGAATCGTCGCACCGCCCCGCTGGGGCTGCGTAGCGGCCCCAAATCGCTTAGCCAAAGCAGGGTGGTTTTACTGGTTACTCTCTCTGCCGCTACCAACTATCTCGATAATCGAAGGAAATCTGGTAGACATAGGTGGACCAATCAATTGAATGCTGGAAATAAGGTTGGAGAATTTTTATCCATTCTTGAGAAACATTGAAGCCGCCATTATTTATATTGTTTTCGATTGGAATTCCTAGGGCCTCAATGACAGCGCTATCTTCGCCCAAATCTTTCGAGTGCTCTTCTCCTTCGTAGCATTCAGTTTGCTTGTCGAACCACTCCAGTCGTAGTTTGAGTCCCATTTAATCCTCACAAATACTTTTTGATATTACGGTTTTTTTGGGCGGCCTTTGTCTGCTCGCCAGTAACATGATCGAATGCCCCTAGGTGGCTTCCATCGCTTGAGCGATAGGCTTCCAATTCGCCGTGTGAGGAATCCCATTCATAGATTGTTCTGCCCTTAGCATCAAGCCAGCGATGTCGTAGGCCTCCACCTCCCTGTACGGGTGTCTTTTTGATTCCTCTCTTCAAGTCAGGAAAACCAACTATTTCTTGTGTTTTCGGGGCCGGATGATAGTCGTGGCCGGCCTCGGCCAGGCCCTTTCTACGAACACTCAGAACCGCATAAACCGGCCGAACCCCCGAATCTGCCGGAAACACCAGAATGAAATCTCTGTACTCCGGCGGATAGATCGGATCGACGATGATGCTGTCGGCCATCGGCGTCGGCGGGTAGATCCAGATGGGAGGCGCCTGTGGCGCCGCTTCCAGGGCGGGGATGCCCAGGGTGTCGGACGGATCGACGGCTGGCGTCCAGATCAGTTCGATGCCGTCGCCCAAGTCGGCGATGTAGTGGTCGGCGCGAGGAACCAGGTGAACGACGTCGACCATTTCCCAATCGCGGTTCTGGCCGGTATAGAAGCCATAGCCCTTGAGGCTGCCATCGGCCTGCTGCTCAATTTGCAGACGCATGCGGCAGCGGGCCTGTTTCAGGTCGCGTAGCTGTTCTTCGGAGTAAAGCGAGCTATCGCCGAGGCTGGAAGGCCAGAGCAAGGCAACCATGCCGGTTAACAGACCCGTGACGACGGTGCCACCGACCGTTGCCCCGGTTGCTTCAAGTGCGGTGCCGCCGAGAGCAAGCCTGCCCAATGACGCGGTTATCGTGCCGGCGCCAATCTGCTTGAGGGGCACAGTCCCCGATGCGTCAGCCCGTCTACCTCCGAGCCAAACCAGGTCGCCGTACTGCCTGACCAAGTCAGCCGGCACATAGCCGTTGGGGTTGCTGTAATCAATGACGCCGTCGGATAACTTGCAGCTCTTGGCGAATACGCTCCCGTTTATCGGCAGCGGCGCTTTATCGACCGTAGCCCAGCGTTCCTTTTCATAGGCGGCCTGCCGCGCAAGCATGGCTTCGTACTTCAATTGTCCGGCTTCACGCTCGGCCAATTCGCTGGGCGTCATGTCCCGATAGGTGATGTAGTGCCCGTCGCCGCCGGGCGGGTTCTTGACTTGGGGGATGTCTTTTTTGCGTGTCACAACCTAGAGAGTCTCGTCCAATAGAGGCAGGACAGACGCTAACGCGGGATCTATGGACAGAGTTGTAGGAGGTTTCCTGGAATGATTGTTCCGTTTTCCTAAATGCAGTAGATGCGGATGGTGTAGACCCGGAGGCTGTCAGATTTCTTGTGTATGGGAAAATAATGATCTGTCTGGTGCAGGCCCTTATTGTTCGAGTCGAGTGTGGAATGGCGAAACCGAAGAAGTTGACCTTTGCTCAGCAAAGTCACAATCAAAAATCTGACACCTTTCCCTGGCAAACATGCCTTGCAGTTAGAGTTCGTCAGCGGTAAGCGCTATAACGTAGACCTACGCAAATACATTCGCCAATTTCCGGTGCTCAAACCCTTGGAAAGACCTTGCTGTTCGCCACCGCCCAATTGGGCGAATGGGGTTTCGATGTGAGCTGGGGTGATGAGCTTGAACTCGCCGCTGTTACCTTGCACCGGTTGGCGTTGGAACAGGCCGGTGAGGTGATGCCTAGCTAAGCGTCCAAAGGCTGGTCACCTAGTGCAACCCGTCCAAACCTGGCGTGCTCATCCCGCGGCGTAATCGCCAATAAGCGATCCAAACGTATCTCCCGACGACCCTCCGCGGTTTCAACCTCAAGAAACTCCTCCCGCGTGCGAGCGGTACGCGTGGTGATCGCGCGGGCTGTCAGGCGTTGGCCGTCAGTCAGTTCGATGTCCAGCGTGTAGCCGTAGAGGCAGGCAATCTCCAGGTAGTCATGCAGGTCGCAGTTCAAGGGTTGATAGGTGTTCATCTCATTACCTCGGTGACCATGGCGGCGCTCACCCATTAGGACAACAGCGACCGAACAGGATGGCCCACCTGTCGGTCGCAAGGGCCCAGCGCGATTCAGCGTAGTTGATTCAACATCGTCTGCAATTGGCTAATGCGCGCCTCGTCGAGCGGGAATACCGGCAAGCGCGGATCACCGACTTCCAGACCAAGGCTGCATAGCCCCGCCTTGATGGTAGCGGGCAAGCCGCCCTTGAGGATGAAATCCAGCAGCGGCAATTGACGATAGAACAGCGCTCGGGCCCGGTCCAGGTCGTTGGCCAGCACGGCGTCATACAGGTCGAGGTTGAGCTGCGGGATCAGGTTTGGCGCTGCGGTGCACCAGCCTTTGGCACCGGCCACGAAGGCTTCCAGGGCCAGTGGGTTGCAACCGTTGTAGAACGGCACCTGGCCCTCGCCCAATAGCTGCAGCTTGTGCATGCGCTGGATGTCGCCGGTACTCTCCTTGACCATGGTGACGTTCGCCACCGCGTTGAAAATCCGCAGGATCAGCTCCACGGACATGTCGATGCCGCTGGTGGCCGGGTTGTTGTAGAGCATGATGGGCAGGTCGATGCTGGCGCCGATGGTCTGGTAATGGGCCAGGATTTCCGCCTCGCTCAGTTTCCAGTAAGAGGCCGGCAATACCATCACCGCATCGGCGCCCTTCGCTTGGGCAAAGCGTGCGCGACGTACCGCCTTGGCGGTGGTCAGGTCCGACACGCTGACCACGGTCGGCACCCGGCCGGCGATGCGGGCAATGCTGAACGCGCTGACCTGATCCCACTCCGCATCGCTCAGGTAGGCGCCCTCGCCGGTGCTGCCCAAAGGCGCAATGGCGTGGACGCCGCTGTCGATCAGGCGGTCGATGGACTGGCCCAATGCGTCCAGGTCCAAGCCTTGGCCGTCGGCGGAGAAGGGCGTGATGGTGTAACCAATGATGCCGTGGAATTTGGTAGACATGGCGTGTCTCCTAATGGGTTCAGTTCAGGCAATCGGCGTGTTGGCGCAGGTTCTGCCGGGCGTAGTAGTTGAAGGCGGCGGCGTGACGCTTCGGGCGGGCGATCCAGTCATGGGCTTCGCGGCCCAGGTGCGGCAGGATCGGTTTCACCTCGCCGGCGGCCATGGCCAGCAGTTGCAACTTCGCGGCGCGTTCGATCAGTTGGGCGATGTTGCAGGCTTCCTCCACCGTGGCGCCGGTGGACAACTGGCCGTGGTGGGAAAGCAGGATGGCGCGCTTGTCGCCCAGGGCGCCGGCGATCAATTCGCCTTCCTCGTTGCCCACCGGCACACCCGGCCAGCCCTCCAGGAACGCGCAGTCCTCGTAGAGCGGGCAGAGGTCCATGTGGGAAATCTGCAAAGGCACCTCCAGCATCGACAGCGCAGCGATGTGGGTCGGGTGGGTGTGGATGATGCAGTTCACATCCGGCCGGGCGCGGTAGACCCAGGTGTGAAAGCGGTTGGCCGGGTTGGGCATGCCGTGGCCCTCCAGCACCTCCAGGTCTTCATTGATCAGCAGCAGATTGCCGGCGGTGATTTCGTCGAAGCCCAGGCCCAATTGCTGGGTGTAGTAGGTACCCGGTTGCGGCCCGCGCGCCGTAATCTGCCCGGCCAGGCCTGAGTCGTGACCGTTCTCGAACAGGATGCGGCAGGTCAGGGCCAGCTTTTGTCGTACAGTCCACGTATTATCCGGCAGTGTTTTTTGCATCTGGTTAACAGCGTGCTGGACCAACTGGTCCTTGGGCGTCGCCAGTGTCTTGCTCATATCCGTTCTCCTGATTCGTTCTTTGACCGTTCTTGATCCGCGTCATGGAAGCTGCGAAGGGAAGGTGTTAATGACACAAAAAATACTATATGACACAAAGTGTCATTTGCAACCTTTGATTGTCCGTTTCCCAGGAAATGTTGGTTACCTATGTCCATTCGCTTGAAATTGCTCAGGAAAAAACTCGGCATGACACTGGACGTCCTGGCCGAGAAAACCGGGATGACCAAGAGCTACCTATCCAAGGTGGAGCGGGGCTTGAGCACGCCCTCCATCGCCACCGCGCTGAAGCTCGCCAAGGCGCTGAACGTGAATGTCGAAGAATTGTTCTCAGAGGAGAACGTCTCGCTCGACAGCTACAGCCTGGTGCGCAGCGAAGACCGGCGCTCGTTGGCGTCGAGCAGCGGCGGCTCCGAATACGCGGTCCTGGCCCATCAGGTTTCCGAGCGCAACCTGCTACCCTTCATCCTCTATCCGGCGACCGAATTCACGGCCCATCACGCGTTCAAGGAACACACCGGAGAGGAGTTCCTGTTCGTGCATGAGGGGCAGGTGGAAGTGGATTTCATGAACGAGCGCGTGCTGCTGAATCGCGGCGATGCCTTGCATTTCAACGCGCAGAAGCCCCATCGGTTGCGTTCGGTGGGGGATGTTCAGGCGCAGTTGTTGGTGGTGGTGCATAGCGATGAAGCGTCGGAGAAGGGCGAGGGCGCCTAGTGCGTCGCTTCGCCAAAATGGGTCGGGCTTGGGACAACCAAATCACTGGTAGGCAACGAGTGAGGGTTAAACGAGCTACCGAGCCTGATCAGCGTGGCCCAGGCATCGAACCACACGCCGCGAACCTTATGCAGGCGTTTGCAGGAGCAGGATTACCTACGAAAAAATAGTCAGTCCCATCCGGCCTATTAAAAAAACAAGCAACACTAGGAAGAAAACTCTTATAAAGCCGCTTCCATAACGCAGTGCCAAAAAGACACCGGTGAGCGAACCGGCGATATTGCACAGAGCAACCACGCCCCCTACCGCCCATAAGACATTCCCAGATGGAACAAAAAACATAAGTGCTGCGCTAAACGTGCCAAGATTAACCAACTTTGCCGATGCTGATGCGTTTAAAAAGTCGAAACCAAAAAACTTAACAAAGATGAAAAGCAGCAGACTACCGCTACCAGGGCCAAAGACACCATCATAGAAACCGATCAAGCCGCCAAGAAGAATACCTAACGCAATCTCCTTCGTTCCGCAGTGTTCGTTGGAGCCTACCAGCCCAAGTCTTTTTTCCTTGAAGGTATAAATAGCCATGACTATCAGGATGAAAAAGACAACAAATTCCATCAGCTTTTTGGGCGCAATGGATACTACGGCGGCCCCAAGGAAAGCAAAGACAAACGCTGAACACATGGTGGGAAGCATCAGCCTCCACACGATGGTAATTCGTTTCAGATAACTGAATATGGAAGAGGCATTTCCCGCCAGAACGGCAAATTTATTAGTCCCGAAAACTGTGGCCAGGCTTTGCTGGGGGAGGGCATGTAAAAGTGCTGGGACTTGTACAAGCCCGCCACCCCCTACCGCTGCATCTATCAAACCGCCGCAAAAGGCAAAAAAGCCCAGCGCGACCATAGCTTGATCAAAATCCATATAGGAGATCCTGTAGAAACTTGAATTTCCAAATCATGGCATTCCCTTAAGTTGAAACTGGTTTCACTTGGAGGTCGGTTAGCCTGCGACTTGTTGCAGGGGGTAATTGGAATTTTTCTGCGGCATAGTAAGTCTACGCATATGAGCTCAGGGCGTGGTGCATTGCCGCAAAAGCTTTTCCTACTCGTTCGTTGTAACTAAGCATAATTCCTTTTAATCGGTTTGGCTTAAAATTTATATCTACCGTTCGGCCATAGGCTTGTGCCGCGGCCAAAGCATGCAAGCCATGCTTGTTTTCCACTTCACCGGCATGACCCATTACATAACTTTTGGCGTTGCGAAAGCGCAAAGTATCCGCTCTCATGTCCGGATTAACCTCGAGTAACTTATTCTCTATGTGTTGAGCGATGAAATTATACTCCCGACCATTCCACAGCTCTGAAGAAATCGAAACCATCATGGCATCCAATATCGAACCCTTATGCGCCGCTGAGTTAAGGGGGGATTTATATTCCGCAACTCCAGTGTCATATAGAAACTGTGAAAATTCGTTACATTCGTTTAATTTATACTGATCTTCAACCCAAGCTGTTGCTCCAAAAGCTGATGTCATATATTCGTACATGCCATCGTGGCCTTGGTGTCCAAGCCCGAAATCGTCTTTCACAACTTCATGCATGTGTGCCATAACGTTGTTATAGCCAGCTCGCTTTTCAGCCGGTAAAGATATCGCGTCTGCTGATAACCGCATGATGATTTTAGCTGAAACTAAACTAGTGGTTTTGTGAGTTTCATTCCATCCATTGAAAAACATCAGAACAGTAGGGTCCACCGTTTGCTTTCTAAGGAAGGCTCTGAATGCGCTTTCAGTATGGAAATGGGCTTCTTGTGTAATTGGATGGCGAAGCACCTCAAGCATGGCATCTTGAAGTTCGGATATTTGCACTATGTGAGCTGGCGAGGGTTCCCTGCGGTGATTTTCAAATATGGTTCGTCCGGGAATTTTCAAGTTTCGTATGTGCTTGGGTAGTGACTCAACAAAAAACTCCCCAAACTCTTGCATGGACTTGCTTTCAAATATATCGAAGCGACGTTGCTGTGATGCTGAGTTCATAGGTATCTTTCCTTGAAAATGATCGAATTATTTAATGCTCTTGGATTGTTCTGATTTACCTTCCTTGAAAATCAGCTTCTAAATGTTAAGCGACTTGAGGGTGTGCAACAAGTGACTTATACTCAGCAAATAATTCACTTTAAGTGAGTAGTGGGATGGAGCTCTCTCAGCTAACTATGTTCAAGACCGTGGCCGATCAAGGTAGTATTGTTCGTGCTGCTGCACTGTTGCACTGTGTTCCGTCAAATATTACGAATAGGATTAAAATTTTAGAAAGGGAGCTTGGCGTTTCCTTGTTCATAAGGCAAGGAAGAGGGCTCGTCATCAGTCCTGCCGGTAAATTGTTTCTTGGCTACACGAATAGAATATTGTCCTTGTGTCAGGAGTCACAAAGAGCTCTCGATCCTATGGCTGCGCCCTCGGGAAGTTTGAGAATTGGCGCTATTGAATCGTCAGCTACAGGTAGATTGCCCAAGTTGTTGTCAAGGTACCATCATCTCTATCCTCTGGTGCAAATGCAATTTGGTACTGGCGATTGGTCGCACTTATTAATTGATGTGGTGAGCCATAAACTGGATGGGGCAATCATCGCTGTCAGACCTGAGCATCCGGATATTGCCGCTACTGAGATTTACAAGGAAGAGCTGGTGTTGATCGCTTCTGCGACGGCGGCGCGGATAAGTGAACCGCAGGATTTAAGTGGCATGGATATATTCATGTGGCCAGAAGGATGCCCGTATAGGGGATCGCTGGAAAACTGGCTGAGGATGCATGAGGTGTCGAGCTCCATAATTGATATAGCCAGTTATGGCACCATTCTTGGCTGCGTTAGCTCCGGTGCCGGAGCTTCCTTAGTTCCGAGGGGGATATATGAACAGTTCAAAAGCATTGGAAGTATAAGTGGGTATATGTTTGATGATTTGACGCCTATACAAAATTATTTTATGTGGAACAAGAATGTTAAAGTTCATCGCGCGAAGGACAAGTTTGTCGAACTGCTGATTGAAGAGTTTAAAGAAATGTGATGAAAATTTATACAAAGGTAGGTGGGGTGCCGATAGCGAGTACCTTTCGTTCACGTTGGAGCAAATGAAGTCGTTGCCCAAGACGTATAAGGTGGACGGCCAAGAGACTTCGCCTTTGACGGTGGCGCAATTTATCGGCCCCAGCATGCCCAACCTCAGAGATATCTACCCGGCAGGGGCATCGGGGCAGGCGCGCATCAATGAGGTGGAGAAGGACAGGATTGTCTTGGAGCAAAGAGCCCTGGACGGCAGGCTCTTCATGGTGACCACCCACCGTCAGGTCTCGCCCTAGAGCTCACAGCGCCTTGCGCCTTTGCCTACAACTACGCCAGAATCCGCCGGCTTGTGCGCCTGGGGTTGCGTCGGTAGTTTTGGACCTGTCACTGATGGTCAGTGATCGGGTTTAGCAGCTCGCGGTGAAACAGGTTGTGCAAGGCGTCATCCAGTCAGGATTTCCGATCCTGCACTTGATGGTGGCTGTGCGCAGGGCGTCCCCGGACGCGCCGGTTTCTTGTTTCCCCGGTCTGCTAACCTGCGTACAGCTACCTCCCATCGTTTAGCAGCGAGCGGGTGATGGCTCCTACTATAGGAAGCAAGACGATGGTAAAAGTTACTCCAAACCCTCCAGATACAGACGAACATGTCTCCCGCGCCCAGTCCGCGCGCAACAAGAAAATCGACGACGCTGCCACCCGAGCGTTGGATTTCTATCTGAACCCCAAGCCCGAGAAAGAAACGTCCGATAACCCCAACACCATTTTCCGCATCGCTTCTGATGTTGATTCTGAATGCCTGCTTGCCAGCCTTAGTGAGAATCTGGCATCAGCCAACGCCATGATCAGTGATTTGGCGTTTGATCTGGATGGGTCACGGCGGCATGTGGCGTTGGGGATTCAGCAGGTAATTGAGTTGAGCGAGTTGTTGGCGAATCGGGCGTTGGATATTGTTGAGGTAAGGTAGTCACTGAGCTTTTGCAGCTGTAAAAAGGTCTTGTTTGACAAGACCTTTTTACAGAGAAACCTGTACATCTCGTTTTCGAGGTTTTCCTGATGATGTCTATGGTGGGGTAAGTGCCGAAAGCTCAACCGAATATTTCCGAAAATTCATGTCTTCATAGTTCAAGTGCCCGTCTTCTACCGATTTAAAATAAACTAATTGTGCACTTGTCTTTTTGTCGGGATTAAGTCTGATAAATAATTTGTCGCCAGATTTATAATCCTTAAAATCATCTTCAGTCATCATGATTGTTTTCTCCATCTAAATTGCAATTTAGATCCAAGCAGCGAGGGATTCACGAATCGATAGATATTTTGGACCCATTGCTGCTCAAGACAAAAATAAACATAGGGCAGGCATACCCAACTGAATACTGTCAGGTATGACAGATGATTAGGTTGTTTGGGAGCAACCTTTACTCAAATTTGGCATGATTGATTATGACGTAAAGCGCATTACCGCACCTAGACAACACGAGCAATGCTTTCATTGCCGATAAGCCCACGAGCCGCCAGCTCTCGTAGTCGCTCTACAATCACCGTCCGCTCGATTTTGGGTGTCACCGGATCAACCATTTGATATTGACCGTCACCCCACATGGCTAACTGCCGAAGCCAAAAAGCCTGGATCGTCGGTTCGGCGTCCAACCGATCCAACAGGTACGCAGCTTGCTGCCATAGAGGCCGTAACTGGAGCAGCGCGCTTCGGCGTATGACGGAAAGGTCATGCCAATCCCGATCCATCTTGGTGTCTAACCCAGGCTTGACCAAAGCCCAAGGCTGGTCGCTGAGGCGGGCGATGGCTGCGTTAAAAACTCTGTTCGAGGGATCATCAAGCGCTTTGAGCAGTTCAGGCAGTTGAGCATCGGACACCGCGCCAATGGCAGCGCGCCTCACGGTGGGGTAACCAGAACGCAGCGCTTCTTTCTGCCACTGAGGATCCAGCTCAACATTGAGCTCTGCCGAAAGGCCCAGCACACCCAGCCAATCTCGCTTCTTGCTGGGCATACTTTGCTTCATCTGGTCAACGAGGACCGCATGTGGATCGATCTCACTGTTTGGTGCCGCCCAGCGCGCCAGGCTACGGATTGAGGCTGATGCATCGAGCAACGCCTCACACAAAATTGGACGAGGATCGCCCAGCAAAGGAAGAAGGGCGCGCAGCACCCAAACGCGAAATTTTGCACCAGGTTGAGACAAGGCTTCGAGTAGCAAGCACCGAGCTTGGGTGGTGGGCAATTTCAGGCAGGCGGGTACGGCCAGCAACCGTACGGTCACCTCACGGTGGAAGAGCGCGCTGCGTAGCAGCGCTTCAGGATTGGAGTCGCTTTCCAGCAAAAGCTCGAACAAATAGCGGGCAGCCTTACCGTGCCGCGTCAGAAAATTCGCCTGGACCTCATCTCGGATAACCGGCGACTGCAAAACAGCACGAGCGGCCTTGAGGGTTTTTCCATGGTCGGCCCGTTGACGTGCAGCTAACGCGATAAGCGGTTCCACCGCGAACAACAAGGCCTGGGCATGGGCAGGCGAAAGATAATGCTCCAGGCCGACCGCAGCTAAATCACGAATTTGAGGCACCCAGTCGTTCGACCGATCTATCATTGCGACCAATGCTTCAGGGGACGGCTGAGCGTACAGCTCTCTAACCGCGATCTCCCGAACGAAACCGTTGTAGTGATGACTGAGTTCAATCCAGCTACTGTGCGTCCCTGCGCCCGCGAGCGCCTCCAGTGCCTCGTTCCGACGATGATCAGCCCAAATGGACGTGGGTTTCTGCTTGTTCCTCAACCGGTCCAGCCAGAATTGCAATGTGCTCACGTTTCAGTCCCTTGTAGGCCTTGGTGCATGGCTGTCCTTATACCTCAGCTACGAGGTTTCGTATTGCCTCTGGGGTTTATTCTGAATGGCTACTGGTGAGCCTCAGAGAGAACCTGACCTGGATGGAAATTCAAGTTATTGGATCGAACGCCGATAGGATGCGCAAGAATTTATCCCCGAGGGACCGGAGCATGTTTTACCCACGTGAAGCTGAAAAAGATCATCTCTATAACCGCATCGTCCTGCTGACCATTGCTTGCATCTTGCTCTTGTTTCTAGCCTCACTGGCAAAACACTCAGGGACCATTTATGGCGCCATTCGGTGGACCCCTGTCGAGGTGAAAGGCACGGTGACGCAGCTGGAAGGCATCCCGATGAATCCCAACGGCGTCATCATTCATTACCGATATGTCGACGGGGATCAACAAGTTCATGAAGACGAATACTTTGACCAGCGCTACAACGAACATGATCAGTACACGGTAGGTGGAGACGTTCCACTGCTTTATTCCCGCTGGTTTCCCCAGGTCAGCAGCATCTCCAGCGAGCTGTACACCAATCGCGCCAGCTTTATCGTTATGGCGGGTGGGGTATTGCTGACGCTGTTGTTCCTGTGGATCTCCTTCAGGACGTTCGGGCGCATTTATGGCATGAAGCAGGAAGACCGCTTCTACTAGAACGGTTGTCGGTCATGGCTACCTTTTTATCCTGAGAGAAACCGGAGCGGTCAGAGAGACGTTTTGGAACTCAAAGGTCTCTTCGTTCAGGCGACACGTCATTCATGTCATCGGTATTTCTATCAATGAAAAAATTCTTTCTCGCGTTGCTCTCGGTCAGCCTGCTTTCCGGGTGTGTCACCAAATCTTTGAGTGTTGAAGACCGCCACCAGATCAAAACCATCAAGATCCTTCCTGTGTACTTTGCGGTGGAAAACTTCAAGTACACGAGCATGACCCAGGCTTGGGGGGCAGGACTGGGTGCCGGGGCAGGCGCAGCGACTGGCATGGCGGCTGGCGCATCGAGCACTGGCACGAGCGCATTGACGGGTGCCGGTTCGGTCATGGGCACCAAGGCGGCCGATGGCGCGACGGCAGATATCTCTCAAGCGATTTTGAACAACATGCAGGCCCACGGTATCGATCTGGGAAAACTGGTGCGTGAAAGCTTCGAGAAGCGCATTAAGCAAGAGGGTATGTTCACCCTCGTGGCGGAAGGCGAGAAAGCGGATGCCGACGTTGAAATCATGGTTTCGCAGTGGGGACTGAGTCTGAAAAACTACAGCTCCGTGCTTTACCCAGTCATCGGCGTTAACGGCTCCATGAAACGCAGCGGCACATCGGTTTGGCGCAACTTCAATACCATCTCGCCCTTCAACGAAAGCAACACCCTCGCCTACACCCCTGAGCAGTACGCCACCGATCCCGAAGCACTGCGTGCAGCGTTTTCCCGCGTATCTGATTTGGCCGTCGGCAAGCTGATAGAAGACCTGAAGCAGTAACTGCACAGACGAACCGGAGTGCTGTACGCCTCCTCATGGATTAGGAGCTATTAATGACCACTGTCTCGACACTTAAGCAGTACTCTGTAAAAAGCTGGGCCGCTCTTGTAGCAATTGTTGGCTTGATGGCGGGGTTCCCTACCATCTCATCCTGGTTAGCCGACATGAGGGCTGACTACTACAAAAGCCATTTCATTGGACGTTGGACCGAGGAGTTCAGCTATCCGAATGGCGACAGCGGTCAGTTCGAATTCAAAGGCATGATCGAATACGTCGCCAACAACCATTACAACGTGAGCGGCGTGGTCGCGTTGGTTGGCACAGAGCCTTCGAAACCCTATCGGCTCGAATACAGCGTCAATGGCGCGGGTAGCTGGAGCGCCGATAGTGAGTACCTTTCGTTCACATTGGAGCAAATGAAGACGTTGCCCAAGTCGTATACGGTGGACGGCAAAGAGATCTCGCCTTTGACGGTGGCGCAATTTATCGGCCCCAGCATGCCCAACCTCAGTGATATCTACCCGGCAGGGGCGTCGGGACAAGCGCGCATCAAAGAGGTGGAGAAGGACAGGATTGTCCTGGAGCAAAGAGCCCCGGACGGCAGGCCCTTCATGGTGACCACCCACCGTCAGGTCTCGCCCTAGAGCTCACATCGCCTTGCGCCTTTGCCTACAACTACGCCAGAATCCGCCGGCTTGTGCGCCTAGGGTGGTGTCGGTAGTTTGGACCTGTCACTGCTCATCAGTGATCGGGTTTAGTCGCCCGCCGTAGCTAAGTCGCTCAAGCGTCCGTCAGTCAGGTATCCCCATCCCTGCACTCGATGGTGGCTGTGCGCAGGGCGCCCTCGGGCGCGCCGATTTCTTAGCTCGTCGGTCGACTAACCTGCGTACAGCTGCCTCCCAATTCGTTTAGTCGCGAGCGGGTCGTAGCCTCAACCAAGAGAGCTAAGGTCATGGTCAAAATTACACCGAACCCCCCGGTTACCGACGAACACGTCTCCCGCGCCCAGTCAGCGCGCAACAAGAAAATCGACGACGCTGCTACGCGAGCCTTGGATTTCTATCTGAACCCCAAGCCCGAGAAAGAAACGTCTGACAATCCCAACACCATTTTCCGCATCGCTTCCGATGTTGATTCTGAATGCCTGCTTGCCAGCCTCAGCGAGAACCTGGCTTCGGCCAATGCCATGATCAGTGATCTGGCGTTTGACCTGGATGGGTCACGGCGGCATGTGGCGTTGGGGATTCAGCAGGTGATCGAGTTGAGTGAGCTGTTGGCGAATCGGGCGCTGGATATTGTGGAAGTGAGGTAAGGGCAAGTCGCTTGCCTGAGCAACAAAAGGGTCTAGCTTGGTAGACCCTTTTTTATGGCCGTGCCAAAGGATGTTTTGACCTGGCGACCGGCCGTCAGACGTGCGCTGCGCGCTCAAATACCTCATCAGCCCATTGGTTCAAGCTTTTTCCGGCGGTTTGAGCGGCAATGGTAGCGGCGGCATGCACTTCAGGACGAATGCGCAGCATCACCTTCCCAGAGGCAGGCTTCTCAGGGCTGACGCCTTGCTCGGCACAGTCCGCCAGATAATCCTCAACAGCACTGGCAAACTCGGCGCGCAGTTGCGTCACTGAGTCAGCGTGAAAGCTGATGATGTCACGCACGCCCAGAACTCGACCGACGAAAATGTCGTCACGTTCGTCAAACTCAACTCGGGCGGTATAGCCCTTATAGGTCATGCTATTCATAGCTCAACTCCTGCTCGCTGGAGAAATTCGCGAGCCTCTTCTACCTGATATTTCTTGGCTTCTTTGCCTGGGTGCGGCCGATGGCAGCGCCATTGGGCCCCTCGTAGCATGAGCTTGACCCGTGAGCCTTCGCGTTCCAACACTTGGCCGCCCAGATGAATGACCAATGCCTCGATGTCAGCAAACACTATCGCCGCGCTGGTTGGCGTGCGGTAGATCGCGTCAAGGGTTTTCCGGTGCCTGTTTTTCATACGGCGGATGCTATCAAAAGAAGATAGCACTATCTAGCCAGTTCGGAGGGCAAAGCAGGAAACGGTTCATCGCTCCATGGTCGTCGCGAACGCTAGTGCATCAAGGGCCTATGGCAATCCGAATACTGACACCTAAACAACCCGGCTAACGCTATCACCACCGATAAGGCCCAGCGCAGCCAGTTTCACCAGTCGTTCTGCAATCGCCATTCGTTCGACTTTCGGCGTGACCGGATCGACCATTTGATACTGACGATCGCACCACATCCTTAACTGCCGAAGCCAAAAAGCCTGGATCGTTGGTTCTGCGTCCAGCCTGTCCAACAGGTACGCCGCTTGCTGCCATAAAGGGCGGACCAAAAAGGGGACGGATTTATTTTCTTTTGCTAGCAATGGGTCGACACCTTCCCCCTTATTTCTATCCCGAAACGATAGCAGTTACGGACGTCTAACCACAGCTATCCAGCCCCGCCAACTAGCCACAACCCCAATGCACGCTTACCATCCCACCACCTCGTATTACCGCGGCTGCTGAACCCGGTACTCACGAGGAAAAAACCATGGAAAGACCCCATAGCTGGAGACGCGCGCAATCCCGCAAGCATAAGGGGCGCGAAGCGATTAACCCGCAGGACTCCAAGCCAGAAAAGAACTGGAAGCTGATCTACACCCGTGCCGACAAACTGCACCGGGCGCGTCAGCTCGGTATAAGCTATCCCATCCGCACCACCCGCCAACTGCTGGATCAAGAGTGACTAATCTCCTGTTCGTTTGCAGTCGTAACCAATGGCGCAGCCCTACCGGGGAGGCGATCTGGCGTCGACGTCCTGGCTTCAGCGCTCGTTCGGCTGGCACCAGCCCGAACGCACGCAAACCTATCGGCCCAGCGGATATCCGTTGGGCCGATGTCATCTTTGTGATGGAGCGCAAGCACGAGCATCGGCTACGGGCAGAGTATGCTCGGCTGCTTGAGCACAAACGGCTTCATGTTCTGGATATTCCCGATGACTATCGCTACATGGACCCTGAGCTAGTGGACGTGCTTGAGCGAGAGGTAACTTCGTACCTGGGCATTTGAGTATTTAGGGCAATCTTCACGAGCCGTCCTTCCCTCAATGGCTAGGCGAAACGGTCACCGGTAGAAGGTTGATCCCGCCGTGCTATCCCCGTTTGAGCAGCTTGGATACCCAGGTTGCAGCAAACCATGCAAATTGGCCGAAACCGACCAGTAGACGCTTCAGTACACGGAGACATTGACCCAGGCGATGCCGTGCCCCCCTAAGAACGCGACGCCTATCAGCCGCAGGCCGCGTATCAATCAAACACAGCTTGGTAGTCGCCAATGCCACTTTTGCGCCGACCGCTACGGCAACAGCCAGGAAATACAGCCAACGATGATTCTTGGCTTTGTCATGTTGGCTGACTAGCGCCGACAACTGCTTCAAGGAAGGCTTGGCGCCGGCGAGCCAGGGAATGATGCATTCGCTGGCCAAGGCTACAGTGTGGCTGCTGATGTTTATGTCTACGAGTCCTGGCGGACCATCAGGATTGACCGAGCAGTAGCCACGGGGGACGTACTCACAGGTGCTGGAGAGTGGCGATGAGCGCGACATACCGTTGGAAAAGTGCTTCACGGGGCACAACCTTTGGTTGTAGTCGTTGATCTCTTTGCGGATGGCGATCACATCCTCGTCGCTGATGGTTCTTCTAGTCGCGGCGTAGAACCCCTTGGACTCGTTCGGTGCGAAATCTATGAAGTAGCTGGCTTCACCTTCCTTGATGTAGGTAAAGGTCCATTGTGAAAAGCTGCTCCATCGGCATGACTTCAGGCTATCCAGGCCATTAGCTCTGCAGTAATCATCGTATCGCTTGATCTGGCTCAGCAGGAACGCGCTGGCGTCCTGAATGCTCGCTGTTGCTTCCTTCAGCAATGCGGCGTCTTCATTGGCGCCGTTGTCCGCCACGAAAAACACTGCTGCAACCAATGCCAGCGGAAACCAGAAGTGATCATATATTTGGCGGAAGCGGTCGGTGAGGTTGAGGTTGTCATAAATAAGAACCATGACGCCCCATCCGGCGAGGGCGCAAAGCATCAACAGGGGAATCAGCCCGACTTCGCTGCCCAGTTTCCCGACGCCATTGATGCTGTAACGGATGGGCAAGTAATTGATGTTTGGGAAAAGGCCCAGGCAGTTCAACGCACCCGGTAGGAGCAAGAGTACGAAGAATATGAGCACGCCTCGCTTCTTGCCCACTGTATAGGCCGCTGCTGCCAGCAAGGGAATCAGCAGCAGTGATCGCATCACCAGGTAGCCGAGCGTGAACATTAGTACTGCTTCATCGGGCGACCAGTAAGTTCCGGTGATTTGCCCTGCGTCGTTACGCCCGGTGAAAGTCGAAGATACGACGCCGAGGCCTTCCAGGATCTGGTGCAGATTGTAGGCAGCGCCGTGGAGAAATTTTACGTAAGGGTAGAGGAACCCCTCTATCGAAAACGACATCAATTTGAGTCCTTCAATTCTTTAGATCTTCCTTGGTTACGTGGAAAAGAGCGTGAAAAAGGCAGACAGCTCGTTGGCGAGTCAACCCGAGGCGGGCCGTGCCATAGCTGAGGTAAAACTTCATTCTCATTGCTGTAATCGGGGGGGGCATTCCAGATCGAGCAACCTGCGAATTCGATGCGCAATAACTTAGAGCTTTTTGCCTGGATAGCCAAAGGGCGGGGAAGGCGTGACCGCTGCAAACGTGCTATCCATCTCTGCTCGGTCGTAATCCAGTAAATACTTTTGATGCTGACAGTACAGCTGCCTGAGCAGCGTCCCGTTAGGCCCAACGACATCCATGCCTCTGTCGTCGTAGGGGAAGACCATTACGCGTTGCGGCAGGTTGAAGAGATACAAAGTGCAGTTGAGTTGCGGCTGGATCGGAGCAAGGTCTTTGGCCAAGGCTCCCCAAAGCAACGTTTCAAGGCGGGAGATAGGGAGTTTGAAAGCTACGTTAATCCAATACTCTGGCTGATCTTCGCTATACCACTCGTCTGCGGCTATATCCTCACGCCAGATTGAACGCGTAGAGGGAACGGGTATCCCGACTGATCGCAAGGCGCGAAGCTCTGGCCTGTGGATGAAATGACTTCCGTTAGAGTAAGCGCGCAGGCAGACGACGAGCTCGTCTTCACCGCGGAAAATGTCATTACAGATTCTTGTCGCTTTGCGGAGCGCGGTTAGAAACTGATCAATCACTCCGCCGGGCTCGGAGAGTTCAAAGCGCAGGCCGCCGGGATAGGAATAGAACAGTGGTCTGGCGAATGTGTTGCAGCCAAAGATCCGCTCGATTTCGATTTGTAGGTTCACGTGTGTCCTTGGCGGCTCTTCAACCGTTTCCATGGTTTGGATAATGCGATGGGATGTTACGGCGCCTCGGATAGTGGGTCGATAACCTTGAGTGTCGCACCGCTAGCCGTCGAAGCGTTCCCTGCGTTCAGTCGAACTCCACATTTGGCGCGAGCGATGGATGCTCAAGGCTCAAGTCTTCAAGGCACCGTTGCATAAGCTCAGCATCTTTCGGCAAGCGCCTGCACAACGCATCCCACCCGGAAATTCTCAGGTGCACGGGCATTTCTACCAGTCCTGTAATTGCGTCCCAGAAGGCATCCCAGTTACAGCCGTACCAGCCGGGAAATCCGAGCGCATCGCTCAAAGTGGTATGCAGTTCCTTGGCATTCATCACTCTGTTTAGGTCTATCTGCACGAGCTGTGGGCGGGTCATCGTCCGAACCTAAATAGCGTTGTTAAATCTGCAACGCGGAGCGTCGCGGGATGCGTTACCACGCGGAGCGTGGGAACGATCGGTGTCGTTCAGCTTCGGCATCTCGTTCACTGAATGTCTTTCAGATAACCCGTAAGCGCCATGAGCGGAGCATCAAACTGTTCCATCGTCGGCGCAGCACTGAAATCCGCCGCCAGCCGATTCAGCTCCCGCCCCAGCACCGTATCACCACCGCCAAGCGCTTGCAGGGCCAACCCAGGCAATGTTCCACCTTGTCCCGAATCCCTTCGACATCCCCCTTGCGCACCATCAACCCAAATACCTCCCGCTCATAATCCGCCATCAACGGATCATCCCGCAGAATCGGACTATGGTCCTCGGCTTCGTGAACCAGCTTGAGGCAGTAAAGGGCGACGGTTTCCAGCAGCAATTCCATGGGTTGAAATCCTTTGTAACCGGGGTGAGGGTTGGGGGTTAAGGGGTCAGGTACCAGGAGCCGTGAGGTGGTTCATCTTTGGGCATTGCAATGACCTTTTTGTGAGCGCGTTGCGCTCAAGCGGGGGCGAACTCACTTGCCACAGATTATTCTTCACCACAGGTTGGTATTTGGGGCCGCTTCGCGGCCCAGCGGGGATGAATCCCCTCGCCACAATGGATTGGGTGATGAGTTGGATCACGGCAAGGCCACTTTCCTGCAGACGAAAAAAAAGACCTTGAATTTCAAGGTCTTTCTTTAAGATGGTGCCCCGAGGGAGACTCGAACTCCCACTCCTTTCGAAAACGGATTTTGAATCCGCCGCGTCTACCAATTCCGCCATCAGGGCTCAATGGCGGCGAAGTATAGAGAGGTGCCTACCGTTGGTCAATCACGTTTCATGGTCAATTTTCGATATTTCCGCTAGACTTTCCGGCCCTGCTAGACGAACCCCATCATGCGTGTTGCTGACTTTACCTTCGAACTCCCGGATTCGCTGATCGCTCGCCATCCCTTGGCCGAGCGTCGTGCCAGTCGACTGTTGACCCTGGACGGGGTCAGCGGTGCCATGGCTCATCGTCAATTCACTGATTTGCTTGAGCATTTGCGCCCAGGCGACTTGATGGTGTTCAACAATACCCGGGTGATTCCGGCGCGGTTGTTTGGCCAGAAGGCCTCCGGCGGCAAGCTGGAGATTCTGGTGGAGCGGGTGCTGGACAGCCACCGGGTGCTGGCCCATGTGCGCTCCAGCAAGTCGCCCAAGCCGGGTTCGTCGATCCTTATCGACGGTGGCGGCGAGGCGGTGATGGTGGCGCGGCATGATGCGTTGTTCGAGCTCAAATTTGCCGAAGAAGTATTACCGCTGCTCGACCGTGTCGGGCACATGCCGTTGCCTCCTTATATAGACCGCCCGGACGAAGGTTCGGACCGCGAGCGTTACCAGACCGTGTACGCCGAGCGCCTGGGGGCGGTGGCGGCGCCGACGGCGGGGCTGCATTTCGATCAGCCATTGCTGGAGGCGATTGCCGCCAAGGGCGTCGAGACCACGTTCGTGACGCTGCACGTCGGCGCCGGCACGTTCCAGCCGGTGCGGGTGGAGCGCATCGAAGACCACCATATGCACAGCGAATGGCTGGAAGTGAGCCAGGACGTGGTCGATGCCGTGGCGGCCTGTCGCGCTCGCGGTGGTCGGGTGGTGGCGGTGGGGACTACCAGCGTGCGTTCCCTGGAAAGCGCTGCTCGCGATGGCGTGCTCAAGCCGTTCAGTGGCGACACCGATATCTTTATCTACCCGGGCCGGCCGTTCCATGTGGTCGATGCCCTGGTCACCAACTTTCATTTGCCTGAATCCACGCTGTTGATGCTGGTTTCGGCGTTCGCCGGTTATCCCGAAGCCATGGCCGCCTACAAGGCCGCCGTCGAGCATGGTTACCGCTTTTTCAGCTACGGTGATGCGATGTTCATCACCCGTAACCCCGCGCCACGCGGGCCCGAGGAAACAGTATGAGTCGCACCTGTCGCATGTCCTTCGAGTTGCTCGCCACCGATGGCAAGGCGCGTCGCGGTCGCCTGACCTTCCCCCGCGGTACGGTGGAAACCCCGGCGTTCATGCCGGTGGGCACTTACGGCACGGTCAAGGGCATGCTGCCACGGGACATTGAGGCCATCGGCGCGGAGATCATCCTGGGCAACACCTTCCACCTGTGGCTGCGCCCGGGCATGGAAGTGATCAAGGCCCACGGCGACCTGCACGATTTCATGCAGTGGAAAGGCCCGATCCTGACCGACTCCGGCGGTTTCCAGGTGTTCAGCCTGGGCGCCATGCGCAAGATCAAGGAGGAGGGTGTGACCTTCGCCTCGCCGGTGGATGGTTCCAAGGTGTTCATGGGCCCGGAAGAGTCGATGCAGGTCCAGCGCGACCTGGGTTCGGACATCGTGATGATCTTCGACGAATGCACCCCGTACCCGGCCGATGAAGACGTGGCGCGGGTGTCCATGGAGCTGTCGTTGCGCTGGGCCCAGCGCTCCAAGAACGCCCATGGCGACAACACGGCGGCGCTGTTCGGTATCGTTCAGGGCGGCATGCACCAGGACCTGCGCATGCGCTCCCTCGAAGGCCTGGACAAGATCGGTTTCGACGGCCTGGCCATCGGCGGCCTGTCGGTGGGCGAACCCAAGCACGAAATGATCAAAGTGCTGGATTATCTGCCGGGCCAGATGCCCGCTGACAAACCTCGTTACCTTATGGGCGTTGGCAAACCGGAAGATCTGGTTGAGGGTGTGCGCCGCGGGGTGGACATGTTCGATTGCGTGATGCCAACCCGTAATGCCCGCAATGGGCATCTGTTCATCGACACGGGTGTGCTGAAGATCCGTAACGCGTTTCATCGCCATGATGATTCGCCGCTGGATCCGACCTGCGACTGCTACACGTGCAAGAACTTCTCCCGCGCTTATCTGCACCATTTGGACAAGTGCGGCGAAATGCTCGGTAGCATGCTGAATACAATCCACAATTTGCGCCATTACCAGGTGCTTATGGCTGGTTTGCGCGAGGCTATTCAACAGGGTACATTGGCCGCCTTCGTCGAGGCCTTCTATGCCAAGCGCGGGTTGCCTGTGCCGCCCTTGGACTGAATTTTCCGATCCTAAGATTCAATACTTGCAACTGGAGTGCTAAATGAGCTTTTTTATCTCTAACGCCATGGCTGATGCCGCTGCTCCCGCAGCCGCGCCTATGGGTGGCGGTTTCGAGTGGATTTTCCTGGTCGGCTTCCTGGTCATCTTCTACCTGATGATCTGGCGTCCACAGGCCAAGCGCGCCAAAGAGCAGAAGAACCTGCTCGGCAGCCTGCAGAAGGGCGACGAAGTGGTGACCACTGGCGGCATCGCCGGCAAGATCACCAAAGTGGCCGACGATTTCGTGGTGCTGGAAGTGTCCGACACCGTTGAAATGAAGTTCCAGAAGGGCGCTATCGCGGCCACGCTGCCAAAAGGCACGCTGAAAGCGATCTAAGGTTTCAAACATCTCTTCAATCGACGGGGCGCGCAAGGCGCCCCGCGTCATAAGCGGGCGGCGTGATGCTGAACAAATACCCTCTGTGGAAATATGTACTGATCCTGGCGGTGCTGGCGGTCGGTCTGATTTATTCCGCTCCCAACCTCTACCCGGATGACCCGGCCATTCAGGTCAGCGGCGCAAGCACTGCCTTGCAGGTCACCC
Source organism: Pseudomonas sp. B21-028 (assembly GCF_024749045.1). Taxonomy (NCBI): domain Bacteria; kingdom Pseudomonadati; phylum Pseudomonadota; class Gammaproteobacteria; order Pseudomonadales; family Pseudomonadaceae; genus Pseudomonas; species Pseudomonas sp. B21-028. The sequence continues at coordinate 1,159,488 of NZ_CP087184.1, forward strand.
AGGCGGATCTGGACCGTGCGAGCGCGGCCCTCAAGACCTCCGGTATCGAAGTCAAGGCTGCATCTGTTGCCGAAAACGGCAAGGGCGGCCTGTTGCGCCTGGTCAAGGCTGGAGACCAGCTGCCGGCCAAGGACGTGGTGCGCAAGGCGTTGGGCGACGATTACGTCGTAGCCCTGAACCTGGCCCAGACCACGCCGCAATGGCTGCGCAAATTCGGCGCTCATCCGATGAAGCTGGGCCTGGACTTGTCCGGTGGTGTGCACTTCCTGCTGGAAGTGGACATGGACAAAGCCCTCGACGCGCGGATGAAAGTCTACGAAGGCGACGTCAAGAGCCTGTTGCGTAAAGAGCGCGTCCGCTATCGCAGCCTGCCGGCCTTCAACGGTGCCATTCAGCTGGGCTTCAGCGATGAAGATACCCGCGAGCAGGCCCGTGCGCTGGTCCGCAAGACCTTCAACGATTTCGACATTGTGCCGGCCGACCTCAATGGTCAACCGGTGCTGCGTCTGGCGATGACCCCGGCCAAGCTGGCGGAAATCCGCGAATACTCCATCAAGCAGAACTTGACCACTGTGCGTAACCGGGTCAACGAACTGGGTGTGGCCGAACCGATCGTGCAGCGCCAGGGCGCCAATCGCATCGTGGTCGAGCTGCCGGGTGTGCAGGACACCGCCGAAGCCAAGCGTATCCTCGGCAAGACCGCCAACCTGGAATTCCGCCTCGCGGCTGAGCCGGGTGCGTCCAAGGCCACTTCCGAGAGCTTCGAGTTCCGTGAGGGCAACCGCCCGGCGGCGCAGATCGAGCGCGGCCTGATCATCACCGGCGACCAGGTCACTGACGCCAAGGCGAGCTTCGACGAACACGGTCGTCCACAGGTGAACATCCACCTCGACGGCCACGGCGGCGAACTGATGAGCCGCGCCACGCGCAGCAACGTCGGTCGCAGCATGGCGGTAATCTTCATCGAGCAGAAGCCGGTCACCACTTACACCAAACAAGTGGTCGACGGCGTCGAGAAAGACGTCGCGGTGCAGGCGTTCAAGGAAGAGAAGAAGATCATCAGCCTGGCGACCATCCAGTCGCCACTGGGCAGTCAGTTCCGCATCACCGGTCTGAACGGCCAGGGTGAGTCCTCCGAGCTGGCCCTGCTGCTGCGCGCCGGTGGCCTGGCCGCTCCGATGTACTTCGCTGAAGAGCGCACCATCGGCCCGAGCCTGGGTGCGGACAACATCACCAAGGGTATCGATGCGTCGCTGTGGGGCATGCTGTTCGTGTCGTTGTTCATCATCGCCATCTACCGCTTCTTCGGCCTCATCGCCACTGTCGCGCTGGCGGTGAACATGGTGATGCTGCTGGCCCTGATGTCGCTGCTGGGCGCCACGCTGACCCTGCCGGGTATCGCCGGTATCGTATTGACCATGGGTATGGCGGTGGACGCCAACGTGCTGATCTTCTCGCGGATACGTGAAGAGATCGCCGCGGGCATGTCGATCCAGCGGGCAATCAACGAAGGCTTCGGCCGGGCATTCACCGCGATTCTCGACGCCAACCTGACCACGTTGCTGGTCGGCGGGATTCTCTTCGCCATGGGCACCGGCCCGGTCAAGGGCTTCGCAGTGACCATGTCCCTCGGGATCTTTACCTCGATGTTCACAGCCATCATGGTGACCCGCGCAATGGTCAACCTGATCTTTGGCGGTCGTGACTTCAAGAAGTTGTGGATTTAAGGGGCTGCCATGTTACGTACAATCAACTTCATGGGCGTTCGCAACTTCGCGTTCGGCGTCACATTGTTCCTCACTGCGCTGGCGTTGTTCAGCTGGGCCACCAAGGGCCTGAACTACGGCCTGGACTTCACCGGCGGTACGCTCATCGAGCTGACCTATGAGCGTCCGGCCGACGTGACCAAGGTGCGTGAGCAGTTGGTAACGTCCGGTTACCACGAGGCCATCGTGCAGAGCTTCGGCGCAACCACCGACCTGCTGGTGCGCATGCCGGGTGAAGACCCGCAACTGGGCCACCAGGTCGCCGATGCCTTGCAGAAGGCTGGTGGCGACAACCCGGCAAAGGTCAAGCGCGTCGAGTTCGTGGGTCCGCAAGTGGGTGAAGAGCTGCGCGACCAGGGCGGCCTCGGCATGCTGATGGCGCTGGGCGGCATCCTGCTCTACCTGGCCTTCCGCTTTCAGTGGAAGTTCGCGGTGGGCGCCATTGTCTCGCTGATCCACGACGTGGCCGTGACCGTGGGCATCCTGTCGTTCTTCCAGATCACCTTCGACCTGACTGTGCTGGCGGCGGTGCTGGCGATCATCGGTTACTCGCTCAACGACACCATTGTGGTGTTCGACCGGGTGCGTGAGAACTTCCGCGTGCTGCGCAAGGCCTCGTTGATCGAGAACATCAACATCTCGACCACTCAGACCCTGCTGCGGACCATGGCGACGTCGATCTCCACTTTGCTGGCGATTGCCGCGCTGCTGTTCTTTGGTGGTGACAACCTGTTCGGTTTCTCCATTGCGCTGTTTGTCGGTGTACTGGCGGGTACCTACTCGTCGATCTACATCGCCAACGTGGTGCTGATCTGGCTGAACCTGAGCTCCGAGGACCTGATTCCTCCGGCGGCTGCCGAAACGGAAGTGGACGACCGCCCGTAAGGCTCGTCGCTCCGTCCGTCACCGCTGAAAAGGCGCGAGTTGAACTCGCGCCTTTTTTTATGCTCCAAGGCTGGGAGAAGCGCGGATTATTCCGCTGGTGATACCCAGGAGGTTCAAGTGAACAAATCGATGCTGGTTGGTGCGGTATTGGGTGCTGTCGGTGTAACTGCCGGTGGTGCGGTCGCCACCTACAGCTTGGTGAAAAGTGGTCCTGAGTATGCGCAAGTACTGGCAGTGGAGCCGGTCAAGACTCAGATCAAAACCCCGCGTGAGGTCTGCAAGGACGTCACCGTGACGCGGCAGAAGCCGGTCCAGGATCAACATCAGATCGCCGGTACCGTGTTGGGCGCCGTGGCGGGTGGCCTGTTGGGTAACCAGATCGGTGGCGGCACCGGCAAGAAAATCGCCACCGTGGCGGGTGCGGCCGGTGGTGGTTATGCCGGTAACAAGATTCAGGAAGGCATGCAGGAACGTGACACGTACACCACCACCCAAACTCGCTGCAACACCGTCAATGACATCAGCGACAAAGTGGTTGGCTATGACGTGCGCTACATGCTCGACGGCAAGGAAGGCAAGGTCCGCATGGACCGCGACCCGGGCAACCAGATCCCGGTGAGCAAGGAAGGCCAACTGATCCTGGGCCAGAACCAACCGGCGCAGTGATCTCAATGTTTTGAAAAAGCATCCTTCGGGGTGCTTTTTTTATGTCTGCATTCCTGGCTTACCCCAATTCCTTGTGGGAGCGAGCCTGCTCGCGATAGCGTCGTGTCAGCTTGCCCGAATGTCGACTGTGCCACCGTCTTCGCGAGCAAGCCCGCTCCCACACTGAGTCTTCGGCGGAAAAAGATACCTCGACCAATACAATTCCCCTGTGGGAGCGAGCCTGCTCGCGATAGCGCCGGATCAGCTAGTCTGGATGTCGACTGTGCCACCGTCTTCGCGAGCAAGCCCGCTCCCACACTGAGTCTTCGGCGGAAAAAGATACCTCGACCGATACAGTGCCCCTGTGGGAGCGGGCTTGCTCGCGAAAGCGTCGCGTCAGCTTGCCTGGATGTCGCCTCTGTCACCGTCATTGCGAGCAGGGCTCGCTCCCACACTGGTGCGGCGACAGGCATAAAAAAAGCACCCCGCAGGGTGCTTTTCTATAGCCGGTGCGCTTAGCGCTTCAGCGAATGTGGCAGGTGTGGCTGGATGGCAGTCAAAACAGCCTTGAAGCACTTGGTATTGCCGGCAACGATGTGACCTTTTTCAAGGAAGTCGTGGCCGCCGGTAAAGTCGCTCACCAAACCACCTGCTTCCTGGATCAGCAGGGCGCCCGCTGCCATGTCCCACTCGGACAGGCCCGACTCCCAGAAAGCATCGAAACGACCGGCCGCCACATAAGCCAGGTCCAGGCTCGCGGCGCCGGCGCGGCGGATGCCGGCGGTCTGGCCGACCAGGGCGCGGAACATGCCCAGGTAGTTGTCCAGGTTGTCCATCTGGTCATCGCGGAACGGGAAGCCGGTACCCAGCAGGGCGCCGTCCAGGCTGGTGCGGCCACTGACGCGCAGACGACGACCGTTCAGTTGGGCACCACGGCCACGGCTGGCGGTGAATTCTTCCTGGCGAACCGGATCCAGCACGACGGCGTGTTCCAGGCGGCCACGGTATTTGCAGGCGATGCTGACGGCGAAGTGAGGAATGCCGCGCAGGAAGTTGGTGGTGCCGTCCAGCGGATCGATGATCCACAGGTATTCTTCACCCTCGATGCCGGTACCGGCGTGCATACCGGTCTCTTCACCCATGATCGAGTGGTTCGGGTAAGCCTTGCGCAGGGCATCGACGATTTTCTGTTCGGCGGCACGATCAACCTCGGACACGTAGTCCTTGGCGTCTTTTTCATCGACCTTGATGGTATCCAGGCGCTCGATGGAGCGGAAGATCAGTTCACTGGCGCTGCGGGCGGCGCGCAGCGCGATATTCAGCATGGGCTGCATGGATGTGTCACCTAAGGTTGTTAAAGAAAGCCGCGCATTCTATCAGAAACTTTTCCGAGGAGAAGGTTGGTGTTCGCTTTCATAGCTTAACGGTAGGTGCTTAGGTAAGATTTGCTCCCTTTGTCGTGTTCGAGAGCGCCTCCCTTGTTGCAGAACATTCGTGTCGTCCTGGTCAATACCAGCCATCCGGGCAATATCGGCGGAGCTGCGCGGGCCATGAAGAACATGGGCCTGTCGCGGCTGGTGCTGGTCGAGCCTCGCCTGTTCCCCCATCACGAAGCCGACGCCCGGGCCTCCGGCGCCGGTGATATCCTGGCCGGCGCGCAAGTCGTCGCCACCCTGGAAGACGCCCTGGTGGGCTGCAATCTGGTACTCGGTACCAGTGCCCGCGACCGTCGCATTCCATGGCCGTTGCTCGACCCCCGCGAATGCGGAACGAAAGTGGTCGAGGAAGCCGCGCAGGGTATCGAGATCGCACTGGTGTTCGGCCGTGAAGACTCCGGCCTGACCAACGACGAGCTACAGCGATGTCACTTTCACGTGCATATCCCTTCCGACCCCGGGTTCAGTTCCCTGAACCTCGGGGCGGCGGTGCAGGTGTTGAGCTATGAAGTGCGCATGGCCTGGCTGGCAGCCGAAGGCAAGCCCAGCAAGGTGGAAAAATTTGAGGCGACGTCGCCGCGCAGTGAGACACTGGCGACCATGGACGAACTGGAGCGATTCTATGAACACCTGGAGCAAACCCTGGTGGACATCGAGTTCCTCGACCCGGACAAGCCTCGGCACTTGATGGCGCGCCTGCGTCGGTTGTACGGACGAAGCTCGGTCAGCCGGGCGGAGATGAATATATTGCGCGGCATCCTCACGGAAACCCAGAAAGCGGCCCGTGGCGAGCTGATTAAGCGGAAGGATTAAAATGTTCGATCGTTTGCGTGAAGATATCCAAAGCGTTTTCCATCGTGACCCAGCGGCGCGCAACGCCTTTGAAGTGCTGACCTGCTATCCGGGGATGCACGCGATCTGGCTCCATCGCCTGTCCGGCGCTTTGTGGAACCTGGGCTGGAAGTGGCTGGCGCGGCTGGTTTCCAACTTTGGCCGCTGGCTGACCGGGATCGAGATCCATCCGGGGGCCAAGGTCGGGCGCCGGTTCTTCATCGACCACGGCATGGGCATCGTCATTGGCGAAACCGCCGAGATCGGCGATGACGTGACCCTGTACCAGGGCGTGACACTCGGCGGTACCAGCTGGAACAAAGGCAAGCGCCACCCGACCCTGGGCGATGGCGTGGTGGTCGGCGCGGGCGCCAAGGTGCTCGGCCCGTTCACCGTCGGGGCAGGGGCGAAGGTCGGCTCCAATGCCGTGGTCACCAAGGCCGTGCCGCCCGGCGCGACCGTGGTGGGCATCCCGGGGCGGATCATCATCAAGTCCGATGACGAGCAGGACGCCCGGCGCAAGGCCATGGCCGAGAAGATCGGCTTCGATGCCTACGGTGTCGGCGAAGACATGCCCGACCCGGTCGCCCGCGCCATCAACCAGTTGCTCGATCACCTGCAGGCCGTCGACGGACGCCTGGAAGGGATGTGCGGCGCCCTGAAGGACCTGGGCAGTAATTATTGTGCCAAGGACCTGCCTGAGCTGCGCGAGGAAGATTTCGCGTGCGTGAAGGATAAGGATCAGAGCCAGGTCGGCTGACCGAGGCGTCTGCATCGCGGGCAAGCCTTGCTCCCACAGAGGTCTCCACTGGGTCTGTGAGAGCAAGGCTTGCCCGCGATAAACGATAACGCGGTATCGCTGGTCCCCGGCAATCACCCTTTGCTATCATGCGCGCGCTCTTTCGCGGGTAAACCCGAGTGTTCCACTAGGTCTTATAGTTGACTTAATTACTCGGGAATTGCATACTCGCCCCATTCCGAACTCCGTGGTAATTGTCCATGCGACTGACTACAAAAGGCCGATACGCCGTGACCGCGATGCTGGATTTGGCATTGCATGCGCAGCACGGGCCGGTGTCCCTGGCCGATATCTCCGAGCGTCAGGGCATTTCCCTGTCTTACCTTGAACAACTGTTCGCCAAGCTGCGTCGCAGCAACCTGGTGTCCAGTGTGCGTGGTCCCGGTGGCGGCTATCAGCTGTCGCGCGACATGCAAGGCATCCAGGTCGCCCAGGTGATCGATGCGGTGAACGAATCGGTCGATGCGACCAAATGTCAGGGGTTGGGCGACTGCCATGGCGGTGATACTTGCCTGACCCATCATCTGTGGTGCGACTTGAGCCTGCAGATCCACGAGTTTCTGAGCGGTATCAGCTTGGCTGACCTTGTTACCCGCCGTGAGGTGCAAGAAGTAGCCCAGCGTCAGGACCAGCGCCGTTGCAATGGCAAGGCGCCGCACCTGGACAAGATTGAAGCGTCCGCTGTCGAATGACTGCCGCAGAGCACGCGGAACGCCAGCCAGCCTGATTTAGGAGAGAGTCCATGAAATTGCCGATTTACCTTGATTACTCTGCGACCACCCCGGTTGACCCACGTGTCGCGCAGAAAATGAGTGAATGCCTGCTGGTCGACGGAAACTTCGGTAACCCGGCCTCCCGCTCCCACGTGTTCGGCTGGAAGGCCGAGGAATCGGTCGAGAACGCCCGTCGCCAGGTCGCTGACCTGGTCAACGCCGACCCGCGTGAAATCGTCTGGACCTCCGGTGCCACCGAGTCCGACAACCTGGCAATCAAGGGTGTCGCGCACTTCTATCACACCAAGGGCAAGCACCTGATCACCTCCAAGATCGAGCACAAGGCGGTCCTGGATACCACGCGCCAACTGGAGCGTGAAGGTTTCGAGGTCACCTACATCGAGCCTGGCGAAGACGGCCTGATCACCCCGGCCATGGTCGAAGCCGCGCTGCGCGACGACACCATCCTGGTTTCGATCATGCACGTGAACAACGAAATCGGCACCGTCAACGACATCGAGGCCATCGGCGAACTGACCCGTTCCCGCGGCGTCCTGTTCCATGTCGACGCGGCGCAGTCCACCGGCAAGGTCGACATCGACCTGTCGAAGCTCAAAGTCGACCTGATGTCGTTCTCCGCCCACAAGACCTACGGCCCTAAAGGCATCGGCGCGCTGTACGTGAGCCGCAAGCCGCGTGTTCGCCTCGAAGCGACCATGCACGGCGGCGGTCACGAGCGTGGCATGCGTTCCGGCACCCTGGCGACCCACCAGATCGTCGGCATGGGTGAAGCCTTCCGCGTGGCCAAGGAAGACATGGCCGCCGAGAACGTACGCATCAAGGCCCTAAGCGACCGCTTCTTCAAACAGGTCGAGCACCTGGAAGAGCTCTACGTCAACGGCAGCATGACCGCCCGCGTACCGCACAACCTGAACCTGAGCTTCAACTACGTTGAAGGCGAGTCGCTGATCATGGCGCTCAAGGATCTGGCCGTGTCCTCCGGTTCGGCGTGCACCTCGGCGTCCCTCGAGCCTTCGTATGTACTGCGCGCCCTGGGCCGCAACGACGAACTGGCCCACAGCTCGATCCGCTTCACCTTCGGCCGCTTCACCACCGAAGAAGAAATCGATTACGCCGCGCAGAAAGTCTGCGAGGCCGTCACCAAGCTGCGCGCTCTATCGCCGCTGTGGGACATGTACAAAGACGGCGTCGACATCTCGAAAATCGAATGGGCGGCGCACTGAGAAGTCGCCACCAGAGCGGCTCCACTGATGAGGATTGAAGCAAATGGCATATAGCGAAAAGGTCATCGACCACTACGAGAACCCGCGCAACGTCGGCAAGATGGACGCGCAGGATCCTGATGTCGGCACCGGCATGGTCGGCGCCCCGGCATGCGGCGACGTAATGCGCCTGCAGATCAAGGTCAACGAGCAAGGCATCATCGAAGATGCCAAGTTCAAGACCTACGGCTGCGGCTCGGCCATTGCGTCCAGCTCCCTGGCCACCGAGTGGATGAAGGGCAAGACCCTCGATGAAGCCGAAACCATCAAGAACACCCAGCTGGCCGAAGAACTGGCCCTGCCGCCAGTGAAAATCCACTGCTCGGTACTCGCTGAAGACGCCATCAAGGCTGCCGTTCGCGACTACAAGCAGAAGAAAGGCTTGATCTGAACCGCGACAGGTAAGGAGTTTTCATGGCTATCCAGATGACAGAAGCAGCCGCCAGGCACATACAGCGCTCCCTCGCGGGGCGCGGCAAGGGCGAGGGCATCCGCCTGGGTGTTCGCACCACGGGTTGTTCCGGCCTTGCCTATGTACTGGAGTTCGTCGATGAAGTCGGCGAAGACGATCAGGTGTTCGAAAGTCATGGTCAGAAAGTGATCATCGACCCGAAGAGCCTGACGTACCTGGACGGCACTGAGCTGGATTTCGTCAAGGAAGGGTTGAACGAAGGCTTCAAGTTCAACAACCCCAACGTGCGCGGTGAATGTGGCTGCGGCGAAAGCTTCAACATCTGAGGCGGCTCGTGGGTACTCCTTGTCATTTTGCTTTGTTTCAGATGCAGCCGGGTTTCAGCCTGGATCTCGATGAGCTGTCGGCGCGTTACCTCGAGCTGGCCCGGGGCGTCCATCCGGACCGCTTCGCGGACGCCTCCGAGGCCGAGCAGCGGCGGGCGCTCGAGCAGTCCGCGAACCTCAACGAGGCCTACCAGACGCTCAAGAGCCCGGCCAAGCGCGCGCGCTACTTGCTTGCCATCAGCGGTCATGAGCTGCCCCTGGAAGTCACAGTGCACGATCCCGAGTTTCTTCTTCAGCAGATGCAGTGGCGCGAAGAGCTCGAAGACTTGCAGGACAGTGCCGACCTGGCGGGTGTCGCCGCGTTCAAGCGTCGCTTGAAGGACGCCCAGCAAACCCTGAACGAAAGCTTCGCAGCCTGCTGGAACGATGCCGCGCAACGCGAACAGGCCGAACGCCTGATGCGGCGCATGCAGTTCCTCGACAAGCTCACCTACGAAGTGCGCCAGCTAGAAGAGCGCCTCGACGATTAACCCAGTGCCGCTCCGGTCGCACGCCTGATTACAGATAAGTCCTGATTACGATGGCCCTACTGCAGATCGCCGAACCCGGCCAAAGTCCTCAACCGCACCAGCGCCGCCTGGCTGTGGGGATCGACTTGGGTACCACCAATTCCCTGGTCGCTGCGTTGCGCAGCGGTCTTTCCGAGCCTCTGGCTGATGAACAGGGTCGGGTGATCCTGCCGTCTGCCGTGCGCTACCACGCCGACCGCGTCGAAGTGGGCGAGTCGGCCAAGCTGGCCGCCGCGACCGATCCACTGAACACCATCGTGTCGGTCAAGCGCCTGATGGGGCGTGGCCTGTCCGACGTCAAGCAATTGGGCGATCAACTGCCGTATCGCTTCGTTGGCGGCGAGTCCCACATGCCGTTCATCGAAACCGTGCAGGGCCCGAAAAGCCCGGTGGAAGTGTCGGCCGATATCCTCAAGGTCCTGCGTCAACGCGCCGAAGCGGCGTTGGGCGGTGAACTGGTGGGTGCGGTCATCACCGTCCCGGCCTATTTCGACGACGCCCAGCGCCAAGCCACCAAGGACGCGGCCAGACTGGCCGGCCTGAACGTGCTGCGTCTGCTCAATGAGCCGACCGCGGCTGCGGTGGCGTATGGCCTGGACCAGCACGCCGAAGGCCTGGTTGCCATCTACGACCTGGGCGGCGGTACCTTTGATATATCAATTCTGCGCCTGACCGGCGGTGTTTTCGAAGTCCTGGCCACCGGCGGCGACAGCGCCCTGGGCGGAGATGACTTCGACCACGCCATCGCCGGCTGGATCATCGAGCAGGCGGGCTTGTCAGCCGACCTCGATCCGGGTGCGCAACGTCACCTGCTGCAAACCGCCTGCGCCGCCAAGGAAGCCCTGACCGACGCCGAGAGTGTCGAGGTCGCCTACGGCGACTGGAAAGCCTCCTTGAGCCGCGAAGCCTTCAATACGCTGATCGACCCCATGGTTGCCCGCAGCCTCAAGGCCTGCCGCCGCGCCGTGCGCGATTCCGGCGTCGAGCTCGAAGACGTCAAGGCCGTGGTCATGGTCGGCGGTTCGACTCGTGTGCCTCGGGTTCGCGAAGCCGTTGCCGAGGCCTTTGGCCGTCAACCGTTGACCGAAATCGACCCGGACCAGGTGGTTGCCATCGGTGCCGCGATCCAGGCCGATACCCTGGCCGGCAACAAGCGCGACGGCGGCGAACTGCTGTTGCTCGACGTGATCCCGCTGTCCCTGGGCCTGGAAACCATGGGCGGCCTGATGGAGAAGGTGATTCCGCGCAACACCACCATCCCCGTGGCCCGCGCCCAGGATTTCACCACCTATAAAGACGGCCAGTCGGCCATGATGATCCACGTGCTGCAAGGCGAGCGTGAACTCATCAGCGACTGCCGGTCCCTGGCGCGCTTCGAATTGCGTGGCATCCCGGCCATGGTTGCCGGTGCGGCGAAGATCCGCGTGACCTTTCAGGTCGACGCCGACGGCTTGCTCAATGTCTCTGCCCGCGAGCTGGGTTCGGGCGTCGAGGCCAGCATCCAGGTCAAGCCGTCCTACGGCCTGACCGACGGCGAAATCGCCCGGATGCTCAAGGACTCGTTCCAATACGCCGGCGACGACAAGGTGGCCCGCGTTCTACGCGAACAGCAAGTCGACGCCCAGCGCCTGATCGAAGCCGTGCAGGGCGCCCTCGAAGCCGATGGCGAGCGTCTACTGGACGCCGAAGAGCGCATGGTCATCGAGTTGCAGATGCAGGAATTGTCCGAATTGATCAAGGGCACCGATGGCTATGCCATCGAGCAGCAGACCAAGCGTCTGTCGCACGTCACCGATGCCTTTGCCGCCCGCCGCCTGGATTCGACGGTCAAAGCCGCCCTGGCGGGGCGTAACCTGAATGAGATCGAGGAGTAATAGATGCCGCAGGTGATTTTTCTACCCCACGAGAAGTTCTGTCCCGAGGGCATGGTAGTGGAGGCTGAGCCTGGGACGTCTATCCTTGAGCTGGCTCATGAGCACCATATCGAGATGGAAAGTGCCTGTGGCGGCGTCTGCGCCTGCACCACCTGCCATTGCATCATTCGTGAGGGCTTCGATTCGCTGGAAGAGGCGGACGAGCTGGAAGAAGATTTCCTCGACCGGGCCTGGGGCCTGGAAGCGCAATCGCGCCTGGGTTGTCAGGCCATTGTCGGTACGGAAGACCTGACCGTCGAGATCCCGAAATATTCGCTTAACCATGCGGCTGAAGCGCCGCACTGATCCTGGAAGCCAACATGAGTCTTAAATGGGGTGATGTGCTGGAAATCGCAATCCAGCTGACCGAGGCCAAGCCTGATGTAGACCCTCGATACGTGAACTTCGTCGATCTGCACCAGTGGGTGCTGGCATTGCCGGAATTCAGCGACGATCCGGCTCGAGGTGGCGAGAAAGTGCTTGAAGCCATTCAAGCCGCCTGGATCGAAGAAGCAGATTGAGTCTGCGCTGTACGCAGTTAGGCAATACCCGATAACCCGCGTATAATTCGCGGGTTTAATTTTTCGCACATTACCGTTTCTGGAGTTACACCCATGGCTGTTCAACGTACTTTCTCCATCATCAAGCCTGACGCCGTTGCTAAAAACGTAATCGGCAAGATCGTGACCCGCTTCGAAGACGCCGGCCTGCGCGTCGTTGCTTCGAAAATGAAGCAACTGTCCAAGGCCGAAGCCGAAGGCTTCTACGCTGAGCACAGCGAGCGCGGTTTCTTCGGTGAGCTGGTTGCGTTCATGACTTCTGGTCCGGTTGTCGTTCAGGTGCTGGAAGGCGAAAACGCCATCGCTCGCAACCGTGAGCTGATGGGCGCTACCAACCCTAAAGAAGCTGCTGCCGGTACCATCCGCGCCGACTTCGCCGAGTCCATCGACGCCAACGCCGTCCACGGTTCGGACTCCGAAGCCGCTGCTGCTCGCGAAATCGCTTACTTTTTCGCCGCTACTGAAGTAACCGCTCGCTAAGTAAAGCTTGTGAGTGAGGGTGAGACCATGACTGCATCGATCGGCAAGATTAACCTGTTGGGCTTGACCCAGCCGGAAATGGAGAAATTCTTCGACTCAATCGGGGAGAAGCGTTTCCGTGCCGGTCAGGTAATGAAATGGATTCACCACTTTGGCGTCGACGATTTCGACGCCATGACGAATGTCGGCAAGGCCTTGCGTGAAAAACTCAAGGCCGTTGCCGAGATTCGCGGCCCCGAAGTGGTCAGCCAGGACATTTCCAGCGACGGCACCCGCAAGTGGGTGGTGCGCGTGGCGTCCGGCAGCTGCGTCGAGACCGTCTACATTCCCCAGGGCAAGCGCGGCACCTTGTGCGTTTCGTCCCAGGCAGGCTGTGCCCTGGATTGCAGTTTCTGCTCCACCGGCAAGCAAGGCTTCAATAGCAACCTCACCGCCGCCGAAGTGATCGGCCAGGTGTGGATTGCCAACAAATCCTTTGGCAGCGTCCCGGCGACCGTCGACCGTGCCATCACCAATGTGGTGATGATGGGCATGGGCGAGCCGCTGCTGAACTTCGACAACGTCGTGTCCGCCATGCACCTGATGATGGATGACCTGGGTTACGGCATCTCCAAGCGCCGCGTGACCCTATCCACGTCCGGCGTGGTGCCGATGATCGATGAGCTGGCCAAGCACATCGACGTCTCCCTGGCATTGTCGCTGCACGCACCTAATGACGCATTGCGTAACCAATTGGTGCCGATCAACAAGAAGTATCCGCTTAAGATGCTGCTGGACTCGTGCCAGCGCTACATGTCGGCTCTGGGCGAAAAGCGCGTGCTGACCATCGAATACACCCTGCTCAAGGATGTGAACGACAAGGTCGAACATGCGGTCGAGATGATCGAGCTGCTCAAGAACATCCCGTGCAAGATCAACCTGATCCCGTTCAACCCGTTCCCGCATTCCGGTTACGAGCGTCCGAGCAACAACGCGATCCGTCGCTTCCAGGATCAGCTTCATCACGCGGGCTTCAACGTCACCGTGCGCACCACCCGCGGCGAAGACATCGATGCGGCGTGCGGTCAATTGGTCGGGCAGGTGCTGGATCGCACCCGTCGCAGCGAACGCTACATTGCCGTGCGCGAGTTGAACGCCACCGACGATGTGCAGAACGCTGCGAACGGTCACTAAGAGAGGAACTCTATGTCCCTGCGCTTCGCGCTGCTGTTGCTGTTCACCGGTCTGTGCGCCGGTTGTGTTCTGTCGGGCGACTACAACCCGATGAAAACCAGCAAGGGGCGTGATGAAGCGCGTGTGGCCTATGTGCAACTGGGCATCGGCTACTTGCAGCAGGGCATGACCGAGCGGGCCAAGGTGCCGCTCAAGAAGGCCCTGGAACTGGACAGCTCCGACGCCGATGCCAACGCGGCTCTGGCCCTGGTGTTCCAGGCCGAGCTGGAGCCGGAGCTGGCCGACGAGCATTTTCGCAAGGCGCTGTCCAGCCGGCCGCAGGATGCACGGATCCTGAACAACTACGGCAGCTTCCTCTACGAGCAACAGCGTTACAAGGAGGCCTACGAACGCTTCGAACAGGCCGCCGCCGATACCCTTTACCCTGAGCGTTCGCGGGTTTTCGAGAACCTTGGCATGACCGCCGCAAAACTCGGCCAGCGTGATCTGACCCGCCAGCAACTGGAAAAGGCGTTGCGGCTCAACCGCCAGCAACCGCGAGCCTTGCTGGAAATGGCTGAGTTGTCCTACGAAGACAGGCAATATGTGCCCGCACGGGACTATTACGAACGTTTTAGCCTGCTGAGCGAGCAAAATGCACGTAGTCTATTGCTCGGTGTTCGGCTGGCACATGTATTCGAAGATCGTGACAAGGCCGCAAGCTATGGCCTGCAACTAAAAAGACTCTATCCCGGTACGCCGGAATATCAGCAATACCTGTCGGAGCAATGATGAAAGCGGCGCATCCTGAAGTGGTAGCAGCGACTCGCGTTAACCCTGGTGAGACCCTGCGTCAAGCCCGCGAAAGCAATGGCTGGTCGCTGGCCCAAGTGGCCCTCAAGCTCAATCTCACCGTGGTTTCCCTGAGCAACCTGGAAGCGGGCGCGTTCGACAAATTGCCCGGGCACACCTTCGCCCGGGGCTACATCCGCGCCTACGCCAAATTACTCGACATGGACCAGACCGTTCTGGTCCAGCAATTCGATCAATACACCGGTTCCGACGCTCAGGGCAGCAATGTGCACAGTCTGGGTCGCATCGAGGAACCGGTGCGTGTTTCCCACACCATTTTGCGAATCGTCAGCCTGTTGCTGCTGATCGCGGTGATTGGGGGCGGTTTCGTCTGGTGGCAGGATCAAGCTTCGCTGCGCAGCAAGGAGTCGGTCTCCATGGCGCCGGAGCACGTAGAAGTGGAGGGTGCCGACGGCACCACGCGGATCCATCCGCTGGACGAGCCGGAAGACCAGGCTGTGCTTGAAGGCCAGACACAAGGGGAAACCAGCCTGGCGTTACCGCAGGGCCAGGAGGGTGCTGACGCCGAAGCCGGTGCCGAGCCGGGTACGCCTGCCGCCCCGGCTGTTGCCCCCGCCGTGCCCAACACGCCTGCGCCAGCCACCAGCGCACCGGTTGCCCCGAGCACACCTGCGCCGACCGTGGCGGCTCCTGCTCCTGCTCCTGCTCCTGCTCCGTCAGTTCCGGCTGCGGCGCCAGCTGCCCCTGCGGCGCCGGCCGCAGGTGAAGGCCAGGTGCAGATTCAATTCATCGCCGATTGCTGGACCCAGGTTACCGACGGCAACGGCAAGGTGCTGTTCAGCGGCCTCAAACGCAAGGGCGATACCACGTCCATCAACGGTAAACCGCCGTTTGCCGTACGCCTGGGCTATGCCCGTGGCGCGCAAGTCAGCTACAACGGCCAGCCCGTCGACGTCGCTCCGTTTACCAGTGGCGAGACTGCTCGCCTGAAGTTGGGTCAATAAGTCATGCACGGCGAATCTCCAATCAAACGTCGCGAATCCCGCAAGATCTGGGTCGGTAACGTGCCCGTGGGCGGCGATGCGCCTATCGCTGTGCAGAGCATGACCAACAGCGACACCAACGACGTTGCCGCCACCGTTGCCCAGATCAATCGCCTGGAAGCCGCCGGTGTCGACATCGTGCGGGTGTCCGTGCCGGACATGGACGCCGCCGAGGCGTTCGGCAAGATCAAGCAGTTGGTCAAAGTGCCGCTCGTGGCCGACATTCACTTCGACTACCGCATTGCCCTGCGCGTGGCCGAGCTGGGGGTCGATTGCCTGCGTATCAACCCAGGCAACATTGGCCGCGAAGACCGCGTGCGCGCCGTGGTGGATGCCGCCCGCGACCGTGGCATTCCGATCCGCATCGGTGTGAACGCCGGCTCCCTGGAAAAAGACCTGCAAAAGAAATACGGCGAACCTACGCCGGCGGCTCTCGTGGAGTCGGCGCTGCGTCATGTCGAGCACCTCGAGCGCCTGAACTTCCAGGACTTCAAGGTCAGCGTGAAGGCCTCCGACGTGTTCATGGCCGTCGAAGCCTACCGTCTGCTGGCCAAGGAAATCGTCCAGCCGCTGCACCTGGGCATCACCGAAGCCGGTGGGTTGCGTTCGGGCACGGTGAAATCCGCCGTCGGCCTCGGTATGCTGCTCGCCGAAGGAATTGGCGATACCATCCGCATTTCGTTGGCGGCTGATCCGGTCGAGGAAGTGAAAGTCGGCTACGACATTCTCAAGTCCCTGCACTTGCGTTCCCGTGGCATCAACTTCATCGCCTGCCCGAGCTGCTCGCGGCAGAACTTCGATGTGGTCAAGACCATGAACGAGCTGGAAGGGCGACTCGAAGACCTGCTGGTGCCGCTGGATGTCGCGGTGATCGGCTGTGTGGTCAACGGGCCGGGCGAAGCCAAGGAGGCCCATATCGGCCTCACCGGCGGTACGCCGAACCTGATTTACATCGACGGCAAGCCGTCGCAGAAGTTGACGAATGACAATCTCGTGGATGAGCTGGAACGGCTGATCCGCGAGAAAGCGGCCGAAAAGGTCGAAGCCGACGCAGCGGTCATCGCACGCGGCTGAGCAAACGAATTTTTAAGGATTTATTGTGAGCAAGTCTCTGCAAGCCATCCGTGGCATGAACGACATCCTGCCCGAACAGACGCCCCTGTGGCGCTATTTCGAGGGCACCGTCGCACGTTTGCTGGATAACTACGGTTATCGGCAGATCCGCATGCCAATCGTCGAGTTCACCGAGCTGTTCAAGCGCTCCATCGGCGAAGTGACCGACATCGTCGAAAAAGAGATGTACACCTTCGAGGACCGCAATGGCGATTCCCTGACCCTGCGCCCCGAAGGCACGGCGGCCTGTGTACGTGCGGTGCTCGAACACGGCATCACCGGCGGCGGCCAGGTGCAGAAACTCTGGTACGTCGGCCCGATGTTCCGTCACGAGCGGCCGCAGAAAGGTCGCTATCGCCAGTTCCACCAGATCGGCCTGGAAGTGTTCAACCTCGACGGTCCGGACATCGATGCCGAGCTGATCGTCATGACCTGGCGCCTGTGGGGCGAGCTGGGCCTTCGTGACGCGGTCAAGCTTGAGCTCAACAGCCTGGGCACCAGCGAGTCTCGTGGCCGCTATCGTGAAGCGTTGGTGGAGTTTCTTTCCGCGCACCTGGACAAGCTCGACGAAGACAGCCAGCGCCGTCTGAAGACCAATCCGCTGCGCGTGCTTGACACCAAGAATGCCGATACCCAGGCGATCCTGGCTGACGCGCCGAAAATGGCCGACTACCTCGACGACGAATCCCGTGCGCACTTCGAAGGGTTGAAGGCGCGCCTGGACGCCGTGGGCATTCCTTACGTGATCAACCCCAAGTTGGTCCGCGGCCTGGATTACTACAGCAGGACCGTCTTCGAGTGGGTCACCGACAAGCTTGGCGCCCAGGGCACCGTGTGTGCCGGCGGCCGCTACGACGGCCTGGTGGAGCAGATGGGCGGCAAACCGACGCCAGGCGTGGGCTTTGCCATGGGCATCGAACGCCTGGTGCTGATGCTCGAGGCCCTGGACAAGGTGCCGGAAGAGCTTTCCCGCCAGGTTGACGTCTACCTGTGTGCTTTCGGTGAGGCGGCCGAACTGGCGGCCCTGGCCCTGAGCGAACGGGTTCGCGACCAGTTGCCTGGCTTGCGCCTGCAGATCAACGCCGGTGGTGGCAGCTTCAAGAGCCAGTTCAAGAAGGCCGACAAGAGCGGTGCGCTGTATGCACTGATACTGGGTGACGACGAACTGGCCCAACAAGTGGTAGGTTTCAAACCCCTGCGTGGCCAGGGCGAACAACAAAGCATTGCCTGGGATGCGCTTGCTGCACACCTGGCCACCTGCGTCGTGCAGGGTTGAAGCTGTCAAACAGCCGATTTAGCGATTAAGGAGTATTGGGGTGTCGAGTACCGAAGATGAACAGCTGGCGGATTTGAAGGACTGGTGGAGTCGTAACGGCAAGCCGCTGGTCACTGGCGGCCTGTTGGCGCTGGTCATCGTATTCGGCTGGCAGGCGTTCCAGAAATACCAGAGCAACCAGTCGCAAGGCGCCTCGATGCTCTATCAGCAATTGCTGGAAACCACCCTGACCCCGGACGGCAAGCCTGACGCTGCCCGCGTGGCGGACCTGGCCGGCAAGCTCAACAGCGAATACGGCGGCACCGCCTACGCGCAGTACGGCCGCCTGTTCGTAGCCAAGGTTGCCGTGGACAGCGGCAAGCTGGACGACGCGGTCATCGAGCTCAAAGGTATCGTCGACAAGCCCGCCAACCCGACCTTGGGCGAAGTGGCGCGTCAGCGTCTGGCGCAGGTGCTGGCGGCGCAGAACAAGACCGAAGATGCACTGAAGCTGCTCGACGGCGATGCCGACAAGGCGTTCCTGGCGACCCGCGAAGAACTCAAGGGCGACTTGCTGGTACAGCTGGGTCGTGCTGATGAGGCCTATGCGGCCTACCAAAAAGCCAAGGCTGCGCTGTCGGACGAAGCGGCAGTCGGTGGCCTGCAAATCAAGCTGGACGACCTGGCCAAAGGGGATGCGTGACGTGATCCGTTGGAAACATGCAGCATTGCTGGCTCTGGCCATTCTGGCCGCGGGTTGCAGCAGCAACAGCAAGAAAGAACTGCCGCCGGCTGAACTGACCGACTTCAAAGAAGAAGTCGTGTTGCAGAAGCAATGGAGCCGCTCCATCGGCGACGGCCAGGGCGAAACCTACAACATGCTGGTGCCGGCCATCGACGGCGACACCATCTATGCCGGTGACGTCACGGGCGTGGTGATGGCGATGGATCGTCTGAACGGCGACGTCAAATGGGAAAAAGATCTTGAGCTGCCGGTGTCCGGCGCCGTCGGCGTGGGCTACGGGCTGGTCATGATCGGCACGCTCAAGGGTGAGGTCGTCGCCCTGGATGCCAGTAACGGTGAAGAGAAGTGGCGCGCCCGCGTGTCCAGCGAAGTGCTCGCGCCGCCTGCCTCCAACGGTGATGTGGTCGTGGTCCAGACCCAGGATGACCGTCTGATCGGCCTGGATGCTGCAACCGGCAACCAGCGCTGGTTGTACGACAGCACTCCGGCGGTCCTGACCCTGCGTGGCACCAGCGCACCGATCGTCACCAACCGCCTCGCGGTGGCCGGGCTGTCGACCGGTAAAGTGGTTGCCCTGGACATCTCCAACGGCGTGCCGGTGTGGGAACAACGTGTTGCCGTTCCACAAGGTCGTTCGGAACTGGAGCGCGTGGTCGACATCGACGGCGGCCTGCTGCTGTCCGGCGGCACGATCTACGTTGCCAGCTACCAGGGGCGCGTTGCGGCGCTGGACCTGGAAAGCGGTCGTCCATTGTGGCAGCGCGATGCGTCCAGCTACGCCGGTGTCGCCCAGGGTTTCGGCAGCGTCTATGTCAGCCTGTCCTCGGGCACGGTTGAAGGCGTCGACGAGCGTTCCACCACCGCACTGTGGAGCAACGATTCCCTGGCCCGTCGTCAACTGTCGGCCCCGGAAGTGTTCTCCAGCTACGTTGCAGTCGGTGACCTGGAAGGTTACCTGCACCTGCTGAGCCAGGTGGACGGTCGTTTCGTCGGCCGCGAACGCATCGACAGCGACGGCCTGCGTGCCCGTCCGCTGGTGGCAGACAACATGATCTATGTATATGGCAACAGCGGCAAACTGGAAGCCCTGACCATCAAGTAAGACTATGCTTGGGGCTAGATCTCAAGCGGCCCGTCCATTGTGGGAGCGGGCTTGCTCGCGAATACGGTGTATCAGAAGAGAATTTGTTAACTGACACACCGCATTCGCGAGCAAGCCCGCTCTCACAGGACTGCCTCCGAGCACCAGCCGCTGCCTCGCAGCGGCTTTTGTATTTTCTGAAATAACGAAGTGGAGAGCCGCATGGTTCCCGTAATCGCCCTGGTGGGTCGACCGAACGTCGGCAAGTCCACCTTGTTCAATCGCCTGACCAGGACTCGTGACGCCATCGTCGGCGACTTGTCCGGTCTGACCCGTGATCGCCAATACGGTGAGGCCAAGTGGCAAGGGCGTACCTACATTCTGATCGACACCGGCGGCATCTCCGGCGACGAACACGGCATGGACGAAAAAATGGCCGAGCAATCGCTGCTCGCCATCGAAGAAGCGGATGTGGTGCTGTTCCTGGTAGACGCCAAGGCCGGTTTTACCGCCGCCGACCAGATGATCGCCGAGCATTTGCGCAAGCGTAACAAGCGCTCCCATGTGGTCGCCAACAAGGTCGACAACATCGACCCGGACATGGCCCGCGCCGAGTTCGCGCCGTTGGGCATGGGCCAGGCGATTCCGATTGCCGGTGCCCACGGTCGCGGCATCAGCCAGTTGCTGGAAGTTGCCCTGGCTGACTTCCCGAAAGATGACGATGAGCCTGAAGAGGGCGAAGAAGAAATCGTCGCCGAAGGCGAGGAAGCCAAGCGCATTCCGGGCCCGAGCGAAAAGGACGGGATCAAGATCGCGATCATCGGCCGTCCGAACGTGGGCAAGTCGACGCTGGTCAACCGCATGCTCGGCGAAGACCGGGTCATCGTGTACGACCAGCCCGGCACCACCCGCGACAGTATCTACATCCCGTTCGAGCGCAACGAAGAGAAGTACACGCTGATCGACACCGCCGGTGTGCGCAAGCGCGGCAAGATCCACGAAGAAGTCGAGAAGTTCTCCGTGGTCAAGACGTTGCAGGCCATCAAGGACGCCAACGTGGTGATCTTCGTGATGGATGCCCGCGAAGGCGTGGTCGATCACGACCTGAACCTGTTGGGCTTCGCCCTGGAAGCCGGTCGTGCGCTGGTCATCGCGATCAACAAGTGGGACGGCATGACGCCGAGCGAGCGTGATTACGTGAAGGTCGAATTGCAGCGTCGGCTGTTCTTCGTCGACTTCGCCGATATCCACTTCATCTCGGCCTTGCACGGTACGGGTGTGGGGAACCTCTACGCGTCGGTGCAGAACTCGTTCAAGTCGGCGGTGACCCGCTGGCCGACCAACCGCCTGACCCAGATCCTGGAAGACGCGGTTGGCGAGCACGCGCCACCGATGGTCAACAACCGTCGGATCAAGCTGCGTTACGCTCACCTGGGCGGCGCCAACCCGCCGATCATCGTGATCCACGGCAACCAGATCGAGAAGGTGCCGAAGTCGTACGTCCGTTACCTGGAAAACACCTATCGCCGTGTCCTGAAGCTGGTCGGCACGCCGATCCGCATCGAGTTCAAGGGCGGCGAGAACCCGTACGAAGGCAACAAGAACACGCTCACCGACCGCCAGGTCAACAAGAAGCGCCGCTTGATGTCGCACCACAAGAAAGCCGACAAGAAGCGCCGCGACAAGCGCTGAGTGTCCGGTCACTGCAGGGCTTTGCCCACAGCGACAATGGCAGCACACAAAACCTGTGGCGAGGGGATTTATCCCCGCTGGGCTGCTGAAGCAGCCCTAAAACTCACAACTCGGTGTGTCAGGTAGATTCATTCACTGCTTTGGAGTCGCTCCGCAACCCAGCGGGGATAAATCCCCTCGCCACAGGGTTCAGTGTCGGGATGGCTGTCATGTCATTCAATGAGATAGGGTGTCCGCCGCGGCACCCTTTTTCATGCCCGGCGATTGGGCTATCCTCGACCTCTCCCGCGCCGCGCCAGAGCCGGGTGCAGACGCAGAGAACCCCTGATGATCACCAGCAAGTTGCCGAATGTCGGCATCACCATTTTCACCCAGATGTCCCAGCTCGCCGCGCAGACCGGTGCGCTCAACCTGTCCCAGGGGTTTCCCGATTTCGATGGTCCGCAGGCCCTGCGCGACGCGGTTGGCCGGCATATTGCCCAAGGTCACAACCAGTACTCGCCCATGACGGGGCTGCCAGCCCTGCGTCAGCAGATCGCGGCGAAGATCGCCCGCAGTTATGGAGCCCATGTCGACGTCGATCAGGAAGTCACCGTGACCCCCGGTGCGACCCAGGCGATTTTCTGCGCCATCGCGGCGGTGGTTCAAAGCGGCGATGAAGTGATCGTGTTCGACCCCTGCTATGACAGCTACGAACCCTCGGTCCAACTGGCCGGTGGGCGTTGCGTACACGTCCAGTTGGGCCTGGATGATTTTTCCATCGATTTCCAGAAGCTCGGCGAAGCCCTGAGCCCGCGCACGCGGATGATCATTCTCAACACGCCCCACAACCCCAGCGGCGCCCTGATCAGTCGAGCCGAGCTGGATCAATTGGCGGCGTTGATCCGGGATCGCGATATCTACCTGATCAGCGATGAAGTCTATGAACACCTGGTGTTCGACGGTGTGCCCCATGCCAGCGTCCTTGCCCACGAGGAGCTGTACCGCCGCGCCTTCGTGGTCAGCTCGTTCGGCAAGACCTACCACGTCACCGGCTGGAAAACCGGCTACGTCGTGGCGCCACCGGCCCTGACGGCGGAGCTGCGCAAGGTGCATCAGTACGTCAGCTTCTGTGGCGTGACGCCGCTGCAATATGCCCTGGCCGACTACATGGCCGAGCATCCCGAGCATGTGGAAGAGCTGCCGGATTTCTATCAGGCCAAGCGCGACCTGTTCTGCGATCTGCTGGCCCCGTCGCGGTTCAGCTTCAAGCGCGTGACCGGCACCTATTTCCAGTTGGTGAATTATTCGCACATCCGCCCGGACCTGAACGATGTCGACATGGCGGTCTGGATGACCCGTGAGCACGGCGTGGCGACGATTCCGGTGTCGGTGTTCTACCAGGACCCACCCGAAGGCCAGCGCCTGGTGCGCCTGTGCTTCGCCAAACGCGAGGAGACGCTGCGCGAAGCAGCGGAAAAACTATGCGTGATCTGAGTACGCTGCCGAACCTCAATATCGCCCTGATCCAGACCACCTTGGCGTGGCATGACCGCCAAGCCAACCTGGAACATTTCGAAAGCCTGCTGGAGCAGGCGCGGGGGGCTGACCTGATCATCCTGCCGGAAATGTTCACCACCGGGTTTTCCATGGAGTCGCAAACCCTGGCGGAGCCGGAACACGGCCCCACCAGCGTATGGATGCGGACCCAGGCGGCAAGGCTGGATGCGGTGATCACTGGCAGTCTGATTGTCCAGGCCGCTGACGGCAGCCATCGCAACCGCTTGCTCTGGGTGCGACCGGACGGCGAGGTGCTGCACTACGACAAGCGCCATCTGTTCCGCATGGCCGGCGAACACGATCACTACACACCGGGCGAGCGGCAAGTGCTGTTCGAGCTCAAGGGGTGGCGGGTCCGTCCGCTGATTTGCTATGACCTGCGGTTCCCGGCCTGGAGTCGCGACGCCGAGGACACCGACCTGTTGCTGTACACCGCCAACTGGCCGGGTGCCCGGCGCCAGCACTGGAACCGCCTGCTGCCGGCCCGCGCTATCGAGAACCTTTGCTACGTGGCGGCGGTGAACCGCATCGGTACCGACGGCAAGGGCTTCGCTTACACCGGCGACAGTCAGGTGCTGGACTTCCAGGGCGAGACCTTGCTCAGCGCGGGGGAGGCCGATGGTGTGTTCATGGTGAGTTTGAATGCGGCGGACCTGGCGGCCTATCGCAAGCGCTTTCCGGCGAACCTGGATGCCGACCGTTTCGAATTCATCTGATTGAAACGATTCAGCTCTTAAGAAGTGTTGTTGCGTGCCGATAACGGGTCAGCCAAGGAGGAGTCCCTATGACCACGATCAGCGCAATTACCGTAAATCCTTACCCACTCTCGGCCCCGAAGGTCCGGATCGACGGGGCGGCCGAAGAAACGGTGGCCGCTTCGGCGGCATCGACTGATGCGGGCGACGGGAAGGAAAAGTCACTGAAAGTCGATGTCAGCGGCGCCAACATCGCCGGCGCGCCTGCCAGCGGTGGTGTGGATATCATCGAGCAACTGAAGAAGCAGATCGAGCAGGCCGAAAAGCTGTTGGCCCAGCAGCAGGCCGAACTGGCCCGCGTGCAAAAGAGCCAGGCCAGCGAAGAGCAGAAGGCCCAACAGGCCATGGCCATTCAGACCCAGATCATGGGCACCCAGGCGGCCTTGCAGACCTTGCGGGCGGCGCTGTTACAGGCGATGACCGTTTCGGTTGATACCCATGCCTGAGATTGTCGTTGCCTGACAGATCGCTATCGCGAGCAGGCTCGCTCCCACAAGAGCTGCATGGAACCTGTGGGCGCGAACCTGCTTGCGATGGGGCCATGACAGTCAGCACAAGACCAGCCAAACAAAAAGGCCCCAGGGTTCACGCCCCGGGGCCTTCTGCATTCCGGCCGCGACTCAGGCCGCCTTGGCCTCAGGCTGGCTCAGCGAGCGGTTCAGCGCGCTGAACAGGGCCTTGAAGCTGGCGGTGGTGATGTTTTCATCGATGCCCACGCCGTGCACCGCACGCTCACCGTTGACCCGCAGTTCGATGTACGCCGCTGCTTTGGCGTTGGTGCCAGCGCCGATGGCGTGTTCGTTGTAGTCCATGATTTCCACGGGAATCGGCAGGCCGGCCACCAACGCCTCCAGCGCGCCGTTGCCCTTGCCGCGCCAGTGCAGGTTGGTTTCGCCCTGGCCCTTGCTGGCGACTTCCACTTCCACGGCACTGTTGCCGTTCTCTTCCTGCAGGCGATGGCTGACCAACGCGTACGGGGTGTTGGCTTGCAGGTATTCGCGTTGCAGCAGGCTGTGGATCTGCTGGGCGGTCATTTCGAGGCCGAGGCGGTCGGTCTCGCGCTGAACCACCTGGCTGAACTCGATCTGCATGCGGCGCGGCAGGCTGATGCCGTATTCCTGTTCCAGCAGGTAGGCGATACCGCCCTTGCCCGACTGGCTGTTGACGCGGATCACTGCCTCGTAGCTGCGGCCGATGTCGGCCGGGTCGATCGGCAGGTACGGCACTTCCCACAGCGTGTCGGATTTCTGCTGGGCAAAGCCCTTGCGGATAGCGTCCTGGTGCGAGCCGGAGAACGCGGTGTGAACCAGGTCGCCGACGTAGGGGTGACGTGGATGCACCGGAATCTGGTTGCACTCTTCGACCACTTTGCGCACGCCGTCGATGTCGGAGAAGTCCAGCTCAGGGTTGATGCCCTGGGTGTAGAGGTTCAGCGCCACGGTCACCAGGTCGACGTTGCCGGTGCGCTCGCCGTTGCCGAACAGGCAGCCTTCGACACGGTCGGCGCCGGCCATCAGGCCCAGCTCGGTGGCGGCCACGCCGGTGCCACGGTCGTTGTGGGTGTGCAGGCTGATGAGCACGCTGTCACGACGGGTGATGTTGCGGTGGAACCACTCGATCTGATCGGCGTAGATGTTCGGGGTAGCGACTTCCACGGTGGCAGGCAGGTTGAGGATCACCTTGTGCTCGGGGGTCGGGTTCCAGACTTCGATCACCGCGTCGCAGACTTCCTTGGCGAACTCCAGCTCAGTGGCGCTGAAGGTCTCTGGCGAGTACTCGAACTGCCATTGGGTTTCCGGCTGCTGGGCAGCGTATTTGACGAACAGCTTGGCCGCGTTCACCGCGATTTCCTTCACGCCTTCCTTGTCCTGGTTGAACACGATACGGCGGAACGACGGGCAGGTGGCGTTGTACAGGTGGACGATGGCTTTCTTTGCGCCGCGCAGGGATTCGAAAGTGCGGGCGATCAGGTCTTCACGGGCCTGGGTCAGCACCTGGATGGTGGTGTCGTCCGGGATGTGGCCTTCTTCGATGAGGGTGCGCACGAAGTCGAAATCAGTTTGCGAGGCGGCGGGGAACGACGCTTCGATTTCCTTGACGCCCACAGCGACCAGGGTTTTCCAGAAGCGCAGTTTCTTGACCGCGTCCATCGGCTCGATCAGCGACTGGTTGCCATCGCGCAGGTCGGAACTGCACCAGATCGGCGCGGCGGTGATGGTCTTCGACGGCCAGGTACGATCCGGCAGGTTGATGGTCGGGAAGGCGCGGTATTTGGAAGACGGGTCTTTGAGCATGCTCATGGGCGGAATCCTTATTGTCGTGGCCGGAAAAAGGCGGCCTGCCGGTGGTTCGAACGGGGGTGGCTCTACAGCCTGGACGGGGTGCCGCGATTCAGCCCGGCAGTCGTGCGCTGACGAGGCACAGGCTGCGATGCTGGCGAAGCTGGATGAGGGTGTGAGAGGTTTTCATGCCTTCAACCCTAACCGGGTGGGGGGAGGATCGCAAGCAGTCGGAAAAAATTGAGAGAAGTTCTGCTTTGTAGAAGGTTTTCGAGATTTTATTGCAGGATTTAGTGGGAATTGTCGTTTTATTGCGTTGATGTTTGTGGCTCGGCAATCTCTAGGGCCACGGCGCATGTGCCGGCCTCATCGCGAGCAAGCTCGGCTCCCACAGGGTATTCGACGCTTTCAAATATTACGCAACACCTGTGGGAGCCGAGCTTGCTCGCGATGAGGCCAGTAGGCTCACCACAAAAAAAAACTCAGGGCTCGAACGCCCCGATAAAAATCGTCGGGTCCACCCGCGCATCGTTCAGGCTGATGTTCCAGTGCATGTGCGGCCCGGTCGCTCGACCGGTGGCGCCGACCTTGCCCACCACCGTGCCCCGGGCCAGTTGCTGGCCAACCTTCACGTCGATCTTCGACATGTGGCAGAACATGCTGATGAAGCCCTGGCCATGGTCGACGAACACGGTGTTGCCATTGAAGAAGTAGTTGCCGGTAAGGATCACCTTGCCGGCCGCCGGCGTCTTGATCGGCGTGCCGGCGGGCACGGCGAAGTCCAGGCCGGCGTGGGGGTTGCGCTCTTCGCCGTTGAAGAAGCGACGCACGCCAAACCGGCTCGACAGCGGGCCGTTGACCGGCTTGTCCAACAGCAGGTTACTGGGGATGTTCGGGCTGAAGCTGCGGTAGGCCTTCAACTGTACGGCCAGCTCGGCGTCGATGCGCTTGAGGTCCGCCGGGTTCGGATTGACCTGGCGCTTGTTCTTCAGGGTGATGTGCTGCTCGGGGTACTTTTTATAGCCGACCACGAACGGTTGGGTGCTGCCGCCGCTGCTGATCTGCTGGGTGCCCGGCTGGACGGTCAGCGGGATGCCGACAATCGCCAGCCAGTTGTTCTGTTCCTTGACCACCAGCACCGGTTTGCCTTGATAGCTGGCTTTCGGCGCCTGGGTCGCGGTACCCAGGTCGACCACCGCCACACCCCCCGGCACCGGTTTGTTCAGCAGGCGGGTGATGTAACTGTCGGCGTGGGCGTTGAAGGTCAGGCACAGCAAAAGCAGGGGCGCTAGAAATCGCGGCATGGATCAATCCAGTAGAGAAAGGGTGACCGGCGTCAGGTGATTGTCTTCGACCCGCACCAGCAATTCGCCTTCGCCGAGCCGGGCCGTCAGGCGCTGGCCGGTCTGGGTCTGTCCGGCACTGCGGATCGCATGGCCGCGTTCGTCCAGCAAGATGCTGTAGCCCCGGCCGAGGGTCGCCAGGGGGCTGACGATGTGCAGCGTCTGCATCTGGTTGTGCAATTGCACGCGTCGCGCTTTTAAGCCTTCGCGCATGGCCCGGGGCAGGCGTTCGGCCAGGCTGTCCAGGCGCTGGCGCAGCAGCGCCAGGTGGCGGCCCGGATGTTGTCCGGCCAGGCGGGTTTCCAGGCGGATCAGGCGTTCGCGACGGGTATTGAGGCTGCGTTCGAAGGCCCGGCGCAGGCGCATGTCCAGGTCGTCGAGGCGCTGGGCTTGCTGGCGCAGACGTTCACCGGGGTGGCGCAGTCGTCGGGTCAGGCCTTCGAGGCGCAGTTGATCGCGCATCAAACGGTCACGCATGCGCATCACCAGCCGCCGATGGAGGCTTTCGACCCGGCGCACCAGGTCGCCGGCGTCCGGCGCCAGCAGTTCGGCGGCGGCGGACGGCGTTGGAGCGCGTACGTCGGCGACGAAATCGCTGATGGACACGTCGGTTTCATGGCCGACGGCGCTGACGATCGGCGTCACGCAGGCATCCACGGCCCGGGCCACGGCTTCTTCGTTGAAGCACCACAAGTCTTCCAGGGAACCGCCGCCACGGGCCAGAATCAGCGCATCGAACCCCCGGGCGTCCGCCAGCTTCAGGGCGCGGACGATCTGTGCGGTGGCTTCGCGGCCCTGCACGGCGGTGGGGATCAACGTCAGGGCAATCTGCGGCGCACGGCGACGGAACACGCTGATGATGTCGCGGATCACCGCGCCGGTGGGCGAACTGATGATGCCGATGCGTTGTGGATGAGCGGGCAGGGGCACCTTGCGCTCGGCGCTGAACAGGCCTTCGGCGCTGAGCTTTTCCTTCAGGGCATCGAAGGCCAGGCGCAGGGCACCGTCGCCGGCCGGCTCCACGGTGTCGAGAATCAACTGGTAATCGCCACGGCCCTCGAACAGCGATACCTTGCCGCGTACCTTGACCGCCAACCCGTCCTTCAAGGCCTGGCGCACCCGCGCGGCGTTCTGCCGGAACAGCGCGCAACGCACCTGGGCACCGCTGTCCTTGAGGGTGAAGTACACATGACCGGAGGCGGGGCGGGCCAGATTGGAAATCTCGCCCTCGACCCAGATGTTGCTGAACACGTCTTCGAGCAACACCCGCGCACGGCCATTGAGCTGGCTGACAGTCAGGACTTCTCGGTCCAGGCCCAGTCGGGCAAAGGGATCTTTAATCATGGGCGGCATGATAAGGGCATTTGCCGCTTAATCTCCATGTGTGGAAACAATTAGACCGGGTTGCCTTCATCGCGAGCAGGCTCGCTCCCACAAAGGTTCTGCGTCGTACACAGCATATGAATCCAATGGAAATCCAATGTGGGAGCGAGCCTGCTCGCGATAGCAGTGCTGGATAAGCCTGCGACCTCTGGCTAAAGTCGCCGCTTCGTCAGCAAGGAAATGCCGGATGAACCTTTTCTCGTGGTTAGGCCAATGGGCATTCGCACCCACGGATTGGCTGGTGATCGGCTTGGCCATCGCCCTGGCTTACATCGTATTCGGCATTGCCGGGTTCGGCACGGCGCTGGTGGCCGCGCCGATCCTGCTGCTGTTCATACCCCTGTCGAAAATCGTGCCGCTGCTGGTGCTGCTGGATTTTGTCGCGGCGTTCGGCAACCTGCTGCCGTCACGCAAGGATGTTGCCCGACCGGAGTTGCTGCGGTTGTTGCCGTGTATGGCGGTCGGTTGCACCCTGGGTGTGATTTTCCTGCTCAACCTCAAGTCTGACCTGCTGTTGCTGTTGATGGGCCTGTTCATCAGCGCCTACGCGGTCTACAGCCTGTGGATAAAGAGCCGGCCCACGCAGTTGTCGGCGCTGTGGGCGATCCCGATGGGTACGGTGGGCGGGATGTTCGGGGCCTTGTTCGGCAGCGGCGGCTTTTTATATGCGATCTATTTGAACAGCCGCTTGCCCAAGGAGCCGGCCCGGGCCACCCAAAGCGCGCTGATCAGTTGCAGCACCGTGGTGCGCTTGAGCCTGTTCGCTGTCGCGGGCGTGTATGCCGAACTACCCTTGTTGGTACTGGCGCTGTGTTTGTTGCCGGCCATGGCGCTGGGGTTGTGGATAGGTCGGCGCCTGACGCTGAAGATGTCGCGCGAGACCTTCGTGCGCCTGGTGACCTGGCTGGTGCTTGCCAGCGGCCTCGCGCTGATCGGGCGCTACCTGAGCGCTTGACCTGGTTTGGCCAGGGATTAAGCTGCCGGCCTTTGATAACACCTGTAGGAGCAAAGCTTGCTCGCGATGGTATCGCCCCCATCATCTGATGGACCGAAGTGTCCCCATCGCGAGCTTTGCTCCTACAGAGAACCCCCAGGCCCCGCCATGAATTCCCAAAGCATCATTGTCCCGAAAATCTCCACCTTGCCGGTCCATGAGCCCAGGGCCCGGGCGATCGTGCGCTGGCTGGTGCGCAAGAACATCGTCGAAGAACAGCTGACCACCTGCGGGCGCACGGGCAATCGCATGGCCCACGCCATCGCCCCTGGTGCACGAGCCGTTGTCCTGCACCCCGACGCGCTGCCGTTCGGCGAGCCGATTAATGGCCTGGAGATCATCACCAAACGCTGCATCTACACCCCGGCCAAGGGCTTTCTCGAGGAGGCGGGCT
The DNA here is from genome assembly GCF_024749045.1 of Pseudomonas sp. B21-028. Classification (NCBI taxonomy): domain Bacteria; kingdom Pseudomonadati; phylum Pseudomonadota; class Gammaproteobacteria; order Pseudomonadales; family Pseudomonadaceae; genus Pseudomonas; species Pseudomonas sp. B21-028. Next base: position 1,189,687 of record NZ_CP087184.1, read on the forward strand.
GCGCCGAGTGCCGGCGGGAAATCGGCGAGGCGCTGTTCGAAAGCCTGGAGGACTGGATGCCCGACCGCACCGACAACTTCACCTGCCCTGAGTGCGGGCATGAAGATGACATCAACGGCTTCCTGTTCCTGCAGCCCTGCGGCTTCTCCAACCTGGGGTTCATCTTCAACAACTGGCTGGAGGCGGGGTTCAAGCAGGCGTTCCTCGACGAATTCGCCGATTGGCTGGATCAGCCGGTGAGTTGGGTGAAGGTAGAGTTGTAGATAGGCTCACCGGAGATTGCTTTTGTGGCGAGGGGATTTATCCCCGCTGGGGCGCGAAGCGGCCCTAAACCCAGGCTGTGCGGTACATCAGGCATATGAGTCGACCACCTTGGGACTGCTGCGCAGTCCAGCGGGGATAAATCCCCTCGCCACAGGGGGGCGGTGTATCGCCGCAGTGGGGCGATCAGCCCCGTCAATCACCCCGGCAATAATAGGCAGAGTTTTACATTGAGCCAGACGGTGTGCATGAGTATAATGGCGCGCTTCCATTTTCCCGCTCGGGAGCCCCCGCGATGCTGCGTATCAGCCAAGAAGCTCTGACCTTCGACGACATTCTCCTAGTGCCTGGTTATTCCGAGGTGCTGCCTAACGAAGTCAGTCTCAAAACCCGTCTTACCCGTGGCATCGAACTGAATATCCCGCTGGTTTCCGCTGCCATGGACACCGTGACCGAAGCCCGTCTGGCCATTGCCATGGCCCAGGAAGGCGGTATCGGTATCATCCACAAGAACATGACCATCGAACAGCAGGCCGCCGAAGTGCGCAAGGTCAAGCGGTTCGAGGCTGGCGTGGTCAAGGATCCGATCACCATCGAGGCTGATGCCACGGTGCGCGACCTGTTCGAACTGACCCGCATGCACAACATCTCCGGCGTTCCGGTGCTGCATGATGGCGATCTGGTCGGCATCGTCACCTCCCGCGACGTGCGTTTCGAGAACCGCCTGGATGCCACCGTCCGCCAAGTGATGACGCCTAAAGAGCGCCTGGTCACGGTCAAGGAAGGCACCAGCAAGGACGAAGTCCGCGAATTGCTGCACAAGCACCGCATCGAGCGCGTGCTGATCGTCGACGACAAATTCGCCCTCAAGGGCATGATGACCGTCAACGACATCGAAAAAGCCAAGGCCTACCCGTTGGCCAGCAAGGACGACCAGGGTCGTCTGCGCGTCGGTGCCGCGGTCGGTACCGGCAAGGACACCGGTGATCGCGTCGCCGCGCTGGTCAATGCCGGCGTCGACGTGGTGGTGGTTGATACCGCCCACGGCCATTCCAAAGGCGTGATCGATCGCGTTCGCTGGGTCAAGCAGAACTTCCCTGAAGTGCAGGTGATCGGCGGCAACATCGCCACCGGCGCTGCCGCCAAGGCCTTGGCCGAAGCCGGCGCCGACGCGGTCAAGGTCGGTATCGGCCCTGGCTCGATCTGCACCACCCGGATCGTCGCCGGTGTCGGCGTGCCGCAGATCAGCGCCATCGCCAACGTCGCCGCTGCCCTTGAAGGCACTGGCGTACCGTTGATCGCCGACGGCGGCATCCGCTTCTCCGGTGACCTGTCCAAGGCCATCGTGGCCGGTGCCTCTGCCGTGATGATGGGCTCGATGTTCGCCGGTACCGAAGAAGCACCGGGCGAGATCGAGCTGTTCCAGGGCCGTAGCTACAAGGCTTACCGCGGCATGGGTTCGCTGGGTGCCATGTCCCAGGCCCAGGGTTCTTCCGACCGCTACTTCCAGGACTCCTCCGCGGGTGCCGAGAAGCTGGTACCGGAAGGCATCGAAGGTCGCGTGCCGTACAAAGGCACCCTGACCGCGATCATCCATCAGCTGATGGGTGGCCTGCGTTCCTCGATGGGCTACACCGGCAGCGCCGACATCGAAGAGATGCGCACCAAGCCGGAGTTCGTACGCATCACCGGCGCCGGCATGGCCGAGTCCCATGTCCACGATGTACAGATCACCAAGGAAGCGCCGAACTACCGGGTCGGCTAACGCCTCGAGCCGCGAGTTACAAGCTTCAAGCTACAAGCGGTAGTTGCGTTGCAGCAACTACCGCGTTCTCCCCGATCAACTGGCAGCTTGCGGCTTGAAGCTTGCAGCTGCATCAGAGAATGAGTCATGGCCCTCGACATTCACGCTCACCGCATCCTGATCCTCGACTTCGGTTCCCAGTACACCCAGCTGATTGCCCGCCGCGTGCGTGAAATCGGCGTGTACTGCGAATTGCACCCGTTCGACATGGATGACGAAGCGATTCGCGAGTTCGCTCCCAAAGGCGTCATCCTCGCCGGCGGTCCCGAGTCCGTGCACGAAGCCGACAGCCCACGCTGCCCGCAAGCGGTGTTCGACCTGGGCGTACCGGTCTTCGGCATCTGCTACGGCATGCAGACCATGGCCGAGCAGCTCGGCGGCAAGGTGGAAGGCTCCGACCTGCGTGAGTTCGGTTATGCCCGCGTTGACGTGGTCGGCAAGAGCCGCCTGCTGGACGGCATCGAAGACCATGTGGACGCCGATGGCCTGTTCGGCCTGGACGTGTGGATGAGCCACGGTGACAAGGTCACCAAGATGCCGGAAGACTTCCACATCCTCGCCAGCACGCCGAGCTGCCCGATTGCCGGCATGTTCAGCGACGAGCGTCGTTACTACGGCGTGCAGTTCCACCCGGAAGTGACCCACACCAAGCAGGGCGGCCGTATCCTGTCGCGCTTCATCCTCGACATCTGCGAGTGCGAAGCCCTGTGGACTCCGTCGAAAATCGCTGAAGACGCCATCGCCCAGGTGCGCGCCCAGGTCGGTACCGACAATGTGCTGCTGGGCTTGTCCGGCGGCGTGGACTCCTCTGTGGTCGCCGCGCTGTTGCACAAGGCCATCGGTGATCAACTGACCTGCGTCTTCGTCGACAACGGCCTGCTGCGCCTGCACGAAGGCGAGCAAGTGATGGCCATGTTCGCCGAGAACATGGGCGTCAAGGTGATCCGCGCCAACGCCGAAGAGCAGTTCCTGACCAACCTGGCCGGCGAGTCCGACCCGGAGAAGAAGCGCAAGATCATCGGCCGCACCTTCATCGACGTGTTCGATGCCGAATCCTGCAAGCTCGACAACATCAAGTACTTGGCCCAGGGCACCATCTACCCCGACGTGATCGAGTCGGCCGGCGCCAAGAGCGGCAAGGCCCACGTGATCAAGTCCCACCACAACGTCGGTGGCCTGCCGGAAGAAATGAACCTCAAGCTGGTCGAGCCGCTGCGCGAACTGTTCAAGGACGAGGTCCGTCGCCTCGGCCTGGAACTGGGCCTGCCGTACGACATGGTCTACCGCCACCCATTCCCGGGCCCGGGCCTGGGCGTGCGGATCCTCGGTGAAGTGAAGAAGGAATACGCCGACCTGCTGCGTCGCGCCGACCACATCTTCATCGAAGAACTGCGCAAGGCCGACTGGTACCACAAGGTCAGTCAGGCGTTCGTGGTGTTCCAGCCGGTGAAATCGGTTGGCGTGGTCGGCGATGGCCGTCGCTACGCTTGGGTCGTGGCCCTGCGTGCGGTGGAAACCATCGACTTCATGACCGCTCGCTGGGCGCACCTGCCGTACGAGCTGCTGGAAACCGTTTCCGGTCGCATCATCAACGAAATCGACGGTATCTCCCGCGTGACGTATGACGTGTCGAGTAAGCCGCCGGCGACGATTGAGTGGGAATGATCCCGCGTCCGGCATAGACCGGCAGCAAGTGGCATGAAACACCCCTGAAGCCCGCGTAATTGCGGGCTTTTTGCGTTTTCGGCTCCGCACTATCTGGCAAGTTTTCGCATCGCCAAGCACCCCGTTTTTATGGCATGGTAGATGGTACGACCTGACCCTAATGCCATGTTCGGCGCTCGATACCATGTCGCTCCTAAGCAGATGGGCATGGTATTGATTCACGTTAAAGTATTGATCTGTAAGGTTTTTATAGGATTAATGCGATGCGGAGTGAGCATGGTATTTTTTAGAGGAAACCCGCCCTGACCATGCTGACCGATACCAAGCTGCGTAACATCAAGCCGAAAGACAAGCTCTACAAAGTGAACGACCGTGACGGTCTCTATGTAGCCATCACCCCGGCGGGGTCGATTTCATTCCGCTACAACTACTCGATCCACGGTAGGCAGGAGACCATCACCTTCGGCCGTTACGGTGTAGGGGGCATCACCCTAGCGGAAGCCCGGGAACGACTCGGCGAGGCAAAAAAGATGATCGCCGCTGGGAAGTCACCAGCCAAAGAGAAGGCCAGAGAAAAGGGCCGCGTCAGGGATGCGGAGACGTTCGGCGCTTGGGCTGAAAAATGGCTGCGTGGGTACCAAATGGCTGATTCCACCCGCGATATGCGACGCTCGGTTTTCGAACGAGAGCTAAAGCCGAAATTTGGCAACCAGAAACTCGCTGAAATTACGCATGAGGACCTGCGAGCGCTGACTGACAGCATCGTGGAGCGAGGTGCTCCGGCAACAGCAGTTCACTCGCGAGAGATTGTCATGCAGGTCTTTCGATGGGCAATCGAACGTGGTCAGAAGGTTGAGAACCCGGCTGATCTAGTACGGCCTACCAGCATCGCAAAATTCGAGCCGCGCGACCGGGCCTTGACTCCTGATGAAATCGCCTTGATGTATCAGTACATGGAACGCATTGGTACCGCTTCTTCGGTGCGTGTTGCGGCTAAGTTGCTGTTGCTAACCATGGTTCGCAAAAGTGAACTGACCAATGCGACTTGGAGCGAAATCAATTTCAGCGAAGCAGTCTGGACAGTTCCCAAAGAGCGGATGAAGCGCCGTAATCCGCATTTGGTGTTCCTGTCCAGGCAAGCGCTTGATATTTTCATTGCTCTGAAAACCTTTGCGGGTGGCTCGGAATATGTTCTTCCATCGCGCTATGACTCTGACTTACCGATGAGCAGTGCCACTCTCAATCAAGTGCTAACGCTGACCTATCGCCTCGCTCAGAAAGAGGGGCAGTCGCTAGGCAAGTTCGGGCCGCATGACTTGCGACGGACTGCCAGCACATTGTTACATGAGGCTGGCTATAACACCGATTGGATCGAGAAGTGCCTCGCACACGAACAGAAGGGTGTGCGAGCGGTTTACAACAAGGCCGAATATCGAGATCAGCGTCGGGCGATGCTGCAGGATTGGGCGGACATGATCGACGAGTGGACGCTTAGGAGACCGCGCTCCGAGGGCTGATACCGAGCTTCGTGGACTACAGAGTACATGGCGCCCATTCGTTTGTGGCGAAACGCCCACTTCGGTGGGCTTTTTTTTTGTCCCGAAACGCACGTTTTAGGGACACTTTTTTTCTCTGAATTTCGTTTAAAAAAACTACCGATAAAACAAGAGATTGGGTGATTATTCCCGTCCCGAAACTGGACGTTTGACGGACACTTAAGTAATTGATTTGTATGGGAAAATCGTCTAAAAATGCTGGAAAATACCGGAAATGTGGGGCAATAATCGAACCTCGAATGATCACGAAACGAGGTATTCGGTGTGGAGAAAGAATCGAGAAAAGTCCTGATCAGCAAGAAACAGTTGCTGGCAATGATCCCGTTGTGCGAGCGCACGATCTACAACTTTGAAAAGCAGGGAAAATTCCCTCGGCGTATTGCTCTTAGCAGCCGTAAGGTGGTCTGGGACTTGGGGGAAGTGGAGGAATGGATTGATGCGTGCAAGGGGACCGGCCCGGCTCCCCGGCCCGGAATGGGGGCCTGAATTGTGGCGATTGACTTACGGGCAGCTTTCGAGAACGAGCCGCCCTCACTTGATTTCATATGGCCCGGCTTCCTTGCAGGCACAGTGGGAGCCTTGGTAGCTCCCGGAGCCACTGGTAAGAGCTTCTGGGCGCTGGAGGCGGCAATGTCCGTTGCCTGTGGCGCAACCGTTGAAAGCAGAGCGGCCGGTGGTGACTTAGTAGGACTTGCACCCGCGAAATCTGGCCGCGTCGTCTATTACGCAGGAGAAGACCCCGAGCCAGCGTTGATCGGGCGAATTCACTCCATTGGCAAACACCTTGGCCAAGAAGCTCGCGGAGCTATCGTAGAAAATCTCATGGTCATGCCGATCATGGGAACGCTCTTGGATGTCATGAGGAAAAGGCAGCGGGCCGAGCTTATAGAGCAATGCAAAGGTGCTCGACTGATCGTTCTCGATACATTGAGCCGTATCCATACCCTTGATGAGAACAGCAACAGCGAGATGGCGCGGCTTGTCTCCACGCTGGAGCATATAGCGGCCAGCACAGGAGCATCAGTTCTTTATCTCCACCATGTGAGCAAAAGCAGTGCTCGCGACGGGCAGGCAGATCAGCAACAGGCTTCACGAGGCGCTTCGGTACTCGTCGATAACGTCCGATGGTGCGGTTTCATCGCCAAGATGACTGACAAAGAAGCAGAAACCCGTACCGATCGGGCCTTTGACCGACAGCCCATCGGTGGGGAGCGCCGAGGCTTCTTTGTTCGTTTCGGCGTTAACAAGCAAAACTATGCCCGCACGCCGAAAGAGCGCTGGTACATGCAGCACGATGGAGGCGTGTTGCTGCCGGTAGACCTGTTGGACGCCAATCAGGACAGCGGAAAGGGGCGTCACCGTGAGCAAGCATGATTTGACTCATGCCCGGCACGACCCGGTGCATTGCCTCGCCCCCGGCCTGTTCCGTAGCCTCAAGAAAGGAGAGCGCAAGCACAGCAAGCTCGACGTGGTATATGACTACGGTAACGGCAAGCGTATCGAGTTCAGCGGCCCGGAACCATTGGGGGCCGACGATCTACGCATTTTACAAGGACTCGTGGCAATGGCTGGCCCTTCTGGACTCGTGCTTTCGCCCGACCCGCAGACAGAAGCTGGCCGCCAGCTACGTCTATTCCTTGAGCCTAAGTGGGAAGCTATCCAGCAGGATGCAATGGTGGTCAGGGGCAGCTATGGGGCGTTGGCCAGCGAAGTGGGCTACGCGAACAAAAAGGACACCGAACGAGTACGCGAATGTATCGAGAGGCTTTGGAAAGTCTCGATCATTGCGCAAAACGGAAGGCAACGGCAGGGCTTTCGCTTGTTGTCCGAGTACGCCAGCGATGAGCTGAATGGCAGGTTGTACGTGGCGCTGAATCCTCTGATTGCTCGCGCAATCATGGGCGGGCCACACGTGCAACACATTCGCATAGATATGGCCGAAGTGAGGAAGCTAAAGACTGATCCCGCCCGCCTGTTCCATCAGCGGCTCTGCGGCTGGATTGACCCAGGCAAATCGGGGCGTGTCGAGCTAGGCACGCTTTGCAGCTATGTCTGGCCCGATGGCGCTACAAATCCTAATACCATCAAAAAGCGCCGCCAGACAGCACGCAAAGCGTTGGCGGAGCTGGTCGCCGTGGGTTGGAAGCTGGACGAATATGCCAAAGGCAAATGGGAAATCGGACGTCCCAAGGCCCACGATAACGGCACCCGCCCCACGTTTTCAGCACCCAACCCCCACGTTTTCAGCACCCAATCCCCACGTTAACGGTACCCGGTTCATTTCTGAAATCCCAGCAACGGCGGGGCCTTGCGGGCAGTTCGCAAATCTCATCCAAGATTCTCTAAGAATCTCCATCATGCGCGCGAAGCGCCGCGCCCTGGTGGCGCAGCTCATCGCTTGCTCTGTTGGTCGGCCTGCGGCCGTTAGGCACCAAAAGGAAGGGCGACTCCATCGAACACACGCCACCTAAACCAACAAGTGCATCCCGCCGTCTGCGGCATCCGAAGACACACCAAAGAGAAGGTCTCGGGGTGAACGACCAATCAGAAGGTCGCAGGAGCCGCCATAACGCTTTTAGATGATGCGGGATGGCTCGGGTGCTGTAGCCAAAAAATCGCTCAGAATTCAGCTCAGGGCCTTACAGGTGGTGTAATCGACGGAGCTGAGACAGGTTCGTGCGTATTACTAATGGCGAAGCCCCCGCGCTTTTGATCGGCGCAGCCGGGAGTAGCCCCCGTGATGAAATATCACGAGTAGCCGCAAGTCTGTTGTGTCAACGCAAAGCGTTGTCCACGGGACGCGCAGTACCCCAGGTGCGGAGGCTTTGGGCTTGTGCTGGGACTGACAGAACGACCAACTGACGGGGAGTGAACCTGATGCAATCACGAGGCTGCGTTTGGAAAGTAAAACCCCGCACTTAGGCGGGGTTGTGTGGGTCTGGTCAGTGATCACTGCTTGCCGGGACTCTCTTGCTTCTGTGCTTCCTGCGCGCCTTGGATGGCCATCAACGCCTGCTGATTCAGGGCTGCGTTATTCTTGCTGCCCAGCAAAGGTAGATGATTCATAGCCTGTGCCCCAGCAAACATGCGATAGGACGCCGACAATGCGAGCGGGTTCACTCGAAGCTGCAAGGCCGTGTACTGGCGATCTAGACTATCGAGTTGCGGCCCGTAGCCCTTGCTACGTAGCCATCGGCCGAGCGCCCACATGCCGATGGCAAATGTCGATGCGAATACTACGAATCCAGCGAACATCAGTATGTCCATCATGGTTATTTCTCCGAGTTGTCGTTGTTTGATGCCGTGCCGGGCACATTGAGTGAGGCTAGGCGACTTGTGGCGGGGCTTTCGTCCGAGGATGGACGGATGACGTTAGATTCCGTTTGTGCAGCTTCCACGGTTGTTTCCGTGCCATTGGTTGGAACGGTCGAGCTGGCACCGTCGGGAACAGGCGGCGGAGATCCTGCACCAAGAGACAGAGAGTGCGCATTCTCCATGCCCGGCACTGCCATCGAGGTCATCACACCGAGCGCTTTTGCGCTAGCGTTGGCCGCTTGGGAAAGGGCGTTGCCAGAGCCAACAACTCCCCCTTTTGGTGCCCCTTGCTGGTCTTTGTCGTCTTTTTCCTGCGCCGCTCTCCCGGCCTGCTTGGTCGCCTGCTGGACACCACTGCTAGGCTGCTGCGGATCCGTGCCCGGTGATTGAGGGGCGGCACTGCCACCTACGCGGGCACCGGCCGACGACGCACCTTGAGCGGCCGCTTGGCCGCCCGTGCTCGCGCCGAGGCCAGCGGCCGCACCGCCGTGAGTCGCCGTCGCTGCGGGCGCACCACCACCGGCAAAACTGGAATTGATCGCAGAAGCCAGACCGCCGCCGCCAATCCCACCTGCACCCGCTACACCGGCTCCAGCAGCGCCGCCAGTACCGGCAGCGCCAAGAGCACCGGCAGCAGCCGGAGCGGCCGCCCCGGCCGTGGCGATGGTGGCAGCCGCCGCAGCCGCTCCGGCTGCCCCGGCCACCGCCATCCCGCCAATGGCCGAGCCACCGCCCATGGACGTGCCGCTAATCATGCCGCCGATCAGGTCAGGAATAGTCTTGGTCAGATAGCAGCATACCAAGGCCAAGCCGACCATCGTCATCAATGACGCTTCATCATTGGTATAGGCTGCTAACCACTGCTTAGCCGACTGTACAACCAGGCCGACAATCAGAGTCAATACAAATAGCTTTGCACCAATCGCGACGGTGAAACGCATTGGCGCAATTGCAAATTCCCGCGTCCATTGCGAGCCACCAAAGCCCAAGAACAGCACGGATGCGTTGATGATTACGTAGGCCTCTACGAGCGTGACAAACATGAATGCAGCGATGAATGCGAAACATGCCAACACAAGAATTGCGCATACAGCGATCAGAAGTCCCTTGGCCGGAGAAAATACTGAAATGCCCTCTACCATTGTGCGGCCAAAATCCAGCGCAACTGCAAGCATATCGCCGGGTTCTAATGCACGCCCAAGGCCGCTCGCTGATGCCGCTGCATCGCGGAAACTATCGACGATGGCCGTCGACCACTCCACTGAGTACTTCATGACTGCAAGGAAGAAACCGATCACCAGCACGAAGCGCAGCAGCTCGCCGACAATCTCGCCGAAGTCGGCTTGCTTCATTACCAGAGGCATGAACGTCCAAATAAACTGGATCGAGGCCAGCAGCCAGAACAGTCTGATCGCATAGTCATACAGCTTCGCTGACCACTGGTGCGACTGTTGCAAAACTAGGTCGAGTAGGCCCTGAACCGATGTATCGGCATGGGAAAGGTCGGTCGCGGCCATAGCATTTCCGGCCATGAACACACTCGTCAAGGCGAGGAACAACAAAAGACGACGATCCATAGCTAGTACCCCTTCACGCCGCCGCGAGTGTTCGGGCGCGCCTCAAACGACGCATCAGCGTCACGCTGTTGCCGTTGTTGCTCAGCCATCGCAGTACATTCGATGTTGCTTTGAACCACCACGGCAACCATGTAACCGGTCAGTGCGGACCCGGCGCACATCAACGCGATTAGCCATTTCGAAATAGTCATTCTCAGTACTCCTTCACGCCGCCGCGTGTGTTTTTCCTCGCTTCAAACTGCTGTTCAGCCGCTTCGCTAACGGCCTGCCGGTCGCCTTGCTGGGCCATGTAGTTGCCCTGCATGTTGATTTGGGTGGCCATCAGATCCCGCAGTTTTTGCAGTTGCTGCACGTTCTGCGAGGCGATTTCGTTGCCCGCCTGAATAGCTTGCATGCGGCCTACGGCTGACTGCGAACGGGCCACCATGCGAGCAAGCTGGGCGTCTTCAGGCTCGAACGTGCTGGTATTGAGATTTGCCGCTTCCATCGCCGTTTTCACGTTGTCGCGGCCCTGTTGCGACCACTTTTGATAGCGATCCTGCGCCGGGACCTCTGTCGAGTTCGCTGCTTGATTCAGGTAGGAATCGAAGTCGGGGAAAGCCGTGTTGAACTGCGAATCCATGTTCTGGATTTGACGGCCCAAGGCCTGCGAACGGTTGTAGATGTTCACCACGCTTTTCAAGTCAGCCGCAATGCTGCCAAACATCGAATCGGGCAGGCCCGTGCCCTGCGTGACCATGTTTTGGTACTGCTGAATCTGCGTTTGCAGTTGCTCGGCGGTGTTCAGCGCCGTGTTGACCTGTTCGGCGTACTCGAACATCTGTTGATAGAACGTCGAGCAGTTAGAGCAGTAGATGGCGTAAGCCGGTGCAGGTGTGATGTAGAGGCCTACACCAAGGCCTGTGGTTGCCATTGCCACAGCTAGCGCCGCGCCTCGGCCAAATACCCGAGCGACATAGGCTGACGTTTTTCGCGATTCCATTTCCATGCCGAATACCTCATTTTGTCGTAATCTGAGGTCTGATTATTGTCCGATACGGGGTGGTTTTGAATATGCGGATAGATACTTATCCGTATAGATTTCAATGACTTGCGTCCGGAAACTGTCCGTCAATCATCCTTTGCAATGATGCCAACCATCTGACTTGTCTAGGGTTTTTCTTTCATGAGGAAGAATACTTAGCTGTCCGGTTTGATGCTTTTTGCGGACAAAAAAAAGCCCACCAAAGTGAGCTTTTGATAAGTATGTGCGCGGCGTCAGTGGGCCGCGTAATAAGGATTCTGAGCGCGATAAAGGCTACGTTCAGTCTCAGGGATGTGCAGCGTCTCTAGGTGCCACTCTTCGAGTGAAGAAGCTAGCTCGGCCGCAATGCGCTGGGCTTCCACAACGGGCTTACTAGATTGCCCGCTGGCTCGACCTAGGCAGGCTTGCAGTTCATTGAGTTGATTGGCCAAAGCGCTGATGCGGTGAGCTGTCTTCATGATCAATTCCTCTTGTTGATCCCTTCCACGATTCTATCGAATTCTTCCCGGATCTGATCGTCCGTAAGCTCGAGATTAACCAATCCTGATTTTATTGCAATTCTTCCGATTCTTTCTGCTGCCTCATTGTCGAGCTTTGCAAGCCTTGCCTTAGCCATCTCTAGCTCAGAAAGCGCGTCAGCTCTTCGCTCGGAAAGGGTTTTTCTAGCCAATTTGCGTGCTCCTTTTTTGGTGCCATTTCGGCCTTAACCTATTGTGGATCACGGAGATTTTAGCGACCGCTGGAATTTCTGACCACATCAGGATTGGCATCGCTAAGAACGAAGCGCGGCCACGGCATGTTGGTCGCCACTCCTGTGTTTTCTCCGCCCTGTTTGATCCGTTCAGTTAAATTTCGTCGATTAAGTAAGTTCAAGGCAATTTTAGGAAATTCCTGCTTAGATTAATGCAACTCTAGGCAACTAAGGAAAAATGAACGAAATTCAAGGAAATTCAAGGCAACTTGCGTTACCAAAACGGCCATTAGCATTAAATTTCTTTGAGTTGCACTCAGACAGACGGCAAGATGTGTGTTGTGGGCCTACGCTGCTCCGCAGCTACGACCCCCACCACCGCCCCTTACTCGCCTGCGGCTCGACGGATCTTGCTCTGCGAGGCATACCGTCGCTACCGCGACTATTAAAGCTGGAGAGGTACAGCATGGAGAACGAGCAAAAGCCCACCCCTCGACGGAAGCTGCCGCCCATCAAGGTGTGGGTGTCAGAAGACGAGCGCGCAGAGATCGTGGACAAGGCCCGGCAGGCCAACATGTCGTTGTCCGCTTACCTTTTAGCTGTTGGTCGTAACAGCCCCATTCGATCCGTGGTTGACCTGCTAGCGGTTGCCGACTTGGCTAAGGTCAATGGCGACCTTGGCCGGGTCGCCGGACTGCTGAAACTTTGGCTCGCGGAGAAGCGCGGACAAGGCGCAAGTCCAATGGACGTGGAGGTGATGATGAATGACTTTCGTAAACTGCAAAGCGAAATGCTAGCTATCATGTCGCGTGTCATCAAGTAATGTCATGACATAGCTATTGAGGTAAAAGTCGTCAAAGGCGATTCAATTAAATCGGCCTAGTCGTTTTGCGTGCTGGCGGATATTTGGAGAAATTTTAATGCACCTCATAATGCTTGATACATGCGTTTGGCTTGATATCTCATCTCAGAAAGCGGAATTGCCCATGCTTGTTGCCCTGGAGCACTTGGTACAGGATGGTAGCATCAGGATTCTTCTGCCAGATTTGATACGTGTCGAATATGAGCGAAATAAAGATAGGGTGATTGAGGCGACACGTAAGCGACTTGCAAATGAGTTTCGGGTAGTTAAATCTGTGGTTGAGTCTTTTGGCGGCCAAGGCAAAGATGCGGCGCTCAAAACCTTGGATGATGTTAATCACCGGCTTCCTATACTTTCCGAGGCAACTCAGGGTACGGTACATCGCGTTCTAAAGCTTTTCGAAACTGCCCAAGAAATTGAAGTCTCTGATGGCGCTAAAATCAAGGCGGCAGAGAGAGCAATCGCCAAGAAAGCGCCGTTTCATAAGCAGAAAAACAGTGTTGCCGACGCAGTATTGGCCGAGTCGTTCCAAGAGTTTAAAATATTACACGCGAGCGAGTACGAAACGTTCAGGTTCGTTACCCATAATGTCACGGATTTTTCCGGCAAAGACCATAGGCAACCACACGACGACTTCGCAGATATCTTCGATGGAAGGGGCTCAATATTTTTCAACTCTACGAGCTCTGCTATTGAGGATCTACTCGATCTGGAAGAGTTTCACTATGAGAATAGCTTTGCTTGGGAGGATGAAACTCGTGGGCTTCAGGAAATAATGTCCGCGATGGACGAGTTGTTCGATAAGGTTTGGTACAACCGTCATATGAATATGATTTATCACCTAGATAATGGTGACATAGAGATTGTTCCCTCTGGAACCGAGCGCTACGGCAATGATGTGATCCACGAAGATATCCTGAGCCAAGCAAAAGTAGCAGCTCAACGGGTCAGGGAGAAGTACGAAGATACTGGGCCTTGGAGCGACTTTGAATGGGGGATGCTCAATGGGAAGCTTTCCGCCCTACGATGGGTACTAGGTGACGAGTGGGATATGCTCGACACGTGATGGTAGTTCGATTGGATTGCGCAATCCAATCGAGGGTCCATAATAATTATTTTATAAATATAGCGATCCCGAGGGCGCACATGAACGATATGTCAATTATTACGAACGCTCTTGGACGTTTTGCCAATAATATGCGGCTCTATGGCGAGGCCTTTCTCAGATATCGGGGGCTCGTAGAAGTTGACCGTGAAGAGGCCATACACAACCTAGATCGAGCATTTGAGCAGAATCTCGAAGGCTTTCACACTTTATACGATGTCTCGCAAGGGGTTTTTGATTTCCATGCCCATGCTGATACTAGTCTTCTAATTGCTATTCGTAATGCCATTCATCATCGTAATCACCCTTTATTTCATAGTCTTCTTCAGACTCTTTGGCTGGACGAGGAGCCAGAGCGTCTGCTTGGAGCAGAATATCTAATGGCAAGACATAGAACGCTGGGTGGCAATCCTCCGCCGATGATGCACTTGATCAAGTTAGAGGATATATACAGTCGCCTCGACCCACGTTATGGATCGATCTATATGAATCAAATGGGTAAAGCCACTTCTCTCGCAAAATTCATTGCTATGGAAGATGCTTTCGCCTTTGAGAAAATTCATGCGAAAGCATTAAAAGATCACTATCCCATGAAGCAGGTATATTTGGATTTGATGCCGATATTTAATTCTGCTGTATCGAAAGTGTTTACGGCCTTGGATATGGCTGGAGTGCCATTCCAGGGTTTTGATGCAAACGCCTACAAATCTACGTTTATTGAAGAATTAAAGACGGATCTTCAGCACTACGATTTCTTCGGCCTCCGTATGAATGCAATGCAGGTAGAATTAGGCCCTAGATTCACAATCCAACAGGCCTCAACCAAGCGGGGCTGTACCTATGAAAAGGTGATGGCGGACGAATAGACGTCTATTATCGTGGTAAAGATGGTGCAGAGACCATGATTTTTGGCTAGGAGAATTGCATAAAATGAAGGACAGACCACATGGACAGGCGATGGCCGAGTACTTTCGAGCTGATCCAGCTTATGCAGCGGAGTTGCTTGCCGAAGTCTGTTCCGATGGCGACCAGGACGAGCTGGCTATTTTGTTGCCGCAAATGGAGGAGGCCTTTGTGATCGGTTGCAAGCTTCCCGGCTCCGCGCCCGTGGAACAGCCATGACACAGTCAGCTTGGACGCACGACGGTAGGCCGGTGGATGCGGCTTCTATCCCGTCTGCCGAGTGGGAGATGTTGAAACAGGCGACGCAGTTAGGTGACTTTGTAATGCCCTGCTGCAATGCGCCAGCAGTACTCAAGACAAGCATCAATGGTCTGCCCTTCTTCGCACATCTGTCAGACGAGTGCAGCACAGCGCCCGAGACAAAATGGCATAAGTCGGGCAAGGCCGCAGTAATGGCCGCTTTAACCGGAATGGGTATCGAGAACCGCGATGAGGTGCCGGGCCGATCCCCGAGCGGCGAGAAGTGGGAGGCGGATGTACTCTTTTCAGCATCAGGCCGCACCATCGCCATCGAGCTACAACGCTCGTACCAGCATTTACGTGATTTCACTCGCCGCCAAGAGCGGTACGCTGCCTCAGGTGTAGAGTGCTACTGGCTGGTTCGCAAAGAGACCTTCCGGACCTTAGGCAAAGCGACGTCGCGCCTGCTGTTGAAGCGTGATTTTGGCAACTTGTTCCCCCATGGCGGCATCGGCACTGGCATGCTGCCAGAGCTTCCAGTGGCCATGCTGGACACAGAGGGTGAACTGCTGGTCCAGTTTGGCGGTTTCAAGGCTGCAACGATCCCACAGTGGCTGGAGGGCATCCTTGATGGGGTCTTCCAATACCGAGGGGGCTCTTGGAATCTAGACTGACTCAAGCTTGCATAAATGGTATTTTCAATGGTATTTGAGTCTATGCTTTTAATAAGGCATTGATTTATAACAATTTATTGTAGATTAAAATAATAGAGTGGGAATGATTGGATGTCCGGCATTGTCCGGCAACCTCTAGCAAGAAATACCCTGAAGCCCGCGTAATTGCGGGCTTTTGGTTTTTTGGATATGGGAAGTTCCGGCCTTCAGAACGCCTTCGGAACCCCCGGCGAGCGCTCGGTGATGATCGACGGCGCGGGATGGATTGTCACGGCACGCAATCCGGAAAACTGACGGGAATTACAGCGGAGGCGCCTCCGCTCGGTGGAGTGGGGTGACGCTCTTGATGGCTTGGTGTGTCTTCCTTCTTGGTGCGCTACCTTGTGAGCAAAAATTGATCAAGTCGTTGATGGGCCTCAAGCCATGAACCACAAGCTGAACACCTATGGTGTATCCATAGTAGAGAGGCCTAAAATTAAAGCCACCAAGAAGCTAGATTTGGGTGGCGACTTGGGTAAGCAAATCGTTTATTCAGAAACCAAGCTCGTTCTCAGAACTCACAAGAAGACCTTTCAGAAGCTGGCTGACATGTAATGGAATTGGGATCTATCCGATCTCGGTGATTATTGGAGAGGATGAGGGCGAGCGTCGCGGCTAGGTTGGATGCAGGACCAAAGAGGCGTGACCGAATGGTGTTGAGTCGTGCTTTGGATGTCAGAGTTTGACCAGCTTTAGATGTTAGAGAAACTGGGAGTGGATCAAATCCGTATCGAACGGCGTTATTCCTTGATCAGGCGCAAATACTGTCTGTGCCTGTTGCGGCGAAGCCACCCGTTCGCCTCGTGCTCGTACATGTAAATCGAACAACGTCTCCAAATCCGGCCGTGGTGTATGCACCAACGCCCGCAGCATCAACGATATCCCACTCAGGTTATTCTGGACGTTGTTCCACCGAGGCGATGACGTGAGTCCCAGATCGGCCCAAATCACGCGCCGCTCCTGCAAGTCCATCACGAATGGCAGGCAGATCACGGTGTTGGATGCGATATCGATACGGTCGATCACGGATTGCGGTTCGAATATTTCACCCGACGCTATGTCGACACGGGCCATCCAACCAGCGAAGCACTCGGGAAGATCGCAGTACGCCTGCCCGGTGTAGCAGTTGATAGATGTGACGACGTAGCGGATCCCCTTCTCGACGAGGGCATCGATGTCGAGGTCGATGAACTCCGAAGCTCCGTCGGGCGCGTCAACGATGTCGCCGCTGTGGTAACCGCCGAAACCCTTCAAGTTGTAGTACGCGACAGTTTGCATGAACACGAAGTTGGCATCGAAAAATGCTGCGGACAAGTCAATGTCCGTGCGTTCACGGCCGTTCTTCCACCATAGGAACAGGCGAATGAAACGCGTGTCGGGCATTGGCAACCGACTGCCTCGCACCAGCGTACGTAGCGACTTCGATGCGGCGCGCTGCGCCAGCGGCACCTTGTATTCGCGAAGTGCGGAGTCAATGAAACAGCGGCCGAGAGGCGGTAGTGACGCAAAGCGCGTCACCAGAGCGTCCTGGCAGATTCGGGCTGCTCGGGACAACACCTCGGGTGTAAGAGGTTCACGCCGATCCTTGATGCCGTAGACCTTGGCCAATGCCCCTTTCGGTGTGAAGGCGCGCAAGGGCAGGGGTCGCGGGGCACTTGCTTGAGCCAGCACCTGCAGCAGGATAGTCGAGGACACTTGTGTCGCAACAGTCTCGAACGCGTCGAGTACAGCATTGGTTTCGGTTGCGCGGCGCAGGGTTGCATCCAGCCGTCTCGCGAATTCACCAGGGCGACTTTGCAATAGGGGCATAAGCGCGGCGATCTGGCGCTGGGCAAGTAATGTTTCAACACGTGATCCAAACGAGGCCGGCGAGTCGTTGCGACGTGCTGCCGTGATGGCACCGAATGCACGTGGATACTTATCGGCGTATTCGCCCGGATGCAGTACTTCGGCCAGGCGTTTCCAGCGTTCGGCATGTCGCATCACATCTTCCGGGGCGTTGGGTACGCGATCGAGCAGACGCAACAGCCGCCGACGCGTCGCACGTTTCATCGCTGTGAAACGTGTCGAAGCTGTCGTCAGTGACACATCTCCTCCACTCAGGGCGACTGCCAGTCTTAGCACGTCTGTCGCTGTTTCGACGTTTCGCTCCAGGAATACGTCTACACGTTCGCCGGTTACATGCAGGACCAGTGCGCCACCAACCAATGCACGGGTCTCTCGGAACGGGATAACCTCCGGCAGCAGTCGGAAAACATCGTTTCTGTACTTTTGGATAAACCAGACGACATCGGCAGTTTCCTCTTTGGAGAGCGAGGTGCGCGATGAAACCAGTGGCTCAAGCAGTAATTCGAATTCAGAGATGCTTCCCGGTTCGATAATCCGGGAAATGAAGTTTCCTTGGAGCATCGCAGGTCGAGCGTGTTCTACCGGTGGTAAATGTTGAAGCGTGAGGTAATGCCTAACGGCGGTCAGGTACAACTCCGCCTCGCAGGCTGTCAGAACTTGCTCGGGAAAGTCTGGGTAAAGCGGCTTGTGGTGCACATGAGCGCCGGTCTGTCGCCGAAGTACTCCGACAACTTCGCGTATCCAGTGCGTGAGCTCTGTCGATGACAGCATGCCGATTTGCTCAATCAGTGGCTCCGATAGAACGCATCGGAACGCCGCAACCTCCTGGACAGCCGACGCGACCTGAGCGCGTGTTGCACCGCCGGTGCCCAAGGGGACGTGAACCTTGGTACGGCGACGCAAGAACAGCTCCTGATTCATGCTTGATCATCTCCATTGGGCGTCGCTTCGAATGAACTGCTGCGTCCGTTGTGTCCACAGTTGATATAAAAACGCCTGCTAGCAGCAGGCGTGAGGTGGAGAGCGGAACCCCTAAGTCATAGGAGGTAAGAAGGAAGGTGTTCCATAGCCACGCAGGCATTCTATGAAAGATCGTCCCGCGTGTCAGGCTGTTACATACCTTGAAACGTACTCCCAATTGTTCATTTCGGTCAGTACACAAAAAACCGTGCGAACCCGCGTTCACACGGTTTTTTCGTTTCAGCGCCGCGCCACATCCGAGAAATAGAACTTGTCGAGGGTATGCCGCGATTCGGTGTACTCGAACTGCCGGCCGTCCTGGAGAAAGGTCTGGTTGCTGACCACGATGACATGGCTCTGGCCGTCTAGGTCGAGGTGTTGCTGGTCGTCCTTGCCGCACCGGACAGCTTCGATGGTGCGTTGCGCATAGGCGATCTGCAGTTGCAGGGTCTGTTCGATGTAGGCGTAGATCGATCGCTCGGCGATCTCGCGGGTCAGGCCGGGGATCACGTCGCTGACGAAATGGTTGATGTCCAGGATCACCCGTTTGCCGTCGATTCTCCGCACGCGCTTGATGCGCGTCACCTGGCTGCCGGCGGGGGCCTTGATGTGTTCGAGCAACGCCCCTTCCAGCGGCAGTTGGCTGAACTCGACCACTTCAGTGCGGACGTCATCGCCCAGGCGCGGGTACGTCTCCTGGAAGCTGACGATGCCGCCGAGCTGGAATTCGATAGGGGAGGTCGACAGTACGAAGGTGCCCTTGCCATGGATCTTCTGGGCGAAACCGCGCTCCTGGAGCTGTTCGATCGCCTTGCGTACGGTCCCCCGACTGGCTTGGTAGCTATCCATCAGCTCGGTTTCGGAGGGCAGGCGGGCGCCACGCTCCAAGCGTTCGGTGGTGATGCTGGCCAGCAGGTCGCTGTAGATCCGGTTGTATTTACTCATGGAAATGGCTCTGTAACGCGCGGTACACCGGGGGCGGAACCTTAAGGGTGAAGTGGGGGGCTTGTCCAATCCACTGTGGTTTTTTGCAGCAAGGAGCGTAGGGCGTTTCGCGCTGATAGTGGAGTGCTTAAATAAAAAAACACAACTCGTCTGTACGAGTTGTTGATTTAACTCGTACAGACGAGTATTTTTTCCTTCCATGTGCTGTCGACTCTCAATAACAACAACGACGCGGAAGAAAAAAGCATGAGCCACGATTACTCCAGAATCGCCAGCGAGCTGCTGCAAAGCCTCGGCGGCGTCGGCAACATCGAGCAGGCAGCCCATTGCGTGACGCGCCTGCGGCTATCCCTCAAGGATGTATCACAGGTGGACAGCGCAACATTGAACCAGGTCGACCTGGTCAAGGGCTCGTTTTTCACCGGCGGATTGTTCCAGGTGGTCATCGGGCCGGGCGAAGTGGAAAAGGTCTACGCCGCCTTGCGCGAGCTGACTGGCCTGGCGGCCGCGACCATCGCCGACGTCAAGCGCCAGGGCGCACAGAAAGGCAACGGCATGCAGCGTCTGGTGCGGGTGCTTTCCGACGTGTTCATGCCGATCCTGCCCGCGCTGGTGATCGCCGGCCTGCTGATGGGCGTCAATAACCTGCTGGGCGCCAAGGGCATGTTCATTGCCGACCAGACACTGCTCGACGCGTATCCTAACCTGGACGGTGTCTGGAGCCTGATCAACCTGATGGCCAACACTTCCTTCGTCTTTCTTCCGGCGCTGGTGGGCTGGTCGGCGGCCAAGCGTTTTGGCGGCAGTGAGATCCTCGGCATCGTGCTCGGGCTGATGCTGGTCCACCCGGACCTGCTCAATGCCTGGAACTACGGCAAGGCCGTGGCGGGGCTGGATGGCCAGAGCCTGCCGTACTTCGATATCTTCGGTTGGTTCCGGATCGAAAAAGTCGGTTACCAGGGACAGATCCTGCCGATCCTGTTGGCGGCCTATGTCATGAGCGTGATCGAGCAATGGTTGCGTGCCAGGGTGCCCAACGCTATCCAACTGCTGGTCGTGCCGATCACCACCATCGTCGTCACGGGTGTCCTGGCGCTGGCGATCATTGGACCGGTCACCCGGCACCTGGGGATCCTGATTACAGAAGGCATGGTGGCGTTGTTCGATCTCGCGCCGGTGATCGGTGGGGCGATCTTCGGCCTGTTGTATGCGCCGCTGGTGGTGACCGGCATGCACCACATGTTCCTGGCGGTGGATCTGCAATTGATCTCGACCCAGGGCGGCACCTTCATCTGGCCGATGATCGTCATGTCCAACCTGGCCCAGGGCAGCGCGGCGCTGGCGGTGTTCTACATGACCCGCAATGCCCGGGACAAGAGCATGGCTTCTACCTCGGCCATTTCCGCCTACTTCGGTATCACTGAACCGGCGATGTTCGGCGTCAACCTGCGGTACAAGTTTCCCTTCTACTGCGCCCTGGTCGGCTCGGCCCTGGGCTGCATCTTCCTGTCGCTGAACAAGATCAAGGCCTCGGCCATTGGCGTGGGCGGCTTGCCGGGTTTCATTTCGATCGTTCCCGACTACATACCGATGTTCGTGATCGGCATGGTCATCGCCCTGACTGTCCCCTTTGCGCTGACCTGCGGGTTGAGCATGAAGATCGTCCGCCCCGGCTATCGCGTCGCCTGAGACCCGGCTTGTCCATGATGGGCCACGAGCCCGCACCGAAGGAATCGCGTCATGCAAGACTGGCAACGCTCCGTGATTTACCAGATTTATCCGAAGAGTTTCTACAGCCACGGCGGTCAGGCGACCGGTGATTTGCTGGGGGTCGTGGACAAGCTCGATTATCTGCACTGGCTCGGGGTGGATTATCTGTGGCTGACGCCGTTCCTGCGTTCGCCACAGCGCGATAACGGTTATGACATCAGTGACTACTACGCCATCGACCCCAGCTACGGCACGATGGCTGACTGTGAGCTGTTGATCGCCGAGGCCGGCAGGCGCGGTATCAAGTTGATGCTCGATATCGTGGTCAATCACACGTCCATCGAGCATCCCTGGTTCCAGGCCGCCCGCAGCAGCCTCGACAACCCGTACCGCGATTTCTACATCTGGCGCGATCAACCGAACAGCTGGGAATCCAAGTTCGGGGGCTCGGCCTGGGAATACGAGGCGCAGACCGGTCAGTATTACCTGCACCTGTTCGATCACACCCAGGCCGACCTGAACTGGGATAACCCTCAGGTGCGTGCCGAAGTGTTCAAGATGATGCGCTTCTGGCGGGACAAGGGCGTGGGGGGCTTTCGCCTCGACGTCATCAACCTGATCTCCAAGCCGGCGGATTTTCCCGATGACCACACCGATGGTCGGCGTTTCTATACCGACGGCCCGAACGTACATCGCTATCTGCAGCAAATGCACCAGGAGGTTTTTGAAGGTTTCGACCTGATCAACGTGGGCGAGATGTCGTCCACCACTCTCGAACACTGCATTCGTTATTCGTGCCCGGATTCGCGCGAGTTGTCGATGACCTTCAATTTCCACCATCTGAAGGTGGATTATCCGAACCTGCAGAAATGGGTGCGAGCGGACTTCGATTTCCTCCAGCTCAAACGCATCTTGTCCGACTGGCAGACCGGCATGCAGGCCGGTGGCGGTTGGAATGCGCTGTTCTGGTGTAATCACGACCAGCCGCGGGTGGTCTCGCGCTTCGGCAATGACGGCGAGCACCGGGTGGCCTCGGCGAAAATGCTGGCCACCGCGTTGCACTTTCTTCAGGGCACGCCCTTCGTGTACCAGGGCGAAGAGCTGGGGATGACCAATCCGGGCTTCGATCACATCGACCAGTACCGCGACGTCGAGACCTTGAACATCTTTCGTCTCCAGCGTAACGCCGGTGTGCCCGAAGCCGACGCCATGGCCGCGATCATGCAGAAGTCGCGGGACAACGGACGTACACCGATGCAATGGACGGCCGGACCGAACGCGGGTTTCAGCCATGCCGAGCCCTGGATCGATGTGCCGGCCAACGCTGCCTTCATCAACGTCGAGCACCAGATGCAAGACCCGACATCAATACTGCATTTTTACCGTCAGCTGATAACCCTGCGCCGTAGCGAAGCCTTGATCCTGGAGGGCGTCTACCGCCTGCTGTTGCCCGACGATCCCTTCGTGTGGGCCTACCTGCGCGAGGGGCAGGGGGAGCGTCTGCTGGTCATCAGTCATTTCCACGGCGGTGACTGCGAGGTTGAGTTGCCCGACGGGATTATCACCTCCGAGATGAAGCAACGATGGGTGATCGGTAACTACGACCGAGAGCACCGAGATCGACGGTTGCGCCTGCGACCCTACGAGTCGTTCGTATTGCACCTGAGCGATTGAATCAAAGCCCTTTCTGACCCAGGCATCGCCTGACAGCGATCACGTTGCGCTCGACGCACCGTGCGGCCCTTTATCGCCCATTCGTTGGCAGGCAAAGGGAAAGCGCAGCAAAAAACAATAAAAAACAAGGAGCGGTATATGAGTACAACAATGAATCGGGGCCTTGCGGTGTCCTGCATCTGCCTGGCATTGCCATTTCCAACCCAGGCGCTGGAGTTTTCCGGTTACTTGCGCAGCGGCGTCGGCAGTGCAACCAATGGTCGATCGCAATCCTGCTTCCAGTTGCCAGGGGCGCAGAGCAAGTACCGATTAGGCAACGAATGCGAACAATATGGCGAGTTGGAGCTGCGCCAGGACCTCTTCACCCTCGATGACGGTTCGGTGTTGAGCGTGGATGGCATGGCATCGCTGTATAACCGTTACGACCGCACGCCGACTTTCCAGGGTGACAACGGCGCAGCGCGGATGCCGCAGATGTATGCCCAGTGGTCGAACATGCCCAGTCTGAACGGAGGTTCGCTATGGGCCGGTCGTCGCTACTACAAACGTAACGACATTCATATTTCCGATTTCTATTACTGGAACCAGAGCGCCACCGGGGGCGGGATCGAGGACGTACTCATTGGTGGGCTGAAATACAGCTACGCCTTCTCGCGCAAGGACAATCTGTATCAGAAGGACCCGGTCAATCGACATGATTTCAACGTGGCTGGTTTCAGGACCAACCCCGGTGGTGAGTTGGAGTTGGGCTTGAGCTTCATCGACCAGGCGGACCGTCGTGATGCCCATCGCGGTTGGGCCCTGACCGCCCAGCATGTGCAGCAGGCCTTCGTGGGTGGCAAGAATAAACTGGCTGTGCAATATGGCGAAGGGCCCGGCACCGGGCTGGGATATACCGGCGATACGGGCCTGGACGACAGCAACAAGAGCTATCGTCTGGTTGAATTCTTCGATTGGCAGGTCACGCCACGTTTTGGCGGGCAGGTACAGGCGGTTTATCAGAAGGATATCCGCCGCGATGGCGGCGACCAGGACTGGGTGTCGCTGGGGGTTCGCCCGGCTTACGCCATCACCGACCAGTTCAAGCTGGTGGCTGAACTGGGCCATGACCAGGTGCAGGCGAGCGACGGCACGCGCAAGCTGAGCAAGTTTACCTTTGCGCCCACCTGGTCGCCCAAGGGGCCGGAATTCTGGGCCCGACCGGAGATACGGCTTTATTACACCTACGCCAGCTGGAACGAAGCGGCCCAGCGTGCAGCCAACCAACTGGCGGCGGGGTCGGCATTGTCCGACACCGGCGCATTTGACAGCGCGCGACATGGCTCCAATGTAGGCGTGCAGATCGAATACTGGTGGAAGTGACCCATGTAGTGCGTGTCGGCGGACCCTTTATAGCCGCGATGCCAACAAGAATAGACAGCAGCAGGTGAAGTCATGAACACAACGCAATCCTTGCAATTGCTCGCGCCGTTATCCGGGGTCCTGATGCCTTTGGACAATGTGCCGGATCCGGTCTTCTCCAGCCGTATAGTGGGGGATGGGATCTGCATCGACCCGACTTCCCAGACCCTCTGCGCACCGTTGGCCGGTGTCGTCGGCACGCTCCAGGGCAGCGGCCATGCGCTGAGTATCACTGGGGACAACGGCGTTCAGGTGCTGATGCACATTGGCCTGGACACGGTGAACCTGGCGGGCAAGGGCTTTACTCCCCGGGTGGAGGCGGGTCAACGCGTCGAGGCCGGGCAGCCCCTGATCGATTTTGATGCTGACTACATCGCCCTGCATGCGCGCAGCCTGTTGACGCTGGTGCTGGTGGTCAGCGGCGAACCCTTCAGCGTGCTGGCGGACCAGGCGTCCTGCATCGAGAGTGGCGACCCGCTGCTGCAAGTCAGCCTGGGCGAACCAACGCCTGCCGAGGGTTCACAACAGGGATCGGCGCTGTTTTCCAGGCCATTGCTCGTGCCCAACGAGTGTGGCCTGCATGCTCGCCCTGCCGCGGTGTTCGCCGAGGCGGCCAAGGGGTTCGACGCAGACATCTGCCTGCATCGGCAGCAGGCCGGCGCCAACGCCAAGTCCGTGGTGGCGATCATGGCGCTGCAAACGGCCAAAGGCGACAGCGTGCAGATCAGTGCCTCTGGTCCCGAGGCCGGGCAAGCCATCGAGGCATTGGAGCAGCTGTTGCTGTCGGGGTGCGGCGAAACCGTTGACGCGCCGTTGGCGCCGGCGTCCTCCCATGTCGCCGAACCGTCGATGTCGGACCGGTTGCGAGGTGTCTGCGCTTCGCCCGGCCTGGCGTTCGGCGAAGTGGTTCAAGTCGCCTCGCAGGTGTTGGACATCGATGAGACGGGCCTCGGGATTCAGGCTGAACAAGCGGCCCTGGACCAGGCGCTGGGTCAGGCGGCTGAAGCGTTGCGGACCTTGCAACGCGAAGCGGCGGGCAGTGTCCAGGCGCAGATTTTTCGTGCCCATGAAGCATTGCTGGAGGATCCCACCCTGCTGGAGCACGCTCAAGCCCTCGTCCTCGAGGGCAAGAGCGCGGCATTCGCCTGGAACGCGGCTACGGAGGCCACTGCTGCACTGTTCCAGCAATTGGGCAGTGCTTTGCTGGTCGAACGGGCAATGGACCTGGCTGATGTCGGGCAACGGGTGCTCAAGTTGATCCTGGGGGTGCAGGAACACGCCTGGACATTGCCCGAGCGTGCGATCCTGGTGGCCAAGCAACTGACACCCTCCCAGACCGCCAGCCTGGATACCTCGCGAATAGCCGGTTTTGTCACGGTCGATGGCGGTGCTACCAGCCATGTGGCAATCCTCGCCCGGGCGCTGGGCTTGCCGTCGTTGTGTGGCCTGCATGGACAGGTGCTGGCCGTCGCCAATGGCACCCAGGTGTTGCTGGATGCCGACAGTGGCGAATTGCATTTGAATCCTGATCAGGCCCGGATCGAACAATTCCGCGCCCTGCGTGATGGGCAGCGTCAGCGCCGCCAGCGAGACCTCGAACAATCGGCCCTGCCGGCCCGTACCCTCGACGGTCACCGAGTCGAGATCAGCGCCAATGTCGGTTCGCTACGGGACGTGGAGCAGGCCATGACCCTGGGTGGTGAAGGGGTGGGGCTGCTTCGCTCCGAACTGCTTTACCTGGATCGCTTGCAGCCACCGGGGCATGACGAACAAGCAGCGCTGTACAGCGCCGTCGCCCAGGCTCTGGGCCCGGAGCGCAACCTGGTGGTGCGCACCTTGGACGTGGGAGGGGACAAGCCGTTGGCCTACGTACCCATGGAGCGCGAGGCCAATCCGTTCCTGGGCATGCGCGGCATTCGCTTGTGCCTGGACCGGCCACAACTGTTGCGCGAGCAGTTCCGGGCGATACTCGCCTGTTCCGGAATGGCGCGCCTGCACATCATGCTGCCCATGGTCACGCAACTGTCGGAATTGCGCCTGGCGCGGCGGATACTGGAGGAAGAGGTTGGCAGCCTGGGCCTGAAAGAGCAGCCGAAGCTGGGGATCATGATCGAGGTCCCGGCGGCGGCCCTGATGGCTGATCTGTTTGCTCCCGAAGTGGATTTCTTTTCCATCGGCACCAACGACCTGACCCAGTACACCATGGCCATGGACCGAGACCATCCACGCCTGGCCAGCCAGGCCGACAGCCTGCATCCCTCGGTGCTGCGGCTGATCGCTCGTACCGTCGATGCCGCGCATGCCCGGGGCAAATGGGTCGGGGTGTGTGGCGCGCTGGCATCGGAACCCCTGGCGGTGCCGGTGTTGCTGGGGCTTGGTGTGGATGAGCTATCGGTCAGCGTGCCGTTGATTCCAACAATAAAGGCGTGCGTACGTGAATGGGACCTGGGCGAATGCCGCAGGCTTGCGCAACAGGCCCTGGGGCGGGAAAGCGCCGAACAGGTGCGCGGTATCCTGCGTAAGCATTCATCCACGGTCGATCCGGTCACACTGGTCATGGAGCACTGAACATGTTTGACAAACTGCAGCGGACATTCTGGAAAGCCCTGACCCCGGACCTGGTGCCGGATGAACCCAGCCCGGCGACATCGGTTGATGGCGTCGCACCGGCTATCGTCGCCGCATTGGGCGGTGTGGATAATCTCAAGCAACATCAAACCGTGGCACTGACGCGGCTGCGTGTGGAGTTGCGAGATATCGCACGGATCGACCGGTCAGGGTTGAGGGCCGCAGGAGTGGCTGGGGTGTTGTCACTGGACAACGGCGTGGTGCACCTGATCACCGGTTTGCCGTCCTGAACCATCAGGACGGCTGGCGGTAGAGTCGGGCACATAGCCAAGGCGCGCTCTATACTCACGCACATCCGGTTTTGGCGACCGTCCCGTCGCAATAAGGAGCCCGCCATGAACGACCCCCAAAGACTCGCCGCCCTGCGCCTGGTTTTGATCGTGGTGGGCCTGATCTCCGTGTTCGCGATCTGGCCGCTGATGTTGCTATGGCCCTCCGGCTGGACATGGCACAGCGGTCATTCCGACTATCCGCTGATGATCGTCGGCCTCTACGCGACCCTCGGCGTGTTCCTGCTGAGGGCTTCCCGGGATCCGCTGAAGCACCTGAGCCTCATCTGGTTCACGGTCTGGTCGAGCGTCGTACATGGCGCAATCATGGCTGTGCAGTCCTTTGGGGTCGGGATGGACGGCATGAGCCATTACGGTCATTTGCTCGGCGATGTGCCCGCGCTATTTGTTGTCGCGGCGGCGTTGGCATTCTTCACACCCCGTGGCGAGAAGGCGCGTTTACTGGCGGGTTGATCCTTGCGTTGCGGCGTACCTGAAAAAGCCCTGTGGATAACCTCTACAGGGCTTTTTCATTTTTGTTGGCCTTACCGTTTTCCTCCGCGCTGTTCTGGTCCCTGACGAAGAAACCGTCCGGTACCGTCATCTTTCGCTACGATCCGGCCCTCATCGGTGCGCCGGGAATGTCTATCATCCAGTGGAAGGATAAAGTTGTCATTTGACAACCTGGCAGGTCATGCGAATACTGGAGAGCATTGATGATTCGTCCCTCGCATCCGAAAAAGGAAGTCGAAGAAACGCTGAGGCATGCCGAAGCGTTGGGGTGGCGCGTAGAACTCGGCGGCAGTCACGCCTGGGGGCGGGCTTATTGTCCATACAACGATGAAGAGTGTCGTTGCGGTGAGTTCTGTATCACATCGATATGGAGCACGCCGAGAAACCCTGGCAATCATGCGCGTGCATTACGACGTGTCGTGGACAATTGCACCACCCATCGCAGTCGTTGCGAGGCTGATGACGATGCTGAGGAGTAAGACGATGGAATATACCTTTACCCTGAAATATCAGCTTGCTGACGATGACCGTACCTCGGATGAGCTGGTGGAGCGGCTGGGGGCAGCGGGCTGCGACGATGCCCTGGTAGGGATTGGACAGCCAGGACGGCTGGCTCTCGAGTTCACGCGTGATGCTCCTGATGCAATCAAGGCCGTGCTTAGCGCCCTGGGCGATGTCCGTCGTGCGGTGCCCTCGGCCAGACTGATCGAGGTCGCTCCTGATCTGGTCGGGTTAACCGATGTGGCCGAGATCGTCGGCGTGTCCCGGCAAAACATGCGCAAGTTGATGTTGGCCCACCCGAGCAGCTTCCCGACGCCCATACACGAGGGCAGTGCATCTATCTGGCACTTGGCGGACGTTCTGACCTGGCTGCAGAGCAAGGGCAGTTATTCGCTTACCAGGAGCGTGTTGGATGTGGCTCAGGCAGCTTGGCAGATCAACGTTGCGAAAGAAGGCCGGCGTTTACCAGGCTTGGATTCTAAAGAGTTGGGAGTTTTGGCCGAGTAACAACTTGGGTGATTGCTGTTTTGGCTGAGCGCAGTCGTTGAAGATTGCTGAACAATCTCTTTGTTGGCCATCGTAATTAATTTTGATAACACGGACGTATCCAGGCTTTGCACAAGCCTGAGCAAGGGATATATGGTTTCTATCAGGGTGCGCGGTGAGGATAAGACCCGGCAGATCAGCGACTGGTCAATCAAGGGTGATAGGAGCGGCGCACTCTTGCTCGTCTGTCATTTTCCTTCCGGCAAGCGTTTCTCCAGTCCGCTTGAAGAATGTGAGGTCGCCCCTACCCGAATGCTGAGTGACAAACTTCTGCGCACGAAGGGCAGTGCGGTGCTCTGCCCCATCGAGAAGGCTGCGATCTATGGTGAGAAGTACGCCGTTGTCCAATATTCCGGAAGTACGAAAAATTACGTGTTCAAGCTGAGCGCTATCGAGTTTGTCGCGCCGACGAGGATCAAGGACGAACCGCTCTTCCACTATTTCCTTTCTGTTGCCCATGGCCGGGTTGATCAAGCCGCGAAGCCAGCGGACAAGGTGATCGCCGAAAATGTGCTGCGCCAACTGAACGCAATACCTTCATGCTCAGATACGGCATTGCACGCCTACTGTTTCAGACAGAACGGGCAGCAGGCACAAGCGGGAGATTTCATTTTTCCTTTTGGCATCAATGAAAGCCAGCTGCAAGCCGTTGAGCGGGCCTTCATGTCGCAGATCAGCTTGATCGAAGGCCCTCCCGGCACTGGCAAGACCCAGACCATTCTGAACATCATCGCTAACATCCTGTTGCGTGGAAAAACGGTGGCGGTGGTATCCAATAACAATTCGGCCGTGGCGAATGTCTGCGAAAAGCTGGGTAAGTCCGGGCTCGATTATCTGGTCGCCAAGTTGGGTAGCACTGAGAATCGCGAGGCATTTTTCGCCAATCCGCGTCCTCGTCCCTCAGCGCTTCCCGAAGTCACGCCTTCGATGGAGCGGATCCAGGTTGTCCTGCAACAGCTCAAGGGCTATCTGAGTACCCGCAATGCGGTGGCGCAGCTGCAGATTGAAATCAATGAGCTGGAGGTGGAGCGACGCTACCTGCAGCAGTGGCGGCAGGATAACGGCGTACAGATACCGCCCCTGGATAAATTCAAGCTGACCCCGCAAAAGTCCGCGGACCTGATGGCCTATCTGGCCCACCTGGGAGGTAGTCGCGTCAGGATCAAGGACAGAATCGAACTGCTATTCAATTTCAGGATTCTACGCACCCGGCCGTTCGACAACTGGGAAAAGCGTCAGTCAATGTTCTATGGCCTGCAGCTCCATTTTTACGACAAGGCGCTACAGGAAAAAAATGTGCTGTTGAAAACCCATCAGCAGTCTTTGCGACTCGGCAATTACCAGGCGCTTCTGGATGAACTGACCAGCATTTCGATGAAATACCTCAAGCAGCACCTGCATCGACAGGTGTCGACCCCGAACCCTTTGAGGCAAAGACCTACAAGCGCAGATTCGATGAGTTCGTGAAACGCTATCCGATTATTTCCAGCAGTACGCATTCGATCATCAACTCGCTTCCAGCCGGGGCGATGCTCGACTACGTGATTATCGACGAGGCCTCGCAGCAGGACATTGTCCCGGGAATATTGGCGTTGGGTTGCGCGAAACAACTGATCATTGTTGGCGACAGGAAACAGCTGGCGCATATCCCGGCAAAGCTGGACCTGGCAGCGCCCCAGGATAAGGAGCACTACGATTGCGAGACATACAGCCTGCTTGATTCGTGCGTCCGTGTGTTCAACGGTTCCATTCCGACGACGCTGCTCAAGGAGCACTATCGCTGTCACCCGCGGATCATTCAGTTTTGCAATCAGCAGTTTTACGACGACCAATTGGTCCCGATGACGAGGGACAACGGGGAAAACCCTCTGTCGCTGCTGGTCACCGCCAAGGGTAACCACACGAGAAAGACCACTAACCTTCGGGAACTGGATTCGCTGTTGGCGACGCTGGAGGGTGAGGGCGAAAGCGCATGGGAGGGCGAGGATGGCAGAGGCTTCATTGCACCATTCAGGGCTCAGGCCGCTCTTTCGAGCACGCTTTTGCCGGCTGACTTCGTCAATGACACCGTGCACAAGTTCCAGGGGCGCGAATGCGATGAGATCGTTTTTTCCACCGTCTTGGACAAAAAGAGTACTACTCCGAAGTTCCTGACGTTCGTGGATGATCCACGTATGGTCAATGTAGCCGTGTCTCGTGCTAAAAATCGATTTACCTTGGTCACGGGAGATGATGTCTTCACGGCGAACAACGGGCATATCGCAGCGCTGGTGCGCTATATCGAATATTACGCTGAGGAAAGACAAGTGCATCGTGCGCCCGTGATCTCGGCCTTCGATCTGCTTTATGCGGAGTACGATCAATCGCTCGAACGCCTCAATAACCGATTGCGGCGGGAAGATTCCGATTACAAGTCAGAGCGGATCATTGCGCAGATCTTGCGTGAGACGCTGGAGCGGGAGGTCTGCCGGGGGCTCATGTTCCACTCACAGGTTCCGTTGAAGCAAGTGGTCTCAACCACCGACGCGAGCCTGACCCCGCGGGAGCTGGAGTTCATGGACAACGGCTCCAGTTGTGATTTCGTGCTCTATTTCAAGGTTGGGAAAACACCGCTGGGCGTACTGGAAGTTGATGGGGGCAGCCATGACACGCCGGAGCAGGCGAGACTCGACGCCTTGAAAGACAGCATCCTGGGCAAGTGCGGTATCCCTTTACTGCGTTTGCGAACCGTTGAAAGCCGCATTGAACAACGGGTCGCGGCATTTGTGATGCAATGGGCAACCAGTGCCTCAAAGGACTCTGTGGGGTAATCCGGCCGCAGCAATGGCGGGTGATGCAACAATCCTTCACTTAATCTTTCTCAATTGCAGGTGTATCGTATTCGCCTTTTGCGGACCTGCCGGTTCGCTGCGGATTCAATAGGTGGTTGCCTTCATGTCGTTTACCCGTCGCCAAATACTCGGTGGCCTGGCCGGTCTTGTTGTCGTGGGCGTTGGCGCGGGAGGCGCATCGCGGTATTGGTTGGGCAAGCGGGCGGATGCCGAAGCCGGGCACGACTATGAACTGATTGCGGCGCCGCTGGACGTCGAGCTGGTGGCCGGGCACAAGACCCAGGCCTGGGCCTTTGGGCCATCGGCGCCGGGTACCGAGTTGCGGGTACGCCAGGGCGAATGGTTGCGGGTGCGTTTCATCAACCACCTGCCGGTTGCCACCACCATCCACTGGCACGGGATCCGCCTGCCGCTGGAGATGGACGGAGTGCCGTACGTCTCGCAACTGCCAGTGCTGCCGGGTGAATACTTCGATTACAAGTTCCGCGTGCCGGACGCCGGCAGCTATTGGTACCACCCCCACGTCAACAGCAGTGAAGAACTCGGGCGTGGGCTGGTGGGGCCACTGATCATTGAAGAGCGCGAACCTACAGGCTTCAAGTACGAAAAGACCCTGAGCCTGAAGAGCTGGCACGTGGATGAGCAGGGTGAGTTTGTAGCGTTCAGCATCCCTCGCGAAGCGGCCCGCGGCGGGACGGCCGGGCGGCTGGCGACCATCAACGGTGTGCCGGAGGCGGTGATCGACCTGCCCGCGGGGCAGATCACCCGGGTGCGCCTGCTCAACCTCGACAACACCCTGATCTATCGGATCAACATTCCCGGGGTCGAAGCACAGATCTATGCCCTGGACGGCAATCCCATCGAACCGCGCCCACTGGGCAAGGAGTACTGGCTCGGCCCAGGCATGCGCATCTGCCTGGCAATCAAGGCACCGCCCGCCGGGGAGGAGTTGTCGCTGCGCAACGGCCCGGTGCGCCTGGGCACCCTGCGGTCGGTGCCCAACAACGATGCGCCGACCCAATGGCCACCGGCGTTGCCGGCCAATCCGGTGTCCGAGCCAGACCTGGCCAATGCCGAGAAACTCAACTTCAATTTCGAGTGGGTCGGTTCGGTGTCGGTCAATGTCGACAACGGCAAGCCACCCAGCCTGTGGCAGATCAACGGCAAAGCCTGGGATATCACCGACAAGACCTGCGCCGACCGGCCGATTGCCACGTTGAAAAAGGGCAAGAGCTATATTTTCGAATTGAAGAACATGACCCAATACCAGCATCCGGTCCATTTGCACGGGATGAGCTTCAAGGTGATCGCGTCCAACCGCCACAAGGTCATTCCGTATTTCACCGACACCTACCTGCTGGGCAAGAACGAGCGAGCCCAGGTAGCGCTGGTGGCGGATAACCCGGGTGTGTGGATGTTCCACTGCCATGTGATCGACCACATGGAAACCGGCCTGATGGCCGCCATCGAGGTGGTGTGATGCGCCAGATTCGTCCCGCCCGGATCATCGACCGCAGCCGCGACCAGGACTTCATGCGCGAAGCCCTGGCGCTGGCCGCGCAAGGGGCGGCCCTGGGCGAGGTGCCAGTGGGCGCGGTGTTGGTGCAGGACGGCGAGATCATCGGGCGCGGCTTCAACTGCCCGATCAGCGGCCACGACCCCAGCGCCCACGCGGAGATGGTCGCCATCCGCGCCGCCGCCCAGGCCGTGAGCAATTATCGCCTGCCCGGCAGCACCCTCTATGTGACGCTCGAACCGTGCAGCATGTGCGCCGGCCTGATCGTTCACTCCCGCATCGCCCGGGTCGTCTACGGCGCCTTGGAGCCCAAGGCCGGCATCGTGCAGAGCCAGGGGCAGTTTTTCAGTCAGGCGTTCCTGAACCATCGGGTGATGTTCGAGGGCGGGGTGTTGGCGGAAGAATGCAGCACGATGCTGAGCGAGTTCTTCAAGGCGCGCAGGGCCAAACCCCAGGACTGAACGCCCACCACCTTGTGGGAGCGAGCCTGCTCGCGATAGCGGAGTGTCAGTTAACATACCTTTGACTGATTCACCGCTATCGCGAGCAGGCTCGCTCCCACAGGAACGGGGTTGTTTGATCTATTTATTTACGCGCCACAATCACCGCTCGCATCGGCGCCGGCAAGCCTTCGATGGTCTTGCTGTGGTCGTCGGGATCGAGAAAATCGCTCAGCGACTGATACTTCATCCACTCCGTGCTGCGTTGTTCTTCCACGGTGGTCAGGCTCACGTCCACGCAGCGCACATCGCTGAAACCGGCACGGCGCAGCCAGCGTTCCAGGGCCGGCACCGAAGGCAGGAACCACACGTTGCGCATCTGTGCGTAACGGTCCTCGGGCACCAGTACCTGATGCTCGTCGCCCTCGATCACCAGGGTTTCCAGTACCAGCTCACCACCCTTGACCAGGCAGTCCTTGAGGGCCAGCAAGTGCTCGATAGGGGAGCGGCGGTGGTAGAACACGCCCATGGAAAAAACCGTGTCGAAGCCTTCCAGGTCCGGCGGCAGGTCTTCGAACGGGAACGGCAGGTGCCAGGCATTGGGCTGCGACAGGTAGCGTTGCACCGCCTGGAACTGGCAGAAGAACAGCCAGTTGGGGTCGACGCCGATTACCGTGTCGGCCCCGGCGCCGAGCATCCGCCACATGTAGTAACCGTTGCCGCAGCCCACGTCGAGGATGCGCTTGCCCTTGAGATCCAGGTGCGGCGCCACCCGCGACCACTTCCAGTCCGAGCGCCATTCGGTGTCCACGTGCACGCCAAACAGATCGAACGGCCCCTTGCGCCACGGCGACAAGCCCATCAGCGCGGTGCGCATTTGTGCGCGGGTTTCGTCGCTGCAATCGGTGTCGAGGGTCAGCCCGTTCAACAGGTCGATTTCGCTCGGCTGCAGCACTGGCAAGGCGTCAAGGGCGCTCTGCCAGCGTTCCAGGTCACCATGGCCCTTTTCCATTTTGGTGTCGAGTTGCGCTTGCAGCGTCGCGGCCCAATCGGCCAGGGGCGTGCCGGCCAGGCGGCGGGCGAGGGGGGACAGATCAATCATGGCAGGGCAATCAACGAGGCGAAGTTAAGACACTGGAACCACGGCACGACTTTCGAGAACCCGGCCGCCAGCAGGCGTTCGCGGTGTTCTTCGAGGCTGTCGGGCTTCATGACGTTTTCGATGGCACTGCGTTTCTGGGCAATCTCCAGCTCGCTGTAGCCATTGGCGCGCTTGAATGCGACGTGCAGGTCGGTGAGCAGCGCATGCTCCTGTGCATCGTTGAAGCGCAGCTTTTCCGACAGGATCAGGGCACCGCCGGGCAGCAGGGATTGGCGAATGCGGCCCAACAAGGCCGTGCGCTGATCGGGTGCGATGAATTGCAGGGTGAAGTTCAGCGCCACCACCGAGGCCGGCTGGAATTCAAGGGCCAGGATGTCGCCCTCGATCACTTCCACTGGTAGCAGCTCCTGGAACATCGAGTCCTGGCCGTTGAGATATTCGCGGCAGCGCTCGACCATCGCCGCAGAGTTATCCACAGCGATCACCCGGCAACCGTCGGTGCGCACATGGCGACGCAGCGCTTGGGTCACCGCACCCAGGGAAGAACCCAGGTCATAGAGCACGCTGCCCGGCTGGGCAAATTGCGCGGCGAGCACGCCGAGGTTTTCGACAATGGTCGGGTAACCCGGCACCGAGCGCTTGATCATGTCCGGGAACACCCGCACCACGTCCTCGTTGAAGGCGAAGTCAGGCACTTGGGCCAAGGGTTGGGCGAATAGGCGATCAGGGTCGTTGCTCACGGCGGTTCCAGCGGCAGGGTGAAAAGGCGGGCATTTTAGCCAATTAATGCGCCAAAGCGTGATCTTTGATCGATGCGCTGACCCGCCCTCATGCTGGTCGGTTTCACGGTGGGCTGCGGCAGTCCGATGGAGGTGAACAGCAACGCAACTTCCAGGCACATTTTGTTTAGCGGTGTTTTCGATTCGTTTCTTGCTGAATAAAGTTGCGTTGATATAAAAAGCGCAACTTCAAAAGCGCCTGCTGATGTGCATGCAACTGCAAGGAGCGGCTGAGCTTAAATAATTTATCAGGGAAGTTATAAATGTTTGTACAAGAGAAGAAAGCAGCTGGGCGAATGCACATTTTTATATTTGTAACAATCGCGACGGTTGCATTTCCAGTCGCTGCTGACAGCGCGGGGCGCTTGTACACAGATGAGAAAGTTATTCTAGGTATCAATGCAGGTGTTCTGAGCGGTCAGACCCACGAACGGGTGTACGAACCCGAGGAAGGTGGGAGGAAGGTCAGCCAGCTCGACTGGAAGTACAACAATGCTGCGGTCATCAAGGGCTCCCTCGATTGGAACGTGCGACCTTGGCTCTCACTGGGAGCGTCGGGCTGGACGACTATCGGCAGCACGAACGGTTACATGAATGACGATGATTGGGTCGACGCCTCCCAGAGCCAATGGACAGACCGCGCCGTCCACCCCGACACAACCCTGAGGCATGCCAACGAATTCGATCTCAATCTCAAGGGCTGGTTATTGAACGAACCTGCTTATCGCTTGGGTCTGATGGCTGGGTACCAGGAGCGCCGCTTCAGCTTCATTGCCAAGGGGGGATCCTTTAGCTACAACAAAGGTGCATACACTGGCGAGTTTCCAGCGGATGTAACGATAACGGGCTACAAACAGCACTTTAAAACCCCGTATGTGGGGTTGGTTGGCAATTATCGATACAAGCGTTTCGATATGGAAGGGGCGTTCAAGTACAGTCGCTGGGCTTCTGCCACTGATATTGATGAGCACTACCTGGCCGATAAGACCTTTGTCGGCAAAATAAAGCACCAACAATATTATTCGTTGGGAGGAAAGTTGGGCTATGACATGACCGTCAACACGAACGTTTTCGTGGAGAGCACGTGGAGTCGCACCCGGAATAAAAAAGGCAACGTCACCATCAAGAATCGTTCCGATAACTACCGCGACAGCTACGTCGACTCCGCAGGTATCGAAAGCGCCAGCGTCATGACGACCATCGGGCTGAAACACGCTTTCTGAACAGGACGCGCCGCGGGGTACAGCCAGCCATCCCCATCAGCGCGAAGACAGCCGGGCCCATCTTCAATTCACTGCAATGGCACAGTCGAAGGTTTCCACGGGAGGCACTTCGGGGGCCCAGGGCTGTTGATAAGTCAGGCGCAACCGGCCGGTACCGGCGGCGAATGCCTGGAAGCGCCAGGTCGACACGCCAGCGGCACCGACGATGCCGGCATCTTCCGGATTGCGGTAGACCTCGGGGCCCAGTGCTTTCAACACGCCGCCCGCCGAGTCCTGGATCGCCCAGCGGTAACCGGTGGTGGGGTTGCTGGGCAAGCTGAGGATCATGTTCTGCCCGTTGTTGAGCCGCACCGGACATTCGCTGAGTTTTTCCACGGTCACGTTGTTTTTCGGTTGCGTGGCGCAAGCGCTCAGCAGGGCAAGGCTGACGGGGACGAGCAGGCGGGTGAGGGACATGGGGGCTCCGGCATTCACGACGAATGGTGAGCATAACCGAAGATGCTACGGGGTGTGTCAGATGAGGCCCCATCGCGAGCAGGCTCGCTCCCACAGTGGTTTTATGTTGGTCACCGAATTCGTGTTCAACAAGTAACCCTGTGGGAGCGAGCCTGCTCGCGATGGGGCCATGAAAGGCGTTAAATGAATCTCAGAACAACACCTTCGCCACATCCGCAAAGCGCTTGGCGAAGTGCACTGTGACGCCTTCCTTCAGGTAGTCCGGCAGCTCTTCGAAGTTGCCCCGGTTGGCTTCCGGCAGGATCAGTTCGAGGATTTTCTGCCGGCGCGCCGCGATGACCTTTTCACGCACCCCGCCAATGGGCAGCACATGCCCGGTGAGGGTCAGTTCGCCGGTCATGGCGACCCCTTTCTTCGGTGGCTGGTTACGAGCCAGGGACAGCAGGGCGCTGGCCATAGTCACCCCGGCGCTTGGACCGTCCTTGGGCGTGGCGCCTTCGGGCACGTGCAGGTGGACGAAGGCTTCGTCGAAGAACTTCGGATCGCCGCCGAACAGCTTCAGATGCGAACTGACGTAGCTGTGGGCGATTTCCGCCGATTCCTTCATCACGTCGCCCAGTTGCCCGGTGAGCTTGAAGCCGCGATTGTGGGTGTGGATGCGCGTTGCTTCGATCGGCAGGGTCGCACCGCCCATGCTGGTCCAGGCCAGGCCGGTAATCACGCCGATGCCGGACAGCACCTGCTCGTTGCGGAACACCGGTTTGCCCAGGGACGCCTCAAGGTCTTTCGGCCCGAGCCTGATCACCGCCTTTGGCTCATCGATCAGCTTCATCACCGCCTTGCGTACCAGTTTGCCCAGTTGCTTCTCCAGCTGTCGTACCCCGGCTTCGCGGGCGTAGCCGTCGATCAACGCCTTCAAGGCACCGTCGCTGATGCTCAGGCTGCCCTTGGACACCCCGGCCTTGGCCAGTTGCTTGGGCCACAGGTGACGCTTGGCGATGGCGACTTTTTCTTCGGTGATGTAACCCGACAGGCGAATCACTTCCATCCGGTCCAGCAGCGGGCCGGGGATCGAATCCAGGGTGTTGGCGGTGCACACGAAGAGCACTTTGGACAGGTCCAGGCGCATGTCCAGGTAGTGATCGAGAAACTCGACGTTCTGCTCCGGGTCGAGGGTCTCCAGCAAGGCCGAGGCCGGGTCGCCCTGGTAGCTCTGGCCCATCTTGTCGATCTCGTCGAGCATGATCACCGGGTTCATCACTTCGACGTCTTTGAGCGCCTGCACCAGTTTGCCCGGCTGGGCACCGATGTAGGTACGCCGATGCCCCTTGATCTCGGCTTCGTCGCGCATGCCGCCGACGCTGAAACGGTAGAACGGCCGGCCAAGGGATTCGGCAATGGACTTGCCCACGCTGGTCTTGCCCACGCCCGGCGGGCCCACAAGCAGCACGATAGAGCCGCTGATCTCGCCTTTGTAGGCTCCGACGGCGAGGAATTCGAGGATACGGTCCTTGATGTCGTCCAGGCCGGCGTGATGCTGGTCGAGCACCTTGCGCGCGTGCTTGAGGTCGAGTTTGTCCTGGCCGTATACGCCCCACGGCACTGAGGTCGCCCAGTCGAGGTAGTTGCGGGTGACGGCGTATTCCGGCGAACCGGTTTCCAGGATCGAGAGCTTGTTCATTTCCTCTTCGATACGCTTCTGGGCCTGGGCCGGCAGCGCCTTGCCCTCCAGTCGCTGCTCGAATTGTTCGAGGTCAGCGCTGCGGTCGTCCTTGGTCAGCCCCAATTCCTGCTGGATGACCTTGAGCTGTTCCTTGAGGAAGAACTGGCGCTGATGTTCGCCGATCTTGCTGTTGACCTCGGCGGAAATCTCTTTCTGCAACCGCGCCACTTCGACTTCCTTGCGCAGCATCGGCAGCACTTTCTCCATGCGCTTGAGCATGGGCACGCAGTCGAGCACTTCCTGCAGCTCATTGCCGGTGGCGGAGGTGAGTGCGGCGGCGAAGTCCGTCAGCGGCGACGGGTCGTTGGGGCTGAAGCGGTTGAGGTAGTTCTTCAGCTCTTCGCTGTACAGCGGGTTCAGCGGCAGCAGTTCCTTGATCGCGTTGATCAGCGCCATGCCATAGGCCTTGACCTCGTCGGTCGGCTCGCTGGGCTGGTGCGGGTATTCGACTTCCACCAGGTACGGTGGACGATGGTGCTTGAGCCAGGTGCGGATGCGCACGCGGGTCAGCCCCTGGGCGACGAATTGCAATTTGCCCGCTTCGCGACTGGCGTGGTGCACCTTGACCAGCGTGCCGTACAGCGGCAGCGCCGACGTATCGAAATGACGCGGGTCTTCCTGGGGCGTGTCCATGAAGAACAGCGCCAGGGAATGATGTTCGGACTTGGCCACCAGTTCCAGGGTTTCGGCCCAGGGTTCTTCATTGACGATCACCGGCAGCACCTGGGCCGGGAAGAATGGGCGATTGTGGATGGGGATGATGTAGACCTTGTCCGGCAGGTTCTGGCCGGGTAGCGCCAGGCCGGTGCCGGAAACGGTGTGTTCGATGTGTTCGGAGTCAGCGTATTCGTTCGTGGCTTCAGTAGAGTGCTGGTCGCTCATGGGGCACCTGCGCAATGGGGTATGGAGCTTAGATGGGGCAGGTGGGGGGTGGTTTCAATGGTAGGCGATTGTTAGCGGCTATTTCATGGAGTGCTGTTCAGCGTTGTGACAGGTACTGCGGCAAGGGGAGCGGCCAGTGGCAATGGAGCTTATATGGCGAGGGAACAAGCTCCCCTCGCCATATAAGCATGTTGGATTCAGACGACCCGATTCAAATCGTTATGGCGGGTTTCCTTCAGGCACAGCACGGCGATCACGCTGAGCGCGGCGGCGGCCGACACATAGCCGCCGACATAGCTCAAGCCGCCCACCGCCACCAGTTTCTGGGCAAAGAACGGGGCGGCCGAGGCGCCGACGATGCCGCCCAGGTTATAGGCGGCCGACGCGCCGGTGTAACGCACGTGGGTTGGAAACAGCTCCGGCAGCAAGGCGCCCATGGGGGCGAAGGTCACGCCCATCAGGAACAGCTCGATGCACAGGAACAGCGCCACGCCCGTGGTCGAACCCTGGGTTAGCAAGGGCTCCATGAGAAAGCCCGAGGCAATCGCCAGTACGCCACCGGTGACCAGCACCGGCTTGCGCCCGAAGCGGTCGCTGGCCCAGGCCGACAACGGTGTGGCGGCGGCCATGAACAGCACGGCAAAGCACAACAGAGCAAGGAAGGTCTCGCGGCTGTAGCCGAGGGTGGCGACACCGTAGCTCAGGGAGAACACCGTAGAGATGTAGAACAGCGCATAACACACCACCATCGCCGCCGCGCCCAGCAATGTCGGCGCCCAATACTGGCTGAACAGCTCGACCAGCGGCACTTTCACCCGTTCCTGACGGGCCACAGCGTTGGCGAAGACCGGGGTTTCATGGAGCTTGAGCCGCACATAGAGGCCGACGATCACCAGCACGGCGCTGAGCAGGAACGGGATCCGCCAGCCCCAGGAACGGAACTGCTCGTCGTCCAGGTTCATCGCCAGGGTCAGGAACAGCCCGTTGGCTGCCAGAAAACCAATGGAAGGGCCCAGTTGGGGGAACATGCCGAACCAGGCACGCTTGCCCTTGGGAGCGTTTTCGGTGGCGAGCAGCGCGGCGCCGCCCCATTCACCGCCCAGCCCCAGTCCCTGGCCGAAACGCAACAGGCACAGCAGGAACGGTGCCCAGGCGCCAATGCTGGCATACCCGGGCAGCACGCCGATAAGGGTGGTGCACGCGCCCATCAGCAGCAGCGAGGCCACCAGTGTGGACTTGCGGCCGATCCGGTCGCCAAAGTGACCGAACAGCGCCGAGCCCAGTGGACGGGCGAGGAAGGCGATGCCGAACGTCAGGAAGGACGACAGCATCTGTGCCGTGCCTGACGTCTGTGGAAAGAACACCGGCCCGATCACCAGGGCCGCAGCCGTGGCGTAGACGTAGAAGTCATAGAACTCGATGGCGGTGCCGATGAAGCTCGCGGTCGCCACGCGGGTGGTGGAGTTCGTCGGCTGGGCAGGCACGGCGTCGTTGCTGGTGGTGGTTATCATGCAGTTATCCCTGACAGTCATGTGCTCCGTTGGAGCGAATTATTATGGTTGAACGACTAGGGGTGGCGCTTGTGGTGAACTCTGTGGCGAGGGGATTTATCCCCGCTGGGTCGCTCAGCGGCCCTGAAACCAGGCTACTCGGTGCATCAGGCAGATTGAGTCGACTGTTTTGGGGCTGCTGCGCAGCCCAGCGGGGATAAAATCCCCTCGCCACAGGGGAAGCTCAAGCAGTCGCCGGCACCGAACTGTTATGCCATGCCAGCACCTGACTGACGCGGTTGTCCACGGTCTCGATGATTTCCAGGCGATAACGGCCGATTTTCAGGCAGACCGGGCTTTCGGGAATGGTTTCCAGCGCTTCGGTCACCAACCCGTTGAGGGTCTTGGGGCCGTCGCAAGGCAGGTGCCAGCCCAGGGTCTTGTTCAGTTCGCGAATCGATGCCGCGCCATCGATCATCAGGCGCCCGTCCGGCTGCGGATGCACGTGTGGGTTGTCGAGGCTGTGCTCGCTTTCGAACTCGCCGACAATTTCTTCGAGGATGTCTTCCAGGGTGACGATGCCCAGCACCTCGCCATATTCGTCCACCACCATGCCCAGGCGCCGCTGCTGCTTGTGGAAATTCAGCAGTTGCAGTTGCAGCGGTGTGCTTTCGGGCACGAAGTAAGGTTCGTGGCAGGCGGCCAGCAGCGCCTCCTGGGTCAGGCTCGCGTCCGCCAGCAGATGGCGGATCTGGCGGGTGTTGAGCACCGCTTCGACCTGGTTGATGTCGCTGTGGAAGACCGGCAACCGGGTCCGGCGATTCAAGAGCAACTGCTCGATGATCTCACCGATGGGGTCGTCGAGGTTGATGCCGTCGACTTCGCTACGGGGGACCAGGATGTCGTTGACGGTGATGTTGTCGAGGGCGTGGATGCCGGAAACCGGGTGCGGCCGGCCGGTGCTCTGCTCATGTTCATGTTCGACGCGCGCCGGTGCGGGCATTTCCTCGTCGCTTTGCTGGACGGCACTGGTCTTGCGGGCAAAGGGTCGCAGCAACAGCTCACTCAGGCCATTCAACAGCCAGGCCAGGGGATAAAGCAGCTTCAGTGGTATGCCAAGCAGGGTGTTGCCCAGTGCCAGGATCGCATCGGGGTAGCGGGTAGCCAGCGTGCGCGGCAGGTAGTCGGCGAACACCAGCAGCGCCGCGCTGATGGCGAGCCAGGCGATCCAGGGACCGTTTTCCAGCCAGGTGAAGATCGCCAGCAAGGTGCCGATCACCAGTGCCAGGGCGCGACACAGGGTGTTGCACAGAATCAGGCTGGTCAGGGGGAAGTCCAGCCTCGCCAGCGGCTTGTCGCCGGCGCGCGAAGCCTTGCGCTGGGCCAGCAGGTGGTGCCGGGCGGCTTCGATGGCGGTAAACAGGGCCGCCCAGAGGATCAGCACGACCAGTACAGCGAGCAGCGGCCCCGCGGGCAACCTATCCATCAGCGCCGTCCGTCAGATATGCAGGATGTATTCACGGACCAGTTTGCTGCCGAAGTACGCCAGCATCAGCAGGCAGAAACCGGCCAGGGTCCAGCGAATGGCTTTATGGCCGCGCCAGCCGAGACGGTTGCGGCCCCACAGCAGCACGCTGAACACCACCCATGCCAGGCAGGCCAGCAGGGTCTTGTGCACCAGGTGCTGGGCGAACAGGTTCTCGACGAACAGCCAGCCGGAGATCAACGACATCGACAGCAGCGCCCAGCCGGCCCAGAGGAAGCCGAACAGCAGGCTCTCCATGGTCTGCAGCGGCGGGAAGTTGCGGATCAGTCCGGACGGGTGCTTGTTCTTGAGCTGGTGGTCCTGGACCAGCAGCAGCAAGGCCTGGAACACCGCGATGGTGAACAGGCCATAGGCGAGGATCGATAGCAGGATGTGGGCGAGGATGCCCGGCTCTTCGTCGATGACCTGCACCGTGCCCGACGGCGCGAACTGTGCCAGCAGCACCGTCGCCAGCCCAAGCGGAAAGAGCAGTACCAGCAGGTTTTCCACCGGGATGCGCGAGCAGGCCAGCAGCGTCAGGGCGATCACCGCGACGGCGATCAGGCTGGCGGCGTTGAAAAAGTCCAGGCCCAGGCCGATCGGCGTCATCAGGTGGGTATAAAGGCTGGCCGCGTGGCCAAGCACCGCCAGCACGCCGAGCGTGACCAGCAGGCGTTTGTTCGCCTTGGCACCGGTGGCCAGGCGAGTGCCTTGATAGAGGGTCGCAGCGGCATAAAGGCAGGCGGCGGCGAGGGAGGCAAGCAAGCTGGGTGACAAGGGGAGCATAAATCCTGTTAGGCAAGCCCGAAA
Organism: Pseudomonas sp. B21-028; assembly: GCF_024749045.1. Lineage (NCBI taxonomy): Bacteria > Pseudomonadati > Pseudomonadota > Gammaproteobacteria > Pseudomonadales > Pseudomonadaceae > Pseudomonas > Pseudomonas sp. B21-028. Next base: position 1,233,175 of record NZ_CP087184.1, read on the forward strand.
GGCGCTGAGTTTGGCATAGAACCCATCCTGCACGAAAGACCGCCGCGAGGTGTACGCGGCCCGCTTCTTCGCTATAATCCGCGACCTGCCCACGCCGCAGGCTCGCCGAGCACATTTTTCACGGTCTGGGCCGCCATTATCCCGGCCTCATACGGGCCTGAAAGGATCGCGCATGTTTGAAAACCTAACCGACCGTCTCTCGCAGACGCTGCGCCATGTCACCGGCAAGGCGAAGCTGACCGAGGACAACATCAAAGACACCCTGCGCGAAGTGCGCATGGCGTTGCTCGAAGCCGACGTCGCCCTGCCGGTGGTCAAGGACTTCGTCAATTCGGTCAAGGAACGCGCCGTCGGCACCGAAGTGTCGCGCAGCCTGACGCCGGGCCAGGCGTTCGTGAAGATCGTCCAGGCCGAACTCGAAAGCCTGATGGGCGCCGCCAACGAAGACCTGAACCTGAGCGCCGTGCCACCGGCCGTGGTACTGATGGCCGGCCTGCAGGGCGCGGGCAAGACCACCACCGCTGGCAAGCTGGCGCGCCTGCTCAAGGAGCGCAAGAAGAAGTCGGTGATGGTGGTGTCCGCGGACGTCTACCGTCCGGCGGCGATCAAGCAGCTGGAAACCCTGGCCAACGACATCGGCGTGACGTTCTTCCCGTCCGACCTGAGCCAGAAGCCAGTGGACATCGCCCAGGCGGCCATCAAGGAAGCGAAGCTCAAGTTCATCGACGTGGTCATCGTCGACACCGCCGGTCGCCTGCACATCGATGAAGAGATGATGGGCGAGATCAAGGCGCTGCATGCCGCGGTCAACCCGGTGGAAACCCTGTTCGTGGTCGATGCCATGACCGGCCAGGACGCAGCCAACACCGCCAAGGCCTTCGGTGACGCGCTGCCGCTGACCGGCGTGATCCTGACCAAGGTCGACGGTGACGCCCGTGGCGGTGCCGCGCTGTCGGTACGGGCCATCACCGGCAAGCCGATCAAGTTCATTGGTATGGGCGAGAAGAGCGAAGCGCTCGAACCGTTCCACCCTGAGCGCATCGCTTCGCGCATCCTGGGCATGGGCGACGTGCTCAGCCTGATCGAGCAGGCCGAGCAGACCCTCGACAAGGAAAAAGCCGACAAGCTTGCGAAGAAATTAAAGAAGGGCAAGGGCTTCGACCTCGAAGACTTCCGCGACCAGCTGCAACAAATGAAGAACATGGGCGGCCTCGGCGGGCTCATGGACAAGCTGCCAAACATCGGCGGCGTGAACCTGGCGCAGATGGGCAACGCCCAGGGCGCGGCTGAAAAGCAGTTCAAGCAGATGGAGGCCATCATCAACTCCATGACCCCGGCCGAGCGCCGCGACCCTGACCTGATCAGTGGTTCGCGCAAGCGCCGTATCGCCATGGGTTCCGGCACCCAGGTGCAGGACATCGGTCGCTTGATCAAGCAGCACAAGCAGATGCAGAAGATGATGAAGAAGTTTTCCACCAAGGGTGGGATGGCCAAGATGATGCGCGGCATGGGCGGCATGCTGCCCGGCGGTGGCATGCCCAAGATGTAGGAATCCAGGTGCCGGCAGTCATGCCGGTGCAACCCACGGGGACGTGGGATCTCCAGCCAACCCGTCATTCGCGGGCGCTGATCGTCGCAGATCTGAATGGCAGGCCGGCACTCGCCGGAAAAAGTCATTTGCAAAAGTCTGGATATTCCTTAGAATATGCGGCCTTTCGGGCACCCATGCCCGCTGTGCATTTAGATTTGCAGCACCGACTACAGGAACGATGTTCACATGCTAACAATCCGTCTTGCCCTTGGCGGCTCCAAAAAGCGCCCGTTTTACCACCTGACCGTAACCGACAGCCGCAACCCGCGTGACGGTTCCCACAAAGAGCAGGTTGGTTTCTTCAACCCTATCGCCCGTGGTCAGGAAGTTCGTCTGTCCGTGAACCAAGAGCGCGTTGCCTACTGGCTGAGCGTTGGTGCACAACCTTCTGAGCGCGTTGCTCAGTTGTTGAAGGAATCGGCTAAGGCTGCGGCCTGAGCAATATGAACGCGACGCCAAAAGATGCTGATGATCTGATCGTTATCGGCAAAATCTATTCTGTACATGGCGTTCGCGGCGAAGTGAAGGTTTATTCCTTTACTGATCCGATCAAGAACCTGTTGGACTACAAAGCCTGGACGCTCAAGCGCGAAGGCAGCGTGAAACAGGTTGAGCTGGTCAGCGGACGCGGGAACGACAAGTTCCTGGTCGCAAAGCTCAAGGGTCTCGATGATCGTGAAGAAGCGCGTCTTCTGGCCGGTTATGAGATCTGCGTGCCGCGCAACCTGTTCCCTGAACTGACCGACGGCGAGTACTACTGGTACCAGCTGGTAGGTCTGAAGGTCATCGACCACCTCGGGCAATTGCTCGGGAAAATCGATCACCTGCTCGAGACCGGTTCGAACGATGTCATGGTGGTCAAGCCTTGCGTCGGCAGCCTGGATGATCGCGAACGCCTGTTGCCCTATACCGGGCAGTGCGTGTTGGCCGTTGACCTAGAGGCAGGCGAGATGAAGGTGGAATGGGATGCGGACTTCTGAACGTGGCCAATTTGCGCGTTGAAGTCATCACGTTGTTTCCCGAGATGTTTTCCGCCATCAGCGAGTACGGCATAACCAGCCGCGCGGTGAAACAGGAGCTGTTGCAGCTGACCTGTTGGAATCCGCGGGACTACACCACGGATCGGCATCACACTGTGGACGATCGCCCGTTTGGCGGTGGTCCGGGCATGGTGATGAAGATCAAGCCCCTGGAAGATGCACTGGTTCAGGCCAGGGCGGCAGCCGGGGAGGGTGCGAAGGTGATCTACCTGTCGCCCCAAGGCCGCCAGCTGACTCAGTCGGCGGTACGCGAACTGGCGAATTCGGATGCGTTGATCCTGATTGCCGGTCGCTATGAAGGCATTGACGAGCGTTTCATTGAAGCTCATGTCGATGAAGAGTGGTCGGTTGGCGACTATGTACTGTCTGGCGGTGAGCTGCCGGCGATGGTCCTGATCGATGCGGTTACACGACTGCTGCCTGGAGCTTTAGGGCATGCAGATTCCGCTGAGGAAGATTCCTTTACGGATGGTCTGCTGGATTGCCCGCACTACACCCGACCGGAGGTGTATGCGGATCAGCGTGTTCCCGACGTGTTGCTAAGTGGCAATCACGCGCACATCCGGCGTTGGCGTTTACAGCAGTCCCTTGGTCGGACCTGGGAACGACGCGCCGATCTTCTGGAAAGCCGCTCGCTTTCTGGAGAAGAGAAGAAGCTGCTCGAGGAATACATCCGCGAGCGGGACGATAGTTAACAACGTATCGATGGTAAGTCCGAGACTTGCCTTAGGAGCACAGCATGACTAACAAAATCATCCTTGCACTCGAAGCAGAGCAGATGACCAAAGAAATCCCTACCTTTGCCCCGGGCGACACCATTGTCGTTCAGGTGAAAGTGAAGGAAGGTGACCGTTCCCGTCTGCAAGCGTTCGAAGGCGTCGTTATCGCCAAGCGTAACCGTGGCGTGAACAGTGCTTTCACCGTTCGTAAAATCTCCAACGGTGTTGGCGTAGAGCGTACTTTCCAGACCTACAGCCCGCAAATCGACAGCATGGCTGTGAAGCGTCGCGGTGACGTGCGTAAAGCCAAGCTGTACTACCTGCGTGACCTGTCCGGTAAAGCAGCTCGCATCAAGGAAAAACTGGCCTGAGTCCAGCTTCCGATGCAAAAAAAGCAGCCTGAGGGCTGCTTTTTTGTTGCCTGCGATTTGCTCTTTGAGCACCCTGCGTACTTTCTTTATCGTATGGATGCAGCGTGCGTGCGCATCCGCCAAGAGTGTTTATGCCAGCCATCGATCATCCGCTGATAGACCAGTTTCTCGACGCCCTGTGGCTGGAGAAAGGGCTTTCCGACAATACCCGTGACGCTTATCGCAGCGATCTGGCGCTGTTCAACGGTTGGTTGCAGGAGAGAAACCTGGAGCTGGCCAATGCCGGCCGGGAGCTGATCCTCGATCACCTGGCGTGGCGCCTGGAGCAGAACTACAAACCGCGTTCAACTGCACGATTTCTCTCCGGCGTGCGTGGGTTCTATCGTTATTTGCTGCGGGAAAAACTGATCGCGCTGGATCCGACCTTGCGGGTGGAGATGCCACAGTTGGGACGTCCGCTGCCCAAATCCTTGTCCGAAGCCGATGTGGAGGCGCTGCTGGCGGCGCCGGACCTCAGCGAAGCCATCGGCCAGCGCGACCGGGCCATGCTGGAGGTTCTGTATGCTTGCGGCCTGCGCGTCACCGAGTTGATCAGCCTGACGCTGGAACAGGTGAACCTGCGCCAGGGTGTCTTGCGGGTGATGGGCAAGGGTAGCAAGGAGCGCCTGGTGCCGATGGGCGAGGAGGCTATCGTCTGGGTCGAGCGCTACCTGCGGGACGGTCGCCATGAACTGCTGGGAGGACGCCCCAGCGACGTATTGTTTCCGAGCCGTAACGGCGACCAGATGACTCGCCAGACGTTCTGGCATCGCATCAAGCACCAGGCCAAGGCCGCCGGGATCGGCAAATCCCTCTCGCCCCACACCTTGCGCCATGCCTTTGCCACGCACCTGCTCAACCACGGCGCCGATCTGCGGGTAGTGCAGATGCTGCTGGGCCACAGCGACCTGTCCACCACCCAGATCTACACCCATGTCGCCCGGGCGCGGTTGCAGGAGCTGCATGCCAGGCATCATCCGCGCGGTTGAACGAAGAACCCTGTGGGAGCGAGCCTGCTCGCGATAGCGGCGGCACATGCTTCCATGGATGCAAGCTGACCCACCGCTATCGCGAGCAGGCTCGCTCCCACATGGGCTGGGGTGCCCCTGTTATTCTCAGCCCGCCATCACTCCAGCAAAGCATCCACCAATGCCTCGCATCAACGGCATTCGGCCCCGCCGGCCTTATGTGGTAGGCTTGGCCGGTTTGCACAGTGGGCGGCCGGAACCGGATCCGCGGGTTGGCGTTCTCCGTCCCATTTGTTCGCCTCAGGAGTTCCCATGCGTTTGATCCAGATGTTCACCGCCGCTGCCATTGCGTTGGCCAGCACCTTTGCCATTGCCGACGACGCAGCGGACAAGGCTATTCGCAAGAGCCTGGAAAACCTTCAGCTCGAAGTACCGATCGAAGCCATCTCCGCCAGCCCGATGTCCGGCCTGTATGAAGTCAAGCTCAAGGGCAGTCGCGTGCTCTACGCCAGCGCCGACGGTCAGTACATCGTCCAGGGCAATCTGTTCGAGCTCAAGGACGGCAAGCCGGTCAACCTCACCGAGCTGACCGAGCGCCAGGGCGTTTCCAAGCTGATCAACGGCATTCCGGTTGCCGAAACCGTGGTCTACCCGGCGGTGGGCGAAACCAAGTCCCATATCACGGTGTTCACCGACACCACGTGCCCGTACTGCCACAAACTGCATGCCGAAGTGCCGGAGCTGAACAAGCGCGGCATCGAAGTGCGCTACGTTGCATTCCCGCGCCAGGGCCTGGGCTCGCCGGGCGACGAGCAATTGCAGGCAGTGTGGTGCTCCAAGGACAAGAAAGCGGCCATGGACAAGATGGTCGATGGCAAGGAAATCAAGGCCGCCAAGTGCGAGAACCCGGTTTCCAAGCAGTTTGCCCTGGGCCAGTCAATAGGCGTGAACGGTACGCCGGCAATTGTTTTGGCGGATGGTCAGGTAATTCCGGGCTACCAGCCGGCGCCGCAAGTCGCCAAACTGGCCCTCGGCGCGAAATAATCATGGGCCATGTGCTGATGAAGAGCATGGCTCGGCGAAAACCTTCGCCGGGCCGTTAAACGCAGAGCCGCGTTGCTGCGCGGCTGTATTTCACGGCCGACCTTGTGTCGGCCGTTTCATGGGGAGTCAAGAGTGAATCCGGTCAAAGTAGGCATCTGTGGGTTAGGTACCGTCGGTGGCGGCACCTTCAACGTACTTCAGCGTAACGCCGAGGAGATTGCCCGCCGTGCCGGGCGTGGAATCGAAGTGGCACAAATTGCCATGCGTACGCCAAAGCCTCAGTTCCAGACGACCGGTATTTCGATTACCAACGACGTATTCGCCGTGGCGGCCAACCCTGAAGTCGATATCGTTATCGAGTTGATGGGCGGCTACACCGTGGCCCGTGAGCTGGTGCTCAAGGCCATCGAAAACGGCAAGCACGTGGTCACCGCCAACAAGGCACTGATCGCCGTGCACGGTAATGAAATTTTCGCCAAGGCCCGTGAAAAAGGCGTGATTGTAGCGTTCGAAGCCGCCGTGGCCGGTGGCATCCCGGTGATCAAGGCCATCCGCGAAGGCCTGTCGGCCAACCGCATCAATTGGGTCGCCGGTATCATCAACGGCACCGGTAACTTCATCCTCACCGAAATGCGCGAGAAGGGCCGGACCTTCGAGGACGTGCTCACCGAAGCCCAGGCCCTGGGTTATGCCGAGGCCGATCCGACGTTCGACGTGGAAGGCATCGATGCGGCGCACAAGCTGACGATCCTGGCGTCCATCGCCTTTGGTATTCCGTTGCAGTTCGACAAGGCCTACACCGAAGGCATCACTCGGCTGACCACAGCAGACGTGAACTATGCCGAAGCCCTGGGCTACCGCATCAAGCACCTGGGGGTTGCCCGCAGCACCGCCAGTGGCATCGAGCTGCGCGTGCATCCGACGCTGATCCCGGCCGACCGCCTGATCGCCAACGTCAACGGCGTGATGAACGCCGTGATGGTCAACGGTGATGCCTCTGGCTCGACCCTGTTCTACGGCGCCGGCGCCGGCATGGAACCGACCGCCTCGTCGGTTGTGGCCGACCTGGTGGACGTAGTGCGTGCCATGACGTCCGATCCGGAAAACCGTGTGCCGCACCTGGCGTTCCAGCCGGACTCTCTGTCGGCTCATCCGATTCTTCCGATCGAAGCGTGCGAAAGTGCCTACTACTTGCGTATACAGGCCAAGGACCATCCGGGTGTACTGGCCCAGGTGGCGAGCATCCTGTCGGAGCGCGGCATCAACATCGAGTCGATCATGCAGAAGGAAGTCGAGGAGCATGACGGCCTCGTGCCGATGATCCTGCTGACCCACCGTGTGGTCGAGCAGCGTATCAACGACGCGATTGCAGCGCTGGAAGCGCTCCAGGACGTGGTAGGCCCTGTGGTCCGTATCCGCGTAGAACATCTGAATTAATTCAGCTGCAAGCGGCAAGCCACAAGCTACAAGTTGAAAGCGGATCGGCTTCTACTTGTAGCTTGCAGCTTGCAGCTTGAAGCTCAAACCAAAGGTTTGCCCCCATGCGCTATATCAGCACCCGCGGCCAGGCACCGGCCCTGAATTTCGAAGATGTCCTGCTGGCCGGCCTGGCCACGGACGGCGGCCTCTACGTGCCGGAAAACCTGCCGCGTTTCACCCAGGAAGAAATTGCCTCCTGGGCCGGCCTGCCGTATCACGAGCTGGCCTTCCGGGTCATGCGTCCGTTCGTCACCGGCAGCATCCCGGACGCCGACTTCAAGAAGATCCTGGAAGAGACCTATAGCGTCTTTTCCCACAACGCCATTGCCCCACTGCGTCAGCTCAACGGCAATGAATGGGTGATGGAGCTGTTCCACGGCCCGACCCTGGCATTCAAGGACTTCGCCCTGCAATTGCTCGGTCGTCTGCTGGACTACGTACTGCACAAGCGTGGCGAGCGCGTGGTCATTGTCGGCGCTACCTCCGGCGACACTGGTTCGGCCGCCATCGAAGGTTGCAAGCACTGCGAGAACGTCGACATCTTCATCCTGCATCCGCACAACCGTGTCTCGGAAGTGCAACGTCGCCAGATGACAACGATCTTCGGCGATAACATCCACAACATCGCCATCGAAGGCAACTTCGATGACTGCCAGGAAATGGTCAAGGCCAGTTTCGCCGACCAGGGCTTCCTCAAGGGCACGCGGCTGGTGGCAGTGAACTCGATCAACTGGGCGCGGATCATGGCCCAGATCGTCTATTACTTCCACGCGGCCCTGCAGTTGGGCGGTCCGGCCCGTTCGGTGTCGTTCTCGGTACCCACCGGCAACTTCGGTGACATCTTCGCCGGCTATCTGGCGCGCAACATGGGCCTGCCGATCAATCAACTGATCGTCGCCACCAACCGCAACGACATCCTGCACCGCTTCATGAGCGGCAACCAGTACGTCAAGGAAACCCTGCACGCCACGCTGTCGCCTTCCATGGACATCATGGTGTCGTCGAACTTTGAGCGCCTGTTGTTCGACCTGCACGGTCGCAACGGCGCGGCGATTGCCGGCCTGATGGACAGTTTCCGCCAGGGTGGCGGTTTCAGCGTCGAGGCCGAGCGCTGGACCGAAGCCCGCAAGCTGTTCGACTCCCTGGCGGTGGACGACGCACAGACCTGCGAAACCATTGCCGAGGTGTTCGGGCAGAGCGGCGAGTTGCTGGATCCGCACACGGCCATCGGCGTGCGTGCGGCCCGTGAGTGCCGCCGCAGCCTGGATATCCCGATGGTGATCCTGGGAACCGCTCACCCGGTCAAGTTCCCGGAAGCGGTAGAGAAAGCCGGTGTAGGAAAAGCGCTTGAACTACCTGCACATCTTTCGGATTTGTTTGAGCGAGAAGAGCGCTGCACAGTGCTGCCGAATGACTTGAAAGCCGTACAGGCCTTTGTCAGTCAGCATGGCAACCGTGGCAAGCCTCTCTGATCGCTGAAACCTGTCACATTTTGAAGCCCGTCTCCTGACGGGCTTTCTTGTTTCTGCATGCCAAACTGATCGGGTTTTCGCCCATGGGAGGGACGGGCGAGTCATCTCGAAGGAAGTGCAGATGTTGTTTTTTATCAAATGCAAACCAGCGTTGGGCTGGATGACAGGGCTGGTCCTGATGTGCTGGATGCAGTGGGGCGGCGCGGCGCAGTTGGCAGCCTTTGAGGCGCCGCCGTTCCAGTCCGGCGAGCGGCTGGTGCTGGACGCGCGGGAATTGCAGTGGATCGAGGAGCACCCCAGGGTCGTCGTGGCGTCGATGCAGTTTCCGTTGTACCTGTTCAAGAATGAGCGTGGCCAGTGGAACGGGTTGAACAACGACATTCTCCTGCGTATTGCACGCATGACGGGCCTCGAGTTCGTGCACCGCGAGTCATTCTCCCCCGGCCAGTTGCTGGCGATGCTGGAGCGGGGCGAGGCCGACATGACGACCACCATGGCGATGAACGATGAACGCCGGGACTTCCTCAACTTCAGCCACGCATTTGGTGGTTCCGGCTGGGTATTCGTCGGTCGCGCCGGAGAGCCGGCGCTCCGTTCGCTGGAACAGCTGGAGGGGAAGGTCCTGGCGCTGCCGGCACGGCATGCCTTGGAGACGGAGATCCGCCGTGATCACCCCGCCGTCGAATTGCGCACGGTCAAGACCTATGCAGAGGCGAGGGCGCTGGTGGAGAGTGGGGAAGCCTATGCCACCATCGAAAACGAAACCGGGGTGCATCTCTATCCGGCGGGACAGTTGAAAGTAGGAAAAAACCTCGATGGCAAGTGGGAGCCGGACTATCTGGCTGTACGTCAGGATCTACTGCCACTGCTGAGTATCCTGAATAAGGCACTGGAAGCGTTTCCAGCCGAGGAAATGCGTGCCCTGCGTTCCAAGTGGATGGCGGGTGTCGTCCCCGGCAAGGCGCCCTCGCTTTGGCTGCGCGTGTCCCAATGGGGCTACTGGTGTGTCGTCGTGCTCGGGGTGTCCGGCCTTCTGTCGCTGCTGTGGAATCGCCGCCTGCAGATACAGATCGATCAGCGCCACAAGGCCGAAGCGGTCCTCAACGACCAGGTGATGCTCCAGAGGGCCTTGATGGATGCGATCCCCGATCCGATTTTCATCCGTGATCTCGAAGGGCGCCTGCTCATGTGCAACAAGAGCTACGAAGAACAGTTCGCGACCCGCTTCGAAAAGCTGCGAGGAACACGCCTGACCGACTGCCCTGCGTTTCCGGTGGCCACGGCCGAGTTGCTGCATGGGGAGATGATGGAGCAGTTGCGAACCGGACAGTCCCGCTTCAGCGACCGCCAGGTGCTGTTCAGCAGTGGATTACGGGATATCCACCATTGGTCGGTGCCGTTCTACGGCGCCGATGGACAGCTGCGTGGTCTCCTGGGGGGCTGGAGCGATGTCGGGCGGAGATGGCGGCGTTCTGAACGGATCCTGGCCTGATGCGACATACAATGGCTCCCGCGACGGCTGTTGTTTCTCTGTCATATTGAACGCGCATGCTCGGTTCAACGGATTCCAGGTGTGCCGGTTCGGTGCGCTGACGAACTTTCTGCTGCGGCCCACGGTCACTTACTGTGCACATGCAGTTGTTTTCGGACTATTGAAGGGTGATCGAATGGAAAGTATCAGCCTATTGCTGGGTGAGGCTTTGAGCCCGTATCAGGTCACGCTGACCCCCTCCGGCGCCGCTGGCGAATGCCTGGTGACGCTGAAGAATGCTTCTGGAGCCATCATGGTTGAGCGGCTGTTCAATCAGGCGCAGTTGACCGACAAGCGTCAACTGACGGACGTGGTCGATGGTCTGCATCGGGATGTGCTGATCGCCGAGGGACGCCTGGAGCCCTGTGTGATCGCGGCACTGCGTAATTTGGCTCGCGACAAGGTCATGACCGCAGCGAATTGAAAGGCAGGTTGTGGGAACCTTCCTACCACCTGGGGAGTCAGACCTTTTACCAACAAGATCGAGCATTGTGCTCCGGTGCTTGTCGCTTGTTGTACGGACCTCGAATGGTCACGTTTAACCCCGAGTCGTCTCCCCACTTCTCGGGTTTCTTTTTGCCTGTCGTTTTCCTTCCCGACGTGGAAACGCCTCAACGGACGGTTCCACGTTCGACACTTTCAGATCGCCCCCTCCGTGCGCAAGCGAGCGATTTGCTGCGCGTCGTAGCCAAGCTCGCCGAGCACCTGGGCATTGTGCTCCCCGAGCGTTGGCCCGACCCATTCGGCGCTGCCCGGCGTGTCGGACAGTTTAGGAACGATGCCCGGCATTTTGAACGCCTTGCCATCTGGCAGTTTGGCTTGCAGGAACATTTCACGGGCCAGGAATTGTGGGTCGCTGAACATGTCTTCGGCGCTGAAGATCCGGCTGGCTGGCACTTCGGCACGGTTCAACTGTTCGATGACGGTATCGAGCGGCAGTGAATTGACCCAGCGATCGATGACGCCGTACAACTCGTCGCGGCGATTGTCACGGCCGTCATTGCTGGCCAATTGCGGGTCATTGGCCAGGTCGTCACGACCGATGAGCTGCATGAACCGTTTGAAGATCGCGTCGCCATTGGCGCCGATCTGCACATGCTTGCCATCGGCGCTGGTGTGAATCGATGACGGGGTGATGCCGGGCATGATATTGCCGGTGCGCTCGCGGATGAAACCGAATACGTCGAACTCCGGCACCATGCTCTCCATCATGGCGAATATCGCCTCGTACAACGCCACGTCCACCACTTGCCCGCTGCCGCCATTGACTTCGCGGTGACGCAGGGCCATCAGCGCGCCGATCACGCCCCACAGCGCGGCGATGGAGTCACCGATGGAAATTCCGGTGCGCACCGGCGGCCGGTCTTCGAACCCGGTGATGTAGCGCAGGCCGCCCATGGATTCGCCCACTGCGCCAAACCCTGGCTGATCCTTCATCGGCCCGGTCTGGCCGAAACCGGAGAGACGCACCATCACCAGTTTCGGGTTCAATGCGTGCAGCACTTCCCAACCCAGGCCGAGTTTTTCCAGTACGCCGGGACGAAAGTTCTCGATCAGGATGTCGGCTTCGCCAATCAACTGTTTCAAAATCGCCAGACCGTCGGGGTGCTTCAGGTTCAGGGTCAGGGATTTCTTGTTGCGCGCCTGGACGAACCACCACAGGGAGGTGCCTTCATACAACTTGCGCCACTTGCGCAGCGGATCTCCGCCGTCGGGCGATTCGACCTTGACCACTTCGGCACCGAATTCTGCACAGATCCGCGAGGCGAAAGGCCCGGCGATCAGGGTGCCGAGTTCGATGACTTTGACCCCGGCGAGGGGTTTGGCTGTGAGCGACATGAAAGATCCTGTAGGACAAAACGGAACGAATAGAGCGTTTTATCATAGGCCAGCGTCAGTCGCCGCAGGTTGATGGTCGGCAATTCGTGGATTTGCCGTTTCATCGGTTAGACTTGCCGCCTTTCCACGTATCAAGAAGCCCGTTCATGGCCCAGCCGTCCACGACCTACAAGTTTGAACTGAACCTCACCGACCTCGACCGCAATGTCTACGAGAATGTGAAGCAGACCATCGCCCGCCATCCTTCGGAAACCGAGGAGCGCATGACCGTGCGGTTGCTGGCCTACGCGCTCTGGTACAACGAGCTGCTGTCGTTTGGTCGCGGTCTGTCAGATGTCGATGAACCAGCGCTGTGGGAAAAAAGCCTGGATGACCGCGTGCTGCACTGGATCGAAGTCGGTCAGCCCGACGTCGATCGCCTGACCTGGTGCTCGCGTCGTACCGAACGCACCAGCCTGCTGGCCTATGGCAGCCTGCGGGTCTGGGAAGGCAAGGTGATTCCGGCGGTAAAAGGCCTGAAGAACGTCAACATCGCCGCCGTGCCCCAAGACGTGCTGGAAACCCTGGCCCAGGACATGCCCCGCGTGATCAAGTGGGATGTCATGATCAGCGAAGGGACGATATTCGTGACCGACGACCGCGGCCAGCATGAAGTCCAGTTGCAGTGGTTGCTGGGCGAGCGCGGTTGATTCATGTGGGAGCGAGCAGGCTCGCTCCCACATGCAGCTCTTTTGCCGATAGTTTCAATGACCCATAGAAGAATGTCCGTCACCCCATGCGCATAGAACCCCGCCAGCTCCCCGACACCCTGCCGTTCCTCGGTGACCTGCCGCCCCTGCTGACCCGCCTGTACGCGGCGCGTGGCGTGCAGTCCGAGGCCGAATTGGACAAGAGCCTGGCGCGCCTGATTCCCTACCAGCAGCTCAAAGGCATCGATGCGGCGGTGGACCTGCTGGTGGTGGCCCTGGAACAGCGCCAGCGGATCCTGATCGTCGGCGACTTCGATGCCGACGGCGCGACGGCCAGTACCGTGGGCCTGTTGGGGCTGCGCCTGCTGGGGGCGGCCCATGTCGACTATCTGGTGCCCAATCGCTTCGAATACGGCTACGGGCTGACCCCGGAAATCGTCGAGGTCGCCCTGACCCGCGAGCCGCAACTGCTGATCACCGTGGACAACGGCATTTCCAGCGTGGAAGGCGTGGCGGCGGCGAAAGCGGCAGGCCTCAAGGTACTGGTAACCGACCACCACTTGCCGGGCACCGAGTTGCCGGCGGCCGATGCCATCGTCAATCCGAACCAGCCGGGGTGTGAATTCCCGAGCAAGGCGCTGGCGGGTGTCGGGGTGATTTTCTACGTGCTGATGGCCCTGCGTGCGCGGCTGCGCGGCTTGGGTTGGTACGCCAGCAAACCGCAGCCGAACATCGGTGAATTGCTGGACCTGGTGGCCCTGGGCAGCGTGGCCGACGTGGTGCCCCTGGACGCCAACAACCGGATCCTCGTGCATCAGGGCCTGGAGCGCATTCGCGCCGGGCGCGCGCGTCCTGGCATCAAAGCCATTCTGGAAGTGGCCAAGCGTGATCACTCGCGCATTACCTCCACCGATCTCGGCTTCATCCTGGGGCCGCGCCTGAATGCGGCGGGGCGCCTGGACGATATGAGCCTGGGCATCGAATGCCTGCTCACCGACGACGAGGCGCTGGCCCGGGAAATGGCCGCGCAGCTGGATGGCATGAACCAGGATCGCAAATCCATCGAGCAGGGCATGCAGCGCGAGGCGCTGGCCCAGCTCAAGGAACTGCCGGTGGAATCGATGCCGTTCGGTCTGTGCCTGTTCGATCCGCAGTGGCACCAGGGCGTCATCGGCATCCTGGCCTCCCGCATGAAAGAGCGTTACTTCCGACCGACCATTGCCTTTGCCGATGCTGGAGACGGCATGCTCAAAGGCTCTGGCCGCTCGGTGCAGGGGTTTCATATTCGCGACGCCCTGAGCGTCGTGGCGGCGCAGCATCCGACCCTGATCACCAAGTACGGCGGTCATGCCATGGCGGCAGGGCTGTCATTGCCGGAGGCGAATTTTCCGTTGTTCGCCGAGGCGTTCGACGCGGAAGTGCGCAGGCAATTGCGTGAAGAAGACCTGACCGGGCGCCTGTTGTCGGATGGCACCCTGGCGGTGGAAGAGTTCCACCTGGAACTGGCCCGGGCCCTGCGCCATGCCGGGCCCTGGGGCCAGCATTTTCCAGAGCCGATGTTCCACGGCGTGTTCCAGCTGGTAGAACAGCGGGTGGTGGGTGAGCGGCACCTGAAGGTGGTCCTCAAGAGCGAGTGCGGTTCGGTGAAGCTCGATGGCATCGCCTTTGGCATCGACCGCGACATCTGGCCGAACCCGACCGTGCGCTGGGTCGAACTGGCCTACAAACTCGACCTCAACGAGTTTCGTGGCCAGGAAACGGTGCAGTTGATGATTGCCCATATCGAGCCGCGGTAGGCCACAGATTCCCCAAGGCGATGATCCCCCTCGCCACAGGAGCTTGTTTTAAACGCGGAACCCTGCCTTATCCCCGGTTGTCGACTAGGCTCTAAACACTGGTTGATAGCCCTTGTGACGTCTTGTCCATTTTCTTTGCCCGCGGGGGCGGGTGCTGCACCTTTTGTCACTCGTCGACTTTTCAAACAGAACCTGGAGCCTGCCCACTGATTCGAAGAGGTGCCCCATGAGTCTGCTGCTTGAACCCTATACCGTACGCCAATTGACCCTGCCCAATCGCATCGCGGTATCACCGATGTGCCAGTATTCGAGCGTCGATGGCCTGGCCAACGACTGGCATCTGGTGCACCTCGGTAGCCGTGCTGTGGGCGGTGCCGGCCTGGTATTCACCGAAGCCACCGCGGTCACTGCCGACGGTCGCATCACCGCCCAGGACCTGGGGCTGTGGAACGATGAACAGATCGAGCCGCTGCAACGCATCACCCGTTTCATCACCGCCCTGGGGGCCGTGCCGGGCATTCAACTGGCCCATGCCGGGCGCAAGGCCAGTACCTGGCGGCCCTGGTTGGGCAAGCATGGCAGCGTGAAACCCGCGGATGGCGGCTGGGTGCCAGTCGGTCCCTCGCCGATTGCCTTCGACCCGCAGCACACGCAGCCGTCCCAACTGGACGAAGGACAGATCAACGCTGTCGTCCAGGCGTTCGTGGACGCGGCCAGACGCGCCTTGACGGCCGGGTTCAAGGTGGTCGAGGTCCACGCGGCCCATGGTTACCTGCTGCATCAGTTTCTGTCTCCGCTGAGCAATCAGCGGCGCGATCAATACGGTGGGTCGTTCGAAAACCGTATCCGGCTGGTGCTGCAGGTCACCGAAGCGGTCAGGGCTGTATGGCCCCAGGAGCTGCCAGTGTTCGTCCGTGTCTCGGCCACCGACTGGGTCGAGGACGGCTGGAACCCTGATGAGACCGTCGAGTTGGCGCGGCGATTCAGGGCGTTGGGGGTGGATCTGATCGATGTGTCATCGGGCGGTACCGCGGCGAATGCGGAGATCCCCACCGGTCCGGGTTACCAGACGCGTTTTGCTGAACGGGTACGCAAGGAGTCGGAAATCGCCACCGGCACCGTCGGCATGATCACCGAACCGGCCCAGGCCGAGCACATCCTGCGAACCTGTCAGGCCGACATCATTTTCCTGGCCCGCGAGTTGTTGCGCGATCCGTACTGGGCGCTGCATGCCGATGATGACCTGGGCGGGCGCAAGGCGGTATGGCCGGCGCAGTATCAGCGGGCGACCCATCGGGACCAGCCGATTCATGAGTCGGATCTGCGGGACTGACTGTTCCTGGTGAAAACAAAGCCCCGGTCGTTCAGGCCGGGGCTTTTCTTTAGTTGAAATTTACTCTGCCTGGACGGCCTCATCGCGAGCAGGCTCGCTCTCACAAGGAATTCCTACGCAATGAGATCAACGAGTGGGAGCGAGCCTGCTCGCGATGGGGCCAGCCCGGACGATCAACAACCATCAGGGATACTTGCGCCTATCCGGCGCCGGCGGGAAGTACTGGTACAGCCAGGTCTCGCTCAGGGTCCGGTCCTTGGTGCGAATGAACAGGCGCATCTCCACCGGGTCCACGCGGTCGTCGGTCGGGTACCAGTCGAAGGTAATGCGATAGCCCTTGATCGCATCCACCACCAGCACGTTGAAGTCCTTCACCTCGCCATGGGAGCAGGTCACCACCGGTTCGATACCGGTGCCAGGGGGTTGCTGGTCGAGACCGCCGCCACTGAAGTCCACGGCAAAGCGTCGCGCCCAGACGGTCGGGTAATGCTCGCCCGGTGCCCAACCCTCGATGAACCCGCCCATACCGGAACGGCTCGCGTGGACCTGGGCCAGCTCGGTGCTCACCGGTGGCAGGGCGCTCCAGTAGAGTTTGTAGCCGTAGTTCAGCGAATCGCCGGCCGCGACCGGTTTCTTCGGCGACCAGAACGCGACGATGTTATCCAGGGTTTCGCCGGTGGTAGGAATTTCCAGCAGATCCACAGAGCCTTCGCCCCAGGCCGTTGTCGGCTCGACCCACAGGCTTGGGCGCTTGCTGTACCAATCCACCGTGTCCTGGTAGCTCTCGAAGCTATGGTCGGTCTGCACCAGGCCGAAGCCTTTCGGGTTCTTGTCGGCAAAGGCGTTGAATTGCAGGGTGGCGGGATTGTTCAGCGGGCGGCAGACCCATTCGCCATTGCCACGCCACATGGCCAGTCGGTCGGAGTCGTGGATCTGTGGGTGAATGGTGTCGCACATGCGTCGCTCGACAGTACCGCAGCTGAACATGCTGGTCATCGGCGCAATGCCCAGTTGCTCGATGGCGGTCCGGGCGTTGATGTGGGCATCGACTTCCATCACGACCCGGGTGGGCTGGCAGTCGATATCAAAGCGATACGCCCCGGTGGCGCTGGGGGAATCGAGCAGGGCGTAGACCACGAAGCGGGTGCTGTTCTTGTCCGGGGTTTCGAACCAGAACTGGGTGAAGTCCGGAAATTCCTCACGGTGCTTGGCATACGTATCGATTGCCAATCCACGGGCCGAGAGCCCGTACTGGCCACTGGCGTCCACGGCGCGGAAATAACTGGCGCCCAGAAACGAAACGATGTCGTGCCGGTCCAGCTCCGGTGCCTTGAAGGCACGGAACCCGGAGAACCCCAGGTCACCCTTCAGTTGCGCGGTGTTGACCGTGGTTTTCTCGTAGTTGAACAACTCCGGGCGGAAATGCACTTCACGGGCCAGGCGAGTCTTCGGATCGACACTGTGCATGCGCACCGGCTGTTTGAAACCCATGCCGACGTGGAAAAACTGTACGTCCAGTTGGCCATCCAGTTCATTCCACAGCGAATGATTGGCGTCATACCGGATAGCGTTGAACTGCAGTGGCGACATCATCGCCAATGTTTCTGGCAAGACTTGTTTGGTATCGACGTAACGTTGCCCGGCCAGCCGCTTGGCCTGGTCTTTCAGGTTCTTGAAGTCGAAGGGGCGGGCTTCGCCGTCTGCCGTCTGGTCGGCGGCCCAGGCCCGTGCCGCCATGAGACCCGAAGCCGAAAGCCCGGTATAGGCGGCGAAAGCCATGGAGGCCTTGAGCAGGTTCCTGCGATGCATAAATACAACCTTTCTCGAAACAATCCCCAGCCGTTCCTGGCAACAGGACTGATACAACTGATAAAGGAGTTCGGACATGCCTTTGGCCAAACGCGACGAACGTTAAAACAGATGCCTGAGAACCGGATCGGTTCACCGAGGCGCAAAATCATAGGGGATACGTCGACGTCTGAGAAAAGGAAAGCGTGGCTTGGTTAAATTTCCTTACAGATATTTCTTTTTTCTCGGAGGCCTCTGCATTTTTTTGACTAATTACTCTAAAACTGCCTCCTCGCTGTGTGAATCGCCCCTATTCTTTAGCTTGGCAAAGGGGTGCTGTCCGCGGGCCCGGCAGGCTCCGGGAATCAATTCGACGTACACAAGGACACCGTTCATGACGAAACTACAGGGCATTGCCGAAATGCTGGGGCTCCTTCCCTGCCTGCACAACGTGCGCCGGACGCGGCGCCTTAGCCTGGAGGAACTGCGACTGGTGGAACGCTACCGCGAGCTGTCGGAAAACGACCGGATCGCCATGCGTTACCTGGTGGATGCGATGAGGAGTGTTTCGCGGTTTTGAAATGCCGCATTTTCCCAATAGGCAAAGAGCGTTTGCCTACGATCAGCGGCGGTTGCAGGTTCGTACTTGAAGTATTACTTTTCTTGTTGAGGTAATACATCGAAGGAGAAGACAGTGTCGACGACAATGACAAGTAAGGGGCAGGTCACCATTCCCAAGCCTATTCGCGATGCGTTGCACCTGATTCCAGGTTGTGCGGTCGAGTTCAGTGTTAACGCACAGGGAGAAGTGGTGCTGCAGGCCGGTAAGCCTCGAAGCGCGGAAAAAGAGGTTCGCGATCGCTTCGAAGCTGCCCGTGGCAAGGCGGATATCAAGTGGCGCACCGATGAGCTGATGGCGCTGTTACGAGGTGACGATTGATGGTGTTGGTCGACACCAACGTGTTGATTGATGTTCTGGAAGACGACCCTGTTTGGGCTGACTGGTCCATCCAGCAGTTGCGTGCCCAATCCCAGATCCATGACCTTGCCATCAACCCGATTGTCTATGCCGAACTCTCCCAGGCTTTTTCCACTTTTGAGGCATTGGATGAGGCTGTTACTGAACTGGGTCTGTTGATGCTGGAGATACCTCGACCGGCGTTGTTTTTGGCCGGCAAGGCTTTTGTGCGCTATCGCAAGGTAGGTGGCGGAAAGACTAATGTACTGGCCGATTTTTTCATTGGCGCCCATGCCGCCGTGAAGGGCCTGACTTTGTTGACCCGGGATGCCAAACGTTACCGCAGCTATTTTCCCTCGGTCGAATTGATAGTGCCTTACTGACCCTCGCCTGACCACGACCAGGTTTGTTGCCGGTCGTGGTGTGATGGGCTCTTCAGATCAATGCTTGAACATCACATGCCGCACCACCGTGTAGTCCTCCAGCCCGTACATGGACATGTCCTTGCCGTACCCGGAATGTTTCTGACCGCCGTGGGGCATTTCGCTGACGAGCATGAAGTGGGTATTCACCCAGGTGCAGCCGTATTGCAGGCGTGCCGAGAGGCGATGGGCCCGGCCGACGTCGCGGGTCCATACCGATGAGGCCAGGCCGTAGTCCGAATCGTTGGCCCACTCCAGCACCTGGGCTTCATCGAGGAACGGGGTGACGGAGACCACTGGGCCGAAGACTTCCCGGCGCACGATCTCGTCGTCTTGCTGGGCATCGGCCAGTACCGTCGGTTCGAAGAAGAACCCGTTGCCCTCCACGGTCTTGCCGCCGGTGATCAAACGGATATGTGGCTGGGCGATGGCGCGTTCGACGAGCCCGGCCACGCGGTCGCGATGCTGGGCAGTGATCAGCGGGCCCATCTCGGTGTCCGGCGCGGTTTGCAGGCCGTACTTGATGCTGCCCACGGCGGCACCGAGTTTTTCGACGAACTGGTCGTAGATGCCTTGTTGGGCATAGATGCGACAGGCCGCGGTGCAATCCTGGCCGGCATTGTAGAAGCCGAAGGTGCGGATACCTTCCACGGCGGCGTCGATGTCGGCGTCGTCGAAGATGATCACCGGGGCCTTGCCGCCCAGTTCCATGTGGGTGCGCTTGACGCTGTCGGCGCTGCTGGAAATGATGTGCGAGCCGGTGGCGATGGAGCCGGTCAGCGACACCATGCGCACTTTCGGGTGAGTGATCAGCGGCTGGCCAACGGTCTGCCCACGACCGAATACCACGTTGAGTACACCCGCCGGGAAAATCTCCGAGGCCAGTTCCGCCAGGCGCAATGCCGTCAGGGGCGTCTGTTCCGACGGCTTGAGCACAACAGTGTTGCCAGCGGCCAGGGCCGGGGCGATTTTCCAGGCGACCATCATCAGCGGGTAGTTCCAGGGCGCGATGGAGGCAATGACGCCCACCGGGTCGCGACGGATCATCGACGTATGCCCAGGCAGATATTCGCCCCCCGCCGAGCCGTTCATGCAGCGACTGGCGCCGGCAAAGAAACGGAACACGTCGGCAATGGCCGGGATTTCGTCGTTCAGGGCGGCGCCCAGGGGTTTGCCGCAGTTGTCCGATTCCAGCTTCGCCAGTTCTTCGCCATGGGCTTCAATGGCGTCGGCCAGTTTGAGCAGCAGCAGGGAGCGGTCCTTGGGCGGGACCTGCGACCAAGTGTCGAAGGCGTCATCGGCGGCGCGCACGGCGGCGTCGACCTGGGCTTCGCTGGCTTCGTTGATTTCCACCAGCACCCGGCCCAGCGCCGGATTGAACACGGCTTGTCCGGGACCTTCGCCGTTCACCAGGCGACCGTTGATCAGCAGTTTGGTTTGCATGTCCATGTCCTCTCAAGTTGTTGTTTTTTGTGGGAGCGAGCCTGCTCGCGAAGGCGTTCCATCAGGCAACCCTTGCACTGACTGGACCACCGCTTTCGCGAGCAGGCTCGCTCCCACAGGGGTTCATCGCTGTTCATGCCTGAGTTATTTCCCCCCGCTACCCGCCACGCTCTCGCCCCCACGGGTCAGGTAATAGGCGCCCAGGATCGGCAGCATGGTCACCAGCATCACGAGCATGGCGACGACGTTGGTCACCGGCACGTCGCGGGGGCGGCTGAGCTGGTTGAGCAGCCAGAGCGGCAGGGTGCGTTCATGGCCGGCGGTGAAGGTGGTGACAATGATTTCGTCGAACGACAATGCGAACGCCAGCATGCCGCCGGCCAGCAGGGCCGAGCCGAGATTGGGCAGGATGATGTAGCGGAAGGTCTGCCAGCCATCCGCCCCCAGGTCCATCGAGGCCTCGATCAGGCTGTGGGAGGTGCGGCGTAGCCGGGCGATGACGTTGTTGTAGACGATCACCACACAGAAGGTGGCGTGGCCGACGACGATAGTGAACATGCCCGGCTCGATGCCCAGGGTCTTGAACGTGGCCAGCAGCGCAATGCCGGTGATGATCCCCGGCAGGGCAATGGGCAGGATCAGCATCAGCGAAATCCCCTGCTTGCCGAAGAAGTCGCGGCGGTACAGTGCCGCCGAGGCCAACGTGCCGAGCACCATGGCGATCAGGGTGGCGATGCTCGCGATCTGCAACGACAACTTGATCGCCTCCAGTACATCCGGGCGGGCGAAGGCCACACTGAACCATTTCAGGGTCAAGCCCTTGGGCGGGAAGCTGAACGCGGCATCTTCGGTATTGAAGGCATAGAGGAAGATGATCAGGATCGGGAAGTGCAGGAACACCAGCCCGCCCCAAGCCGCGATGCGCAAACCCCATGAAGCCCGGGATGAAGAATCAGAGTGCATCGAAAGCCCCCAGGCGCTTGACGATAGACAGGTAAATGGCGATCAGCACGATGGGCACCAGCGTGAAGGCGGCGGCCATGGGCATGTTGCCGATGGCGCCTTGCTGGGCATAGACCATGCTGCCGACGAAGTAGCCCGGCGGGCCCACCAGCTGGGGCACGATGAAATCCCCCAGGGTCAGCGAGAACGTGAAGATCGAACCGGCGGCGATGCCCGGGACCGACAGCGGCAGAACCACTTGCATGAACGTCTGGCGTGGCCTGGCGCCCAGGTCCGCCGAGGCTTGCAGCAGTGAGGGCGGCAGGCGCTCCAGGGACGCCTGGATCGGCAGGATCATGAATGGCAGCCAGATATAGACGAATACCAGGAAGCGTCCCAGGTGCGAAGTGGACAGCGTACTGCCGCCGACGCCGGGGATTTCCAGCACGAACTGCAACGCCGGTCCCAGGCCCAGGTGCTGGATGAACCACTGCGCCACGCCGCCCTTGGCCAGCAGCAATGTCCAGGCATAGGCCTTGACGATGTAGCTGGCCCACATGGGCAGCATCACCGCGATGTAGAAGAACGCCTTGGTCTTGCCGCTGGTGTAGCGCGCCATGTAATAGGCGATGGGAAACGCGACGACGGCGCTGGCGATGGACACCGCGATGGCCATGCTCACCGTGCGCAGGATGATGTCGAAGTTCGAGGGTTGGAACAGCGCCGCGAAATTCGCCAGGGTCAGGTCGGGGGTGACCGCCATGGTGAAGTCGTCGAAGGTGTAGAAGCCTTGCCAGAGCAAGGTCAGCAGCGAGCCCAGGTAGATCGCGCCGAACCAGATCAGCGGCGGCACCAGCAGCATCGACAGGTACAGGTTGGGCCGCCGGTACAGCAGGTTGGAAAACCGTCGCAGCGAGCCCGGCGCGGGTGTCCGGGGGAGGGCCAGTGTATTCATCTCAGGCCTCGCCGCCGAGGGTGTCGTGCAGGGCGATCATCGCCTCGCGGGCCCAGCGGACCCTGAGTTGCTGGCCGGTCTGGTGCGGGGTGTTGCTGTCGGCCCACTGGGTGTTGGCCTGGCTGAGGTTCAGGGTCTGGCCGTTTTCCAGTTTCAACTCGTAACGAGTCGAGCTGCCCTGGTATTGAATGTCGTGAAGCAGCCCCTGGACTTCGATTTCATGGCCGTCCAACGGGCCCTCGGCGAAACGCACGTGTTCCGGGCGGATCGAGAAGGGCTGTGGATAACCGCTCAGCTGTCGTGCCAGTTCGCCGCGAATCACGTTGGAGGTGCCGACAAATTCCGCGACGAAGGTGGTCGCCGGCTTCATGTACAGGTTGCGCGGTGTATCCACTTGTTCGATGCGGCCCTTGTTGAACACCGCCACCCGGTCGGACATCGACAAGGCCTCGGTCTGGTCATGGGTGACGAAAATGAATGTGATGCCCAACTGGCGTTGCAGTTTCTTCAGTTCGCCCTGCATCTGTTCGCGCAGCTTCAGATCGAGGGCACCCAGGGGTTCATCCAGCAGCAACACCCGCGGGCGATTGACCAGGGCACGGGCCAGGGCTACACGCTGACGCTGGCCGCCGGAGAGCTGCGCCGGCTTGCGTTCGCCATAACCGCCCAAGGCCACCATTTCCAACGCTTCGTCGGCGCGCTTGATGCGCTCGGCCCTGGCGACGCCTTTGACTTTCAGGCCGTAGGCCACGTTGTCGCGCACGTTCATGTGGGGAAAGAGGGCGTAGTCCTGGAACACCGTATTGACGTCCCGTTGATAGGGTGGCAATCCCGCGGCCTCTTCGCCATGGATACGGATGGAGCCGGCGCTCGGCTGTTCGAAACCGGCAATCAGCCGCAGGCAGGTGGTCTTGCCCGACCCGGAGGGACCCAGCATGGAAAAAAATTCGCCGTCCTCGATGTCGATGGAGACCCGGTCAACGGCCTTCACGTCGCCGAATTGACGGGAAACCTGGGTGAACTGGACTGCGAGTGTCATGGTGCGGTGCTCCATAAAGCGGTGCGGCATGAAATTTCAATGATGGGAACACTGTCCTGTGGCGAGGGGATTTAGCGAAACGTCGCACCGCCCCGCTGGGCTGCGAAGCAGCCCCAAAGCAGTCCACTGAATTCACCTGACAAACCGAGTTGGTGGGATTCAGGGGCTGCTTCGCAGCCCAGCGGGGATAAATCCCCTCGCCACAAAGGCAGTGTTCATCGCCACTTGCGTGGCGACAGATTGGCCCTACCGCCCGCCCATGATCGCGATGTAATCCTGGGTCCAGCGGCTGTATGACACGAACTTGCCGCCCTCGGCCTGCGGGGTTTTCCAGAAGGCGATCTTGTCGAACTGGTCGAAACCGTTGGTCTTGCACCCTTCAGCCCCCAGCAGCTCGCTGCCCTGGCACGCCGCGGGCACTGCCGGCAAGGAGCCGAACCACGCTGCCACGTCACCCTGGACCTTCGGTTGCAGTGACCAGTCCATCCATTTGTAGGCGCAGTTGGGGTGCTTGGCCTCGGCGTGGAGCATGGTGGTGTCGGCCCAGCCGGTGGCGCCTTCCTTCGGAATGGTCGAGGCGATCGGTTGTTTTTCGTTGATCAGGCCGTTGACCTGGTACGGCCAGGCACCGGACGCCACCACGCCTTCGTTCTTGAAGTCACTCATCTGCACGGTGGTGTCATGCCAGTAGCGGTGGATCAACGGTTGCTGGGCCCGCAGCAGCTCCAGCACGGCCTTGTACTGGGCTTCGTTGAGTTGATACGGGTCCTTGATACCCAGCTCGGGCTTGGCCGTCTTGAGGTACAGCGCCGCATCGGCCATGTAGATCGGCCCATCGTAGGCCTGCACGCGCCCCTTGTTCGGCTTGCCATCGGGCAGGGTCTGGGCGCTGAACAACACGCTCCAGCTGGTGGGCGCCTGCTTGAATACATTGGTGTTGTACATCAGTACGTTCGGCCCCCACTGATACGGCGTGCCGTAGGTCTGCTGGTTGACCACGTACCACGGCGCGTCCTTGAGGCGCGGATCGAGGTTCTTCCAGTTGGGAATCAATGTGGTGTTGATCGGTTGCACCCGCTTGCCGGCGATCAGTCGCAACGAAGCATCGCCCGAAGCAGT
Source organism: Pseudomonas sp. B21-028 (assembly GCF_024749045.1). Lineage (NCBI taxonomy): Bacteria > Pseudomonadati > Pseudomonadota > Gammaproteobacteria > Pseudomonadales > Pseudomonadaceae > Pseudomonas > Pseudomonas sp. B21-028. Next base: position 1,257,752 of record NZ_CP087184.1, read on the forward strand.
GACCAGGTCGTAGCCACCCTTGCTCATCAGGCTGACCATTTCATCGGAGGTCGCGGCGGTTTTCACATTGACCTTGCAGCCGGTTTCCTTCTCGAAACCGGTCACCCAATCGTAGGCCTTGTCGCTTTCGCCTCGTTCGATGTAACCCGGCCAGGCCACGATATCCAGCTGGCCTTCTCCCGCGCCAACGGTCTTGAGCGTTTCGGCGGCCTGGACGCTGATGCTGGTCAGCAGCGCCATGGTGATTGCACTGAGCAATACGGTGTTGTGCGCGTACATGGGAATCCCTCTTGCTTTAATTATGTTCGGGGCAGTGTTTTCAACGGGTGAAGCGCCATGGATGGCCTGTTATCAGCGTAGTGCTGTTTATAAATGCTGGCCGTGGCGGGCCATGATGTGGCGCACCACGCTGTAGTCCTGGAGCGAGTCGCTGGACAGGTCTTTGCCATAGCCCGAGCGCTTCAGGCCGCCGTGGGGCATTTCGCTGACCAGCATGAAGTGGCTGTTGATCCAGGTGCAGCCGTATTGCAGGCGCGCCGCCACCTGCATCGCCTTGTCCAGGTTCTGGGTCCAGACCGAGGACGCCAGGCCATATTCGGAGTCGTTGGCCCAGTCCACCGCCTGGCTGAGTTCATCGAAGCGGGTCACGGTGACCACCGGGCCGAACACTTCGCGCTGGACGATTTCATCACTGTGTTTGCAGCCGGCCAGCAAGGTTGGCTGGTAATAGAAGCCGGCACCGGAGTGCACTGCCGCGCCGGTGATGCGTTCGATGTGCGGCTGGCCGAGGGCGCGTTCGACGAAACTGGCGACACGGTCGCGCTGGCGGGGGCTGATCAACGGGCCGATTTCGTTGTCGGCGTCGCGTTTGCCGGCAAAGCGCAGGCTGCTGACCGCCGTGCCGAGTTCGGCCACCAGCCGGTCGTGGATGGCGCCCTGGGCGTAGATCCGGCAAGCCGCGGTGCAGTCCTGCCCGGCGTTGTAGTACCCATAGGTGCGCACGCCCTCGACCACCGCCTGGATGTCGGCATCGTTGCAGACGATCACCGGGGCCTTGCCACCCAGCTCCAGGTGCGTGCGCTTGAGGGTTTTCGCCGCGGCCTGGAGGATTTTCTGGCCGGTGACGATATCCCCGGTCAGCGAGACCATGCGCACCTTGGGATGGCTGACCAGATGGCTGCCGACTCCTTCGCCGCCGCCGCAGATGATGTTGATGACGCCCCGAGGCAGGATCTCGGCCAACAGCGGCGCCAGGGCAAGAATGGACAGCGGCGTGTGTTCCGAGGGTTTGAACACCAGGGTGTTGCCCGCGGCCAGGGCCGGGGCGATTTTCCACGCGGCCATCATGATCGGGTAATTCCACGGTGCGATGGACGCGACCACGCCGATCGGGTCGCGGCGCACCATGCTGGTGTAGCCGGGCAGGTACTCGCCGCTGAGCTGACCGGTCTGGCAGCGCACGGCGCCGGCGAAGAAACGGAACACATCCACCGTGGCACTGAGGTCATCCTGCCGCGCCAGATGCAGGGGCTTGCCACAGTTCAGCGACTCGAGACGGGCCAGGTGATCGGCGTTCCGTTCAATGGCACCGGCGATTTCCAATAGCAGGTTCGAGCGTTGTTGCGGGGTAGTGCGCGACCATCCATCGAAGGCGCGGTGAGCAGCCAGGATCGCTGCCTCGACCTGCTCGATACTGGCCTCGGCGATAGAGACCAGCACTTCGCCGGTGGCCGGGTTGAGGATCGGCTCGACAAAACCCTCGCCGGAAACGAGCTCCCCATCGATCAGCAGCGCGGTGCACAGTTGGGTTTGCGTGCCAGCCATGTTTGGTTTTCTCTTTATTAAATGGCCCGGGGGATGCAGCAAGACTAGTGCGCGGTCTTCAGGCCGACAAATTCTAAATACTCAAGTCTGCATTCGATTAAATAGATGGCTTGCGCCCACCCTGGGGTTGTTCCCGGGCGACGGTCAGGAAAGGATCGACCAATGCCGGTCGTGACGTGCCACGGCGCCAGGCCAACCCGACGTCAAGGGTCTGGTTGAGGTCGGCGATCGGGCGCGCTTCGATGATGTCGCCCTCCAAGGACCAGGGACGGTATGTCATGTCCGGTTGGATCGACACGCCCAGTCCCGCCGCCACCAGGCTGCGCACCGCTTCGGTCGAGGCGGTGCGCAGCGTGATCTTCGGTTGCAGGCCGGCACCGCGCCACAGGCGCTGGGCGTTGCGCTCCATCTCATCGACGTTCAGCTGGATCAGCGGTTCGCAGACGACGTCCGTCAAGTTGATGCTGTCGTGTTCCAGCAGCGGGTGCTGGGCCGGCAGCCACAGGCGGTGCGGAGAGTGGGTCAATACTTCGGTCTGCAAGGCATGGCGATCTTCGAGGTTGGACAGGATGAGCACGCCGACATCGATTTCACCGCTGACCAGCAGATGCTCGATATAGGGTCGTTCGTCTTCCATCACGCGGATCACCACATTCGGGTAGGCACGCTGGAAGCGGGTCAGCAAGTCCGCCAGGTAGTAGCCGGCGACCAGGCTGGTGACCCCGACGGTCAGATGGCCAGCCACCTGGTCGGTGCTTTGCTGCAGGCTGCGCTTGGCGTTGTCGACGGTGGCGAGGATCAGGTGGGCCTGGCGCAGGAACTGATGGCCCTGATGGGTCAGGGTCATGCCCTTGGCATGGCGGTTGAACAGGCTGACCCCGATCTCCTGCTCCAGTTGCTGGATGGCCAGGGTCAGGGTGGACTGGGAAATGAACGCCGCTTGCGCTGCGGCGGAAATCGAACCGGTCTCGGCTACGGCGATGAAATGGCGGATCTGACGCAGAGTCATCATGAGTGCGTACCCGGCGGGCTGTTTTTATCGATGTTTTGCAGTGTATATCGTTTTTTCTGAAGGCTGGCGGAAGCGCTCGAAGAGGCGAGCAACATCTCGAAGCAATCTCGCCGACGACTCCGGGCACTTTCGATTTAGGCTGGTGGCCTTGCTCATCGGTTACCCGAACACAGGGAGGCAACGAAAAATGAACACCCGTGGATTGCTCGATCAGCTACTCAAGTCCGGCCAGGACCTTTTGCAGAACAAGACGGGCGGCGCGCAGAACAAGCCGGCCGGTGGGCTTGGCGACCTGCTGGGGGGCAAGGCCGGGAGCGGCGGGCTTGGCGGCCTGCTTTCCGGTGCTGGCGGTGGTGCATTGGCGGCGGGCGCCATGGGCTTGCTGCTGGGCAACAAGAGAATCCGCAAGACCGGCGGCAAGGTCGCGCTCTACGGCGGTCTTGCCGCGCTGGGCGTGATCGCCTACAAGGCCTATGGCAACTGGCAAGCCCAGCAGGGCCGTGCGCCGCAAACGGAACCCCAGACCCTGGATCGCGTCCCCCCGGCGCAGGTCGAGCAGCACAGTCAGGCCATCCTCAAGGCGTTGGTTGCGGCAGCCAAGGCCGATGGTCATGTGGATGAACGTGAGCGTCAGTTGATCGAAGGCGAATTCACCAGGCTCGACAACGACCAGGAGCTGCAGCACTGGCTGCATGCCGAGCTCAACAAACCCCTGGATCCCGCCGATGTCGCCCGCGCCGCCGGCACCCCGGAAATGGCCGCGGAAATGTACATCGCCAGCGTGATGCTGGTGGACGAAGAAAACTTCATGGAAAAGTCCTACCTCGATGAACTGGCGCGGCAGCTCAAGCTGGAGCCGGGGTTGAAAGTCGAGCTGGAGAATCAGGTGCGGCAGGCTGGCGTATAAATAAATCCTTCCCCTGTGGGAGCGAGCCTGCTCGCGATAGCGATGAATCAGTCAAAACCCATGTCGACTGGATGTCCGCTATCGCGAGCAGGCTCGCTCCCACAGGGGCTGCGTCGATTGCTGAAGGTGTGCCCAATACACTCGGCGCATCATGCCCCTCGGCTATACTCCCCGGCATTTCGAAGTCCTCCGAGGTTTTACTGTGAAGAACTGGACGTTGCGCCAACGCATCCTGGCGAGTTTTGCGGTGATCATCGCCATCATGCTGCTGATGGTGGTGGTCTCGTATTCGCGGTTGTTGAAGATCCAGGACAGTGAAGAGCGGGTACGTACCGATGCGGTGCCAGGGGTGTATTACAGCTCCATGATTCGCGGGGGCTGGGTCGATAACTACGTCCTGACCCAGCAGATCGTCGGCCTCTCGGGCAACCGGGAAATCACCGCCGAGGACAAGGCCCGCTACCAGGGCTTCGAGCAGCATCTGCGTGAAGAAATACAGAACTATCAAAAGCTGATCCAGAACCCGGCCGACCAAGCCTCCTTCGATGAATTCGAAACCAATCACCAGGCGTTCAACCAGGCCATGGCGAAAGTGCTCGACCTCTATCAGCGCAAGGATTACGAAGGCGCGCGACAGGCACTGGACAAAGAGCTGACGCCTGCCTGGATCGGTGGGCGCACGCACCTGAACCACATCATCGAGCGCAATCGTGAACTGGCGGAACAGGCCACCGGGACCATCGATGATGCCGTGGCGGCAGCCAAGGTCGCCATGGGCCTGTCATTTCTCGTCGCGATAATCGTTGCCGTTCTCTGCGGGCTGTTGCTGATGCGCGCAATCATGGCGCCGATGAATCGCATTGTGGAAATTCTTGAGGTCATGCGCAGCGGCGACCTGAGCGGACGCCTGAACCTGGCGCGCAAAGATGAATTCGGCGCAGTGGAAACCGGCTTCAACGACATGATGGCCGAGCTGACATCCCTGGTGTCCCAGGCCCAGCGCTCGTCGGTGCAAGTCACCACGTCGGTGACCGAGATCGCCGCCACCTCCCGCCAGCAACAGGCCACGGCCACGGAAACCGCCGCCACGACCACGGAGATCGGCGCCACCTCTCGCGAGATTGCCGCGACCTCCCGCGACCTGGTGCGCACCATGACCGAAGTCTCCTCCGCCGCCGACCAGGCCTCGGTGGCAGCCGGTTCCGGTCAGCAAGGCCTCGCACGCATGGAGGAAACCATGCATTCGGTAATGGGCGCCGCCGACCTGGTGAATGCCAAGCTGGCGATCCTCAACGAGAAGGCCGGCAACATCAACCAGGTGGTGGTCACCATCGTCAAGGTGGCCGACCAGACCAACCTGTTGTCCCTCAACGCCGCCATCGAAGCCGAGAAGGCCGGCGAGTACGGTCGTGGCTTCGCCGTGGTCGCCACCGAGGTACGCCGCCTGGCCGACCAGACGGCGGTCGCCACCTATGACATCGAGCAGATGGTGCGCGAAATCCAGTCCGCCGTGTCCGCCGGTGTGATGGGCATGGACAAGTTCTCCGAAGAGGTCCGCCGCGGCATGGCCGAGGTGCAGCAGGTCGGTGAACAGCTATCGCAAATCATCCATCAGGTCCAGGCGCTGGCGCCGCGGGTGCTGATGGTCAATGAGGGTATGCAGGCCCAGGCCACCGGGGCCGAACAGATCAACCATGCGCTGGTGCAGTTGGGCGATGCCAGCAGCCAGACCGTGGAGTCCTTGCGTCAGGCCAGTTCGGCCATCGACGAGCTGAGCCAGGTAGCCGTGGGGCTGCGTGGCGGCGTTTCGCGTTTCAAAGTCTGATGGGCGAATTCGAGGCCAGGCGTGGCGCCGCTCCGGTGGCCCGTCAAACCCTGTTCCTGATGTTTTGCATCGGCAACGAGCGCTATGCCCTGCAAGCCATCGACGTGGTGGAGGTGCTGCCACGCCTGCCGCTCAAGCCGATCGCCCGGGCGCCTGCCTGGGTGGCGGGAGTGTTCGCCTGGCGCGGGACAGTGGTGCCGGTGATCGACCTGTGCAGCCTGGCCTTTGGCCAACGTGCCGAAGCCCGTACCAGTACGCGGTTGGTGCTGGTGCATTACCGGCCCGACGAGCACCTGCCGGGGCAGGTGCTGGGGTTGATCCTGGAGCAGGCCACCGACACGTTGCGCTGCGATCCGCTGGAGTTCCAGCCTTATGGCCTGGACAACCGGCAGGCGCCGTACCTGGGCCCGGTGCGCGAAGATGCCCAAGGGCTGCTGCAATGGGTGCGGGTCAATGACCTGCTCGACGAATCGGTCCGCGCCTTGCTGTTTCCCACGCCGCCGTTGAGCCTCGATGGCGTTGAGGCAGGGCCATGAACAGCGACCAGCGTTTTTTCGATTTCCTCAAGGAGCGCATCGGTCTGGATGTCACCTCCGTCGGCACCGCCATCATCGAACGCGCCGTGCGCCAGCGCATCATCGCCGTACCTGGGCGAACCGCCGATGAGTATTGGCACAGCCTGCAGGCATCGACCCAGGAGCAGCAAGCGCTGATCGAAGCGGTGATTGTCCCGGAGACCTGGTTCTTCCGCTACCCGGAGTCCTTCGCGACTCTCGCCCGGCTGGCCGTCAGGCGGCTGGCCGAAATCAGGCACTTGCGCGCCCTGCGCATCCTCAGTCTGCCGTGCTCCACCGGCGAGGAGCCTTACTCCATCGCCATGGCCTTGCTCGATGCGGGCCTGGAGCCTCATCAATTCAAGGTCGACGGGCTGGACGTCAGCCCTCTGTCGATAGAGCGAGCCAGGGGGGCACGTTACGGCAGGAATTCGTTCCGAGGGGCGGACCTCGGTTTTCGCGAGCGGCATTTCACCCTCGACGGGGAGGGCTATCGCCTCAGCGAGCGGGTGCGCGAACAGGTGCGCCTGCAAGTGGGTAACCTGCTGGACCCGGCACTGCTGGCGAATGAAGCGCCCTATGATTTTGTGTTCTGTCGCAACTTGCTGATCTATTTCGACCAGCCGACCCAGCGAGTGGTGTTCGAGGTGCTCAAGCGCCTGACCCATCAGGACGGCGTGCTGTTCATCGGCCCCGCCGAGGGCAGTCTGCTCGGACGGCTGGGCATGCGCTCGATCGGGGCTGCCCAGTCATTCGCCTTCAGCCGCCAGGGCGCTCCGGATCCCCAACCGTTGCCAGCCCTGATGCCCACGCCGTTGCCGATTCTCCAGGCATCGCCCCGTGTCGTTTCCCCCGCGGTTCGTCCCCGCCCGTTCATGGCGAGCGTGACGCCGATTGTCGAACCGAAAAGCAGTGACGCCGCCACCTTGCTCGCCAGCATCGCCGCCCAGGCCAACGGCGGCAACAGCGCCGAGGCCCGAGCGGCCTGCGAGCAATACTTGCGCAGCCACGCGCCCAACGCCCAGGTATTCTATTGGCTGGGCCTGCTCAGCGACATGGCCGGCAGTGCGCTCGAAGCCCAGGGATTTTATCGCAAGGCGCTTTATCTTGAGCCGCAACACGCAGAGGCCCTGGTGCATCTGGCGGCGCTACTGGCTTCCCAGGGAGACGCGGCCGGGGCCCGTCGATTGCAGGAACGCGCCGCCCGCAGCGGACGCTTGGCTGACAGTGAGCGTAAACGATGATCGGTTCGGCTTTCCCTAACGTCATCCATGACGACACCCAGGCAATCGACGACTGCTGGAACCGCATCGGCGTGCAGGGTGACAAATCCTGCCCGTTGCTGGCCGAGCATATCCACTGCCGCAACTGTTCGGTGTATTCGGCCGCCGCCACGCGCTTGCTGGACCGCTATGCCTTGCAGCAGGACGACCGGGAGCTGGCCTATGCCCCTATGGACATGGATGTAGCGACGCGCTCGTTGCTGATGTTCCGCCTGGGAGAAGAGTGGCTGGCCCTGACCACCCGCAGCCTGGTGGAAGTGGCGCCGTTGCAGCCGATCCATTCGTTGCCGCACCAGCGCTCTCGTGCCTTGCTGGGGGTGGTGAATGTGCGCGGTGCGCTGGTGGCCTGCCTGTCGCTGGTCGAACTGCTGGGGCTGGAGCCCGGCTCGACAACAGCGGCGGGCGGGCGAGTCATGCCGCGCATGTTGATCGTCGCGGCCCAGGGCGGTCCCGTGGTGGTGCCGGTGGACGAGGTGGATGGTATCCATGCCATCGACGAACGCATCCTGGAGACGGCCTCGCAGTCCGGTGGCAAATACACCCATGGCGTATTGCATTACAAAGGTCGCAGCCTGCGTTGGCTGGATGAGGAACAACTATTGTCCGCCGTGACCCGGAGCCTGTCATGACCCCAGATCAGATGCGCGACGCCTCGTTGCTGGAGCTGTTCAGCCTGGAAGCCGAGGCCCAGACCCAAGTGCTGAGCGCCGGTCTGCTGGCCTTGGAGCGTGATCCGACCCAGGCCGACTCTCTTGAGTCGTGCATGCGCGCGGCCCATTCCCTCAAGGGGGCGGCGCGGATCGTCGGCGTGGATGCCGGGGTCAGCGTGGCTCACGTCATGGAGGATTGTCTGGTCAGTGCCCAGGAGCGTCGCCTGGTCCTGGGCGCCGAATACATCGATGCCTTGTTGCAAGGCACCGATCTGTTGACGCGCATCGCCACGCCGGGCAACAGCGTCGGCGCGGCCGACGTCGATGGCTACGTGGCGCTGATGGGGCGTTTGCTTGATCCCGCCGCGACACCGGCGCCGGTCGCGACACCGCCGAAGATCGAGATGCCCGCGGAGCCCGCCCCCGTCGAACCGCCGGAGCCGGTCGCGCTGGCGCAAGCGCCCTCGAAGGGCAAGCGGGTCGCCGAAGGTGGCGAGCGGGTGCTGCGGGTCACTGCCGAACGGCTCAACAGCTTGTTGGATCTGTCGAGCAAATCCCTGGTGGAAACCCAGCGCCTCAAGCCCTGGCTGACAACGATGCAACGGCTCAAGCGCCAACAGAGCAATGGCTTGCGCGCCCTGGAAGAGTTGAACGTCCACCTCAAGGACCACGCCCTGAGCCTGCAGGCCCAGGAAGCCCTTGGCGATGCCCGCCGCCTGCTGGCCGAAACCCAGCAGTTGCTGGCGCAGAAAACCGCCGAGCTGGACGAGTTCGCCTGGCAGGCCAGCCAACGGGCGCAGGTGTTGTACGACACGGCGCTGGCCTGTCGCATGCGGCCGTTCGCGGATGTGCTGTCGGGCCAGGCGCGGATGGTGCGGGACCTGGGCCGTAGCCTGGGAAAACAGGTGCGCCTCGAAATCGAGGGCGAGAAAACCCAGGTCGACCGTGATGTGCTGGAAAAACTCGAAGCGCCGCTGACCCATCTGCTGCGCAATGCCGTGGACCATGGCATCGAAACCCCGGAACAACGGCTGCTGGCCGGCAAGCCCGCCGAAGGCCTGATCCGCTTGCGCGCCTCCCATCAGGCCGGTCTGCTGGTGCTGGAGCTGGCGGACGATGGCGCGGGCGTCGACCTTGAGCGCGTGCGGCGCAGTGTCGTCGAGCGCGGGCTGTCTCCCGAACAGACCGCCGCCAGCCTGAGTGAAGAGGAGCTGCTGACGTTCCTGTTCCTGCCCGGCTTCAGCCTGCGGGACAAGGTCACCGAAGTGTCCGGGCGCGGGGTCGGCCTGGATGCGGTCCAGCACATGGTCCGGCAATTGCGCGGCGCGGTGGTATTGGAGCAGGTGGCGGGCGAAGGCAGCCGTTTCCACCTCGAGGTGCCACTGACGCTTTCGGTGGTGCGCAGTCTGGTGGTGGCGGTTGGTGATGAAGCCTATGCCTTTCCCCTGGCTCATATCGAACGCATGTGCGACCTGGCGCCGGAAGACATCGTGCAGGTCGAGGGGCGACAGCACTTCTGGCACGAAGGCCGGCACGTTGGGCTGGTCGCGGCCAGCCAGTTGCTCAATCGCCCGGCAACGCAGGACAGCGGCCAACACCTCAAGGTGGTGGTTATCCGCGAGCGCGAAGCGATCTACGGCGTGGCGGTGGAGCGTTTCATCGGCGAAAGGACCCTGGTGGTCCTGCCGCTGGACGAGCGCCTGGGCAAGGTCCAGGACATTTCCGCGGGGGCCTTGCTGGACGATGGCTCGGTGGTGTTGATCGTCGATGTCGAAGACCTGCTGCGTTCGGTGGACAAGCTGCTCGATACCGGACGCCTGGAGCGCATCGCCCGCCAGAATCAGGCCCAGGCACCGCGCAAGCGGATCCTGGTGGTGGATGATTCGCTGACCGTGCGTGAGTTGCAACGCAAGCTGTTGCAGGGGCGCGGCTACGACGTGGCCGTGGCGGTGGATGGCATGGATGGTTGGAACGCGTTGCGTTCGGAGGATTTCGACTTGTTGATCACCGACATCGACATGCCGCGCATGGACGGTATCGAACTGGTGTCGCTGTTGCGCCGCGACAATCGCTTGCAGTCGCTGCCGGTGATGGTGGTGTCCTACAAGGACCGTGAAGAAGATCGCCGCCGTGGCCTGGACGCCGGAGCCGACTATTATCTGGCGAAGGCGAGTTTCCATGACGACGCCTTGCTCGATGCCGTGGTCGAACTCATCGGAGGCGCTCGCGCTTGAAAATTGCCATCGTCAATGACATGCCCCTGGCAGTCGAGGCCCTGCGCCGCGCACTGGCGTTCGAGCCGGCGCATCAGGTGGCCTGGGTTGCCGCAAACGGGGCAGAGGCGGTGCAGCGTTGCGCTGAACATACCCCGGACCTGATCCTGATGGACCTGTTCATGCCGGTCATGGATGGTGTGGAGGCCACCCGACGGATCATGACCGAAACACCCTGCGCCATCGTGATCGTCACCGGTGACAGCCAGCAGAACGTCCACCGGGTATTCGAAGCCATGGGCCATGGCGCACTGGACGTGGTCGACACGCCGGCCTTGGGTGTGGGTAATCCCGAAGATGCGGCGGCACCGTTGCTGCGCAAGATCACCAACATCGGCTGGCTGATCGGCGAGCGTGCCAATCGTGCACGAGGCACACCGACTGCGCCGCGTCCCGCCGCGTCCCGTAAAGGCCTGGTGGCCATCGGCTCTTCGGCCGGCGGGCCGGCCGCGCTGGAGGTTTTGCTCAAGGGCCTGCCGCTGCACTTCGCCCCGGCCATCGTACTGGTCCAGCATGTGGATGAGGTGTTTGCCGCTGGCATGGCCGAATGGCTGAGCAGTGCGTCGGGCCACAAGGTTCGCCTGGCACGACACGGCGAACCGCCACAAAGTGGCACGGTGTTGCTCGCCGGCACCAACCACCATTTGCGTCTGTTGAAGGACGGCACCCTGGCCTACACGGCCGAACCGGTGAACGAGATCTATCGGCCCTCCATCGACGTGTTCTTTGAAAGCGTCGCGAGTTTCTGGAATGGCGACGCAGTGGGTATTTTGCTCACCGGCATGGGCCGTGACGGGGCACAGGGGCTTAAACTCATGCGCGAGCAAGGCTATGTGACCATTGCCCAGGACCAGCAGAGCAGCGCGGTGTACGGCATGCCCAAGGCGGCGGCGGCCATTGATGCGGCTGCGCAGATTCTAGCGCTGAACAACATGGCGCCACGGTTGATAGAGATTTTTTCCAGATGACAACCCTCAGCAGTCCTGGCCAAAGCCGCACTCAGGTGAGCCACCATGAATGAATTACAGCTCGGCGATTACAAGAGCGATGAGAATGCCGCCATGGTCTTGCTTGTCGACGACCAGGCAATGATCGGCGAGGCGGTTCGGCGCGGGCTGTCGAATGAAGAGAATATCGATTTCCACTTCTGCTCCGACCCTCATCAGGCCATCGCCCATGCGATTCGCATCAAACCGACAGTTATTCTGCAGGACCTGGTGATGCCAGGCCTCGACGGCCTGAGCCTGGTGCGCGAATACCGTAACCATCCGGCCACCCGCGACATTCCGATCATCGTCCTGTCCACCAAGGAAGACCCGCTGGTCAAGAGCGCGGCGTTTGCCGCCGGAGCCAACGATTACCTGGTCAAGTTGCCGGACAACATCGAGCTGGTGGCGCGTATCCGCTATCACTCGCGGTCCTACACCATGCTGTTGCAGCGCGACGCGGCCTACCGTGCCCTGCGGGTCAGCCAGCAGCAACTGCTCGACACCAACCTGGTGCTGCAACGCTTGATGAACTCCGATGGCCTGACCGGGTTGTCCAATCGCCGGCACTTCGACGAATACCTGGAGCTGGAGTGGCGACGGGCGATGCGGGACCAGTCCCAGCTGTCGCTGTTGATGATCGACGTGGACTACTTCAAGTCCTACAACGACAACTTCGGCCACCTGGAAGGTGACGAAGCCCTGCGCAAGGTCGCCACGGCGATCCGTGAAGCCTGCAGCCGCCCGTCCGATCTGCCGGCCCGCTACGGCGGCGAGGAGTTTGCCTTGGTGCTGCCCGGCACCTCGCCCGGCGGCGCCCGGTTGATGGCCGAAAAACTGCGCCAGAGCGTGGTCGCCCTGAAAATCCCCCACACCGTACCCGAGGAGGGCGCGAGCCTGACTGTCAGCGTCGGTGTCTCGACCATCACCCCGCAACAGGGCGGCGACAGCCGGCAACTGATTTCAGCGGCGGACAAGGGGTTGTACATGGCCAAGCACAATGGGCGTAACCGGGTGGGCATCGAGTAAATCCCAAGGCAACAAAAAGGCTTTTTGTGGCGAGGGGATTTATCCCCGCTGGGGCGCGTAGCGGCCCTGAAATCCGACAGCTCGGTGCGCCTGGCAGATCGAGTTGGCTATTTTGGGGCTGCTGTGCAGCCCAACGGGGATAAATCCCCTCGCCACAGGTCTGTGTTGCCTGTGGGAGCTGCGTTGAATCTCATTACCTCCCAAGCCGCCAGGCGGGCTGCCGTCGGCGCTTGATTACGTTATACTCGCCGGCTTTCAAAAGTTCGCCAACGAGTGCTGCCCGCCATGGAAATCAACCCGATCCTTAACACCATCAAGGACCTGTCCGAGCGCTCCGAAACTATTCGGGGGTATCTTTGACTACGATCAAAAGCATGAGCGTCTGACCGAGGTCAACCGCGAGCTTGAAGATCCGAGTGTCTGGAACAACCCTTCGTACGCCCAGGAGCTGGGCCGCGAGCGTTCTGCGCTGGCGCAGATCGTCGAGACCCTGGATGAATTATCCAGCGGCCTGGCCGATTGCCGCGACCTGCTGGACATGGCTGTCGAAGAAAACGACGAAGGCGCGGTCGGCGATGTCGTCGCCGAGCTGACGCGTCTCGACGAGGCCCTGGCCAAGCTGGAATTCCGCCGCATGTTCAGCGGCGAGATGGACATGAACAACGCCTACCTGGACATCCAGGCCGGTTCCGGCGGCACTGAAGCCCAGGACTGGGCCAACATCCTGCTGCGCATGTACCTGCGCTGGGCCGACAAACGCGGTTTCGACGCGACCATCATGGAACTGTCGGCCGGTGAAGTCGCCGGGATCAAGGGCGCTACCGTGCACATCAAGGGCGAATACGCCTTTGGCTGGCTGCGTACCGAAATCGGCGTGCACCGCCTGGTGCGCAAGAGCCCGTTCGACTCCGGCAACCGTCGGCACACCTCGTTCTCGGCAGTGTTCGTATCGCCGGAAATCGATGACAACATCGAAATCGAGATCAACCCGGCGGACCTGCGCATCGACACCTACCGTTCTTCGGGTGCCGGTGGCCAGCACGTCAACACCACCGACTCGGCCGTACGGATCACCCACGTACCGACCAACACCGTGGTCAGTTGCCAGAACGAGCGTTCCCAGCACGCCAACAAAGACACCGCGATGAAGATGCTCCGCGCGCGCCTGTACGAGCAGGAAGTGCAGAAGCGCAACGCGGCGTCCCAGGCGCTGGAGGACACCAAGTCGGACATCGGCTGGGGTCACCAGATCCGCTCGTACGTGCTCGACGCTTCCCGCATCAAGGACCTGCGTACCAATATCGAACGCAGCGACTGCGACAAGGTGCTGGACGGCGACATCGACGAATACCTGGAAGCGAGCCTCAAACAAGGGCTGTAACGCGACACCCATGCGGCGGGCGGGCACGCTTTTGCGAAAGCGCGGCCCGCCGGCAAACTCTGGCCCCGGGGCCAGGGGCAACGAACCTGTGATGGAATCCTTAAAGACATGAGCGACCTAGAACTCGACCCGCAAGCCCTGCAACAGGAAGAAAACTCCCTGATCGCCCTGCGCAAGGAAAAGCTTGCTGCCGAGCGCAACAAGGGCCAGGCCTTCCCCAACGACTTCCGCCGCGACGCCTACTGCGACGCCTTGCAGAAGAAGTACGCGGACAAGACCAAGGAAGAGCTGGCCGAGGCGGCGATTCCAGTCAAGGTGGCCGGTCGTATCATGCTCGACCGTGGTTCGTTCCTGGTGATCCAGGACATGACCGGTCGCATCCAGGTCTACGTCAACCGCAAGACCCTGCCGGAAGAAACCCTGGCCGCCGTCAAGACCTGGGACCTGGGCGACATCATCGCCGCCGAGGGCACCCTGGCCCGTTCCGGCAAAGGTGACCTGTACGTCGAAATGACCAGCGTGCGCCTGCTGACCAAATCCCTGCGCCCGTTGCCGGACAAGCATCACGGCCTGACCGACACCGAGCAGCGCTACCGCCAGCGCTACGTCGACCTGATCGTCAACGAAGACGTGCGCCAGACGTTCCGCGTGCGCTCCCAGGTGATCGCCCACATCCGCAGCTTCCTGATGAAGCGCGACTTCCTGGAAGTCGAGACGCCAATGCTGCAGACCATCCCCGGCGGCGCGGCGGCCAAGCCGTTCGAAACCCACCACAACGCCCTGGACATGGAAATGTTCCTGCGCATCGCGCCGGAGCTCTACCTCAAGCGGCTGGTGGTCGGCGGGTTTGAAAAAGTCTTCGAGATCAACCGCAACTTCCGTAACGAAGGCGTTTCGACCCGGCACAACCCCGAGTTCACGATGCTTGAGTTCTACCAGGCCTACGCCGACTACGAAGACAACATGGACCTGACCGAGGAACTGTTCCGCGAGTTGGCGCAGCTTGTGCTCGGGACCACCGACGTGCCGTACGGCGACAAGGTGTTCCACTTCGGTGAGCCGTTCGTGCGGCTGTCGGTGTTCGACTCGATCCTCAAGTACAACCCTGAGCTGACCGCCGATGACCTCAACGACATCGACAAGGCCCGTGCCATCGCCAAGAAGGCCGGCGCCAAGGTGCTCGGCTTCGAAGGCCTGGGCAAGCTGCAGGTGATGATTTTCGAAGAGCTGGTGGAGCACAAGCTGGAGCAGCCGCACTTCATTACCCAATACCCGTTCGAAGTGTCGCCGCTGGCTCGTCGCAACGACGAGAACCCGAACGTGACCGACCGCTTCGAGTTGTTCATCGGCGGCCGCGAAATCGCCAACGCCTACTCCGAGCTCAATGACGCCGAGGACCAGGCCGAGCGCTTCATGGCCCAGGTGGCCGACAAGGACGCCGGCGACGACGAAGCCATGCACTACGACGCCGACTTCGTGCGCGCCCTGGAGTACGGCATGCCGCCCACGGCCGGCGAAGGGATCGGCATCGATCGCCTGGTGATGTTGCTGACCAACTCACCGTCGATCCGGGATGTGATCCTCTTCCCGCACATGCGGCCTCAAGCGTAAGTGTTTCAATTAAAAAACCGCCTGGAAGGGCGGTTTTTTATTGCCTGTCTGGTACAAACGTATCAATTGGTTACTTTTGAAATAGCGAGGAAAGACCTGTCGTGAATCGTGCAATGTCTCCAGAAGGTGCAGCGGGCGTCGCCACTGCAGTCGCTGAAAGTGTTCAGTACCAGGGCCGCAAGGCGAGCCGACAGGGCAGTGAGCAGCGTCGCCAGGAGATTCTCGATGCGGCCATGCGCATTGTCGTTCGCGATGGCGTGCGGGCTGTGCGACACCGGGCCGTGGCCGCCGAAGCGGGCGTACCGTTGTCGGCCACCACGTACTATTTCAAGGACATCGATGACCTGCTCACCGATACCTTCGCCCAGTACGTGGAGCGTAGCGCGGCGTTCATGGCCAAGCTGTGGGCCAACAACGAAGGCGTGTTGCGGGAAATGGTCGCGTACGGGGACGGCAGCCCTGAATCCCGTTCGCAACTGGCGGACGACATTGCCCGGATGACCGCTGATTACGTGCAACATCAACTGGACAGCCGCCGCGACTACCTGATGGCCGAGCAGGCCTTCCGCCAGGAAGCACTGCTCAACCCGCGCCTGGCGGAACTGGTGCGCTCGCACCAACAGATCCTGCTGCATGGCACGTGTCAGTTTTTCCAGGTATTAGGCTCTCGTGAGCCGCAACAGGATGCCAAAGTGTTGACGGCGATTATCGGACGGATGGAATATCAGGGCTTGCTCAATGGCGCCGAGCCGGTCGCCGGTGAAGACATGCTCGGCATTTTGACCCGCTACATGCACCTGGTTTTGGCGTCTGTCTGAACACAGCCCCCTGTGGCGAGGGGATTTATCCCCGCTGGGGCGCGTAGCAGCCCTGAAACCAGCTAACTCAATGCGTCATTTTGATTGAGTCGCCAGTTTTGGGGCTGCTGCGCAACCCAGCGGGGATAAATACCCTCGCCACAAGTGCCATAGGGAGTTCCAATGAAAGCCTGGCGTGCCGTTGTAATGGCCGTGTCGTTGCTGCTGCTCAGCGGCTGCCTGGTGTCCTTCAAGGCGCCGTTGCCCGATGCCGAGGCCGCGCCCAAGGGCTTGCTCGGTCACTGGACCAGCACCAATGCCTGGGGCGAGCCGCTGAACCTGGAACTGACGAAAGTCGGCAAGCACCGCTACCAGGCCATCAGTTATTTCAGGGCCAGGCCCCAGGAGCGGGAAGCCATTCCCCTGACCGTTGCCCGTCACGGCAGTCGCTGGTATCTGTCGGCCAAGGTGCCGGCCCGGTACGGCGGGCATTTCGTGATCGCCGGTTTCGAGCTGACCGACAAGCAGGAACTGGTGGTCTACAACTTGGACATGGAGCAGATCAACCAGGCCATCGGCCAGAAAATCCTCAGCGGCCAGCCGAACCGGAGCGAGGAGGGTGATGGGGTTTTGGTGGACAGCGACATGAGCAAGGTCTTCAGTTACCTCGACGATCCGGCCAATTCCGATGTGTTCTCGGAAGCCGTGCGTTACCAGCGGCTCAAATCCCAATAGACTCAGACATCGATAACAGCAGCAAGCGGACGTTTTTCACAGGAGTTTCCGGGTGGACGATTACCAGCAGACGATACGCACCTTGTCCGATCGCATAGTGCTGGCGCAAACGCCGATTCGCATTCTCGACGCGGTGAAGTGGGACGAGAACATCCGCAAGGGATTTCTCAAGGCCAAGGGCAAGGAACCGCCTGCCGTGGACCGCGAGTATTACCTCAACCGGCCGTTGTCCTTCGATTCGAGCAAGGTCAAGCTGGAGTTCCAGAACATCGAGCGCGACATTACCCGTCAGCTCGGGCAGTTCAACCCGGTCGGCCAGATCATGCGTCGCATGTGCAAGGAATACCGCATGGTGGTGCGCATGCTCGAAGCGCGCGGCACCGAGGACTTCGGGCTGATTTCGCAGGAGCTTTACGGCGCCGCCTCAGACGCCTTTCATGCCGGCGACCCGACCCTGTCCGACCTGGGCTTGATGCTATCGGACTACCTGAACAACATCGATGGTCGTGGCGATTTGAAGGGCGAGCCCAAGGTCCTCAATGCCAAGGAAGCGGTCGCCTTGCTGCAGCATCGTCTCAACCGGGTCTTCGGCGAAGCCGAGGAAACCATCCGGGTGTTCGAGTCCGACGGGATCGTCGCGGACGCGGCGGCGGGTGCCGACTACATCAAGATCCGCGCCGATGCGATGTTCAACGAGCGTGACGTGCGGGCTCTGGAGGTCCATGAAGGCCTGGTGCACGTCGGCACGACCCTCAACGGCCTGAACCAGCCGATCTGCACATTCCTGTCCAAGGGCCCGCCCTCGTCCACCGTGACCCAGGAAGGCCTGGCGATCCTGATGGAAATCATCACGTTTGCCTCCTACCCGAGTCGCCTGCGCAAACTCACCAACCGCACCCGCGCCATCCATATGGTGGAGGAAGGGGCCGACTTCCTGCAGGTCTTCGAGTTCTTCCGCGAGCAGGGTTTTGAAATGGCGGAAAGCTACGGCAACGCCAGCCGGGTATTCCGTGGCTCGGTGCCGAACGGTCTGCCATTCACCAAAGACTTGTCCTACCTCAAGGGCTTCATCATGGTTTACAACTACATTCAGTTGGCCGTGCGTAAAGGCAAACTGGAGCAGGTGCCGCTGCTGTTCTGCGGCAAAACCACCCTGGAGGACATGCGTACCCTGCGTCAACTGGTGGACGAAGGCCTGGTGGTGCCGCCCAAGTACCTGCCCGACCAGTTCCGCGACATGAACGCACTGTCGGCCTGGATGTGTTTCTCCAACTTCCTGAACCATCTGAGCCTGGACCGGATCGAAGCGGATTATTCCAATATCCTGTAAACATCTCACTGTCCAATTGTGGGAGCGAGCCTGCTCGCGATAGCGGTGTGTCAGGAACCTGTGCATTAACTGACGCACCGCTATCGCGAGCAGGCTCGCTCCCACAGGGACTGTGTTTCAACTTCAAATTCAACGAGGTTCACCGGATGCGAACCCTCGGCATCTTTTGCCTGCTGCTGGCCCTGAGCGGTTGCAGTTCGCTGTTGTTCTACCCCGAACGCGGCCAGCCCTTCACCCCGGAGCGGGTGCGGCTCGAATACCGTGACGTCACCCTGCTCACCGCCGATGGCTTGAAGCTCCACGGCTGGTGGCTGCCGGTCAAGCAGGGTGTCGAGGTCAAGGGCACTGTGCTGCATCTGCACGGTAACGGCGGCAACCTCGCCTGGCACCTGGGTGGTAGCTGGTGGCTGCCGGAGCAGGGCTATCAGGTGCTGATGGTGGATTATCGCGGTTATGGCTTGTCCGAAGGCGAGGCGAGCCTGCCGGCGATCTACCAGGACCTCGACGCGGCATTCAAATGGCTCGACCAGGCGCCGGAAGTCCAGGGCAAACCATTGGTGCTGCTCGGCCAAAGCCTGGGTGGCGCGCTGGCGGTGCATTACCTGGTCGATCACCCGCAGCGCCAGCAGCAACTCAAGGCTCTGGTACTCGACGGCGTACCCGCCAGTTATCGCGACGTCGGACGTTTTGCCCTGAGCACGTCGTGGCTGACCTGGGCCTTCCAGGTGCCCTTGTCCTGGCTGGTGCCCGACGGCGACAGCGCCATCGGCTCCATCGCGCAATTGAATGACGTGCCGAAACTGATCTATCACAGCCTCGACGATCCCATCGTGCCTCTTTCCAACGGCATCCGTCTGTATCAAGCTGCGCCGCCGCCGCGGGTCCTGCAACTGACCCGTGGCGGGCATGTGCAGACGTTCGCCGACCCGGTCTGGCGCACCGTGATGCTGCGCTACCTCGACGACCCGCAACACTTCGACGGGCTGCGCCGCCTGGGCGAAGTCCCGAATTACCCGAAATCACCCGCTGAATCTCCAGAGAGCCCGCAATGAGCGAAGAACGCAACGCCATCCCCCTGATCATCACCGGTATCTGCAGCATCCTCGGCACCGTCGCGGTGCTGTGGTACTACGGCTACCTGCATTTCGCCAAGCCCGAGGATGCGCTGTTGCTCAATGAGTTCACCATGCTCAAGACCATGCCGGGCGAAGACTACAAGGTTTCCCTGGAGCCCGCGCCTCAGGTGGCCCAGTGCATCGATGGCGTGCTGGTGCTGTTTGACACCGAACAGAAAGGCCTGACGGGCGTGTTGGTCAATGAAAAGAAACGCGCGGTGCGCTGCATGGGGCAGGAGACGCCGCAGAAGCTACAGCCGTGACGCCATGAATGTCGATGGTCCCTATGGGAGCGAGCCTGCTCGCGATGGCGTCCGTTCAGTCAGTCATGTATTGACTGACACTCCGCCATCGCGAGCAGGCTCGCTCCCACAAGGGGAAATATTCGACAGATAAAAAGCCCCGCCTGAGTTGTTCAGGCGGGGCTTTTTCGTTGCACTCAAGCGATCAGTTGGCGCTCATGCTCGAGCGGGGTGCCACTGGCTGGTTGTCGTTGGAGATGGTGACTTCCACCCGACGGTTCATGGCGCGGCCCGAAACGCTGTTGTTGTCGGCCACCGGGAATTCCTTGCCATAACCCTGGGTCACGATGCGGGCTGGATCGACGCCCATTTTTACCAGGGCGGTGCGCACGGAGCTGGCGCGGCGCTCGGACAGCGACTGGTTGTAGGAGTCCGAACCGGTGCTGTCGGTGTAGCCCTCGACGATTACTTTGCGGTCAGGGTTTTCCTGGAGGAACTGGGCCAGTTTATTCACGTTGACCAAGCCACTGGAACGCAGGTCGGACTTGTTGGTGGCGAACAACACGTCACCGAAGGTCACCAGGGTACCGCGTTCGGTCTGCTTGGCGTTGAGGCTGTCCTGCAGTTGCTTGATCTGTGCGTTGCGGGCGTCGAGCAAGGCACGGGCCCGTTCGTCGCCGGCGTTCTTCAGCTCCATCTCGGCGGTACGCAGGGCAATGGTCTGCTTGGCCACTTCGACGCGCTGGTTGGTCAGGTAGGCCAGTTGGTCGACCTTGGCTTCGTCTTCCCGGTCCAGATAAGCCTTGTCGGCCTTAGCCAGGAAATCGGCGGCGTCCTTGGTTTCCAGCGCGGCCACCTTGGTCGCTGCCGGGTCGGCTTGCAGGCCGTTGTAGTTGGTGCGGGCCTGTTCCAGGTTCACGTTCGGGTCGTGGGAGCAAGCGGCCAAGGCCACGCAGGCCGCGAGCAGGGCGGGCATCATCAAATGTTTGTGCGTCATAGTCTGTCGTCCTTTTATCAATGAGAAGTACGTCGTGGCGTGAACGGCTTACTGAACCTTGTTCATGCCTTCCTGACGCAGTTCCTGAACCCCTTTCTGGGAGTCCTTGAGTGCCTGTTCGGCTTTGGCGGCCTGGGCCTTGCGTTCGGCGACGCGGGCGTCCCACTCGGCCTGTTCGGCCAGACGCCTGGCTTCGTCGTATTTCTTGTCGTGCATGGCCAGCTCGGCTTGCTTGAGCTTGTCCTGGGCCGACTTCATTTCCACCGCGGCGAATTCGGTACCGCCGGCGCTGACGGCGCTGTTGACGGCCGATTGCGTGACGGCGTACTGCTCCGAAGGTGGATTACCGGCGCATCCTGCGAGGATGAAGCTGCTTCCGATGGCCAGGGCAGCCAACTTCAGACCACGCAGGCCATTGAATGAGGGTTTGGCAGTGCAGGTATTCATAGGCTTCAACTCCATTGGAAAACTCCTGGGAAACTACAAATCCATGCCGGAACCGAAGCCTTGACGTCCGTTTTGATGCTGATGCCAGGCGCGTTTATTTAAACAACCGTTCCAGCATGGTTATTCGGTGTGACCCGAGGCGTTTTTCAAAAGTTCAGCAAAGATGGCCAATCGCCAAAAAGCGTTGCTGACTTATCGGTCAGGCGCGGAAAAGCTGAACTTTCCTGGCGCGCAGCGGTATTCCAGCGCCGCTTACGGCGCTGGAGGCAAGATGGAAACGGAGGATGTGTCAGTGTTTCGACTTGTCGTTCTGTGAACTGAGTTGATGCAAATGACGTCGGGACAGGGCGAGAAAACGCGGCGTCGGGCCGACGTCTTCATACAGCGGGTCGCCTTCTTCATCAGTGGCGACCACTTGGGAACCCTTGATGTACGGGAAGCTCGCTTCCAGCTCCTCCAGGGCAGCGCCGATCAGTTCGCCGAGCAGTTCCTCGGGCTGGCGCTTGGGGTACATGTCGCAGATCGCTGCGAGGCGTGCGGCGGCTTCCATGTCCAAGTGGATGGTGTAGCCGGTCTGGGTCAGGTGACCCTTGGCGTTCTCTTCCCAATGCTGGGCAAGCTCACGGATTTTCATGATGGCCTCATTTACCTGCTCGTGGCAGGCATGGTGAGTGACAAGCCGTCGTGTGGCTTACTGATGAGACTAGCTTTGTCCGACAAGGTTTAAAGACCCTTCGTCGCTTGTCATACGTGGCTGGCATCGGCACTCTCTTGTGAACGTCTCACCCAAGAGCTGTCCGGACCTTTTTTGCTGGAGAACTGCTGATGACCGATATCGATGCCCGCTTGCGCGAGGATGTCCACCTGCTCGGCGAGCTGCTGGGCAATACCATCCGCGAACAGTACGGGGACAGGTTTCTCGACAAGATCGAGCAGATCCGCAAGGGCGCCAAGGCCGATCGACGCGGCTCCGTGGATGCCGAACTCAGTGCCAGTCTCAACCAGTTGAGCGAAGACGAACTGCTACCAGTGGCGCGGGCGTTCAACCAGTTCCTCAACCTGGCGAATATTGCCGAGCAGTACCAGCTCATCCACCGCCGCGAAGAGTCGCAGCCAGCGCCATTCGAGGCGCGTGTGTTGCCTGAGTTGCTCGCCCGGTTGCGCGCCGAAGGCCATGCCGCCGAGTCCCTGGCGCGGCAACTGGGGCGCCTGGAGATCGAGCTGGTGCTCACGGCCCACCCCACCGAAGTCGCCCGCCGCACCCTGATCCAGAAATACGATGCCATCGCCGCACAACTGGCGGCTCAGGATCACCGCGACCTGACCAGCGCCGAGCGTGCGCAGATCCACGAGCGCCTGCAACGGTTGATCGCCGAAGCCTGGTACACCGAGGAAATCCGCCGCACCCGGCCGACCCCCGTGGACGAGGCCAAGTGGGGTTTCGCGGTGATCGAGCACTCGCTGTGGCAGGCCATTCCCAATTACCTGCGCAAGGCCGACCACGCCCTGCATGCCGCCACCGGGCTGCGCCTACCGCTGGAGGCGGCGCCGGTTCGTTTTGCTTCGTGGATGGGCGGTGACCGCGACGGCAACCCGAATGTCACCGCGGCGGTGACCCGTGAAGTGCTGTTGCTGGCGCGGTGGATGGCGGCGGACCTGTATTTGCGCGACGTCGATCAACTGGCCGCCGACCTGTCCATGCAGAAGGCCAGCGAGGCTTTGCGCGCCCTTGCCGGCGACAGCGCCGAACCCTACCGCGCCGTGCTCAAGCAACTGCGCGAACGGCTGCGCGCCACGCGCAGCTGGGCCCAGGCATCCTTGAAAGCCACCACGCCGGCCAGCGCCGAGGTGTTGCAGAACAACCGCGAACTGCTGGATCCCCTGGAGCTGTGCTACCAATCGCTGCACGACTGCGGCATGGGCGTGATTGCCGACGGACCGCTGCTCGATTGCCTGCGCCGGGCGGTGACCTTCGGGTTATTCCTGGTGCGGCTCGACGTGCGCCAGGATTCGACCCGACACACTGCGGCCATGACGGAAATCACCGATTACCTGGGGTTGGGGCGCTATGAGGAGTGGAGCGAGGAACAGCGCATCGGCTTCTTGCTGGACGAACTGAATAATCGCCGGCCACTGCTGCCGCCCAACTTCAAGCCGTCGGCCGATACGGCGGAAGTCCTGGCCACCTGCCGGGAGGTCGCGGCGGCGCCGGCGGCGTCCCTGGGTTCCTATGTGATTTCCATGGCCGGTGCGGCTTCCGATGTGCTGGCGGTACAACTGTTGCTAAAGGAGGCCGGTGTGCTGCGGCCGATGCGGGTGGTGCCGCTGTTCGAAACCCTGGCCGACCTGGACAACGCCGGGCCGGTGATCGAGCGGCTGTTGCTGCTGCCGGGCTATCGCGCACGCCTCCATGGGCCCCAGGAAGTGATGATCGGCTATTCCGATTCGGCCAAGGACGCGGGCACTACCGCGGCGGCCTGGGCACAGTATCGGGCCCAGGAACGGCTGGTGGAGATCTGTCGCGAGCAGCAGGTCGAATTGCTGCTGTTCCATGGCCGTGGAGGCACGGTTGGCCGCGGCGGCGGTCCGGCCCACGCGGCGATTCTGTCCCAGCCGCCGGGATCGGTGGCGGGGCGTTTCCGCACCACCGAGCAGGGCGAAATGATTCGTTTCAAATTCGGCCTGCCGGACATCGCCGAACAGAACCTCAACCTGTACCTCGCGGCCGTGCTCGAAGCGACCTTGCTTCCACCGCCGCCGCCCACGCCCGAATGGCGACACCTGATGGACGAACTGGCGGCCGATGGCGTCAATGCCTACCGTGCCGTGGTGCGGGAAAACCCGCAGTTCGTCGAGTACTTCCGTCAGTCCACCCCGGAGCAGGAATTGGGGCGCCTGCCCTTGGGCAGCCGACCGGCCAAGCGCCGGGCCGGTGGCATCGAAAGCCTGCGGGCGATCCCGTGGATTTTCGGCTGGACCCAGACCCGCCTGATGCTGCCGGCCTGGCTCGGCTGGGAAACCGCCCTGGGCAAGGCCCTGGAGCGGGGCGAGGGCGAGTTGCTGGGGCAGATGCGCGAACAATGGCCGTTCTTCCGTACCCGCATCGACATGCTGGAAATGGTGCTGGCCAAGGCCGATGCCGATATTGCGCGCTCCTACGACGAGCGTCTGGTGGAGCCGGCATTGCGACCTTTGGGTGCGCATTTACGCGACCTATTGTCGCAGGCTTGCTCCGTGGTGCTGGGGTTGACCGGGCAGTCGCAACTACTGGCACATAGCCCAGAGACGCTCGAATTCATTCGCCTGCGCAACACCTACCTCGACCCCTTGCACCTATTGCAGGCCGAACTGCTGGCCCGCTCGCGGCAACAGGACGTCGCCCAGGGCAGCCCCGTGGAGCAAGCATTGCTGGTGTCTGTGGCGGGTATTGCCGCCGGATTGCGCAACACCGGCTAAGCTCAAGCGGCGCCTCGAAACGGCTCGCCCGGTATCGCCGGGCGGTGCCTTGCGGGAATGGCAACGGGTCGGTCAGGCGGGAGTTTGGTGCCCGGTTGCGACTCTCGCCACCCCCTCCAAAGGTCGCGTCGAACGCCGGTTCCTCCGACTTTCGGCGGCTTGTGTGGGTCGGGTCCGCTGTGTATCTTGATCAGCCTTTGGCCGTTTGGGCGGTCACGATTCCAGTTTTCCGAGATTGGCCCGACGAGGCGAATCCGAGCGTTTTACATAAAAAATTGAGGAGCACATCGATGCGCGTCATTCTGCTGGGAGCTCCCGGGGCCGGTAAAGGTACTCAGGCAAAGTTCATCACCGAAAAATTCGGTATCCCGCAAATCTCCACCGGCGACATGTTGCGTGCAGCGGTCAAGGCCGGCACCGAGCTGGGCATCAAGGCCAAGAGCATCATGGATGCCGGCGGCCTGGTGTCGGATGACCTGATCATTGCCCTGGTCCAGGATCGCATCGCTCAATCAGACTGCGCCAATGGCTTCCTTTTCGACGGTTTCCCGCGCACCATTCCCCAGGCCGAAGCCCTGGTGGAAGCTGGCGTGGAGCTGGATCACGTCGTTGAAATCGCCGTCGACGACGAAGAGATCGTCCAGCGTATTGCCGGGCGCCGCGTCCACGAGCCTTCCGGCCGCGTCTACCACACCGTCTACAACCCGCCGAAAGTGGCTGGCAAGGACGACCTCACCGGTGAAGAGCTGGTGCAGCGCAAGGACGACACTGAAGAAACCGTGCGTCATCGCCTGTCGGTCTACCATTCCCAGACCAAGCCGCTGGTGGACTTCTACCAGAAGCTATCCGCCAAGACCGGTGGCAAGCCCAAGTACAGCCACATCCCGGGCGTCGGCACGGTCGATGCGATCACCGGCAAGGTGCTTGAAGCGCTGAGCTGAAAAGTCTGCTCGGTTGCACCAACTACGGCCCGCTTGCGGGCCGTAGTTGTTTATACTGGCGCCCCTTTTTTCCCCCTGATTGACGGACACATCGATGAGCACCTTGCTGGCCCTGGACACCGCGACCGAAGCTTGCTCCGTTGCCCTGCTGCACGACGGCAAGGTCACGAGCCATTACGAGGTGATTCCACGCCTGCACGCCCAGAAACTGTTGCCGATGATCCAGCAGTTGCTCAGCGATGCCGGTACCACCTTGCAGGCTGTGGATGCGATTGCCTTTGGTCGTGGCCCGGGGGCCTTCACCGGTGTACGCATCGCCATCGGCGTCGTGCAGGGGCTGGCGTTCGCGCTGGAGCGCCCGGTGTTGCCGGTGTCGAACCTGGCGGTGCTGGCCCAGCGTGCCTTGCGTGAACACGGCGCCCAGCAGGTGGCCGCGGCCATCGACGCACGCATGGACGAGGTGTACTGGGGCTGCTACCGCGCAATCGCTGGCGAGATGCGTTTGGTGGGTGCCGAAGCCGTGCTGCCGCCCGAGGTAGCGGCTTTGCCGACCGATGCGACGGGTGAGTGGTTTGGCGCCGGTACCGGTTGGGGCTATGGCGAGCGCATCGCCGTCAATCTCAGCGGCCAGGACGCCGGCCTGCTGCCCCACGCCGAAGACCTGTTGACCCTGGCCCGTTTCGCCTGGGAGCGCGGCGAAGCCATCCCGGCCGACGACGCCCAGCCGGTGTACCTGCGGGACAAGGTCGCCACGCCCAAGTCTGAACGATAACTGCGGGCAAAGTTGTGGCGAGGGGATTTACCCCCGCTCGAGTGCGTAGCGCTCGCCAGATGGATGGTCGACACAATTCATGCCGGGGGCGCTACGCGCCCAGCGGGGATGAATCCCCTCGCCACAATCATTCAACAGCCCCAAAGTCACATGCAATATTGCCAGTCGTCATTTTTTTGCCCGGTTTTTAAACCTTTTCGACTTTATGTGTTCTAGTTATCACTTGCGCATTTGCGCGGCTGGGAAAGTGCCGCTAAATTGCCATCATTGATACTGAGCATTCTGTTATGCGTATAGACGGATATTCACCGCAGTCTTACCCCATCAAGCGCCGGCCCAGGACGGGCAAGGTCGCTGATCAGGAATCCTTCGATGACGTCGATGGCGAATTGGAGTTTCCGTCTGAAGAGCAATTGGCCGCCCGCGCCGCCAAAGCGTCCGCACAGCGCTTGAGCAATCTCCCCGCCCGCCAGCAAGACATGCTCTACCATCGCTCCATGAGCCGCAGTGTCGCCACGGCCCTGGCCAGTTACCTGAGCACCGCCGGCTTCGTCGATTGGGATATGGAAGTGCTGGGGCTCGACCTCTACATCTGATGGCGTTGCCTTATTACCTCGGCTGCCCCTCCTGGAGCGAAAACGCCTGGCGCGATTATCTCTATCCCCAGGACGCCAGAAGCTCCGATTTCCTGAATTTGTACTCCCAAGTGTTCAACGCCGTGGAAGGCAACACGACCTTCTACGCGAGCCCGTCCGCGGCCATCGTGCAGCGTTGGGCCGAGACCATGCCCGAGCACTTTCGCTTCACCGCCAAGTTTCCCGGCGAGATCAGCCACAACGGCGATCTGCGCGAGCACCAGACGGCCGTCGACACCTTCCTGCAGCTGCTCAGCCCTTTGGGCGAACGGGTTTCGCCGCTCTGGTTGCAGCTGTCCAAGGCGTTTACGCCGAATCGATTGGCGGAACTGGCGGGGTTCATCGACGCCTTGCAGCGCCCGCTGGCGGTGGAGGTTCGTCACGATGAGTTCTTTGCCAAAGGCGATGCCGAACGGCGGCTCAATCGCCTGCTGCTCGATCGTGGCGTCGAGCGTATCTGCCTCGATCCCCGGGCCCTGTTCAGTTGCACCTCCGGCGATCCTGCCGTGCTCCATGCACAATCGAAGAAGCCGCGGGTACCACCCCGGCCGGCGGCCTTCACCCAATATCCGCAGGTGCGCTTCATCGGTCATCCGGTGCTGGAAGCCAACGAGCCATTCCTGACGCCCTGGGTGGAAAAAATCGCCGGTTGGATCGAAGAAGGGCGCACGCCCTACATCTTCCTGCACACTGCCGACAACCTGCTGGCGGCGAAGCTGGCGCTGCGTTTTCATCACCGGTTGATGCAGCGATTGCCTGGCTTGCCGGCCCTGCCTGAGTTATATAGAGAACCCGCCGCCGAGCAACTGGGTTTGCTCTGAGGCTGAATCCTTCTCTGCTCAGGAGTGACCTACATGGATGCGCAAACCCGTCGGGCCCAGGCGTTCAAAGCCTTGCACGAACGCGGAGGGGCTTTTGTCATTCCCAACCCGTGGGACGCCGGTTCCGCGAAGATGCTGGCCAGCCTGGGGTTCGAGGCCTTGGCCACCACCAGCGCCGGCCACGCTTTTTCCCTGGGGCGCCCGGATGGCGCACTGGGGCTGGAAGACACCCTGGCTAATGTCCGGGCGATCGTGGCCGCCACTGACCTGCCGGTGGCAGTCGATTTCGAGAACGGTTTCGCCGACGCGCCCGAAGATTGCGCCCGCAACTTGCTGCGCGCGGCAGAAGCCGGTGCGGTCGGCGGGTCCATCGAAGATGCCACGGGACGTGAAGACAGCCCGATCTATTGCTTCGAACATGCCGTGGCACGGGTCAAGGCCGCGGCCGAAGCGGTACGCAGCCTGCCTTACCCGTTCCTGCTGACCGCCCGGGCGGAGAACTTCCTGCACGGCAATCCCGACCTGGATGACACGATCCGTCGCCTGAAAGCGTTCGCCGACGCCGGTGCAGACGTGCTCTATGCCCCTGGGTTGAGTACCGCCGAACAAGTGCTCGCGGTGGTACAAGCCGTGGCGCCAAAACCGGTGAACGTGCTGATGTCCGGGGCGCTGGACCTGACACTTGCGCAGTTGAGCGAGCTGGGTGCCAAGCGCATCAGCGTCGGCTCGGCCCTGGCCCTGGCGGCATACGGCGAGTTCATGCGCGCCGCTGGGGAAATCCGCGAGCAGGGCACGTTCACCTTTACCCGTCGCTCGATGCCGTTCAAGCAGGCCAACCAGCTGTTCAAGGGTTGATGCCCGAGGCGTTGCCGTGAGGATTGCCAAAGGCCTGGCGTTGTTAGTAGTGCTCGTTGGCGTCGCGGGGCTGGGGGTGTGGCGGGGCTGGTTGCCGGTGCCGCCGGAATGGAATCCCTGGACGCCCCTGGACGTCCGTGCGCCACCGAACCTGCTGACCCGCTATAAACTCATGGCCCTGCGCAATGACCCGCAACTGTGTGAGCAGGCCCTGGCTACCTTGGGGCTGCGGGTCGCCCACCAGGCCGACAGCAATCCCGCCGCCAGTTGCCCGTTGACCAATGTGCTGCGGGTGCAGGGCGGCGAGGTGGCGTTGAGCAGCAGTTTCCTCGCCAGTTGCTCCCTGGCGGTGGCATTCGCCCTGTTCGAGCGTCATGCGCTGCAACCGGCTGCACAGGCCGCCTATGGGCAGAAAGTGACGCGAGTCGATCACCTCGGCAGCTTCGCCTGTCGCAACATGTACGGCCGTGATAACGGGGCGCGTAGCCAGCATGCGACGGCCAGTGCGCTGGACATCGCCGGGTTTCGCCTGGCCGATGGCCGCACGGTCAGCGTCCTCCGGGACTGGCCGAAGGACAGCGCCGACGCGCGTTTCCTGCATCAGGTGCGCGACGGTGCCTGTGACATGTTCAGTGTGGTCTTGAGCCCGGACTACAACGCAGCCCACCGAAACCATTTCCACCTGGATGTGGGGCCTTGGTGGATCTGTAGGTGATCAGGCGGCGATGCGCAGGTTCTGCAATACGATCGGGCGTGCCCAGCGGGTGTCGAAATCCAGGGCTTTCTGCTGGGCGACGAGTTCTTCTTCCGGGAACGGCGGGAAGGGCTTGTCCAGCAGGTCGAGTTCGAGCTCGGCAATCGGCAGGTGCAATGGGCGTGGCTGCGGCGCCGGGCCGGGTTCCGGCAATGGTTGGCCGGCAGCGAGGACGATCGGGCGAACCCAGTTGCTCTCGAAGTTCTGCTGTTTTTGCTGGGCGCTGATTTCTTCTGGCGGGAAGGGTGGAAACGGCTTGTCCAGCAGGTCCAGTTCGAATTCGGCGATAGGCAGGAACAGCGGCTCAGGCGGTTTGACCTGGGTTTCTGTCACGTCGCAAGTGCGCTGGCTGACGATGTGGTCCAACAGTTCGGCGCCGAGGGTTGGTTCAACGGCTTCATCGAGGGCGACGGGCTGGTAGCTGCCAGGCGCGGGTGCGTTTTCACCTAGCTGATCGGCCAGGGCCCGGGCAAAAAAATCTTGCCACAGGTGACTGACGCCGCTCAGGGCCTGGGTGTTGCGCAGGCTGTAATCACCGTGACGGGAGATAAAGCCTATCGATGTGGAATGAATGTCTGACATTTTTCTCGGTCGACGCTCAGCTCTGGCAAAATGCCGTTCACCGTTGTTATCGGCCGTTTTTGCCGATCCTTAATTTTTTGAGCGTGTTTTCCATGAGTGAGCAACCCGCGGCCTGCCGCATCCACGTCGAGGCCCTGGCCCCGGCCTTCCAGCCTCAGGCCGAGGACTGGGCCCAGCGCCTTGGCCTGCCCTTGCAGGTGGACGCTGGCGAGTTTGTCTTGCAGGTCGGCGAACACGGGCTGCAGCTGCAACAGCTGGGGCCGGACGCACCGGGGCCGGTGCGGGTGGATTTTGTCGAGGGCGGCGCGGCCCATCGCCGGCTATACGGTGGCGGTAGCGGTCAGATGATCGCCAAGGCCGTCGGTATCGCCCAGGGCGTGCGTCCCCGTGTGCTGGATGCCACGGCCGGCTTGGGCAAGGATGCCTTCGTCCTCGCCAGCCTGGGCTGTGAAATGAGCCTGATCGAGCGCCAGCCGCTGATCGGTGCCTTACTGGAGGATGGCCTGGCCCGTGGCGCAGAGGACTTCGACGTGGCGCCCATTGTGGCCCGCATGCGCTTGCTCAAGGGCAATTCCATCGAGGTGATGCAAAACTGGGAAGGCGAGCCGCCCCAGGTGATCTACCTGGACCCGATGTTTCCACACCGTGAGAAAACCGCCCTGGTGAAGAAGGAAATGCGCCTGTTCCGGCCCTTGGTCGGCGACGACCCCGACGCCCCGGCGCTGCTGGCCGCGGCTCTGGCCCTGGCGACGCACCGGGTGGTGGTCAAGCGCCCGCGCAAGGCGCCGTGCATCGAAGGGCCGAAGCCGAGCCATGGGCTCGATGGCAAATCCAGTCGTTACGACATTTACCCGAAGAAAGCGCTCAAGGCCTGAGCTGTGGGAGCAAAGCTTGCTCGCGATGAAGGCGCCTCGGTTTCAGTCCAAAACGCATGAACTTCATCGCGGGCAAGCCTTGCTCCCACGGGTTTTGAGCAATGCCAATCCACTGTGGGAGCGAGCCTGCTCGCGATGGGGCCGGCCCGGGCACCGAAAATCTAAGGCCGATAAGCCCGCATGAACAACCCCACCACCTCCTGAACATGCTCCTCGGCCGCTTCCGCCTGCAACGGCGCGCAGCAGCCATACAGCAAGCGAAAATTCGCCGCGCCCTTGATCAGGCAGAAGAAGTGCTCCGCCGCATGGCGGGGTTTTTCGATGCACAGGGCGCCGCTCTGGTTGACCTTGGCCAGCAAGCGCTCCATGCCCGAGAGCATCCGCTCGGGGCCGGCCTGGTAGAAGATCGCCGAAAGCTTGGGGTCCTGGCTGCCCAGGGCCATGATCAGCCGATGCAGGTTCACCGATTCTTCGCTGCTGACCAACTGGTGAAAGCCACGGGCGATGTTCAACAGCACATGCTCAATGGGCACGCCGTCCGGCCACTCGAAGAACAAGGGCGGCACCTGCTCTTCGCACTTGGCAATCACCGCCGAGGAAAACAGCGTTTCCTTGTCGTTGAAGTGGCTGTAGACGGTCAGCTTCGATACGCCTGCCTCGGTGGCGACGGTGTCCATGCTGGTATTGGCATAACCCAATTCGATGAACAGCCGTTTGGCGGCGTCGAGAATGGCCTGGCGCTTGGCCAGGTCTTTCGGACGGCCAGGGCCGTTGGGAGGTGAAAGATTGTTCGACATTCTTCGCTTTAATACTGGACTGGTGAGTTTGCTATTAATACCATACCCGTCAGTATAATTATTCCAAGCACCATTAGCGAAAGGTCTGCCGCCATGTTCCGCTATGCCTTGCCCCTCGCCCTGCCAGTCAGCCTGGCTTTTTTATTGTCTGCGTGTGGTCATGACGAACCGGTGCCGGTCGCTGTGCGCCCCGCCATGGTCGTGAAGCCAGAGCCTTCGGCTCAGGCGACCGACAGCTACCCCGGAGAAGTGCGAGCCCGTTTCGAGCCGGACCTGGCGTTTCGCATTGGCGGTAAAGTGAGCCGACGACTGGTCGAAGAGGGGCAGCGGGTCAAGGCCAACCAACCGCTGGCCGAACTCGATCCCCAGGACGTGCGCCTGCAACTGGAAGCGACCCGGGCCCAGGTGGCCGCCGCCGAGGCCAACCTGAACCTGGTGCGTGCCGAGCGTGATCGCTACAAGACCTTGCTGGACCGGCAGATGGTCAGCCGTTCCCAGTACGACAATGCCGAGAACCTCTACCGCTCCGGCGCCGCGCGTCTGAAACAGATCCAGGCGGAGTTCGACGTCGCCAGTAATCAGGCCAGCTATTCGGTACTGCGGGCGCCCCAGGATGGCGTGGTCGCCCGGCGCTCGGTGGAAGTCGGCCAGGTGGTGCAGGCCGGGCAAACCGTCTTTACCCTCGCCACCGACGGCGAGCGTGAAGTGCTGATCAGCCTGCCGGAACAGAGTTTTGGTCGGTTCAAGATCGGCCAACCGGTTTCGGTGGAACTGTGGAGCCAGCCGGGCCAGCGTTTCAGTGGGCATATTCGCGAACTCTCGCCGGCCGCCGACCCCAAGTCCCGTACCTTCGCCGCCCGTGTCGCATTCACCGGGGGCAGCGTTCCGGCCGAGTTGGGCCAGAGCGCACGGGTGTTTATCCAGACCGTCGACAAGGTGCCGTTGTCGGTGCCGCTGTCAGCCCTGACGGCTGAGAACGGCGCGACGTATGTCTGGGTGGTCAACGCCAACAACACCTTGAAGAAAGTCCCGGTACGGGTCGGCGCCTTCGGTGAAAAGTCTGTGCCGGTGCTTGAGGGCCTCAGTGCCAATGACTGGGTGGTGGCAGCCGGCGTGCATGTGCTCCTCGACGGCCAGCAGGTACGGCCGGTGGATCGCTCCAACCGCGTGGTCAACCTGGCGGCCAAGGAGTAATCCCCGATGGGCTTCAATCTTTCCGAATGGGCGTTGCGTAACCGCCAGATCGTACTGTTCCTGATGCTGTTGCTGGCCGTAGTCGGCGCGCTTTCCTACACCAAGCTGGGTCAGAGCGAAGACCCGCCGTTCACTTTCAAGGCCATGGTCATCAGCACTAATTGGCCGGGGGCCACGGCCGAAGAAGTGTCGCGCCAGGTCACCGAGCGCATCGAAAAGAAGCTGATGGAGACCGGCGACTACGAGAAAATCGTCTCGTTTTCCCGTCCGGGCGAATCCCAGGTGACTTTCGCGGCCCGAGACTCCATGCATTCGGCGCAGATCCCCGAGCTGTGGTACCAGATCCGCAAGAAGATCAACGACATCCGCCACACCTTGCCCCAGGGTGTCCAGGGGCCGTTCTTCAACGATGAGTTCGGCACCACCTTCGGCAACATCTACGCGCTGACCGGCGACGGTTTCGACTACGGAGTGCTCAAGGACTATGCCGATCGTGTCCAGATCCAGCTGCAACGGGTCAAGGATGTGGGCAAGGTCGAGTTGCTCGGTCTGCAGGACGAGAAAATCTGGATCGAGCTGTCGAACGTCAAGCTGGCAACCCTCGGCCTGCCTTTGTCGGCGGTCCAGCAGGCTCTGGAAAAGCAGAACGCAGTCTCTACCGCTGGCTTTTTTGAAACTGGCAGCGAGCGTTTGCAGCTGCGGGTGTCGGGGAATTTCCAGACGGTAGAAGAGATCCGCAATTTCCCGATCCGGGTCGCCGACCGCACATTCCGGATCGACGATGTGGCGGACGTGCGTCGCGGCTTCAACGAACCGCCAGCGCCCCGCATGCGCTTCATGGGCGAAGATGCCATTGGCCTGGCCGTGGCGATGAAGGAGGGGGGCGACATCCTGATCCTGGGCAAGGCGCTGGAAACCGAGTTTGCCCGGATCCAGAACAACCTGCCGGCCGGCATGCAGTTGCGCAAGGTGTCGGACCAGCCGGCGGCGGTGAAGACCGGCGTCGGTGAGTTCGTCCAGGTGCTGGTGGAAGCCCTGACGATCGTCTTGCTGGTGAGCTTCTTTTCCCTGGGGCTGCGCACCGGGATGGTGGTCGCCCTGGCGATTCCGCTGGTGCTGGCGATGACCTTCGCGGCGATGTATTACCTGGGGATCGGCCTGCACAAGATCTCCCTGGGCGCGCTGGTGCTGGCGCTCGGGTTGCTGGTGGACGACGCGATCATTGCGGTGGAGATGATGGCGATCAAGATGGAGCAGGGCTTCGACCGGATCAAGGCAGCCAGCTACGCCTGGACGAGCACGGCGTTCCCGATGCTCACCGGTACGTTGATCACGGCGGCGGGCTTCCTGCCGATCGCCACGGCGCAATCGGGCACCGGCGAATATACCCGCTCGATTTTCCAGGTGGTGACCCTCGCATTGCTGGCGTCCTGGGTGGCTGCGGTGGTGTTCGTGCCCTACCTGGGGGAAAAGCTCCTGCCGGACCTGGCGAAAATTCATGCGGCCAAGCACGGCATCGATCACGGTCAGCACGACCCTTACGGCACCCCGTTCTACCAGCGGGTCCGGCGGTTGGTGGAGTGGTGCGTGCGTCGGCGCAAAACCGTCATCGCCTTGACCGTGCTGTTGTTCATCGGCTCGGTGATGCTGTTCCGTTTTGTCCCGCAGCAGTTCTTCCCGGCGTCGGGGCGGCTGGAATTGATGGTCGATCTGAAGCTGGAGGAAGGCGCCTCCCTGAGTAACACCGCCGAACAGGTCAAGCGTCTTGAGGCGTTGCTCAAGGATCACCCGGGCATCGACAATTACGTGGCTTATGTGGGTACCGGTTCGCCGCGTTTCTACCTGCCGCTGGATCAACAACTGCCGGCACCGAGCTTTGCCCAGTTCGTGGTGCTGGCCAAGACCATCGAAGACCGTGAGCCCCTGCGCAGCTGGTTGATCAGTACCCTGAACGAACAGTTCCCGACCATGCGCTCCCGGGTTACGCGTCTGGAAAATGGCCCGCCCGTGGGTTATCCGGTGCAGTTCCGGGTGACCGGCGAGCACATTGAAGAAGTCCGTGCCCTGGCGCGGAAAGTGGCGACGAAGGTTCGCGAAAACCCCTACGTGACGAACGTGCACCTGGATTGGGAAGAACCGAGCAAAGTCGTGTACCTGAACGTCGACCAGGAGCGCGCCCGGGCCTTGGGCGTGAGCACCGCCGACCTGTCGAAGTTCCTGCAAAGCTCCCTTATCGGCTCCAGCGTGAGCCAGTACCGGGAGGACAACGAACTGATCGAGATCCTGTTGCGTGGCACGGTGCAGGAGCGCACCGAACTGACGCTGCTGCCGAGCCTGGCGGTGCCTACCGAGAATGGCCAGAGTGTCGCGCTGTCACAGATCGCGACGCTGGAATACGGCTTTGAAGAGGGTGTGATCTGGCATCGCAATCGCCTGCCCAGCGTGACGGTGCGGGCTGATATTTATGGTAAGGAACAACCGGCGTCCCTGGTGCAACAGATCTTCCCGACCCTGGGCCCGATTCGTGCGGAGTTGCCGGACGGTTACCTGTTGGAGGTCGGTGGCACGGTCGAGGATTCGACCCGAGGGCAGAAGTCGGTGAACGCCGGGGTACCGTTGTTCATCGTGGTGGTGCTGACCTTGCTGATGCTGCAACTGCGCAGTTTCTCACGCACGGCCATGGTGTTTCTGACGGCGCCCCTGGGGCTGATTGGCGTCACGCTGTTCCTGCTGGTGTTCCGCCAGCCGTTCGGTTTCGTCGCCATGCTGGGCACCATCGCCTTGTCGGGGATGATCATGCGCAACTCGGTGATCCTGGTGGACCAGATCGAACAGGACATCGAGGCAGGGCTGACACCGTGGCAGGCGATCATCGAAGCCACGGTGCGACGCTTCCGTCCGATCGTGCTCACCGCACTGGCGGCAGTGCTGGCAATGATTCCCCTGTCGCGCAGCCTGTTCTTCGGCCCGATGGCGGTGGCGATCATGGGCGGGCTGATCGTGGCGACGGCGTTGACGCTGCTCTTCCTCCCGGCGTTGTATGCGGCTTGGTTCAGGGTCAAGAAAACCTGACTGAGAGGCACATGTGGGAGCGAGCTTGCTCGCGATAGCGGTGGATCAGCTTGCATCGATGCTGTCTGTGCCACCGTCATCGCGGGCAAGCCCTAATGCCAGTCAGT
Source organism: Pseudomonas sp. B21-028 (assembly GCF_024749045.1). Taxonomy (NCBI): domain Bacteria; kingdom Pseudomonadati; phylum Pseudomonadota; class Gammaproteobacteria; order Pseudomonadales; family Pseudomonadaceae; genus Pseudomonas; species Pseudomonas sp. B21-028. The sequence continues at coordinate 1,293,611 of NZ_CP087184.1, forward strand.
TAAGGGAAATAAGAGCTGTACATAACACTTGTGGCGAGGGGATTTATCCCCGCTGGGCTGCGCAGCAGCCCCAGACCAGTCAACCCAATCTGCCTGATGCACCGAGATATCAGGATTTAGGGCCGCTTCGCAGCCCAGCGGGGATAAATCCCCTCGCCACAGGGGCTGTGCGCTGGCCGCTCTTAACTGACTGGCATTAGGGCAAGCCCTGCCCCCACAGTTGTTTACCGCATTCAGAGGCTGCCAAACACCTTCTTCGCCAGGCTGGTGGCCGCGGCCGCCGGGTTCTGGCGAATCGCGGCTTCCTGCTTGCCGATCATTTCGAACAAGCCGTCCAGTGCCTGCTCGGTCACGTAGTTTTCGACGTTGGCGCTTTTGGCATCCAATACACCGAACGTCGCGGCCTGGCCGGCAAAGGTATTGTATTTCTGGGCCAGGCCGACCTTGTCAGTGGCTTGCTTGACGATGGGCAGGAACTTGGCGCGGATCTGCTCGCGGCTGCTCTTGTTCAGGTACTGCGTCGCCGAATCATTGCCACCGCTCAAGATGCCCTTGGCGTCGTCCACGCTCATATTTTTCACGGCATTGACCAGAATCGGCTGAGCCTGGACCACAGCAGTCTCGGCTGCCTGGTTCATGCTGGCTTCCAGTTGATCGACCTGATCACCCATGCCGAAGGCTTTCATCTTGCTGGCGACTTTGCCGAGTTTGCCCGGCAGTTCGATCTTCACTTCGGGGTTGTTGCTGAACCCTCCAGGCGTGCCCAGTTGTTTGACCGCCACTTGGGCGCCCTGGGTCAAGGCATCCTTGAGGCCACCCGTGGCATCTTTTTGCGACAGATCACCCAGGGACAGGGCCATGGCATTGGCACAGGCCAGCAGGCCGGCGAGCAGTAGAGTAGAGCGGAGCATGACAGCGTCCTTGAAATGAATTGAAAGGGATCAACGTGCAGGGTTGACGCGGATCTTCAACGGCTGCGGATCTTTGCCATCGAGTTGCACGGTGTGTTGTTCGGTGCTGACGAACATCAATTGGCCGTCTGCTTCGATGCGGGCACTCACGGCATAACGATGGCCGGGTTTGACCTGGGACGGATCATAACTGAGCTGGAATGGCAGCGGGACCTGTCCTTTGACCGGACCGCTCTGCTGATCGAGCACCACCGCCGGAGCATCGGCCAGGGACACGTCTTGCAGGCTCACGCTCAGGGTCGCGGTGGGTGGCAGGGCGATGCGTTGCAGATAGAACACTTCACCGTCGAGGTGGTGCTTGCTCGCCAGCGGCGCGCTGGAGCAGGCGCCGAGCAGTGCGGCAACGGCCAGCAGGATCATTTTTTTCATGGCGCAATTCCTTGTCTAAAGGCGCCAGGAAACAGCCTGGCGCCGGTGGGAATCAGTCCTGGGTCACCGGAGCAACCTGATCCGCCGCATCTTCACTGCGATGCAACGCCACCTGGCGGATCGACAAACGAATCTCCGCCGGCAGCACCCGTTTGGCGGCGCCTTCGGCCAGTTCGCCCAGCAGCTCGTGATAGCTTAGCTTGCCTGCTTCGTCCCTGCGCAGAACGTCGAGGTCCAGCATCGTCTGGATGAAATGGCGGAACAGGGTCTTGTCGAAGAATTCCGGTGCGTTCAGGCCATGCAGGATCGACAGGCGCTGGGCCATGACGGTGCAGAGGTCTTCCAGCTCTTCGGCGCTGATGCTGTTCTGGCCACTGTTGAGCAGCAGCGAGACAGTCATGTAAAAGCGTTGCAGGGCCTGGGCGATGCTCTTGGACAGCAGGGTCAGCAGCACGAAGTGCCGCGAACTCGGGGCCGGACGCAGGTACAAGTCATTTTCGAAACGCAGCAGGCCCTGTTCGACGAATGCTTCGAGCCACTGGTCGATCACCTCGTCCAGTTGTTCCAGCGACCAGCGAATGAACAACTCCGATTGCAGGTACGGGTACAAGGCGTGGGTGTAGCGCAGGATCTGCTCGCGGCTCATGCGCGAAGCGCTCTGGAAGAAGCTCGCCAGCAACGCCGGCAGGGCGAAGATGTGCAGCACGTTGTTGCGGTAGTAGGTCATCAGCACCGCATTCTGCTCATCCAGGTACAGGATCTTGCCCAGGGCATCGTTCTGTTCCGACAGCAGGTCCATGCCTTTCACATGTTCGATCAACGCCCGGCCGTCCCCCTCGGGCAATGTGGTGTGGGGCGAATACGGTACCTTGCGCAGCAACGCCAGGTACAGGTCCAGCACCCGGGCCATGGCCTGATCGTCGAGTGCCAGGCGGCTGGTGGACAGCAGCGCCAGGGCCACGAGATTGACCGGGTTGATGGCGGCGGCTTCGTTCAGGTTCCGGGCCACGCGCTCACCCAGGCGATGGGTGGTCGCGTTGAGCCAGGCCGGCTTGAACTGCGGCCCCAGCTCCTGCTGGCGCCAATCCGGCTGTTCGCCATCAAGGAACTCGGCCAGTTTGATCGGTTCGCCGAAGTTCACCGCCACCTGGCCGAAGCGTTGCTTGAGGGCACCAATGACCTTGAAGATGTCGAAGATCGATTCCTTCTTCTTGCTGGCCCCGCGCAATTCACCCAGGTAGGTACGGCCTTCCAGCACCCGCTCATAGCCGATGTACACCGGTACGAACACGATGGGCGTGCGCGATGAACGCAGGAAGCTGCGCAGGGTGATGGCGAGCATGCCGGTCTTGGGTTGCAGCATGCGTCCGGTGCGCGAACGACCGCCCTCGACGAAGTACTCCACCGGAAAGCCCTTGGTGAACAATGTGTGCAGGTACTCATTGAACACCGCGGTGTAGAGCGGGTTGCCCTTGAAGGTGCGGCGCATGAAGAACGCCCCGCCACGGCGCAGCAGGCTGCCGATCACCGGCATGTTGAGGTTGATGCCGGCGGCGATATGCGGCGGGGTCAGGCCATTGCGAAACAGCAGGTACGACAGCAGCAGGTAGTCGATGTGGCTGCGGTGGCACGGCACATAAATGACTTCATGGCCCGGGGCGATGTCCTGCACGCCTTCGATATTGTTGACCTTGATGCCATCGTAGATCTTGTTCCAGAACCAGCTCAGCACCACTTCCAGGAAGCGAATGGCGGTGTAGGTGTAATCCGAGGCGATTTCGTTGCCGTAGCGCAGGGCCAGGGCCTTGGCTTTTTCCGCCGAGATTTTTTCCCGCTCGGCCTCGTCGGCAATCGCTTGCTTGACCAAGGGCTGGTTCACCAGGCCCTTGACCAGGTTGCGTCGATGAGAAAGGTCGGGGCCGATGACCGCCGCCTTCAGGTTGCGGAAATGCACCCGCAGGATCCGCTGAGCCATGCGCACGGTGCGTTCGTGGCCTTTGTCGTGCTCGATCAGTTCCTGCAAGTGGATAGGCGCGGAAAACTGCACGCGGGTCTTGCGTCCCAGGATCATGATGCTCAACAGGCGACGCAGGCGTCCGGTGACGGCCCAGCTGTCGGCGAACAGCAGTTTCCACGGGCTGGACTCGCTGTCGGGCGACTGGCCCCAGAACACACTGACCGGAATGATCTGCGCGTCTTCGGCGGCGTCGTGGGTCAATACGTTGACCAGTCGCGTCAGGGTCGGTGGCGCGCCGCGCTTGTCCTGGCGCCCGAGCCAATCCGGCGCCGGCGTCAGGTAGAAGAACGCCGCCGGTTCCAGCAGGTTGCCCACCGACACCGGCAATACCGGGCGGGGCAGGCCGGCTTTGGTGCACTCGGTGTCGAGTACCGCCAGGTCAGTGAGCGAAGGATCTTGCAGGACGTAGAACACCGGACGACTGCGGTCGAGGTTGAGGGTAAAGGACGACTGGTTGATCGTCTCTGAGCGAACCCAGAGGTACAACAGCCGGCGCAGGGTGCCAAACACAAGACGGCGGAACGGGGAGCGGGTCATACGGCTTCTGCATGAGTGGATAAGATAAACGGTCGCTAGTGTGCCGGATTCGTCGAAAATCGGCAAAAAAGCACCGAAGTAAAGTCAGTTGAGAGTTTTTCCCGGTGTCATATACTCGGCGGGTTACTGCCCAGGCCTCCCCGTGGACGGCCAGACGGTGGCGAAGGTTCGTACGGCTTGGCAAACAGAAGCCGACTTAACAATAAGAAATGGGAGTGAGCATCATGGCTGCACGCGAGACCGGCAATGTGAAGTGGTTCAATGACGCCAAGGGATACGGCTTCATCCAGCGCGAAGGCGGGGCGGATGTGTTCGTGCATTACCGCGCGATCCGCGGCGAAGGCCACCGTTCGTTGACCGAAGGCCAACAGGTCGAATACGCGGTGGTGGAAGGGCAGAAGGGCTTGCAGGCTGAGGATGTGGTGGGGTTGTAACCCACTCTTCCAAAAACCACTGCAAACCCCTTGTGGGAGCGAGCCTGCTCGCGATAGCGGTATATCAGGCAATACAAATCGACTGACATACCGCTATCGCGAGCAGGCTCGCTCCCACATTTGGATCTGTTGAGGGCCTGAACCCCAATCAGGCCGTCCTCCAGGTAATCTCTTCTTCCCCATCGGCACTGATGCGAATCCAGCGGTCGGCCGATTCCTCACCTTCCTCTTCCACCCACGAGCCGGGCGCGCAGCGCACTTCGACATTCAACGCGGCGAACGCGGCGCGGGCGCAGGCGATGTCGTCATCCCATGGGGTCCGATCGCTTTCCAGGTACAGGCTGTTCCATTTCCCCACGGCCTTGGGCAGCCAGGTCACCGGGATGTCGCCGGCCTTGCACTTGTAGGTCTGGCCTTTCTGGGTCCATTCGCTGCACGGGCCCAGCGCCTGGGTCAGCCAGGCGGCGACGGCCTTGTGGTCGACGTCGGCGTCTTTGAGGTAAATCTCGATATCGGGTTGGCGCATGGATATCCTCACTGCGGTCTTGAAAAATCCATTCGCGGATTTGATCGGTTATTGAAGAACGAAATAATCGTAGCGCATCGACACCGTGACTTCGAACGGCTCAGCCTGCTCGATCACGCTGGCGCGGCGCTCGGCACTGGCGCGCCAGCCGTGGGGCGTCATCGCCAGCAGGTTGGCGCGGTCCTGGCCGTGTTCGAGGACCAGCTTGAATTCCAGGGTTTCGCTGTGCTCCAGCGCCATGCCCGGAGGCACCAGGGCTAGATGCTTGTCATCGGTGTACTCGCGCACTTCGTCGTACAGGCGTTCGCGCAACTCCATCAGG